>URCO01000001.1:0-221910 GCA_900546375.1 uncultured Collinsella sp.
GCGAGCCCGCCGCGATAGGAGTCCAAAGAGCATGGCAGACGCAGAGAGCAACCTCATTCCCTCCGAAGCAGCCGACCAGGTCGAGGTCGCGCTCGAGGCGCAGGCCGCGGCCGATGACGGCATTCTGTACCTCAACGAGTATCAGTACGAAAACGATCTCGTCACCGACTTCGCCCGCCTGGTCGCCTCGCCCAGGCGCCGTGGCTCCCTGTACGTCGCCGCCGCGATTGCCGTGCTCATCGGCATCGGCATGCTGGTGGCCGGCGGCAGCTGGATCAAGTTCGGCGTCGTGCTGATCGTGTTCGGCGCCTTTTTGGCCTGGTGGAGCAAGAACCTCCACCACACGCTCGCCCGCGACTTTATCGATGCCGTCGAGGCCGACGAGTCCATGGGCGGCCGCTACCGCCGCGTCGCCGCCAACGAGGACGGCCTGATGGTCTGGGGCAAGAGCGGCAAGTCGCAGTTTTTCCCGTTTGAGAAGCTCGACCACGTACTCGACGGCGAGCGCATCTTTGTGGCCATGTTCGCCGACCAGGGCGTGACGATCCCCAAGGACACCTTTGTTCGCGGCGATGCCGAGCAGTTTGGCCCCTTCCTCAAGGCGCGCATCAACAAAAAACTCCGCATCGAGACCAAACGCAAGAAGATGAAGGCCGAGAAGGCCGCCGCCGAGGCCAAGCAGGACGACAAGCCCCAGGAGACCAAAGGCAAGCAGCGCAAGCAGAAGAAGAACAAGAAGAAGCGCTAAGACCAAACCAGACAGACAGCCTCGCATCCCGCTATCCTCCCCATGCACCCGAGCGTGCTACACTAGCAGCATCTATGCCACCGCGAACGGCTCGGCTCCGCGCCCGCCACTCGCAAACGAACTTTAAACGCACGAGGGTTGGCCATGCCGCTTTTCTCGCAACATACCGCCCGGTTCTCGCCGGACGTTCCCTTGGAGGGCACTAGCTCTCGCGAGCTGCTCAAGCGGTACCAGCCGCTCGAGACACTTGCGACCGGCGGTTTTGGCTCCATCGAGATCTGCCGCGACACGCACCTGCGCCGCCGCGTCGCCATTAAGCGCATCCCCCTTATCAACGGTGCCGGCATGCCCGCCAGCGACATCATGGATGTCCTGCGCGAGGCGCACACCGCCGCCATGCTTCAACATCCCAATATCGTGCAGGTCATCGACTTTACGCACGACACAGCCTATGCCTACCTGGTTATGGAATATGTCGATGGCATGTCGCTGGCCGAGTTTTTGCACCGCGTGGACGGCCACTCACTTACCTTTGACGAGGCCGCGGCCATTGCCGATGCCCTGGGCCAGGCGCTCACCTTCGCCCATAGCAATGGCGTACTCCACCTGGACATTAAGCCCGCCAACGTGCTCATCGACCACTCGGGCAATGTAAAGCTCACCGACTTTGGCATGGCGCGACTGTCGTCCGCCGGTGGCTTTGGCGGCTCGCGCGGCGGCACCATCGGCTACATGCCGCCCGAGCAGCTCGATATCGAGACCGGCACGGTCGACGAGCGCGCCGATGTCTTTGCCCTTGCCTGCGTGATCTACGAGGGCCTGTGCGGCAGCGCCCCCTTTATGGCGGCCACGCCCGCCGACTCGCTCGACCGCATCATCGGCGGCGCCACCTATCCCAGCGAGCTGATACCACACTTCCCCCCGGGAGCCGAGGCCGCGCTCATGAGCGCGCTCTCCCCCATGCCGCAGGACCGCCCCAACAGCATCGAGGCATTTTGCGACCAGCTCCTTGCCGGCTTGGGGAGCGTGCGCGAAGGCCGTCGCAGCTTGGAGCAGATGGTAGGCGAGCTTTCGAATGACGAGTGCGCGGCAGACGATATGGAGTCGCTACCCTACGAAGATGACACCGTCGAGATCGACCCCGCGCTTGGTTGGGCGGGCTCGCGCTGGAGCCACGCGCGCAACTACACCATGCGCGGCATCTCAGCGCTCTCATGCGGAGCCTTTAGCTTTTTGCTTATGCAGACAGCCGGCGTCGCGACGCTTCCCGGGCTGGTCGTGGCGGCCGTCGCCATTGGCGCGGCGGCAGGCTTGGCCCCGCAGATTGGCTCGGCCATCTCGGCCGTGGGCTTTTTGGTGCTCATGGCCAACGCCACCATGCAGGCGCAGGGCATCCTGTCGATGCTGCCGGTCGCGGTCATTTTTGCCGCTGCCATGTCCGGTTGGTGGATTGCTTGGGGACGCACCGAGGCGGCTGCGAGCGCGACGCTCACCTGCGCGCTTGCGCTGGGTTGCCTAACCGGCGACGCCCTCCTTGCCGCCGGAGCCGCCACGAGCATCGCGGCGTTTTGGCTCGGCCCGGCAAGCGCAGCGGCGGCCACGGGCATGGGCGCACTCTTTGCCCGCCTTGCCGCAGCGGCTCTCTCTGCGGGAGGCACACTGGGGCTTAGCAATGTCGTCGCAGCGCTGGGAGACGCGCTCCTTCTCGCTGCAATCGTGCTGGTTGCAGCAATAGCCGCGGCAACATCGCTGCTGCTCAATGCTCATGCCAAGCGCGCCGAGCAGGGATCGAACCTTGCCGCCATCGTCGCAATTGCCGTCGCCGGCATCGGCTCGGCCGTATCGTTTTGTCTTGCACACCATATGGAAATTGCCAGCCTTGCGGGCCCGGTCGTCGCCAAGGCGGCGGTTACGGGAATCCTATCCTCTATAATCGTCGGGATATGCCTTTATTTGCTCGGATACCAAAGAACCTATACGGAGAGTGATCTTTCGTGAACTTCCTGAACATCTTCGAGGACCACGTGGCCGGCATCTTCGGTGCCACCCGTGCCCCGTTCTCCTTTAAGAAGCTTGCCAAGCAGGCCGCTCGCGACATGGAGGATCAGACTCTGGTGATCAACGGCGTCAACACCGCGCCGGCGCTCTATACCATCTTGATTGCCGCCGACGACGATCCCATGCTCGCCCCGTTCTATCCCGAGCTTTCGCGCGAGGTCCGCGAGTTTGTGAAAGCGCAGGCCGAAAAGCGCCGCTACGTCTTTGTCGGCGAGCCGCTCGTTCGCTTTATGATCGACCCGCAGCTGCGCGGCGGCAAGTTCTCGGTCTTTGCCGAGAACGTCGATGCCCCTACGCTCGGTCGCCTGTACGAGGAAGAGCGCGCCTACCAAAACGGCCTGGGCCAGAACAACTCGGCCGCGAGCCGTGCCGCCAGCGCCCCGCGCGCCGGCCAGCAGCAGTTTGCCGCCCCGCAGCAGCACCCCGCTGCCATGCCGCAGCAGCAGCCGGCACCTCGTGCTGCCACTCCCGACCCGCTTGCCGTGGCCGACCCCTTTGCGCCCAATATGCCCGATCCCGCCGCCGCACCCATTCCCGTGCCCCAAACCGTCTCGCGCGATGCGCTTGCCGGCATGGGCGGAGCCGCCGCCACCGGCGCCGCCGCTGGCCTTGGCGCCGCAGCCAGCATCGCCTCCAACATGGCAAGCTCTCGCGCCCCGCAGCGTCCGCTCGCCCAGCTCGTCGACGTCGTGAGCGGCGAGAGCCACGCCATCACCTCCGCACAGGTGACCATCGGTCGCGAGCGCTCGGTTTCCGACATCGCCCTGCGCGACCCCAACGTGTCGCGCCGTCATGCCCAGCTCACCTTTACCGGCTCGGACTGGTCGATCGAGGACCTCAACTCCACCAACGGCACGCTCGTCAACAACCGCCGCATCACGCGCTGCCCGCTGCGCAACGGCGACCTGCTGACGTTTGGCCTGAGCACGTTCGAATTTAGGGGATAGTCGCTTATGAACATCGATATCGTCCTGTTTGCAGGCCGCATCGTCCTGGTCGTCCTGCTCTATATCTTCCTGTTTGCCGTCATGAAGACCGGCGTGGGGCTCGTCCGCGGTCAACGCCGCGACTCGGCCATCTGGACGATCGATGTGGACAAGGGCCCGCGCGGCATCCGCGGCATCCACGTGGATATGCTCGGCCCCGTCATCGTCGGCCGTTCGCCGTCGTCGGACATCTGCATTAACGAACCGTTTGTCTCGGCCTCGCATGCGCGTTTTTCGCTGCAGGGCCCGGCACTTATTATCGAGGACCTCAACTCGCTTAACGGCACGCTCGTCAACGGCCGCCAGCTGGTGGAGCCCGCAACGCTGCGCGAGGGCGACGAAGTCCAGATTGGCGACGTGGTCATGAAGGTGAACCGTCGATGATCGACGAGGAGAACAAGTCCGCAACCATGCCAGAGACGTCGGCCGCCCCCGCGGCCGCGCCGGCTCATGCCGCCCCGACGGGCCCTGCGCCTGTGGAGCCCGAGGACACCGTGTTCTCCCTGCCTCTTTCGCATGTAACGCAAGAATATCCGACGCTGACCGACGACGAGGATGCCGAGGACAACGCTGACGGCGGCACCGCCCCCATCGGCGTGCACGCCGCTGCCGAGCAGCCCGCGGTCCCGCAAGACATGCCCGCGCCGGCTCACTTTGCCGAACCCGTCGCCACGGCGATTACCGAGAGCTCCGCGGTATTTGCGGCTCCCGAGCCCGCGGCACCGGTGTTTCCCGTAGCGCCGGCACCCGCCGCAGCGCCCGAGCCCGCATCTGCACCGGAACCCGCGGCGGCACCCTCCCCCGCGGACGCATCGGCGCCCGAAGCCATGCAGCCTGTGGCCAAAGACGTGCCCGCAGCAACGACGGAGGATGTCTCCCAGCCCCACAGCACGCCCGCGCCCGCGCACTTCGCGACGCCCGAGTCTGCAGCCGTCGCCCCGCAAGACGACGAGCCTGTCGACCGTACAGCCGAAGAGCCCGCCACGCCCAACGTCGACGACCCGAGCAACGATGCCGACACCGTCTCGCCCGGCGATACGGCCGAGATTGACGTTGCCGCCGTGGAGGCCAAACTTAAGGACCCCGGCTCGACCATGAGTTTTGAGCCGCTGACCGACGAGCGCATCGAGACCGATTCGACCTACGACGCCGGCACGACCACGCAGCTCATGTGGGGCGCCCGCTCCGATGTTGGCTACGTGCGCCCGCATAACGAAGACTCCTATCTGGTGCAATCGCCGCTCTTTTGCGTGTGCGACGGCATGGGCGGCCACGCCGCCGGCGAGGTGGCCTCCTCCATCGCCGTCGAAACCATTGCCAAGACAGCACCGCAGGCAGCCGACGCCGCACGACTGGCGGCAGCCGTCGAAGCAGCAAACGCCGCGGTGATCGAGGCCGCGCTCAACGGGCTTGGCAAGCCCGGTATGGGCTGCACGGCAACCTGCGCCTATATCGAAAACGACATGCTCGCTATCGCCCACGTGGGCGACTCGCGCGCCTATCTGCTCCACGAGGGCACGCTCATCCGCGTGACCCGCGACCACTCCTATGTGGAGGAGCTCGTGGACGCCGGCGAGATTACGGCAGACGAGGCTCGCGTCCACCCGAACCGCTCGGTCATCACCCGCGCGCTGGGCTCGGATCCCGCCATGTATGCCGACCACTTTACCCTGCATATCGAGGAAGGCGACCGCCTGATCCTGTGCTCGGACGGCCTGTCGAGCATGATTCCCGATAGCGATATCGAAAACATCGCCACGCAGTCCTCGACCGCGCAGATTTGCGTCGACAACCTTGTTGACGCGGCACTGGTCGCCGGCGGGCACGACAACGTCACCGTGGTTGTCGTTGACCTGGTCGACGATGGCGTCATGCGCGAGGCAGAGCGCGTCCGCCGCCGCAACATCACCATTGCCACCGTACTGGGCATCGCTTTTGTGCTGGCGGCAGCCATCTGGGCCTACGCAGGCATCACCGGCTCGTACTACCTGGGCACCTACAAGGACACCGTCGCGGTCTACCGGGGCATTCCCGGCAAGCCGCTCGGCCTTAAGCTGCACTGGCTCGACAGCACGACCACCATCAAACTGTCCGACCTGCCCGAAGACACACAAAATCGCCTTAAGGCAGGTATTCAGCAGACGAGCATCGACGACGCACAGGACACCATCTCCAAGTACCGCCATCAGATCGACGAGGAGCAGACCCGTCAGGTGATCGACGCGCAAACGATCCGCAATAACACCGACCAGGGTTCGACCTCCGAATCGGATTCCGAGAATACCGCCGAACAGTCCGCCGAGGCCGAAGCCTCCGATAAGAATTAGAAAGGGAGTGCCGCTTATGAGTCGCCGTAATACCGAACTGCTCTTACTCATCGCCTCGGCGTTCCCCGTCATCCTGCTGTATGCGATGTACGTGCTCACCGCAGGCGCCGCCATCTCGTTTGAGACACTTGCCGTTCCGATCGGTCTCTTTGCCGCCTTCGCCGCGGCGCATATCGCCGTGCGCATTCTGGCACCCGGCGCCGACCCGGCCATCCTGCCCATCGTCTTTGTTCTTTCGGGCATTGGCATCACGTTTGTGACGCGCTTGGCGCCCACGCTCGCCATCTCGCAGCTCGTCATCCTGTTTATCTCGGTGGCGTTGATGGTAGGTACGCTTGCGCTGGTCAAAAACCTCGACGTGGTCATGCGCTACAAGTACACCTTTGGCATCATCGGCATCATCTTGCTGATGCTGCCCATCTTTATCGGCACCACAATCTCGGGCTCTAAACTGTGGATTCGCATCGCCGGCTTTACCATTCAGCCCGGCGAGTTCGCCAAGGTCTTTATCGTGCTGTTCCTAGCCGGTTACCTGGCCGAGAACCGCGAACTGCTCTCTATCTCCAACCGCAAGATCTTGGGTCTTAAGATTCCGCGTCTGCGCCTGCTGCTGCCGCTGTTCGCAGTCTGGGGCGTATGCCTGCTCGTCGTTGTCTTCGAACGTGACCTGGGCTCGGCCTTGCTGTTCTACACCATCTTCTTGCTGATGCTCTACGTTGCCACGGGTCGCTTCTCGTATGTCATCATCGGCCTTGTGCTCTTGGCCGTGGGGGCCGTGGGCGCTTACAAGTTCCTGTCGCACGTCCAGGTGCGTTTCCAGATCTGGGCCGATCCCTTTAAGGATGCACAGGGCCAGGGCTACCAGATTGTCCAGTCCCTCTTCTCGCTGGCCGACGGCGGCCTTGTTGGCGTCGGCATTGGCAACGGCATGGCCAACAACATCCCCGTCGTCGAGTCCGACTTTATCTTCTCGGCTATCGGCGAGGAGATGGGCCTTTTGGGCGGTGGCGCCGTTCTTATCCTGTTTATGCTCTTTGCCGTACGTGGCCTGACCACGGCAGCCCGTGCCAAGTCCGACCTTGCCGCCTTTAGCGCCACTGGTCTTACGGCCGCCATCAGCTTCCAGGCGTTCTTGATCGTTGGCGGCGTTACCCGCCTGATTCCGCTGACCGGCGTCACCCTGCCCTTTATGAGCCAGGGTGGCTCCTCGCTGCTGGCAAGCTTTATCATCGTCGCGCTTTTGCTGCGCGCCGGTGACGAGGCAACCGGTCGCGAGGCCGAGCTCACCGGCACCGGCACCATGGCCGCCATCACCGACGACCAGGTCGCCTCGGCGGCCTCCCCGGCTGGCACGCGCTTCGCCACTTCGTCTTCGTATGCCCGCGGCAGCCACTCCGCCGGCTCGCGCATGCGCCGTCGCCTGCTCGACACGCCCGAATCCGGTGTGCTCGGCCGCGTGGCGCTCGCCAATCGACTGACCCGCGCCGTGCTCGCCTTTACGGCACTATTCGCCATCCTTATCGGCAACCTCACCTATGTCCAGGTCATCAAGGCCAAGGACTATCAGGACATGCCGACCAACAACCACACCATCGCCCGCTCCAAGTACATCCAGCGCGGCTCCATCATCACGTCCGACGGCGTGACGCTGGCCGAGTCGCTGCAACAGGAAGACGGCACCTACGCCCGCTCCTACCCCAACGGAAACATGGCCGCTCACGTGGTGGGCTATGTAAGCCAGCAGTACGGCACCGCTGGTGTCGAGAGCGTCATGAACGAAACGCTCACCGGCTCCAAGGATTACTCCAGCTGGGACAACGCCCTCGCGTCGCTCGCGGGCCAAAACCAACCGGGCAACACCGCCAAGCTCACCATCGACTCGCGCATCCAGACGGCTGCCGAGCAGGCACTCAAGGGCTTTAAGGGTGCCGTGGTGGTTATGGATCCGCGCACCGGCGCGGTCCTCGCATGCGCAAGCTCGCCCACCTATGACAACACCAACATCGATGCCCTGATGCAGTCGGGCGGTGGCGAGGACGGCTCCATGTACGACCGCGCCATGGACGCTCTCTATACCCCGGGCTCGACCTTTAAGGTCGTCACACTCTCCGCGGCGCTCGAAACCGGCACCGCCAGCCTTACCAGCACGTACCAGGCGCCCGGCTCCATGGATATCGGCAACGCGCCGGTCACCAATTACGCCAACGAGAGCTACGGTACCATCAGCCTGCAACAGGCCTTTGCCGTGTCGTCCAACGTCGTTTTTGGCCAGGTGGCCAACGAGATCGGCGCCAACTCGCTCGTCCAGTTTGCCAACGCCTTTGGTTACGGCCAAAAGCTCGGCCAGGACCTGACCACCGCTGCTTCCATCATGGCCGACCCCTCGCTCATGACCGAGTGGGAGACCGCCTGGGCAGGCGCCGGCCAGCCTGTCGGCATGGACCACACGCCAGGTCCGCAGACCACCGTCATGCAAAACTGCGTGATAGCTGCGGCCATCGCCAACAGCGGCGTGGTCATGGACCCGTTCTTCGTGGCCCAGGTGCTCGCCCCCGACGGAACCGTGGTCAAGACCACGCAATCTCGCTCGCTCGGCCAGGCCGTCAGCGCCACCACGGCCGATCAGGTCAAGCAGGCCATGCTCGCGGTTGTCCAGTCCGGCACCGGCACCGATGCCCAGATTCCGGGCGTCAAGGTCGCCGGCAAGACCGGATCGGCCGAGACCGGCGGCACCAACGTCAACTCGATGTTCGTCGGCTTCGCACCTTACGATTCACCCACGGTCGCCATCTCGGTGGCCTTGGAGGATTACGACAAACACGACGTCAAGGCAGCCAAGATCGCCGGCATCGTCCTGACCGCGGCACTTGCCGCCCAAGGAGCGTGATGCCCGTGATCGAAGCGGATACTTGGGGCGCGCCGCGGCCGATGAGCTAGCGGCAAGGCGCCACGCGGCCCCAGCGGCCATAGATTTGGTACTACACACATCGTTGAGCGAATAAGTTAGTTAGGAGCAGGAATGGAACAGAGGGTCCTCGGGGGAAGATACCTCCTCAAGGATAAGGTGGGAACGGGCGGCATGGCGACCGTCTTCCGTGCGCAAGATCAGGTCCTCGACCGCACGGTCGCCGTCAAGATCATGCTGCCGCAATACGCCGGCGACGCCACCTTTGCCGCACGCTTTAAGCAGGAGGCCCAGGCAGCAGCCGGTCTCTCCTCCCCCTATATCGTGGGCGTCTACGATTGGGGCAAGGACGGCGATACTTATTACATCGTCATGGAGTACCTGCGCGGTACCGACCTTAAGAGTGGCATCAAGAGCCACGGCGCCCTCGATCCAAAGAAGGTCGCGCAGATCGGCTCGCAGATCAGCTCCGCGCTTTCGGTCGCCCACAAGCACGAGATCATCCACCGCGACATTAAGCCGCAAAACATCATGGTGCTGCCCGACGGCAACATCAAGGTCATGGACTTTGGCATCGCGCGCGCAAAGAACAGCCACCTCACGCAGGACAACAATGTACTGGGCACCGCCCACTACGTAAGCCCCGAGCAAACGCGCGGCCAGGACCTCGGTCCCACTTCGGATATCTACTCGCTGGGTGTCGTCATGTACGAGTGCGCCACCGGTCGCGTCCCCTTTGACGGCGACGACGCCATCTCGGTTGCGCTCAAGCAGGTAAACGAGCTGCCGGTTCCGCCGAGCCAGATTAACTCCGGCGTCGATGCCGATCTGGAGCGCATTATCCTCAAGTGCATGGAGAAGGACCCGGCGAACCGCTTCCAGACGGCAGACGAGCTGCGCCAGGTGCTCAACAACTACCTGTCCGGCCGCGCCGTCAACGTCTCCGAGCCCACGCGCATCATTGGCGCCGCCGGCGACCTGGGTGCCACCAAGACCCGTGAGCTGTCTGACTCCACGCGCGCCATGGTACGTCCCGTCTCGGGCGTGAGCGGCCAGAGCAACGCCCGCAGCGCCGTCTCGGGCTCCACGGGCTCCTACGAGGTCGATCAGCCCAAGTCCAACAAGAACAAGATTATCGCCGCCGTAGTCGCCGCAATCGCCGTGGTTGGCGTTGTGGTGGCCTTCGCCACCGGGCTCTTTGGGGGCGAGCAGGTTACGGTACCCGATGTGCTTAACAAGGACCAGCAGACCGCTATCGAGCTGATCAAGGAGGCCGACCTTGAGGTCGGAACCGTCGACCAGAGCTATAACGACGACGTCGACGAGGGCAAGGTTGCCGAGCAGACCCCCAACGGCAACACTAAGAAGCCCAAGGGCTCCAAGGTGAACCTGGTGATCTCCAAGGGCCCCAAGCCCTCCGAGAAAGTTGAGGTTCCGCAGCTCGTCGGCCTGACCAAGGACCAGGCCGAGGCCGCGCTGGCAAGCGTGGGCCTGAAGGGCAACGCAACCGAGGAGGCCAACGAGGCCGACGAGGGCCAGGTCTTTGAGCAGGGCACTGATGCCGGCAAGGAAGTCGAGAAGGGCACGACCATCTCGTATAAGGTCTCCAGCGGTCCTGACACCACCTCCGTCCCCGATCTGACCGACATGACCGAGGCACAGGCACGCAACGCTCTCGACATGGCCGGTTTTGGCGTCAACGTGAGCTACCAGGAGAACGATTCCGTCACCGAGGGCACCGTCATTAGCTGGAACCCCAGCGGCAAGCAGAAGCCCGGCGCCACGATCACCGTCGTCATCGCCAAGAAGTCCGGCAAGGCCAGCGTTCCGGGCAACCTGTACGGCAAGAGCATCTCCGCCGCCGTCACCGCGCTCAACAACGCCGGGTTCTACAACATCGCATTCTGCGATCAGAACGGCACCCCCGTGAGTGGCAACGAAAACGCCACCGTGACGGGCGTCTCCCCCACTGGCAAGCAGTCCACCGACAGCACGATTACGCTGACGGTTTCGGTTTCTGGCTCTGGTACTGATTCAGGCGACGATTCCGGTACAAGCAACTAGCCGGCTGCTTATTATCTGCGCAGCGAACGCCGCAAACATATTCGCTCAGAAGCGCCCGCTTGCTCCCCCGGCAAGCGGGCGCTTTGCTTTATCTGAAGCAGCGAAAACCACAGCATACCTTTAGACCAGAAGAGCCCGGCACCGTAGCGGTACCGGGCTCGATATTCCTCTGGTGCCCCCGGGCGGATTCGAAAACTCCCCCCCGCGGGGAAATTGGCGACGCGGGTGTCGATGGTCCGAATCCGGCCTTTAGACCAGAAGAGCCCGGCACCGTAGCGGTACCGGGCTCGGCAAATCTCTGGTGCCCCCGGGCGGATTCGAACCGTCGACACCCGCTTTAGGAGAGCGGTGCTCTATCCCCTGAGCTACGGAGGCATGTTGTACTAGTGTAGCAGATTTACTGCATCGCCATACGTCGCATGACTAGACTTCGAAGTTGCGGTGGAATAGTTCCTGTCCGAAGCATCTAAAGCCGTATTTAGAAACTATTTCACCGCAACTTATGAGGAGCTAGTTGCCTTTGTGGAAGAGGCCTTTGATGACGGAGGGGATGCTCTTGGCGCCCTTGGCGGTCACATCGATAAAGTCGGGCGAACGCACGAGCTTATCCTCGTCGACGTACTTGCGGACCGCGCGAAGCGTCTCTTTGTCGTCGCGCGTCGAAAACGTAAAGTGACCGTTGTCCTTGGTGAAGATGGCAAAACGCGTAATCTTCTTGGTGCCGCGCAAAACCTCGGCGGCAATATAGTCGACCTCGTCCCACGGGATTTGAATATAATCCTCGGGATTGCGCTCGTTATAGTACTCGAACGCCTTATTGCCCACCATCACGTTACCGTGGCTGGTAAGCCCCATCAGGCAGGTTGCCGGCGTTGCCAGATCGACCGTGCTGTTCTGAGATTGCGCCATACGCGCCTCGCCCTCCAACTAAAACAATCGGACCGCATCCAGTGTACCCACCGGGTGCGGTCCGTTTCAATGGCTCAAAAGCCCTTACCTAGCAACTCTCGGTCTTAAGCCGAAGCGTGCTTACATGAAGCCGCAGAAGCGACCGATGATGCCGACGGCGAAGAGAGCCAGGATGATGACGATCGGGCTAACCTTCTTCTTGAGGAGCTTGCAGACCAGCAGGGTCAGGCACACGGCGGCAAGGCCGGGGATGAGCTGATCGAGGTTGGCCTGAAGCGTGGTGACCTTCATCTGATCAAGGGCGGTAGCACCGACGGAGTTGTACATCGTCAGCGCTTCCTTGATACCCTCGGAACCGGAGGGCAGGCTAGCCCAGTCGATAAAGGCGCCAGCAGACTGCTTGACCGTGGAGACGATCGGGGTGAAGGAAATGGACACCCAGCGCTCGACCAGGGCACCGATGATGAACATACCCAGGATGGAAGCGCCCTCGGTGACCTTGCCCATCAGACCACCGGAGAGGTCCTTGGCGATGGAGGAGCCGACCTTGTAGCCAAACTCCTGCGTGTACCACAGGAAAGCGTAACGGATGATGTTCCACGCGAAGAAGAACAGCAGCGGACCGACGATGCTGCCGGACATGGCCAGGGAAGCGCCCAGAGCGCCCAGAATCGGGCGAAGGGTGAACCAGAAGACGGGGTCACCGACGCCGGCGAGCGGGCCCATCATACCGACCTTGACGCCCTGGATGGCGACATCATCGATCGGAGCACCGTTGGCGCGCTCCTCCTCGAGGGCGAGGGTAACGCCAATGACGGGGGCGGAAACATAGGGGTGGGTGTTATAGAACTCCAGGTGGCGCTTAAGCGCGGCAATCTGGTCATCCTTGCTGGTGTAGAGCTTCTTGATCGCAGGGATCATTGCGAAGCACCAGCCGCCGTTCTGCATACGCTCGTAGTTCCACGAGCCCTGAAGGAACTGATGACGGAAGCAAACCTTCTTGCGGTCAGCCTTGGTGAGCTGAATCTTGTTCTCTGCCATATGTATCACTCCCCTCCTACTCGTAATCGTTCAGAATGTCGCCGAGCGGGTCGCCGGAGCCACCGCCCATGCCGCCACCCTGCTTGGCCAGTTCCTTAAGGCCAAGGTAGATGAGGGCAAGGGAGATGCCGATGAGGCCAAGGGCGATCAGCGTGAGCTGAGGGATGGCAGCAAGGACAAAGCCGAGGATGAAGAACGGCCAGGTCTCCTTGGTGGCCATCATGTTGATGACCATGGCGTAACCGACGGAAGCGACCATGCCGCCGCCGACAGCCATGCCGCCGGACAGCCAGTCGGGCATAGCGTTAAGCGCGTTGGTAACGGCCTCGGCCGGGATGACGCACAGAAGCACTGCCGGGATGGCGATACGAAGGCCCTGCATGAGGATGGCAGCATACTGCCAGCGCTCGATGCCGGAGAAGTCGCCCTTCTCGGCGCAACCGTCCATGGCGTGAGCGATAGCGGTAGCAATGGTACGGCAGATCATGGTCAGGAACAGACCAGCGACCGACAGCGGGACGGCGACGGCGATGGCCGCGGTAACGGCCTTGGCCGAATCAGTGGCGCCGCCGTTGAGGGCGAGCACCATGATGATCGAAGAAGCGACCGAGGCCAGAGCGGCGTCAGGCGCGACGGCGGCGCCGACGTTAGCCCAGCCAAGGGCCATCATCTGGAGCGAACCGCCCAGGAGGATGCCCTCCTGAAGGTGACCGGTTACGAGACCGATAAGCGTGCATGCCACGAGCGGCTGATGGAACTGGAACTCATCCAGAACGCCTTCCATACCGGCAAGCAACGCGACAATCGCAACAAGAAGAATAGTGATTGCAGACATGTATCGGACCCTCCTTTACTATGCTTGAGCGGCCAGTTCGGCCTTAGCTTTCTTCAACATGGCGTCGAGATCCTCGGAGGCATCCGAAGGAACCTTGCGGACCTCGAACTTGACGCCCTTGGCCTTGAGGGCCTCGAGGGTCTTAACGTCGTCATCGCCCATAGCGACGGCGTTGGTGACGACGACCTTGCCCTTGGAGTGAGCCATGGAACCGATGTTGACTTCCTTGATGTCGACGCCGGCCTCGATGGCCTTGAGCAGATCCTGCGGGTTCTCGAAGAGCAGCATGGCCTTGGTGTCACCAAAACGCGTGTCCTTGACGACCTCGGCCATCTTCTTGATAGGCACGACGTTGGCATGGACTCCCGGAGGGGCAGCCTGCTCGATCATGGTCTTGCGGAGCTCGTCGTGAGCAACGCCGTCGGAAACCACGATGATGCGGTTGGGGTTGATCTGCTTGGTCCACGTGGTGGCCACCTGACCATGCAGCAGACGGGTGTCGATACGGACGTGGGCAATCTTGATGTGCCCGTCGCCGATGACCGTTCCCGGAGGGATGGCGCCTGCAGGAGCAGCGGCGGCCGCAGCCGGCTTCTTCTCCTCGGGCTCCAGAGACTCGGGCTTGACGCGCACGCCAGCCTTAGCCTCAGTCACGAGATGTTTTGCGATCGCATGTGCAGTGTTCTTTGCATCAAAGCGCTGCGAATATGCCTCGATGAGCATAGGCAGGTTGACACCGGTGACGATAGCCCAGGAATCATGGCCCTCGATGAGCCCGCTAATCTGGTTGAACGGCGTGCCGCCCCACAGATCAACGAGGAAGAGCACCTGCTCCTGGTCCTCGAAGGAAGCGATTGCTTCCTCGACCTTAGCACGGAAGTCGTCGGGGCCCATGCTCGGCTCGAGCGAGACCACGGCCACAGACGGCTGATCGCCAAAGACCATCGAGCCCGTCTGCTTGATTCCAGCTGCCAAGTCCCCGTGGCTAGCAAGAACAATACTTACCATCACATAACCTCCTTTTTGTCTACGTAATTCCTACACGACATGAAAGGAGTATACCTGTTTGGATTGTAGAATTATGGCTAAATTCGCAAAAGGTTGGATTATTTGTTTAAACGTCTAGGTTTGTTACAAGTTGATTACGTTACTGCTTTTTGACTCATTACACGCCAAGGCGTCGCTCATCAAGCCACGCATTTTACAGATACAAGCAGACTGTTCATTAATATAGATTTTAGGCAAGCGCGAATGCGCTTGTACTGCCGCTACTTTGTTCAAACAGGTATGACTTGACTATTTGCGCGACTTATGATCTACGAAACCACTCAAAAAAGTTGCGGTGGAATAGTTCTTGTTTAAGAGCCAGAAGGCTGGATTTAGGAACTATTTCACCGCAGCTTATAGGGAATCCTAGACGATGTGGAGGGGGTGGGCGGCATCGACGGCGTCGAGGACGTCGGAAGGGCCGTCGGGGGCAGCGTCTGCCGGTTCCTCGTCGGGGGTCTCAATCTGCTTAATCATGACCTCCTGGCCCTGCAGCAGGTATGTCTCGCCGCTGCCGCAATGAGGGCAGGTCTTGCCGTGCTCGACTGTCGCATAGTCGCGGCCGCACGCCTCGCAATGCGTCACGGCCTCGACAGGCTCCACAATAAGCTCCGCGCCCTGCGCGATGGGCTTTTTATCTGCCGCCCAGCGCCAAGCGTCGAGCAGCAAGTCGGGAACGACGCCCGAGACCTCGCCCAGCAGCAGCGTGACGCTCGAAACGCGACTCATGCCATTGGCGCGCGCCACGTTCTCGACATCGCGAATGATGTGATAGACGATTCCCAATTCATGCAAGGTAGAAACCTTTCAACAACGGTTAGTGCGATGTCAGCCAAACGTCAGCGAGCGACGCTCTGCGCCGCTCACTGACTTGTCAGGTTCTTTTACTTCTTCCCAAATTTAATCTTAATTGCACGCTTCAATGCGTACTTGCCGAGGCTGGGGAGCTTTTGCTCGTATTTGACCATCGTGGAGCACTCGGGGCGGTCGCGATCCAGATGGATGGCGTCAAACGCGCACTTGGTGGTGCACAGGCCGCAGCCGATGCACTTGTTGGGGTCGACGATCGAGGCACCGCAGCCCAAGCAGCGGGCGGTCTCGGTGCGCACCTGCTCCTCGGTAAAGGTCTCGACGTACTCGCTAAACGGCGCAGCCTTCTCGCGCTCGCGGTCGATATGCGCCACCTCGCGGCTCGCGTTGTCGTAGCTCTCGATCACGACATCGTCGCGGTCGAGCGCGGTGTAGCGACGCTGATTGCGGCCGATGGTGAGCGTGGATCCCGGCTGCACAAAGCGATGGATGGACACGGCGGCCTCGTGACCGGCGGCGATGGCGTCGATGGCAAAGCTCGGACCGGTGTAGACGTCGCCGCCCACAAAGATGTCGGGCTCGGCAGTCTGATAGGTCTGGGGGTCGGCAAGAGCACCCTGGCCGCGGCCAAGCTCCACCTTGGAGCCAGCCAGCAGGTCGCCCCACACGATGGACTGGCCGATGGACATGACCACGCGGTCGGCATCGACGCGGCGCAGATCGTTCTCGTCGTACTCGGGCGCAAACCGGCCCTCGTCGTCAAAGACACGCGTGCAGCGCTTGAAGGTGATACCGCACACACGACCGGCCTCGTCCAGGTGAACCTCCTTGGGGCCCCAGCCGCAGCTGATGTGAGCGCCGTCCTCAACGGCCTCGCGACGCTCCTCCTCGCTGGCGGGCATCTGGGCCTCGCTCTCCAGGCAGAACATCTCAACGTGCTCGGAACCCAGACGGCAGGCGTTGCGCGCGACGTCGATGGCCACGTTGCCGCCGCCCACCACGATGGTGCGGCCGGGCAGCGCGTCGATCTTGCCACTGTTGACCTCGCGCAAAAAGTCGACGGCCACGGTCACGTCCTCGGCATCCTCGCCCGGAATACCGGCGAGGCGGCCGCCCTGGCAGCCGATGGCAACATAAAAGGCCTTAAAGCCCTGCGCGCGCAGCTCGTCGAGCGTCACATCGCGACCGACCTCCACGCCATAGCGGAACTCGGCGCCCATCAGGCGAATGATCTCGACCTCTGCCTCGATAACGTCCTTCTCCAGCTTAAAGCTGGGAATACCGTAGGTGAGCATGCCGCCCGGGCGCTCGTTCTTCTCGAACACGACGGGCTTGTAGCCCTTCTCGGCCAGATAGAAGGCGCAGGACAGACCGGCCGGGCCGGCACCAATGATGGCGATCTTCTGATCGAAGCCGCCAGCGCGTGTCGGCGTCACCACGGGCGGGACATAGCGGGTCGCGGCATCAAGATCGCGCTGGGCGATAAACTTCTTGACCTCGTCGATAGCCACGGCGGCGTCCACACGGCCGCGGGTGCAGGCATCCTCGCAGCGGCGGTTGCACACGCGGCCGCAGATAGCGGGCAGCGGGTTCTCGCGCTTGATGAGCGCCAGCGCCTCGTCATAGCGCCCCTGTGCCGCAAGCTTCAGATAGCCCTGAACGGCAACGTGCGCGGGGCAAGCCGTCTTGCAGGGCGCGGTGCCGGACTCGTGCGTCTCGATACGGTTATCGTTGCGGTAGTTGGGCGACCACTTGGTGTGGTCCCACTTGGTGGCATCGGGCAGCTCCTGGCGCGGATACTCGGGCACCTGTCCGCCGGCCTTTTTGCTGCAGAGCTTCTGGCCGAGCTTGGCGGCGCCGGCCGGGCACACCTCGACGCAGCGACCGCAGGCCACGCACTTGTCCTTCTCGACCTTGGCGACATAGGCCGAGCGCGACAGGTTAGGCGTGTTGAACAGCTGCGAGGTGCGCAGGGCATAGCACACGTTGACGTTGCAGTTGCAGATGGCAAAAATCTTGTTCTCGCCGTCGATATTAGTGATCTGGTGCACAAAGCCGTTGTCCTCGGCCTGGCGCAAAATGTCGTAGACCTCCTCGCGCGTCACATAGTGGCCGCGGTCGGTCTCGACCACGTAGTCGGCCATATCGCCCACGGCGATGCACCAGTCGGCGGGGTCGTCGGCGCAGCCCTCGCCCATCACGCGACGGCTCGCGCGGCAGCTGCAGGTACTGGCGGCATACTTGCCCTCGTATTTGTCGAGCCAATGCTCGATATGCTCGATCGGCACCGAGGTGCTCGTGGCATCAATGGCCTTCTCGACCGGAATGACATGCATGCCGATGCCGGCGCCTCCGGGCGGCACCATCGGCGTGGCTTTGGACAGCGGCCCCTTGGACGCCTGCTCAAAGAACTTGGCATAGACCGGATGCTCCTCGAGCTGGCTCACGCGCATGTTGAGGAACTCGGCGGAACCCGGTACCAGCATGGGCAGCACCCACTGCTTGGCGCGCTCGGGGTTTTCCCAGTTGTACTCGAGCAGACCCGTGTAGCTCATGTCGTCGAGCATCTTCTCGATCTGGGCCTCGGGCATGCCGGTGAGCTTGACCATCTCGGGCAGCGTGTAGGGACGGCGCATCTTCATCTTGCAGAGCACCTCGGCCTGCTCGTCGGTCGCGGCCTCGGCAAACGACCAGTACTCGTAGCCCAGCAGCTCGTCGCGATGCAGCAGACGGTTGGTGCAGTGCTCGCACAGTTTGACGATGGCCTCGCGCGGATGCTCCGGCAGCGGCGGCACGAACTCCGAACCGATATCGGGCTCGGTGTAGCTAATTCCCGGTCCGTTGAAAATCATGGTTGTCCCTTCTCTTGCCGCAGCCCGACGAGGCCGCAGCGCCCCTCTTTTTTTGCAGGTCGGGCATGCCCCATGCCGTTCACCCGCCATTGTTGACATTGTGTCAAAAATAGTATTGACGAACCGTCAACAATATTCAAGACTGTTAGGTGAACGGTCAGGCAAAAGAGGATGAAAGGCGGCAAAACATGGGCGACAACACAGCAGATACCTCTGTGGTCGATGCCGTCCCCGCGCCCGACAGCACGGCCAAACGTCTGACGGGCGACGAACGCCGTCGCGAGATCCTCGATGCCGTGCGCACCGTGAGCTCCGAGCTGGGCGTGTCTCATCTTTCGGTATCGGCCGTAACCAAGCGAGCCGGCTGCACGCGCTCGCTGTTCTACCACTACTTCGCCGACATGGACGCCGCCGTCACCGCTGTCATGGACGAGGCAATCGACGGTTTTATCTCCGAGCTCGAGCAGTGGAACGCCGGCCGCACCGTCGGTGATATCGAAGGCGCGCTCGACACCGTCGCCCCGCTCTTTAAGCGTCTGGTCGTGAGCGGCCACGAGCTGCCGAGTACGCTCACCTCGAGCAGCGGTGCGCTCTACGGCGGCTTTTTGCACAACGTGGTCCAGCGCGTGGCGCAGTATATCTGCGACACCACCGTGGTGGATTTTGTCGCCCATCATGAGCTACGCATCGACCATGTCTACGAGACGTTCTACACCCTCATCATGGGGTTGTTGATGTATATCCGCACACACCCCGATGTGCCCGACGAGACGGTCAAGGAAATCATCGCCTCGACACTCCACATCGAGGGCTATACCGCCAAGTATCCGGAGCGCAAGCCCCAGAACTGACGACATTTGGCCAAACTGCCCGCGATCAGAAGAGGGGCCGCGGGCGTGTGAAAGGAGAGCAGCATGCTGTTCGATGTTTGGGGTAGCAATACCCTTATCCACTGGGCAGGCTGGGCCATGGTCTTTATTGGCCTGATCGTGCTCAACGAGGTCGGCCGCCGCACCAAGCTGGGCGCGGCAATCATCTTTGGCGTGGCCCCGCTGGCCATGACCATCTACTGCGTCGCCATCGCCATCGGCGTTTCGCAGGGTGCCGAGTGGGCGCTCACCAACCCCACCCATGTGTACCAGAACAGCTGGTTCCACTACGCCAAGGTATACGCGGCGCTGGCCGGTTGCTGGGGCTTCATTGCCATTAAGTACCAGTGGGGCAAGATCGGCAAGGCGCATTGGTTCCGCGCATGGCCGTTTGTGATCGTCGCCATCAACATCATGATCGCCGTCGTGTCCGACTTCGAGAGCGCCTATCACTTCTTTGTCCTGGGCCAGTCCACCTGGGTCACCTCCGAAGGTGCTACGCAGCTGGCCGGCTGGAACAACGTGTTCAACGGCATCGCCGGCATCATCAACATCTTCTGCATGACCGGTTGGTGGAGCGTCTACGCCTCCGAGGATCAGACCGATATGCTGTGGCCCGACATGACCTGGGTCTACATCATCGCCTACGATATCTGGAACTTCTGCTACACCTACAACTGCCTGCCCACCCACTCCTGGTTCTGCGGCTTTGCGCTGCTGCTGGCGCCCACCGTCGCCGCCTTTATCTGGAACAAGGGCGGCTGGATCCAGAACCGCGCCTTCACGCTGGCCATTTGGTGCATGTTTGCCCAGGTGTTCCCGTACTTCCAGGAGGAGTCCATCTTTGTGACGCACTCCACGCTCGACCCCGGCGCCGCAACCGCGGTCTCGATTGCCGCGCTGATCGCCAACGTCGCCGCAATCATCTACATCGCCTACCGTGCCAAGAAGCTCGGCCGCAACCCCTACAAGCAGGATGTCTTTGAGGGCACCAGCGATTGGGAGAAGGCTACCGCTCGCCGCGCCAAGGTTGATTACGCTCACGCCGAGTAACATGTTGGTCGCTGTTGGCGCCTGGGCATAGGCCCGCTCGCCAGATTTTCAATCCAATGTCTCGCAGAGCCCCCGGAAAGCGTTTCACTCGCTTTCCGGGGGCTTTTGTCATTGCGTCTCTATTCATCTATTCAAAAACATGCGCATATATAAAATCGGATTTCAAATCATGCGGCGGCTCTATGGAGTCCCGTTTTTGGGTACAGTGTTGTCCCGATATTGAGCTTGGGGGATATATGAAAGATGAGACGATGGGCCAAGAGGATGCGGCCCAAGATGCAGAAGCGTGTGCCGAGGCCCTGGAGAGCCTAGACCAGATCGCGCTGGCCGAGATTACGTTTGACGATTCGAGCGTTGATGTGCAGGATAAGCCGGAAATCGAGGCGCAGCCCGATGATCGGGATGCAAAAGACGATGGCGCCGCGCCCGCCGAAGACGAGGCGGGGCACGAGGAATCCGAATGCGAGGCCGACGGCCAGCCCGGATCCGACACGAGCGAGGAAACCATCTTGCTCGACAACTTGCCGGCCGAAGATTCGCTGACCCGCGAGCTCCCTGGCTTAGGCTCTGCGCCTGCCGTGGACGAGACCATCGCCATGGGCGATATTCCCCTACCGTCCGTTCCCTCGGCACATGAGGCCGAGGTTCGTCATCGTAAGATGTCGCCCAGGCGCCGCAACCTGATGGTTGCCGGCGTTGTGGCCGTCGCGCTCGTCGCCGGCGGCGCAGGCTATGCTGCCTGGAACGGATATCAGCAAGAGCAGGCTGCCGCTGTCGCCGCCAGTGCGCACACGATGATGTCGGTGCAAATTGGCGTACATGCCGCGGGGCTCGACTGCTCCACCGGCTCAAAGATCCCCGTGCAGGTGAGTGGCCAGGACTCCGACGGCTCCTCTGTGAGCGAAACGCTCTACGTTGACGAGCACGGTCGCGGCATTAAGCTGCTGCCCGGCGATTACACGCTCTCCATTGCTGGATCCCCCATCGCGGAAGACGGCACCATCTACACCGTCCCGACCACCAAGGCGCAGGTCACCATTAAGAGCGATGGGCAGGATCTGCGCGCTCAAGCCACCTTTAAGCTCAAGGTACCTTCGGCCGACACGGTGACTGACGACCAGATCGATGCCGCCGCCAAGTATGCCGAGGAAGGGGGCGCAAGCTCTGCCGCCGCGGCAAAGATACTCCAGCAGGCGGCAATTACGCGCCGCGATGCCGCCGCCAACGCCGTAAGCGCAAGCGAGGCTCAGTCCGCCCGCGATGCCGACGCTCGGCACAAGGCGACGAACCTGTATCAGCTCGATATTCCGGTTGAGTGGTATGGCAAGGTCGCAACCTGGCAAAACGGCAGCACGCTGTGCATTTATCTGGACAGCGACACCAACACACCGCTCGTGACGCTTGTCGCAGTGCGCGACGGCGAGACCTTTACCCCCGATGACGGCGATACGGTTTTGGGCACGGTCAGCCTGGGCAACGGCTACACCGTCTACGCCAGCGGCCCTGTCTATCCGTACGTGATTCCGCAAACCATCAACGGGCGCACGCAGAACCCCGTGTCGACCTACCCCATGGACACGGCGATTGAGCTTGTCGAGCTCACGACCGGCAACCGCTACACATACAGCCAGATCAAAAACGACCTGGTCGGTAAAGACGGCAAGGCAGACGCCGCGACCAAACTCGAGACCGACTACCTCGCCCAGATTCTCCTGCCGAGCATCAAAGCCCAGGACTAGCCGGCCCGAAGACAGCCGCCCAACACCACATCCCTAACGCAGTTGCGGTGAAATAGGGATTGTTTTTGCTGGTCAAACCGCAAAACAGTCCCTATTTCACCGCAACTTATTGGTGGCCTTTTGGGTGGCACTCAGCGCCACGGGTCGGCTTCGAACATTGGCTCGCGCTCGGGGCGGCGATCACTGTAGGGATCGTAGCCGTCGTCGTCCTCGTTCTCGGCACGGATGTAGGGGTCGCGCGGCTTGGGTGCCGGTCTGGACGTGGGCTTGGGCGCCGGCGCGCTTGTCTTGATCTCGTCTTTCATCTGCATAGCTCCTTGCCATGTACTCATGCTCAACATCATCGATTGTCGCACGAAAAAGGGCGGCGGACCCAATTGGATCCGCCGCCCTTGGCGTTTAGAGACGACTGGCAGATTTTAAGGCATGGCCCAAAATCTACTCGGCATCGGGAACCTCGTAGGTGGCCGCCGGCGTGTTGTCGCACACGACGGTAAAGCCGCCGTCCTTGTCGACATCGACCGTCACCTGATCGCCCTCGCGCACCGTGCCGTCGATAATAGCGGCGGCGATGGCGTCCACGACCTCGCGCTGAACCAGACGCTTGAGCGGACGGGCGCCAAAGACCGGATCCAGGCCGCCCACGGCGAGCATCTGCTTGGCCGCTGGGGTGATGGCAAGCGTCATGCGCTCCTTGGCCAGACGCGCGCGGACGTCGGCGAGCTGAATGTCGACGATTTTCTCGATCTGCGCCATGCCGAGCGGATGGAACACCACGATATCATCGATACGGTTGAGGAACTCGGGGCGGAAGGTCTGAGCCATGGCGGCGTCGACCTGATGGCGCATCTCCTCCTCGTCCTTACCGGACAGATCGGCGATGGCCTTGGAGCCCACGTTGGACGTCATGATGATAATCGTGTTCTTGAAGGACACCTGGCGACCCTGGCCATCGGTCAGGCGGCCGTCGTCGAGCACCTGCAGCAGCACGTTGAAGACATCCGGATGGGCCTTCTCCATCTCGTCGAGCAAAATCACTGAGTACGGACGACGGCGTACAGCCTCGGTGAGCTGGCCGCCCTCGTCGTAACCCACGTATCCCGGGGGCGCACCGATCAGACGCTGGACGCTGAACTTCTCCATGTACTCGGACATGTCGATACGCACGAGCGCGCGCTCGTCGTCGAACAGGCACTCGGCAAGCGCCTTGGCGAGCTCGGTCTTGCCCACGCCGGTGGGGCCCAGGAAGAAGAAGCTGCCGATGGGCTTGTCTGGATCGGAGAGGCCCGCACGGCTGCGGCGCACAGCTGCGGCGACGGCGGAGACCGCCTCGTCCTGGCCGATGACGCGCTTATGCAGCTCGCCCTCCAGGCCCTTCAGCTTGTCGAGCTCGCCCTGCATCATCTTGGACACGGGCACACCGGTCCAGGCGCTCACGACCTCGGCGATCTCATCGGAGGTCACCTGTTCGTTGAGGCCCTCGCCGTCCTGCTGCTTTTGCGCCTCGAGCGCGGCCTCGGAATCCTGAATCTGCTGCTGCAGGCCCGGAATCACGGAGTAGCGCAGCTCGGACGCACGGCCCAGATCGCCGTTGCGCGTCGCGCGCTCCTCTTCACTCCTGGCCTCGTCAAGCTGGCCCTTGAGCTCCTGCACGTGGTCGATGGCGTTCTTTTGGTTGAGCCAGCCAGCCTTTTGCACGTTGAGCTTTTCTTGGACCTCGGCAATCTCTTGGCGCAGAGCCTCCAAACGCTCCTTGGAGGCGTCATCGGTCTCCTTCATGAGCGCCTGTTCCTCGATCTGCAGCTGGGTGAGCTGACGCGTGGTGGCGTCGATCTCGACCGGCATGCTGTCGAGCTCCATGCGCAGGCGGCTTGCGGCCTCATCGACCAAGTCGATGGCCTTGTCGGGCAGGAAGCGGTCGGCGATGTAGCGATCGGAGAGGTCGGCAGCTGCCACGAGCGCGCTATCGGTGATGTGTACGCCGTGGAAGATCTCGTACTTCTCCTTGAGGCCACGCAGGATCGAGATAGTGTCCTCGACGGTGGGCTCGGAGACCATCACGGTCTGGAAACGACGCGCGAGCGCCGCGTCCTTCTCGATGTACTTGCGGTACTCGTCGAGCGTGGTCGCGCCAATCGCATGCAGGTCGCCACGGGCGAGCGCCGGCTTGAGGATATTGCCGGCGTCCATAGAACCCTCGGTGGCACCCGCGCCCACGATGGTGTGGAGCTCATCGATGAACAGGATGACCTTGCCCTCGGATTTCTGTACCTCCTTGAGCACGGCCTTCAAGCGGTCCTCGAACTCACCGCGATACTTGGCGCCGGCGACCAGCGCGCTCATGTCGAGCTCGATGAGGTCGCGGTCGCGCAGCGTGCTCGGCACGTCGCCGGCCACGATACGTTGGGCGATTCCCTCGACGATGGCTGTCTTGCCGACGCCCGGCTCGCCGATGAGCACCGGGTTGTTCTTGGTGCGGCGGGACAGGACCTGAATGGTACGACGGATCTCGTCGGTACGGCCGATGACCGGGTCGAGCTTGCCGGCGCGGGCCAGATCGCAGATGTTGCGACCGTACTGCTCCAGCGCCTCAAACTGAGTCTTGTCCTCGGCAGACGTCACGCGGTCATCGCCACGCAGCTCCTCGTAGACTTGCTCGATGCGCTCCTTGGTCACGCCGGCGTCGCGCAGTACACGACCAGCCTCACCCTTGTCCTCGGCAAGCGCCATCAGCAGATGCTCGGTCACCACAAAGCTGTCGCCCATCTTGGTGGCCTTCTTCTCGGCCTTCTCGATGACGCGGACGAGCTCGTTGGACAGGCCCATCTGCTGACCCTCACCCGAAACCTTGGGCGCGCGGTCGATGGCATCTTGTGTGGAGCGTGCGAGCTGGGCCGGGTCGGCACCGATGCGCTCGATAATCACGGAGATATTGCGCTCACCAGCACCGAGCAGGGCAGACAGCAGGTGAATCGGCTCCACCGCGCCGGCCTGCGCATCGGCAGCCGTGCTCATGGCGGTCTGCAGCGCCTCGCGCGACGTCATTGCTAGCTTATCGATTCTCATGGAATCACCTCTCTTGGGGTGGCCGCCCTACGGGGCGGCTTCACGTTGTTCGAGATGTATTGTTGCCAGCTTTGTACGATCTTATACACAAATCTAAGTCTCTATATATAAGATTTTCTGAGTGATTAAGAGATAGGGGGCAGACCCGCTCGCCCGCTGCGGCCTCATCCCCTTACTATCTCAATCTGTAACATCTATCGACCGTTTCCGGCTCCAGATGTTACAGATCGAGACGAATTATTCAGCGGCGCCCGTTTGTCTCAATCTGTAACATCTAATCGGCAAATTAGGGTCTAACTGTTACAGATCGAGACGAACAGAAAACACCCGGATCAAAAATCTAAATCTGTAACACCAGGCCCACTTTTAGCGGCCAAGATGTTACAGATCGAGACAGACCGAAAACCACCACAAAGAGGACAGGCACCTTTGTGGTGGTCGCGGTCTCTACTCCTTCGCCGAACCCGTACTTCCCGATTCGACGGTCCAGGGCATCTCATCCTCGAACAGCCATGTACGGGCAGACCCACTATCGCGTGCAGTCTGCGGGTCAGGCAAGCAGGTCTGTTTATAGGCATCTTGGATACACTGACCCATAAAATCGTTGAGCTCGGCCTGGTCGCCCTCCATGACATAGGCTGCATCGCCGGCCATGATGTAAATACCCGGACCCTCATTGCCCTCGTAACCCGGATCGTACGAGACATCACATAACTTTGCGCCGTTTGCAGTGTCCAGCTCGATGGAAGAGTGACATCCGCCAACCATGTCGTTCGCTTTTGCCCGATAGGACGCATATCCGTACCAACGCTTAAATGTTTTGCCCTTGAGTAGCTCGGACGCCCTATCGATCAGACTTGTATCCGTGGTATAGCGCATGGCCCCAAGCTGAATACACGGATAATTGCTAATACCCAGCACAGCCGGCTGCTCATCAAAATCAACGGTAATGGCCTCGGGCTTGTCGTCGCCGGTCAGAAGTTCGACAGATTGAGTCACAGGCTTGACCACCGGCTCCGTCACCGCAGCAGGTAGAAATGCCATACCGACAGCGCCCGCGCCAACCACAGCGATCGCAAGCGCCAAGACAATCAATCCAATACGGGCAGAACGGCTCACGGCAAAACACCCCACAATGCAAACCTTCGCCACCTGCACTAATGATACCGCCAGCTAACACTATTACCAAAAGAAGCCGCGCGCTCCTCACCACCACAAAGGGGACAGGCACCTTTGTGGTGGTTTTCGACGCTAACGGTCGACCATCTCGCGCCATGAGATTAAACTTGAATTGTTCTCTGAACATATCCATTTCTGCCTATCCTCAACAGATCTTTGTCTCGAGGAGCGCATGTGAAGCCGTCTCATTCCACCGGTCGTAACGTCATCGCCATTCTCGCCATACCCATCGTGATGCTCTTCCTTATCGTCATCACGCCCTTTTCTTTTGGTATCGCCTCGCCCTTCGATCTTTGCGGGATGATCGACGCCGGCTCGCGTGCCACCTCGCTCTCCTTTGTCTGCCGTGGCGTGTTCTACGAATATGCAATTCCCACCGGAAGTTGGCAGTCCAAGTTACCGTTGCTCGGCAAGGTCGACGGATGCTCCCCCTATTTCTGCCTTGAACCTCAGGCGCTAAACTATCTAATCGACGACCAGCCACTCGACTCCATCACCCTCGCCTACGACTACGCACCAAACACCGATGAGCGCCACATGAACCAAGTCCTCGACAAGATGCTTGGACAGTGCGGGCTCACCGAGGAGACCGGTCGAACCATCTATAGCAACCAGAAATTAAAGCGAACAGAACTCCGCCGTGTCGGAAAAATCAAAGGGCGAAACGGGGCCGCCTACTGGGATGCCTGGGCAACACGCGACAAGGGCGAATTCGGACACAGCACCTATATGGTCACTGTCTACACCAAAGACGGAATTAAGGACAATGTTGACGATTTCGCGTCATCCAAACTCGGCATCCCCAAAACAACCAAACCCGCCAGCCCGGATGAAATTCTGTAGAGACGCTCATTAGAATGTCGTTCAACGAGCACGGCAACATCGAGCTCGCCCCCCACCACCACAAAGGAGACAGGAGCCTTTGTGGTGATCTTCGGCCCCGGCGTTCGCCATCTCAATCTGTAACATCTAGCGGCCTTTTTTGGGTCCAGATGTTACGGATTGAGATGAATTGTTCAGCGGTGCCCGTTTATCTAGATCTGTAACAACTACTCGGCAAATAAGGGTCTACCTGTTACAGAACGAGACAAACCGAGAACCACCACAAAGGTGCCTGTCCCCTTTGTGGCGGTTTTCGACAAAAAGAAGCCGCCCCGACAACAGAGGCGGCATCAAGCAAGCCTATTAATTAGCATCCTTCAAGACCCAACGAGAACGTCGCGGTAGCCCCTGCCATACCTTTCCCTCGGGCGACCCTCGCGAAGCGCGTGAGCACGAGGGAAAGGTGTGGCAGGGGCGTACAGCAGAGTTACTCGGCAGCGGCCTTGAACTTGTTGTAGTTGATCAGGCAGCCGGCCTTGACGATGGCACGCTCCTCCGCCGTCATATCGGCAATGTAGAGCTTAATCTGCTCAACCGCACCATCGGCGCGCACCACGTAGGCGGCGATGTTCTTCAGGTCGCCATCGAGCGCGGCGCGGATACCCGGCACAAAGACGTAGTCGCCCACCTCAAAGTTGGGCTCGGCCTCCATCTGGAAGGGCACCATACCCCAGTTCATCACGTTGGAGCGATAGCGCTTGGTGGCGTACTCGTGGACGATGTTGGCCAGGCCGCCAATTACGCGCTGGCAGCTCGCGGCCTGCTCGCGGGCGGAACCGTCACCGGGCTTCTTGGCGTAGAGCATGGAGCCGTACTCGGTCGCCTTGGCATCGGTCGCGACACCCGCGCCGGCCAGCGCCTCAAACACGCCGGCAAGCTCGGCATCGAGTGCCGCCAGGTCGCCTGCTGCCTCGCCGGCAACGCGGCGCTTTTCCACCACGTCAACCTCCTTGGAGCGACCCACGTAGGCCGGATCGCGACGGCTGAGCGTAAACTCGGCCAGGCCCAGCGGGTTGGAGCGGAAGGAGCTCGTCTCACCCGAAGGAATAAGCTCGTCGGTCGTGGTGACCGGGTCCATGATCTTGGAGCACACCTTAAGCAGGATGTCATCGCCGAGGGGCTCCATCGCGGGCCACGGCTTGATGTTGGGGCCTTCGACCAACTCGTCGGCAGGCTCCGCCTTGCCAAAGCCCCAGTACACGCGCTTTTTGTACGGCGCGTCGTCAAAGGTGTACTCGCAGGCCTCATCCCAAGTCTCCTCGGGCAGGTCGGTCGCCGGCGTCAGGACGCCGCCGTTGGCCGCCGTCGCCGCAATGGAGCGGGCGTCCATCAGGGCCACGGCGCTCAGCTGGCCATTACCCGGCTTGGAACCCTCGCGGTTGGGGAAATTGCGCGTGGTGTGGCGGATCGAAAGGCCGTTGTTGGCAGGCGTGTCACCGGCGCCAAAGCACGGACCGCAGAACGCCGTGCGCACGATCGCACCGGCCTCCATGAGGTCGTAGATATAGCCACGGCGTGTAAGCTCGAGCGCCACGGGCTGGCTTGTGGGATAGACCGACAGCGAGAACTCGCCGCAGCCGGTGTTAGCGCCCTTGAGCACGCGGGCAGCCTGGACCACGGAGTCGTAGTTGCCGCCCGAGCAGCCGGCGATAACGCCCTGCTGCACATGCAGCTTGCCGTCGACGATCTTGTCGAGCAGGCTAAAGTGCGTCTTGCCCTCGCCGATCTTGGCGGCCTCGAGTTCCACCTCGTGCAGGATGTCCTCGAGATTCTCGTTGAGCTCGTCAATCTCGAAGCCGTTGGAAGGATGGAACGGCAGCGCGATCATGGGCTTGACGCTCGACAGATCGACCTCGACGCAGCCGTCGTAGTAGGCGACATCGGCGGGCTTGAGCTCGCGGTAGTCGTCGCCGCGGCCGTGCATGGTCAAAAACGCGTGTGTGTCCTCGTCGGTAGCCCAGATGCTCGACAGGCAGGTGGTCTCGGTGGTCATGACATCGACGCCGTTGCGGTAGTCGGTCGTCATGTTCGCGATACCCGGGCCCACAAACTCCATGACCTTGTTCTTGACGTAGCCCTTGGCAAAGACGGCGCGGATGATGGCGAGCGCCACGTCGTGCGGGCCGACGCCGGGGCGCGGAGCACCCGTGAGATAGATGGCGACAACGCCGGGATAGGCAACATCGTAGGTGTCACGCAGCAGCTGCTTTGCCAGCTCGCCGCCGCCCTCGCCCACGGCCATGGTGCCCAGGGCGCCGTAGCGGGTGTGCGAGTCGGAGCCCAAGATCATCTTGCCGCAACCGGCGAAGTTCTCACGCATAAAGGAGTGGATGACGGCGATGTGCGGCGGGACGAAGATGCCGCCGTACTTCTTGGCAGCCGAGAGGCCAAAGACGTGGTCGTCCTCGTTGATGGTGCCGCCCACGGCGCACAGCGAGTTATGGCAGTTGGTGAGCACGTAGGGCAGCGGGAACTGCTCCATGCCCGAGGCGCGCGCCGTCTGGATGATACCGACAAAGGTGATGTCGTGGCTCGCCATGGCATCGAAGCGAATCTTGAGCGCCTCGGGGTCGCCGGACGTATTGTGTGCCTGGAGGATCGAATACGCGATGGTGCCGCGCTTGGCATCCTCGGGCGTCTGCGTAATGCCGCGCTCGGCAGCCTCGGCCGCAGGCACAACCTCGCTGCCGCCGCGCAGGTAGATGCCGTCCTCGTACAGCTTAACCATACTGTCTCCCACTCTGCCCGAAAGGCTCGGGCGCATAGCATACATTCGTTCAATATCGTGCCATAGAACGGTTGCGAGTGGGTTACGAATCTGCACGTTCACTTTATCTCGGTAAAGTACAGGACGAGCCCGGTGTGGGCCGGCAAAATGATCCCTTGGGGACGGAGGAAAACGGATCACTGGGTCAGGTCGACCCCCTCAGTGATCCGTTTTCCTCCGTCCCCAAGGGATCATGAAGTTGAATGCCAGATTGCCCGAATGCATCCCGCGTAACTACAAATCGGTTCCCGCACCCAGCAGCTTGCGCATGACCTGTTCGGGGTTGACCGAGCCGTCGCGCGGGGCCAGGGCGGTGATCTTCTTCTGCATCTTGTACTCGTGCAGCTCGTCCTCGAGCTGGCGCACGCGGGCACGAAGTTTTTCGTTCTCGCGCTCGCGCTCCTCGGCACGCTCCTTCATGTCGAGGATGCGCACCACGCCGGCAAGGTTGATGCCCTCGTCGGTCAGTTGGTTGATGAGCTCCAGGCGCTCGATATCGGCGCGCGAATACAGACGCGTGTTGCCGCCCGAGCGCTGGGGGTTCACCAGGCCCTTGGACTCGTAGACGCGCAGAGTCTGCGGATGCATGCCGGTCAGCTCGGCCGCCACGCTGATCATGTACAGCGGTTTGTTCCTATTGTCCTCGGCCATGCTACCTGACCCCTTTCCGTCTCGTTATCGTCCATCATAAGCCCGCGGGCGCGGGCGTGCGCCACGACCGCCCTAGTACGTCGCCTTGTAACGGTTGACTTTCTCGCGGTAGTCGCGCGTGTCGGCCTCGCGCAGCTTGGCCATGGCATCGCGCTCGTCGTCGGACAGGTTCGTGGGGACCTGCACCTTGATCTCGACAAGCAGCGCGCCTGTGCGGCCACGGTGCTTAACATCGGGCGCGCCCATCTCCTTAAAGCGGAACTTTTTGCCCGTCTGGGTGCCCGCCGGTACCTTCAGACGAACCGTCGCCCCGCCGGGCGTGGGCACGTCCACCGTGCAGCCGAGCGCCGCCTCGTAGACCGAGACCGGTACCTCCATGGTCACGTCGGCACCTTTGCGCTTAAACAGCGGGTGCTCCTCCACGTGCGTGGTCACGACCAGGTCGCCGCGCTCGCCGCCGGCAACGCCGTACTCGCCGCGACGCTTGTAGCGCAGCTTGCCGCCGTCGACCGCGCCCGCAGGCACCGAGACCGTAATAGTCTGCTGCTCGCCTGTCGAGGGAATGCGGTAGGTAACCTTGTGCGTCACGCCGCGGAACGCGTCCTCGGCCGTCACATCGACGGTCAGCGACAGGTCGCCGCCCTTGCGCGCGCGGTTGCGGCCCGCGCCCGCACCGGCATTACCCGCGGCCCCGGCAAAACCCGAGCCCCAATCGCTGCCCCAGGCGCCGTTACCGCTAAAGATGCTGTCGAAGATGTCGCCCCAGCCGCTCGCGCCGGCACCGGCGCCGTAGCCACCGCTATACGCGCCGCCCGCGCCCGGCATGCCGCCGAACATGAGCATCTGGTCGTACTCTTTGCGCTTCTTCTCGTCCGAAAGCGTCTCGTAGGCCTCACTAATCTCCTTAAACTTGGCCTCGTCGCCGCCGGCATCGGGGTGATATTTTTGCGCGAGCTTGCGAAACGCGCTCTTGATCTCTTTGTCGGAGGCGCTCTTGGATACGCCCAGGATGTCATAGAAGGTTTTGCCTGCAGCCATCGTAGCTCCTCTCCTGTTATATCCGCCGCCCCTGCGGACGGCGGCTCATGCTTTCATATGGCACTAGGCCAGAAAGGGCCCCGGGTGTTGCCCCGGGGCCCTTCTCAATTACTCCTCGGCGCTCTCGGCCGTATCGGCCGCGGCATCCTCGGGCGCCGCTTCGGGCTCCGGTGCGGGGCGCTTATCGCCACCGTAGGTCACCGTCACCATCGCGGAGCGCAGGATGCGGTCCGCCATGCGGTAGCCCTTCTGGTACACGTCGTTGACGGTCTCGTCGTACTGCGATGCGTCCTCGACACGCCCCACGGCCTGGTGCTCGAGCGGATCGAACGCCTCGCCCTTGGGGTCGATGGGCTCAACGCCCTCGTGCGCAAACACATCAAGCAGCTTGGCATGCACCGCGTCAACGCCATCGACGAACTGCTTAAAATCGTCGGAAAGCTCCTGGCTACGGGCATGGTCGATTGCACGCTCGATATCGTCAACCACCGGCAGCAGCGCAGTGACGAGCTTCTCGGTCGCGCGCTCGCGCTCGGCAATGCGCTCGTTGGCGGTGCGGCGACGGAAGTTCTCCCAGTCGGCCTGCAGGCGGGCGGTGCGCTCGGTAGCGTCCTTTGCCTTGTCCTCGGCGGCCTTCTGGGCCTCTGCCGCAGCATCGAGCTCGCTGCGCACGTCGGCGAGCTCCTTTTGGGCCTGCTCGAACTTGAGCTTAAAGTCGTTATCGGCGGCTTCCTCACCGGCGCGGATAGCAGCTTCCACCATCTCGTCCTCGGTCATCGTCGCCTCCTTGTTGGAATCCTCTACCTGGTTCTCGGCAGCCTCGGCGGCCTCGGTCTCGTTGACCTCGGTATCGTCGACGGCCTCTACGGGAATCTTCACGTCCTTCTCCTCAGAGTCAACGGGGGCGGCGCCAGCGGCAGCCGCCTCCGTGCGAGCTTTACGGGCGGACATGATTACTTGTCCTCGTCGTCCACAACCTCGTAGTCGGCGTCGACAACGTCATCGTCGGCAGGCTGGGCACCGGCGGCGCCGTCGGTCTGCTGCTGAGCGTCGGCGTAGACAACCTGAGCCAGCTCGTAGGCCACGGACTGCAGGGACTCACCAGCGGCCTTGATGGCCTCGACGTCAGAGCCCTCGAGCGCCTTCTTGGCGTCGGCGATAGCGGCCTCGGCCTTGGACTTCACATCGGCGGAAACCTTGTCGCCCAGCTCGTTGAGGGTCTGCTCGGTGGAGTAGCAAAGGCTATCGGTCTGGTTGCGGACCTCGACCTCTTCCTTCTGCTTCTTGTCCTCCTCGGCATGAGCCTCGGCGTCCTTGACCATGCGATCGACTTCGTCGTCAGACAGAGCGGTGGAGCCGGAGATAGTGATCTGCTGCTCCTTGCCGGTGCCCTTGTCCTTAGCGGAGACCTTGACGATGCCGTTGGCGTCGATGTCGAAGGTGACCTCGATCTGCGGCACGCCGCGGCGGGCAGCCGGGATACCGGTCAGCTGGAACTTACCGAGCGACTTGTTGTCGCGGGCAAGCTCGCGCTCGCCCTGGAGCACGTTGATCTCGACGCTGGTCTGGTTGTCGGCAGCGGTGGAGTAGACCTCGGTCTTGGAGGTCGGGATCGTGGTGTTGCGGTCAATCATCTTGGTCATGATGCCGCCCATGGTCTCGACGCCCAGCGACAGCGGGGTAACGTCGAGCAGCAGGATGCCCTCGACGTCACCGGTGAGCACGCCGCCCTGGACGGCAGCGCCGTCGGCAACGACCTCATCGGGGTTCACGGACATGTTGGGCTGCTTGCCGGTCATGGTCTTGACCAGATCCTGGACAGCGGGCATACGGGTGGAGCCGCCGACGAGGATGACCTCGGTCAGATCGGAGAGCTTGAGCTTAGCGTCGCGCAGAGCGTTGGTGACAGGCTGCTTGCAGCGCTCGAGCAGGTCGCGGGTAATCTTCTCGAACTCGGCACGGGTCAGCGTGTAGTTGAGGTGCAGCGGGCCGGACTGGTTCATGGTAATGAACGGCAGGTTGATGGTGGACTGCTGGGCTGCGGAGAGCTCCTTCTTAGCGTTCTCGGCGGCCTCCTTCAGACGCTGCAGGGCCATGGGGTCCTGACGCAGGTCGACACCGTTCTCCTGCTGGAACTTGTCGGCCATCCAGTCGATGACGCGCTGATCCCAGTCGTCGCCGCCCAGGTGGTTGTCGCCCGAAGTGGACAGAACCTCAAACACGCCGTCGGCGAGGTCGAGGATGGAGACGTCGAAGGTGCCGCCACCCAGGTCGAAGACCAGGATGCGCTGGTCGGTGCCCTGCTTGTCCAGGCCATAGGCCAAAGCAGCAGCGGTCGGCTCGTTGACGATACGCTTGACGTTGAGGCCGGCGATCTTACCGGCATCCTTGGTGGCCTGACGCTGGGCGTCGTTGAAGTAGGCCGGGACGGTGATGACGGCGTCGGTGACGGTCTCGCCCAGATACTTCTCGGCGTCGGCCTTCATCTTTGCGAGCGTCATGGCGCTCACCTGCTCGGCGGTGTAATCCTTGCCCTCGATGTCGACGACGGCACGGCCACCCTGGCCCTCCTTGACCTCATACGGCACGGTCTTGATCTCGGAGGTGCACTCGGAGTACTTGCGGCCCATGAAGCGCTTGATGGAAAACACGGTGTTCTTGGGGTTGGTGACAGCCTGGTTCTTAGCGGCCTTACCCACAACGCGGTCGCCGTCAGCACGGAAGCCGACAACGGACGGGGTGGTGCGGTCGCCCTCGGCGTTCACGATAATGGTCGGAGAACCGCCCTCGAGAACGGCCATAGCGGAGTTAGTAGTACCAAGGTCGATACCAAGAATCTTACTCATTAGAAATTCCCTCTCTCTTTTGCGTTCGCGCCGCCTCGACGATCTGTCGCGCGGCGCTTCGGCTTGTCTTTCAGGATGTAGTGTATCCCCTTATGGGCCGGAATATACAAAATCTAAGTCAATTCATATAAGATTTCTTATCTCTGAGAGTTTAGGTTCTTAAATTCGCAGGTAGATGCGCTGAATGAGTTCTCGGCAAATCTATTGAGATCTATGTAGAGATGGCTGAGGTTTGCGTCCGGGGGTGCCTGGGGGCCGTCTTGCGGAAAGTTCATCCCGGTTTGAGCGTGGATTCCGGGTCGCAGTTTCCTCTAGCGGGCCCAACCGGAAACTGCGACCCGGTTTTCGGCCAAATAACGGGATGCCCTTTCCGCAAGCACGCTCAATCGCCCTATATTTCAAGTCACCTATAGCTAACATTTGCGCAGCTCAACGGCCTCACCTGCATGTTTTTTAGTAAGCCGCGGCATACTCGGCGAACGGTATGAAGATGCCGGTCAGAGGGTATTGCAAACGGTCGCTCCCGTGGTATGTTTTTGCCCGAATCAAACCGACGCGCATCGCCTGTAGTGTCGGTCAACAGAGAGGAAACTACCATGGCTCATCCCGTAATTGATGCCGACGAGTGCATCGCTTGTGGCGTTTGCGTCGACTCCTGCCCCGCTGGCGTTCTGGAGCTCCAGGACGTCGCTACCGTCGCTGACGAGGATTCCTGCGTCGCCTGTGGCGCTTGCCAGGACGCTTGCCCCGCCGGCGCGATCACCGAGATCGTCGAGGAGTAACAACTCCCCCACTTGCACACTCACAAGTACACCGTGCACAAAAAGGAGGCCTCCGCATCGCCGCGGAGGCCTCCTTTATTTGTGCGGATGACTAATCAAAAAACGGTATCCTAAGGAAAGTGTTTCAAAATCTATAAGGAGTGCCAGATGATTTACGGCGCCAACGGTGAAATTTTCAAAACCTGGGACGATGCGAAAAGCAAAGTCGAGTCGGTTCCGGCGGATGCCGCTCCGGGAACACCGAGAACTTATCCGGTTGACGCGTACGTCGAAGATGAAAACGGAAACCGCGTCCAGGTGAACGGCTTCTGGTTCTCAGAGTTATCCGAGGAGACGCGCAAGCCATTGTTACGCGAACTCGGCCTACCGATCACGAAGAAAATTATGTACCGCGACCGAGATACGGTTTCACAGGTCCTCGATTTCAAAATTGAAGACGTATGGGACCGGTGGTGCAACGTTGTCGTGAAGCTCGCGGACGGAACGATTACGAATCGAACTCACTCTTGGTACTTCTCCGATATGAACAGCGTTCCCGAGAAAGCGAACGCCGCGACTCCCAAAAAGAAAAAAGCGGTCACTACAAAGAAAACTGCCAAGACATCCGATGATGTCCCTGGATTGCCGAACAGCTACGTCGTTTTCGACCTGGAGACGACCGGACTCAATTGCGCGGATTGCCAAATCGCAGAGATCGGCGCGATAAAAGTCCGCGACGGGAAAGTCGTCGATACATTCAGCCAACTCGTCTACATCGACTTCCCGATGCCGCAAGCCGCGTTGAACGTTAACAACATCACCGACGAGATGCTTGCCGATGCTCCACACGCGACCGAGGCCATGAAATCTTTTATCGAGTTCATCGGTGAAGGCGCCGTCCTGGTCGGACACAACATCAAGCGATATGACCTGCCGATTATGAAAAGGGTTGCCACCGCATGCCGACTCGACTTCGATTACGCGGAGGCGATTGACACATACCAGCTCGCGCAACTGGCATGGCCACACCTCGAACGATGGAGTATGCAGGTACTTCGTGAGTTTCTTAATATCAAAAATGACGACGCCCACCGTGCGCTTGCGGACTGTAAAGACGAGATGTCTGTTTACGACGCGATTAGGAATGGCGTGAAGTCCGGCGAGCTTTCGATCGAGCCGCCGCGCCGTCGCGCGAGCCGACCCGGTGCTGTCTACAACAAGAACTGGGGCAACAAGGTAAAGGCCAAGGACATTAAGCCGACCACCGATAAATTCGATGAGTCTCACCCGCTGTTCGGAAAGCTCGTCGTCGTCTCTGGTGACGTGGCGATGTTCGACGGCGATCGAGTGAGGACTTGGCAGGCGATTGCGAACGTCGGAGGCATGCCACAGGACAACATCACCAAGAAGACCGGCTACCTCGTGTGCGGTGAGGGTGCGGGCATGACGAAGAGAAATAAAGCTGAGCAGTACGGCATCGAGATCATCAGTGCCGATGAGTTCGAGAATATGTTCAAGGGAGAAGAGTAATGGCATTGGCGAACGGCTGGGTAATCGCGTGCCCGAAGGATTGCGCTGGAGACTCCGACGCGCTCGGTGACTGCACTCTATATATCGAGTACTTTAAGAGAATCAAAGACGTTCCAGGCAAGAAGGACAACACGCCAGGCAGGCCGAACAACGGTGAGGTGCGCGACACCCTCGCGAGTGGCTGGTTCGAGGATGCGGGGCGAGTCAACGAATTCGGAAAGCAGCCGTGGTATCCCCACAGGAATCGAATCCGCGAGGTTGTTGTCCTGGATACCTGGGTTCCAGAGAGAGGCAAATACTTGTTCGACGGTCTGACCCAATGCAAGTCATTCGACCTATTGAAACTCGATACGTCGAATTGCACGACCCTGGAGGGTATGTTCAGGGGCTGCTCAAGTGTCACGGAGCTTTTTGATCTCGACCGTCTGGACACCTCGAACGTCGAGAACACGTCCTATATGTTCCTCAACTGCTTAGCGCTTAAGGCTGTCAGCATCTCGGGCTGGAAAACGTCCAAGATCTCGGATGTCAACCAGATGCTCGGCGGTTGTTCAACCTACATTCTCGCAACCGAGGAGCAGCGCGAGTTCCTGAACAAAATCACCGGCTCCACGCAGCACGGAATTTGGACCCGCAACCTTTCGTAGCCCAGATCAAAATACCAGTTGTTTCCAGAAATCCTCTAGACGCCTTCTAGAGGATTTCTGGAAATGCAAATAACTTTAGATTCCGAGCGTATCGACCGAAGCAACAACGATGCCTTCGCTAGTTACGTGAGCCGGCATACCAAACGGAAGCGTACTTTTGTACGCGACCGACGATTGAACGTCAGATTGCCGCTTAGGGGCGTTTGCAGCGTCGGCTAAGAGAGATCGTCCTCGTAGGGCATCAGGTCTGCCAGATAGCCCTTCTCCTTGAGCATGGCCTCGATCTCGTCGAGGGTTTGCTCGTCCTCTGCCGCAATGCGATGGAAGTGATAGCCGCTCGTCACCGTTAGTAGTGGAAAGCTCTTGCCGCTCTCGATATCGTGCAGGTAGCGCTCAACATCGCGACGATTGCGGATGTCCAGGTCGGCCGTGATCTTACCGTACACGCGGTGATTGACGATCACGTTGAGCACGGCGCCTCCGGCGTCGACGATACTCGTGAGCTCATCGCCCGCCTGCTCCACGCCGTGGCGAACCTTGACCAGGCGCGTGGGCACGGCGGGGCTGCTGGGGGCCTCCTGCAGCACATAACCACGGTTGGTCGCCACGATATCGTGCCCATCGGCACGCAGCAGGGCGATGTCTTGCACGACAATCTGGCGGCTCACGCCAACCTCACGGGCAAGTGCGCTGCCCGAAACGGGCTCCTTGGCTTCCTCGAGCACGGCCATGATGGAACGGCGACGCTCGCGGGCGTCCATTATTTACCGTCCAGCAGACGCAGGTGCTTGAGCGAGAGGTCGAGAATCGGCGCAGAGTGCGTCAGCGCCCCCGAGCTAATAAAGTCAACGCCCAGGTCGGCGAGCGCGCGGATATTGCTGGCGTCCACGTTGCCCGAGCACTCGGTCTTGGCGCGGCCGGCGATAAGCTCAATCGCGGCAGCCATGTCGTCGTGGGTCATGTTGTCGAACATGATGATATCGGCACCGGCCTCCACGGCCTCGCGTACCATGTCCAAGTTCTCGCACTCAATCTCGACCGTCGTGGTAAACGATGCGTGGGCACGTGCCATCTCGATCGCACGCGTCACACCACCGGCGGCGTCGATATGGTTGTCCTTAAGCATGACGGCTGTCGACAGGTTGTAGCGGTGGTTGCTGCCGCCACCGATCTCGACCGCGGCCTTCTCGAAGACGCGCATGCCCGGCGTGGTCTTGCGTGTGTCAACAAGCACGGTCTTGGTACCCTCGAGCGCCGCTGCCATGTTGTGCGTGTAGGTAGCGATACCGCTCATACGCTGTAGATAGTTGAGCGCCACGCGCTCGCCCGAAAGCAGCACGCGCGCGTCGCCGCGCACCTGGCCCACGTGGTCGCCGGCGTGCACCTCGTCACCGTCGGCAACATCAAACAGCACCGAGCTCTGCGAATCCAGCAGCTCAAAGGTGCGAGCGAACACGTCCAGGCCCGCGATGATGCCGTCGGCCTTGGCGATGAGCTCCACCGTGGCGGGACGCGCCGTGGGGCACACGCTCGCCGTGCTCACGTCCTCAAACGTAATGTCCTCGCGCAGGGCCTGCAGAATCAGATCATCGACGACGAGTTTCATGGTAATGGGATTCATGGTCTACTCCTCCACGGCCTGCGTGCCGGCGGCACGGGCCAGATCATCGATTGCAAGGGTATCGGAACTCAAGGCGCGATGGCGTCCATCGAGCGCGGGCTCGCCTGCCTGTTCCACGGCCAGCGACTCGCCGGTGCGCATACGCCAAGCAGCGCGGCGACCCCAGACTAGGGACTCGAGCAGGCTGTTGGAAGCCAGGCGATTCTTGCCGTGAACGCCATTGCAGGCCGTCTCGCCAGCGGCGTAGAGCTCGGGCATCGAGGTGCGGCCGTCCTTGTCGACCCACACGCCGCCCATAAAGTAGTGCTGCGTGGGCGTGACGGGGATGGGCTCATCCAGGATGTCGCGACCGTCCTCAAGGCAGCGCGCGCGGATGTTGGCGAAGTGCCCGGTCACCACGTCGCGCTCGACGGGGGCAAAGCTCAGCCACTCGTGCTCGGTACCGTCCTGCTTCATCTGCTCGCGAATGGCGGCGGCGACCACATCGCGCGGCTGAAGCTCATCGGTAAAGCGCTCGCCGGCGGCGTTGAGCAAAATCGCGCCCTCGCCGCGGCAGCTCTCGCTGATCAGGAAGGTGCGGCCCGGCTGCGGCGAGAACAGCCCCGTGGGGTGAATCTGCACGTAGTCCAGGTGCTCCATCTTAATGCCATGCTCTTGAGCAATGTAGCAGGCATCGCCCGTGAGCTGCGGGTAGTTGGTCGAATGGTCGTATACGCCGCCGATACCGCCCGTCGCCCACAGCGTGTGGCGGGCATGGATCTTAAACGGCTCGCCGGCGTGCACGCCCTCGGCGGCGTTTGCCAGCTCGTCGGCGGGACGAACCGAGTTGTCCTCGTCCACGGGAACGGCAACGACGCCGGTGCACACCGTGGCACCGCCGCACTCGCCCGTCAAGATGTCGGTCATGGCCACGTGCTCCAAAATCTGCACGTTATCCAGCTTGCGAACGGCCTGGAGCAGCTTGGTCGTGATCTCCTTGCCCGTAATGTCGGCATGGAAGGCAATACGCGGACGGCTGTGCGCGCCCTCGCGGGTAAAGTCGAGGCTGCCGTCGGCCTTGCGCTCAAAATCCACGCCTATCGCCAGCAGGTCGTTGATGACCGAGCGGCTCGAGCGAATCATGATGTCGACGCTCTCGCGGCGGTTCTCGTAGTGGCCGGCGTGCATGGTGTCCTCAAAGAAGGCATCGTAATCCGAGCCTTCGGGCAGCACGCAGATACCGCCCTGCGCAAGCATCGAGTCGCACTCGTCGACAGTGCCCTTGGAGAGCATGATCACGCGCGTGCTCGTCGGCAGATTGAGGGCCGCGTACAGGCCCGCCACGCCGCAACCGGCAATGACAACGTCGCACTCCATATCGGGGTATTGTTTGGTTTCCACAGGAATCCTCTCCCTTGTAATGTGACATAAGGGACTGCCCCTCATGTCACATCGTTCTAGCGCGCCGCGTACTCGAGCATGCGGTCGAGCGTAATTTTGGCCTGGTCGGCCGCCTCGTCCGACACGCCGATCTGTACCTCGCCCTCGCCCGTCTCCAGGCATCGCACGAGCTTTTCGAGTGTGATGAGATCCATGTTGACGCAGGTGGGCTGCACCGCGGGAAAATAGAACTTTTTGCCGGTGCCCTCGCAGCGGCGCTCGAGCTCGTAGAGCACGCCGCGGACCGTCACGATGATGAACTCACTCGCGTCCGAATCCTCGGCGTACTTGATGATGCCGGCGGTGGAGCCGATGTAGTCGGCCTCGGCAAGGACGTCGGCCTTGCATTCGGGGTGCGCCAGCACGAGCGCGTCGGGATGCGCCTCCTGCGCATCGACGATCTGCTCGACGGTGATGATGTGATGGCGCGGGCAATAGCCATTGTTGAGGATGACGTGCTTTTGCGGCACCTGCTCGGCTACGAAGCGGCCCAGGTTTTGATCGGGGATGAACAGGACGTGCTGCTGCGGCAGCTCGGACACGATCTTGACGGCGTTGGAGCTGGTGACGCACACGTCGCTCCAGCTCTTGATCTCGACCGTCGAGTTGACGTAGCAGACCACGGCAAGGTCGTCGCCGTACTCGGCGCGCGCCGCATCAACCGTCTCGCGCTTGACCATGTGCGCCATGGGGCAGTCCGCGCCCGGCTCGGGCAGCAGCACGGTCTTGGTGGGGTTGAGCAGCTTGGCGCTCTCGCCCATAAACTCCACGCCGCACAGCACGATGGTCTGCTGCGGCAGGCTCTTGGCGAGCTTTGCCAGGTAGAAGCTGTCGCCGACGTAATCGGCAACGGCTTGGACCTCGGGCGCCACATAGTAGTGCGCCAGGATCACCGCGTCACGTTGGGTTTTTAGTTGCTGAATGGCCTCGACAAGCTCTGCGGGCACCAGTGCCGCGCGCTCCGTTGCCGTCGTTGCCGATGCTAGGCCAGCCGCGATATCGCGTGCAAGCTCCGACGCATCCATGTTCGCGCTCTGTGCCATCAAGGCCCCTCTCTTTTGGCGAATCTTGGGGCTTTAGTATGACACCTAGGTTTACAGCTGACAAGACAGCTGTAAACCTAGGTGTAAAGTTGCAATAAAGATTCGGTCATGCGGCAGGCCCATTTTCGAACTGACAAGTTAAGGATAGTCGAGCTCTCGATAGCGCAGGAGGCATCTTTGGACGGCCGCCACGCATGGTCGACGACATGCCCGCCAGGTAATCGCTCGCCGGCACCAATCCGCTACAGTGGAGCGGCCGCCGGGGTCAGCTGCTTGATGTAGGCCCACATGCGCTGCTTGGCGGCCTTGTCGGTCAGCGCGGCCTCAAAACCGTCGAGCGCGAGCACGCGGCGGCCCTGCACATGGGCGATCAGACCGGGCTTGAGCATGGCGGTGTCGAAGTCATCAATCGCCACGAGCATATCGGCGTAGGTTTCGCGCATGACATCGGCCGCGCTGTTGTCGAGCAGTAGCACCGCCTCGGGGTCCAAGGCCTCAAGCGCCTCGCGGAACAGGTCGCACGGCAGGGCCTCACCCACCGCGACCGCCCCGTCGCCCGCGCCGGCAACACTCGCCAGCACACAAAAATCTTCGGGCGCGTAGCCGATGGCCCCGAGCGCCGCACGCAGCGCTGCACCATCCGCGCCGGCGGCGAGTTCGCCGCCCGAGCGCTCGGCCTCATCCAAATCACCTTTGACCAGTACGATCGGCGAGCACGCGTTGCCCGCGATACGCACGCCACGGGCCGCAAGCGATGCAAGCTCCTGCTCGGCCGCTTGGGCGATGGCTTCTTTTTTCTGGCTTTGTGACGTGGGCATGCGCTCTCCAATCGTTTGCGTGCCCACCATTATATAAAAGAGCCGCCCGCGAGTGGTTGCTTTGCGGGCCACTGGGTATAAGCACGGTCGTACTGAGTTTTACGCGGCTGAGCCGCGTCGCATTATGGAGGTCACCATGGCTGACATTAAGCAGATTACCCCCGAGAACTTCGATTCCGTCGTTAACGACGGCCTGCCCGTGCTGGTCGATTTTTGGGCGCCCTGGTGCGGGCCCTGCCGATCGCTCTCGCCCATCGTTGACGAGGTGGCAGACGAGCTGGCTGGCAAACTTGCCGTCGCCAAGTGCAACGTCGACGACAACCAGGACCTGGCCATGAAGTTTGGCGTCATGAGCATCCCCACGCTGGTTGTCTTTAAGAACGGCGAGGAAATTGACCGCTCCGTTGGCGCGCTGCCCAAGGCCAGGCTGCAGGCGCTGCTTGAGAAGCACCTGTAATACGCCGGTCATGTGCTGCCGTCCATGAGCGGTTTTACGCCGCTCACCGGAGAGCCGGGCGCTGCGCCCGCGACCACGGATAGTATGGTAATCACAAACAGCCCCCAGTGAACGGGTGCGGGTCAGACGGACTCGCACCCGTTTTCTTATGCGGCGATGCGCAAAGCGGGCGTAGTAGAATCTGAATCACTGATTAGACCCGTACAAAAGGAGACTTTCCATGCATGACGTCGGAATGAACATGAGCCAGCTTGCCATGAGCGTCAAGCAGGTCGACGACACGATCGAGCTCGCCCACGAGTGGAGCCATCAGCTGTTGCATGCAACCGAGAACTTTGACATGGAGCGCATTGGTGCCAAGCTCGAGGCCGCTATGGCGGCGCTCCACGAGGCGCACGACGCACTCGAGGGCTACGAGGAGGCCATCGAGGCCGACCATAACTCCGTTGGCTCCGTAAAGCTGGTGTAGCGTGGCCGAGCACGAGCACGCCTGCGATCACGAGCACGAGCATCCACACGGGCCGACCGGCGACGTGGGCTGCCGTTGCAGCGGCTCCGCCTCCGAGCTGGTCCGTTTTTCGGTCACCGCGCCCGACGACCTGCTGCGCCGCTTTGACGAGCAGATCGCGCGCCGCGGCGACGTGGCCAACCGCTCCGAAGCTGTACGCGACCTGATTCGCGCCTCGATTGCCAAGGAGCAGATGCGAACGCCCGACGAGCAGGTCATCGGATCGCTCACTATGATTTACGACCACCACACCGGCGACCTGACGCGCCGCCTGGACGAGGTGCAGCACGACTACACCGACGAGATTGTATCGACCATGCATGTGCACCTGGATCACCACAACTGCTTGGAGATTCTGGCGCTTAAGGGTCGCGGCGAGCGCGTCTACGAGCTGGCAGACCGTCTGCTGGGCCTGCGCGGCGTTAAACACGGCGAGCTCACCTGCGCCGCCACCGAGCAGAGCCTGGGACTGTAACAGCACACATTTCAACGAAGGAGGGTCGCATGCGACATGTGCATATCCATGTAACGGGCATTGTGCAGGGCGTCGGCATGCGACCGTTTGTGTATCGCGAGGCCATGGCGCACGGCATTTGCGGCTGGGTGCTCAACGCGGGCGATGGCGTGCATATCGAGGCGCACGCTCAAAGCGAGTCGCTCGGCAAATTTGTCGCCGCGCTTTCCGAGCATGCGCCTGCGGCGTCTCGCGTGGAGCATGTCGAGGTTATGGACCTAGCACCCGGCGACTGGGACGCCGCTAACGAGCAGGGCTTTCGCATTGTGGCGTCGCAAGATCAAACCGCCCACACGACGCTCATCTCACCCGACATCGCCACGTGCGACGACTGCCTGCGCGAGTTATTCGACCCCGCCGACCGACGCTTTCACTACCCCTTTATCAACTGCACCAACTGTGGACCGCGCTTTACCATCATCCGCTCGCTGCCCTATGACCGAGCGGCTACCTCGATGGATCGCTTTCCCATGTGCCCCACCTGCGCCTCAGAGTATGCCGACCCGCTCGATCGGCGGTTTCACGCGCAGCCCGATGCCTGCTTTGATTGCGGACCGCATATTACGTGGCGCGAGGCCGATCGCGGCGTGGAGCCGACGGCGGTCGACGCGACACCAGCCGTCGGCTCCACGCGCGAGGCCAGCGATGCCATCATCGAACGCTGCGTCGAGCTGCTGGCTGGCGGCGGCATCGTCGCCATCAAGGGTCTGGGCGGATTCCACCTGGCCTGCGATGCCACCAACGAACAGGCGGTGTGCGAGTTGCGCCGTCGCAAGCGTCGCAGCAATAAGCCGCTCGCCGTTATGGTGTGCGGCCTTGCCGACGCCGAGCGCCTGTGTCATATCGATGGCGTTGAGCGCAACCTGCTGGCCGGCAGTGTTCGTCCCATTGTGCTGCTGCGTCGCCGCGCAGCCGGCAACGACGCCCACAGCTCCCCCAACGCCCTCGAACTCGCGCCATCCGTCGCGCACGACTTGCCCGAGCTTGGCGTCATGCTCCCCTACACCCCGCTTCAACATTTGCTGCTCGCCGCAGCCGCGGCGCACGGCATGAGCGCACTCGTCATGACCAGCGGAAACCTGAGCGAAGAGCCCATCGAGACCGACGATGCCCTTGCATGGGGGCACCTTGTTGCCGCCGGCATCGCCGATGCGCTGCTCGGTAACGACCGCGCGATTCTGTCGCGCTACGACGACTCCGTGGTACGCGTAGTCGACGGGGTCGTCATGCCCGTGCGCCGCGCACGCGGATATGCGCCGCAGCCGCTGTCGTTGCCGGCGCTCGACAACGCCACGCCCTGTGTGCTCGCCTGCGGGCCGCAGCAAAAAGCCACGATCGCACTCACGCGCGAGGACACCGACGGCCATGCGGCCTGTTTTGTGTCGCAGCATATCGGCGATGTCGAAAACGGCGCGACTTTCGATGCTTGGAGCGCCGCACGCACGCGTCTGGAAAGCCTCTTTGACCTGGCGCCTGCCGCCTTGGCATGCGACATGCATCCCAGTTATCTGTCGAGCCAATGGGCGCGCGAGCAGGCACGGGAGCACAATCTGCCGCTTATCGAAGTCCAGCACCATCATGCGCACATCGCGAGCGTCATGGCAGAGGCGATTGCCGCAGGCCGGCTTGCGCCCGATACACGCGTCCTCGGCATCGCCTTCGACGGCACGGGTGCCGGCACCGATGGCACCATATGGGGCGGTGAGTTTCTTGTCGCCCATCTCGCCGATTTTGAGCGCGTCGCGCATCTGCGCACCTGGGCGCTTCCCGGTGGCGCCGCATCCGTACACGATGCCCGCCGCAACGCCTTTGCCCTGCTCAGCGAGCTCGACCTGCTCGAGCACCCGGGAGCCGTGGGGCTCTTGAACAGCCTTGACGAGCAAACGCGCAGCATAACGGCAACGATGATCGAGCGCGGCATCAACAGTCCGCGCACCAGCAGTATGGGTCGCCTGTTTGATGCCGCAGCCGCGATTTTGGGCATTTGCGGCCAGGCAACCTACGAGGGCGAACCCGCCATCGAGCTCGAAGCCGCCGCTTGGCGTGCACTGGACGGCAAAATCGCCCGTTTTCCCGACGACAACGTCGGCTATTCCACATCTGGCCCATCGTGGCTGGACGGCCCCGATGTGCTGGACCAGAAAGCACTCTTTGAGGCACTTTTGGAGGGAATTGAAGCCGGAGCGCCCGCCGACAGGCTCGCACTCGACTTCCATGTCGCCGTCGCGCGCTCCTCGGCGCGCATCGCCACCGAAATCTGCGCGCGCGAGGGCATTGGCACCGTCGCGCTCTCGGGCGGCGTGTTCATGAACCGACTTCTGCTCCAGCTCCTCACCCGCGAGCTCAAATACGCGGGCCTTGCTGTCTTGGTCCCCCACACCGTACCCGTCAATGACGGCTGCATCGCCTACGGTCAGGCGGCGGTCGCAAGCGCTCGTCTTGCGCAGATTGCATCGCAGTAGCTCGCCCTCACACGCCGCTGTGCCCAGCCGTCTCACAGGCGTAACGCGTTTGCCCGCAAACCCCGCGAGCGCTACCATCAACTGATGGATTATTGAGCGCCTATCCAGCGCAAAGCGTCTAAAAGGGGAACAATATGTGCCTTGCCGTTCCCGGTAAAGTAGTCAAACGCGACGACGACCTCAAGGCCACCGTCGACATGATGGGCATCGAGCGCCCCGTGTCGCTACGACTCGTGCCGACGGCGCAGGTTGGCGACTATATTCTCGTACACGCCGGCTTTGGCATCCAGATTGTCGACGAGCAGGAAGCGCAGGAGACGCTCGAGCTCGTTAATGCCATGACCGAGCTGATCGAAGAAGACCAACTGGTCAGCAACCCGGCCGAGGCATACTAGTGGCGGCCGGACAGCCGGCGCGCTCCGGTATCGACTTTTCGGCATTTCGCGATTCCAAGCTGGCCCGCGAGCTCATCGAACGCATCCATGAACTCGTCGGCGACCGCACCATCAACCTTATGGAAGTCTGCGGCACGCACACCGTGAGCATCGGCCGCTATGGCTTTCGCTCCATTATGCCAGCCGGGCTCAAGCTGCTGAGTGGCCCGGGGTGCCCCGTCTGCGTAACCGCCAACCGCGACATCGACCACGCGATCGCGCTCGCCAACATAGACGGCGCCATCATCACCACCTTTGGCGACATGATGCGCGTGCCCGGATCGTCCACCTCGCTCGCTGCGCAAAAGGCGGCAGGGCGCGACATCCGCATCGTCTATTCCCCGCTCGACGCGCTCGACATCGCCGAGCAAAGCCCCGATCGTCCGGTCATTTTTATGGGCGTGGGCTTTGAAACCACAACGCCCACCATCGCCGCCGCCATCTTGGAGGCCGAGGCACGCGGGCTTTTGAACTTTTCGGTCTATTGCGCCCACAAGACCACGCCGCCGGCGTTGCGCGCCATCGCCAACGACCCCGAGACCGCCATCGACGGCTTTATCCTGCCGGGCCACGTCGCCACCATCACGGGCTTGGCGCCCTTTAGCTTTTTGGTCGACGAGTTCAATACCCCGGGCGTGGTCACGGGATTTGAACCGGTCGATATCCTGCAGGGCATCTGCATGCTGGTCCAGATGGTTGTCGAGGGCAGGCCCGCGATCGACAACGCCTACCGCCGTGGCGTCAACGCAGACGGCAACCCCGTGGCGCGCCAGCTGGTCGAGCAGGTGTTTGAGCCATGCGGCACCACGTGGCGCGGGCTGGGGCCGATTGCCAACTCGGGCCTTTCTATCCGCCCCGAGTTCTCGCGCTTTGATGCCCGCGCTCGCTTTGACGTGCCCGTTGAGGCGACGGTCGAGCCGCGTGGATGCCGCTGCGGCGACGTGCTGCGCGGGGCCATTACGCCGAACAGCTGCCCGCTCTTTGGCCGCACCTGCACGCCCGAGCACCCCGTCGGACCGTGCATGGTGAGCTCCGAGGGCAGCTGCGCGGCGTACTACCGCTACCGTAACTAGCCTGGACGCACCCGCACACTGGCACCACCCACGATTGGAGTTTTGGATATGTCCCATAGCATCACCGATAGCACCGTCCTGTTGGGCCACGGCTCTGGCGGTCAGATGATGAAACGCATCATCGATGAGGTCTTTTTGGATGCCTTTGGGTCGCCCGAGCTGCTCGAGGGCAACGACGCCGGCGTCGCCGCGCTGCCCGCGAGCGGGCGCATCGCCATGTCGACCGACAGCTTTGTAGTCTCGCCGCAGTTCTTCCCCGGTGGCAACATCGGCCGCCTTGCCGTGTGCGGAACCGTCAACGACGTCGCGACCTCGGGCGCCAACGTGCGCTACCTGTCGTGCGGCTTTATCCTCGAAGAGGGCTATCCCATGGATAAGCTCCGCCAGATTGTGCAGACCATGGCCGAGACGGCGCGCGAGGCGGGCGTGTCCATAATCACGGGCGACACCAAGGTGGTCGAGCGCGGCGGGGCCGACGGCGTCTATATCAATACCGCCGGCGTGGGCGAGGTTCCCACGGGCGTGGCGCTCAGCGGCGCCAACTGCCGCCCCGGCGACGTCATCCTGGTGTCGGGCACACTGGGCGACCACGGTATCGCCATCATGAGCCAGCGCGAGGGTTTGGCCTTTTCGAGCACGATAGAAAGCGACGCCGCGCCGCTCAACCACCTGATTGCCGACGTTCTGGCCGCAGCGCCCGGCACGCGTTGCTTTCGCGACCCCACGCGCGGTGGCCTGGCGTCCACGCTCAACGAGTTTGCCCAGGCAAGCGGTGTTGCCATGGAGGTTGACGAGGATGCCGTGCCCGTGCGTCCCGACGTGCAGGCCGCCTGCGAGATGCTCGGCTACGATGTGCTGCAGGTGGCAAACGAGGGCAAGATGGTCGCCGTGGTGCCGGCCGAGCAAGCCGATGCCGCGCTGAGCGCCATGCGCGCCGCCCGCTACGGCGAGAATGCCGCCATCATCGGTCGCGTGCTGCCGCTTGCCGAGGGTGCCCGTCCCGCTGTGCGCGTGCGCACCGGCTGGGGCTCGACCCGTATCCTCGACATGCTCGTGGGAGAGCAGCTGCCGAGAATTTGCTAGGGCGGAACCGCACGGTCGGCGCGATGCGGCTTGGTATCCCTGGAGATGTTCAGATTCCAAGCACGCCCAACGCGGAAGCCCAGTATTATGAGGTGCGTTTTAAATCCAATGACGGGAGCTTTCATGGCAGCAGCTTTTTCCCATGTGATCTTTGACCTGGACGGCACCATCCTCAACACGCTCGAGGACCTGGCGGCCGCCGGCAACCATACCTGCGAGACGCACGGCTGGCCCACGTTTGCCGTCGACGAGTACCGCTACAAGGTGGGAAACGGCATGCTCAAGCTGGTTGAGCGTTTTATGCCTGCCGAGTATGCGGGCGACAGCCGTATGTTTGAGCAGACGCTTGCCGAGTTTAGGGCTTACTACGGCGAGCACAAGGAGGTCCACACCGCCCCCTATGGCGGCACAATCGAGATGCTCGACCGCCTGCGCGCCGCAGGTGTGCAGCTTGCCGTGCTCACCAACAAGGACCACGTCTCGGCGGCTCCGCTTATCGAGAAGTATTTTGGTTCCGAACGCTTTGCGCTGGTGCAGGGCCGTGTCGATGCGTTTCCGCCCAAGCCCGAAGCGCCCGTCACGCTGCATGTGATGGAGGAGCTGGGCGCCGATCCGGCAACCACGCTCTATGTGGGCGATTCCAATGTCGATATCCTGACCGGCCACAACGCCGGCCTTAAGAGCGCGGGCGTCAGCTGGGGCTTCCGCGGCCGCGCAGAGCTGGAGGCCGCCGGCGCCGACTACGTGGTGGACACCCAAGCAGAGCTCGCAGCGCTGGTGCTGGGCGAGTAACGAAGCCGCCGCCCAACGCGGCCGCGGCAATGCTGCCGAGCGAAAAGCGCGACCCGCTTTGACGCTCCAGAGCATAGTCGTTGGGGACATTCTTAAACGACCGGTCAAACAAGAACGTCCCCAATGACCACCACGGCAACGTCGCAGGTAGAGGACGGACAGCGAAAACCCGCCAGAGCGAGCAAGGTGCCTTAAAAGAGGAGGGCATTGACCTTCTGGTCATGCCCGACGATTGAAAGGCAGATTGCCGCTCTGGCGGGTTTGCAGCGTCGAGCAGTTACGCGGTTCGTAGAACCGCGTAACCCCCTAGCTCATCATCGCATTCATCATCTCGGTGGTTGCGGAATCGTCGGCAGACCACTCGTTATCCTCGTTGGCGGAATATTTAAAGGTGACCTTGGTGCCCTTGGTCTTAGCGGCCTTGGTCACGTCGACCATCACCTGACCGGCCATCTTGTACAGGTCATCCTCGGAAGGCATCGTGTCGAGTGCGGCGACCTTCTCCTGATACTGGGTGGCGAAATCTTCGACGATCTTGTTCATGGACTTGCAGGTGATGGTGACCTCGGCAGTCGCAGTACCCTTGTCCTCGTCAACCGTCACATCGCCGATCTTGTAGTCAAAGCCCTCGAGATAGCTCTTGGCATACTCCTTGGGATCGATACCCAGCTGCTCAAACTCGTCGCCCGAAGCCTCTTCCAGACCGGCAAGGAAGTCATCGCCGCCGTTCTTGATCTCGTCAAACTGGCTCGTAAGGTCGTTGGTGATGAGCTCTTCCACCGAAGGCCCTCCGCAGCCGGAAAGCAAAACCACGCACGCGACCAGGGCAGCCATCAGGGGCGCAAGCAGCAGCTTCTTTTTCATGACATTCCTCCAAACAAGCGGCGCCGCGTTCCCTGCGCAGCGCACGTCGTAACAGCAAGTCCATATTAGCGGCCCGGCCCAACCCCCTGCGTCGCAAAAGCGCAGGCGGCTCAATTTGACGAACGAATGGCCCGTAAAGCAAGCCCCTTGCAATAAAATGCACCTGTTTAGCCTATTAAAAAAGGGTGGCCGGACAACCCGACCACCCTTGCGCATCTTCTGGATGCCGCAGACTACTTGCGGACGACCTTAACGATGGCGTCACCGGCGGCGACGGCAGACTCGGCCTCGACGGCGAGCTCGACGTCAGCGAACTCGGCGGTGTTGGACACGGCCACGACGACGCAGTCCTTGTAACCGGCGGCAGCGATCTTGGCGCGGTCGATCTTGAGTATGGGCTGACCAGCTTTGACAACGTCGTCGGCCTTGACGAAGCCCTCGAAGCCATCACCGTTCATGTTGACGGTATCGACGCCAACGTGCACCAGAACCTCGATGCCGCTATCGGACTGCAGGCCCACGGCGTGACCCATGGTGACGGTCACCTTGCCGTCGCAGGGAGCGTAGACCAGGTCGTCCTCGGGCCACACAGCGCAACCCTTGCCCAGAACCTCGCCACCAAAGACGGGATCGGGCACGTCGGCCATCTTGATGACCTTGCCCTTGACAGGCGAGCACAGCACGTCGGCGCCAGCAGAAGCAGAGATGGAGGCCGGAGCAGCAGCTGCCGCGGGCTCAGCCTTCTTCTTAAACATGTCAAACAGACCCATATGTTTTCTCCTCTTGATTAAGCGCAACGTTATGCGCATGCCTATGGTGATTATAGTGCCAAATGATCAAATTGCTAAGGTGAGGGCTCGAATCGCAAGCCCTTCCCGGTAGTGCTCGTGGGATGAGTATCTCCTTTGCATCGCGGGTCGATAAGCCGAGTATCGCCTGCAGGTTATGGAGCGCATGGAAGGGCTCTACCAGACCACGCTGGCCGAAACGCAGGAGCTGCTCGACCCCACGCAGCTTGACCACGCCGCCAAGCTCATCGCGAACGCCCGACAGGTCGACATCTACACGGGCTCGCACAACCTCTATCCAGCAGGAATGTTCCGCGACCGCCTGCTCTCCGCCGGCAAAAGCGCAACGTGCCACGACGGCGCTGAGACCCAGGTGCGTACGGCGCTCGCCTCGGGTCCCGACCATGCGGCAATCGTCATCTCCTACGGCGGCCTTGCCCCCAACCTCAAGGACATCTTGCCGATTCTCAGCAGCCGGCATGTCCCGGTCATCGTCATCGGCACGCCTTATTGCGCTCGCATTCACCCTGGCTTTGCCGCCTACCTCACGGTGAGTGACCACGAGAGTATGACGCATCGCATCACGCAGTTCGCCAGCCACATCGCCGTGCAATACGTGCTCGATTCGCTCTACAGCAGCTACCTCGCCAAAGACTACGCCCGCCGCTCCGAATTCCTGGAGCGCTCGTTTCCCTACACCCGTCTGCCCGGGCTCAAGTAGCGACGAGCGTGGATTTTCGGACGAATATCTAACGAGCGTGGATAATCTCCCACTTTGAGCCCGCACACAGGCCAAAACCGGGAGATTATCCACGCTCGTGTTGAATGCTCCGTTTTCCTCTGCGCCCGAGGGACCACTCGACCACCTTGCACCAAAGCAATAACGACTTCTCGTCATTAGATTATTCAAATCGACTCTAATAACTATTTTCGCCATAAACTCGTTATTAGAATTGATATGATTAGCCTAATAGCGAGTTTCCGGCACTAAAGATATGGAGGGCGCGATGCAAATCGAGGAGAACGACCAGGGAACGCTCCGCAATAATCTATCGGGGAAATTGGCTTACTATTCGTTTTTGCCAACGCCCTTGCAATCATTGAGGCAGCTAAACCTGGTAGTGTCGAAAAAGTTGGTGTAAGGGCCCTTGCGGCCCCTGTGTCCGATATCCGGAATCAGTTGATATCCTAGGCCGCCTCCACGCTGTCGGCAAGTTCCAGGCTGGATTCGATCATCTTCCTGGCCGCCTTCTCCAGCTCCGCCCAGTCGTGCTCGCCCGCGGCACCCATTCTGAACGCGGCGTCATGCATCTCGGCCATCTTCCTCTCCGAGAAGTAGCGCGAGCCGGACCATGTCTCGGCCTGGTCGCACATGACGGCGCCCACGAGCCTGAGCAGCGAACTCTCCGACGGGAAGACCTGCACCACGCGCGAGCGGCGCTTGATTTCCCTGTTGGCGCGCTCCTGCACGTTGTTGGTGCGCAGGCGCTTCCAGTGCGACGGCGGGAAGTCCAGGTACGCGAGCGCGTCGGGCTCCGCCTCCTCGAGCACCCTCGCCGCCCTCGGGCAGCACCCCTCCAGCATCTCGCACGCCGCGTGGTACATGGCCACGGCGGTGGCGGCGTCCCCGGCGCGGAAGACCGAGGAGACGATGCACCCCACGCGGCGCCTCAGCTGCCAGGAGCCGGCCTCGCGCATGCAGTCGCGCATCAGGTGCACCGCGCAGCGCTGCCAGGCCGCCCCCTGGAAGACCTCGCCTACGGCCCTGACCAGGCCCCCGTGGGCATCGGATACGACGAGCTCGGTGCCGGTCGCGCCGCGGTCGCGCAGCTTCCGCAGGAAACCGAGCCACGATTCGTAGGACTCCGTGTCCACCACGGACACCCCCAGCACCCGCCTCCAGCCGGACTCGTCGCAGCCTATCGCCGTGACCACTGCGGTCGAAGCCACGCGGCCCCCGCGGCGGCACTTGACGTAGGTCGCGTCGAGCCAGATGTAGGGTATCGCGCGCGCATCGAGCGGCCCCTCCGCGAGGTCGGCTATCTCGGCGTCGAGGGTCGCGGCGATCGCGCTCACGCGGTCCCTGCCGAGCCTCTCGATGCCCATCTTCTCGGCTATCCTCTGCACCTTCCTGGTGCTGGTGCCGGTGGCGTACATCTCGGCTACCGCCGCGACGAGCGCGCGGTCGACGCGCTGGTAGCGCTCGAGGACGTCCTCGGGGAAGAAGCTGCCCGTCCTGAGCTTGGGGATTCTCAGGTTGAGCGTGCCCACGCACGTCTCGAGGCTGCGGTCCCTGTAGCCGTTCCTGCTGTTGGCCCCATCGCCGCAGAGCTGGTCGGCCTCCTCGTCCATGATGGCGTTGACCACCTGCTCGGCGAGCAGCCTGAGCAGCGACTGGATGTCGACCATCCCGTCGGTCGACCTCGGGATGGCGGCCTTATCCGGCATCGCGTCTGCTAATATCTCCATAGCGGTCCCTGTCCTTTCCCAGAACCTGTGTTATGTAGCAATTCCAGATTCTAGGACAGGGGCCGCTTGCGTTTGGCGGTCAGCCGTCGGCGCGCTTACACCAACATTTCCGACGCGATCCTAAACCTCACTGAGGAAACCTATCGCACGCTTTCCACATGCTCACGAAAGCTTGGAGAGCTTGAAGGCATGCTCTACTTTGTTCCCAACGCCGACATGTATCTGACAATGTATGTGCGCAAAGAAGCACTCCTTTCTTCGCAAATTGAGGGAACCCAGTGCACGTTTGACGACCTACTTAGTCCATCGCAAACCCAACTCCATCATAAAGATGTCGCAGATGTCGTGAATTATGTCCGTGCTGTCGACCGCGGCGTAGAACTGCTCAAAAAGATGCCCTTGTGTACGAGGCTTCTCAGGCAGGTTCATGCGGTCCTGCTGGACGGAGTGCGCGGAACGGAGAAGAATCCAGGCGAGCTGCGCTCCTCACAAAACTGGATTGGCCCTTCAGGCTGCACCATTGCAACTGCATCGTTCGTCCCTCCAAACATTGAAGATTTGAGCAACACGCTCCAGGACCTCGAACGATTTATCAATGAGCCTCAAGTCGAAATGGATCCGATCGTGCGGGCGGCGCTCGTCCATTACCAATTTGAAACTGCCCATCCATTCCTAGACGGAAACGGTCGCCTGGGCAGGCTTCTCATTACACTTATGCTCATCAATGATGGCGTTCTTCATTCTTGCTTGTTCTATCCATCGTTCCAGTTCAAGAAAAATCGAAGCGAGTACTACCGACAACTCACATCCGTAAGGAAACGAGGAACTTACGAGGAATGGATAGAGTTTTTCTGCGCCAGTCTTCTTGAGAGTGCGAAGGACTCGGTAGGGTCTTTAAAGAGTCTTGTTGATCTCCACAACCGTTCGACGGCAGCTATTACCGAAAATCTCGGAAGGACTACCGCAAACGGACAAAGGCTGCTGAGCCTTCTTGAAGAGCATCCCATCCTCGACACCGCATTTATCGCTGCCCGACTCGATATCGGTAGGAGCACCGCGAGCTCGCTCGTCAAATCATTCGAAGAATTGGGTATCCTCCGTCCACTCGACGAGTCAAGACAGAGATACCGACAGTACGGGTATGAAGAGTATCTTTCGATTCTCAGGGAAGACGCTGAGCCGATTAGATAGGCACCGCAGCCCAGCCATATTAAAACGAGCGTGGATAATCTCCCACTTTGAGTCCACACGGGGGCCAAAAACGGGAGATTATCCACGCTCATTTCTGACTAGTCATTGGGGACGTTCTTAAACGACTAGTCAAACAAGAACGTCCCCAATGACTACTACGGCAACGCCGATGTTTTGGCAACGACAGCGAAAGCCCGCCAGAGCGAGCAAGGTGCCTTGAAACAAGGCGGCATTGACCTTCTGGTCATGCCGCCGAAGTTGAAAGGCAGATTGCCGCTCTGGCGGGCTTGCAGCGTCAACTGGTTACGCGGGTTGGTAAACCCGCGTAACCCCCTACTCCCGAGCTCCGTACTGCTCGTAGTAGGCGTCGATGGCGGCCTTGAGCTCGTCATCGATGACGACCTTGCCATCGATCTCGTGGTTGTAGAGGGTCTCGACGACCTCGGCCATGGAAACGATGCTCGCGACGGGGAAACCGTACTTGGCCTCGATCTCCTTCTGCGCGGTGGTCACGCCGCCCTTGCCGACCTCCATGCGGTTGAGGGACACGATCAGGCCCTTGATTTCGACGTCGGCAGCAGCCTTAACCTTGGGATAGGTCTCGTCGATGGACTTGCCGCTGGTGGTGACATCCTCGACCATGACCACGCGATCGCCGTCCTGGGGCTCATAGCCCAGCAGGTTGCCCTTGTCGGCGCCGTGGTCCTTGGCCTCCTTGCGGTCGCAGCAGTACTTGACCTCCTTGCCGTACAGCTCGTGGTAGGCAATTGCGGTCACGACGGCCAGCGGAATGCCCTTGTAGGCCGGCCCAAACAGCACGTCAAAATCGTCGCCAAAGTTATCGTGGATGGCCTGGGCGTAATACTCGCCCAGCTTCTTGAGCTGATAGCCCGTCACGTAAGCGCCGGCATTCATAAAGAACGGAGACTGACGGCCGCTCTTGAGCGTAAAGCTGCCGAACTTAAGGACGTCGGACTCAACCATAAACTTGATGAACTCTTGCTTGTAAGCCTCCATGCGGGCTCCTCTCGTAATCGCGTACGTGCCTTCCAGTTTAGCGCAGGCGAAGCGTCGATGCGGGCGCGCTTTGGGGCCACGGCATTCTGTAAAGGCTTTGTCAGAGGGAATGGTTTTCCGAACAATGGGGTTGACATGTCAAACCCCCTCATCAAGAATACGGGCGGATTAAAAAGGGGTACGAGATACCCAAAGCGCGCTGCGCTCAGCCTTTAGGAGGTGTGCCATGGAAGGCAGTCCTAGTCGAAAAACCTGCATGTCGCCCTCGGCACGCCGCGAGGACTCCGCACACGCATAAACGCCACCGGCAGATCGTCAACCCCCCCACAAAGGTGCCTGTCCCCTTTGTGGTAGTTCGTGAGCTTGACGTGAGCGACATCTAGGTTTTTTGCAACTCAATACGACACGTACGCTAACTCCCTTCAACAAGGAGGACCCTATGCTGATGCTCAAAACCGCCACGGTTCTCGAAGCCATCTCCAAGCGCCGCCGCACGGCGCGCCCTGCCGCTCGCACCGGCCTGTCCAAGAACACCATATTCGCCGCCACCCATAGCGCCGAGGACGCTCTCGTACTGCTTGACGCCACGGCAAACGGCCTCACCGCCGAGCAGACAACCGAGCGCCTGGATGCCGCCGGCCCCAACACCATCGAAGCGCCGACCAAGACGCTCGCCCGCCGCATCGCCGACGCGTTCATCGATCCCTTCGCCGGCATCCTCGCCGCGCTCGCGCTGGTCTCACTCTACATCGACGTGCTCGCCGTGCCCGAGCCGCAGCGCGACCCCTCCACGGTCATCGTCATCAGCATCATGCTGCTGGTATCGGGCGGCATGAAGTTTATCCAGGAAGCCCGCAGCGGCAATGCGGCAGATGCCCTCAAGGACCTGGTCTCCAACACTTGCACCGCCCTGCGCGACGACGAGCGCATCGAGATCCTCTTCGACGAGCTCGTCCCCGGCGATGTGATCCGCCTCTCTGCCGGCGATATGGTGCCAGCAGATGCCCGCGTCATCACCGCGCGCGACCTGTTTGTCATCGAGTCCGCACTCACCGGCGAGAGCGAGGCCGTCGAGAAGACCGCTGCCGTCACCGTCGTCGAGGGCGCCGACGGCTCCGCGCTGCCACTCTCTGCCTGCAAGAACATCGTCTTTACCGGCACCTCCGTGCAAAACGGCACCGCCATGGCGCTTGTCGTTGCCACCGGCTCGGACACCTACCTGGGCGGCATCGCCAAGATACTCAACGGGCGCGGCGAAAAGAGCGCGTTTGACCGCGGCGTCTCGAGCGTCTCCATGTTGCTCGTACGCCTCATGCTCGTTATGGCGCCGGCCGTCTTTGCCATCAACGTCGCCACCAAGGGCAACGTCATCGACGCGCTGCTGTTCGCCACGAGCGTGGGCGTGGGCATCACGCCGCAGATGCTCCCCGTCATCGTGACCACGAGCCTGTCGCAGGGCGCCAAGGACCTCGCCCGTCGCCAGGTTATCGTCAAGGAGCTGCCGGCGATTCAAAACCTGGGCGCCATGGACGTCCTGTGCTGCGACAAGACCGGCACCCTCACCGAAGACCGCATCGTGCTCGAGCGCTACCTCAACACCGATGGCAACGAGGACGCGCGCGTGCTGCGCCATGCGTTTTTGAACAGCTTCTTCCAGACCGGCCTCAAAAATCTTATCGACCTGGCCGTAATCGACCGTGCCGATGTGACACCCTCGACCGTCGCACCCGATTCCATGCTGGGCCAGAGCCTGCGCGACCGCTACACCAAGGTCGACGAGGTTCCCTTCGATTTCTCGCGCCGTCGCCTGAGCGTAGTTGTCTCCGACGCCCAAGGCAAAACCCAGATGGTTACCAAGGGAGCTGCCGAGGAAATGCTCGAGATCTGCTCCTTTGTCGAGGTCGATGGCATCGCCCGGCCGCTCGCCGAAGACAAGCTCGCCCAGATTCGCAAGCAGGTCGCCGATCTTAACGCCGAGGGCCTGCGCGTGATTGCCGTGGCACAGAAGACCGATCCGCGCTGCGTGGGCGAGTTTGGCATCGCCGACGAATGCGACATGGTGCTGATGGGCTTTTTGGCCTTCCTCGATCCGCCCAAAGCAAGTGCCGCGGGAGCCGTCGCCACGCTCGAAGCCAAGGGCGTGGCGGTCAAGGTCCTGACCGGCGACAACGACCGCGTCGCCGCCACCGTCTGCGAGCAGATTGGTATCGATGCGAGCAACGTCTTGCTCGGCTCCGAGATCGATGCACTCGATGACGCCGAGCTTGCCGAGCGCGCCGAGAAAACCCACCTCTTCGCCAAGCTCTCGCCACTGCAGAAGGCACGCCTGGTGCGCGTCATGCGCGAGATGCTCGACCACACCGTGGGCTTTATGGGCGACGGCATCAACGACGCCGCCGCCATGCGTGCGAGCGATTGCGGCATCTCGGTCGATTCGGCCGTCGACATTGCCAAGGAATCCGCCGATATCATCTTGCTTCAGAAGGACCTGGGCGTGCTCGAACGCGGCATCATCGAAGGCCGCCGCACCTACGGCAACCTGCTCAAGTACCTCAAGACCACAGTGAGCTCCAACTTTGGCAACGTGCTGTCCGTGACCGTCGCAAGCCTGTTCTTGCCGTTTTTGCCCATGAGTGCCCTGCAGCTGGTGCTGCTGTCGCTGGTCTACGAGATCGTGTGCATCGCGCTGCCGTGGGACACCGTCGATGACGCCTGGACTGCCCGTCCGCGCTCCTGGGACGCCGCGTCCATCAAGGGCTTTATGCTCGAGCTGGGCCCCGTGAGCTCGCTGTTTGACATCGTGACCTTCGCCGCGCTCTTCTTTGTGGTGTGCCCCGCCACCGTGGGCGCAAGCTGGTCCGAGCTCTCCGGGACGGGCAACGTCGCGGGTATGGCGACCTTCGCTGCACTCTTCCAGAGCGGCTGGTTTGTCGAGTCCATGTGGTCGCAGACACTCGTGGTCCACATGCTGCGCTCCCCGCATCTGCCGAGCCCACGTGACCACGCCGCGCCGGCACTGTGCGCTCTCACCGTGCTAGGCCTGGCGCTTGTCACCTGGCTGCCGGCAAGCCCCATCGCCGATGCGCTCGGCCTCATGACGCTGCCCACGAGCTTTTTTGGGCTGCTCATTGGCATCGTTACCGCCTATATCGCGCTCACCCAGCTGGCAAAGCGCCGCTACATTGCCCGCCACGGCGAGCTGCTGTAGCGAGCAGACGGAAAACACCCTGCCAGCTGCCGTTGCCACTACCACAGCTGCCAACGCCTCTGCCGCTGCCGCAGTCTGTCCCCTCAGCAGTTGCGGTGGAATAGTTCCTGTTTAAAGCCCCCTGACTTTAATTTAGGGACTATTCCACCGCAACTTATTGGAGGATTAGCTAGTCATTTGGTGTCCAGGACCAGAAGAAGTTGATAAGGGCCACACGCGAGGCGGCACCGGTCTTTTCGGGCGTGAACTCCACTGCCTCCACGGGCCCGAAATCGGAACATGCGGGTGCAAAATCCCCACCAAAATCGTCGGTAGCAAGTGCCAGTCCATCCCACATCACGACATCATCGGCTCGTCGCCCCAACTGCCCCAGCAGCGTACGTCCCCAATGAGTGGCCGAAGAGTGTCCCCAACGACTAGTCAAAAATGAGCCATGTGTCCCAGTTGTGGAGACTCGTTGAGCCGTCTGGGTATCGTGAAAGATCGCGCGCTCGCCCATCATCAAAAGTGACACACGCTACCAGTTGATGGGAGGCAGCTATGGGCTTCTTTGACAAGATGTTCGAGAAGAAAGAGTGCGCGATTTGCGGTACTGAGCTGGGACTTTTGGGAAAGACCAAGATTAGCGAAGGCTACCTGTGCAAAGAGTGCGCCGGTAAGCTCTCCCCCTACTTCCACGGCTATCGCTCCAGCACCGCGGACGATATCCGCGAGCAACTCGCCTACCGCGAGGCCAATGCCGAGCGCCTGGCTTCGTTCAACCCCACGCGCACGCTGTCTGCTGGGCGCACCAACATCATGCTCGACGAAGACGCGGGTCTGCTGATCATTACCTCGCAGAGCCGCTGGCGCGACGCCAATCCCGACATCATCGAGTTCTCACAGGTGCTCGGCTGCGATATGGATATCGACGAGCATCGCACCGAGATCTATCGCGAGACCAAAGATGGCGAGCGCGAGAGCTACAACCCGCCGCGCTACGACCTGGATTACGACTTTAACCTGACCATTCACGTCAACACGCCGTACTTTACCGAGATCAACCTGCGCGTGAACGACTCCACCATCGATCAGCGCGGTTCCATCGAATACCGCGAGGCCAAGCGCCAGGCAACCGAAGTTCGCGACGCCTTGGTGCAGCTGCGTCAGGAAACGCGCGACAGTGTCGTGGCCGCCAAGGCTCCCAAGACCGCGGTGACCTGCCCCTTCTGCGGAGCCACCACCATTCCCGATGCCAGTGGGCGCTGCGAATACTGCGGCGGCGCCATCGGCGCATAGCCTCCGGCAGCGAAAGGACCGATCATGGCCTTCGAGAGCGTCAACTATCAGTGCCCCGCGTGTGGCGGCCCCCTGCATTTTGCCAGTGCCGAGCAAAAGCTCGTCTGCGACTACTGCGATTCGCGTTTTGAAGTCGAAGAGGTCGAGGCCCTCTATCGCGAGCGCCAGGACAAGGCAGACGCCAAAGCCGACGCCGCAGCGGCGGCGCCCAAGCCCGCGACCGACGCTGCGGTGCAGGAGCTCGCCCAAAACGCCGGCTATATCTGCTCGTCGTGCGGCGCCGAGCTAATCTCGGATGGCACCGTCGCCGTTACCACCTGCCCGTACTGCGGCAACCCCGCCGTGGCACCCGGTCAGCTCTCGGGCGACTTCTCACCCGACCTGGTGATTCCGTTTAAGCTCGGCCGCGACGACGTTATGGCCGCGCTCAAAGAGCACTACAAGGGCAAGATCCTGCTGCCCAAGAGCTTTGTCACCGGCAACCACATCGACGAAGTCCAAGGCGTTTACGTGCCGTTTTGGCTTTACGGCGCCCGCGTGGACGGCGAAGTGTACTTTGATGCGACCAACGAGACCGTGACCGAGGAATCCGACCGCACCGTCACGACCACCGACCACTACGACGCCTACCGCAAGGGAAACATCTCGTTTAAGCGCGTGCCCGTCGACGGATCGTCCAAGATGCCCGACGGCCACATGGACGCCATCGAGCCGTTTGACTACGATGCCCTGCGCCCGTTTTCGGTCGCGTATATGCCCGGCTACATCGCCAACCGCTACGACGAGGACTGCGAAACCTGCAAGGCACGCGCCGAACGCCGCATGGAGGAAAGCACGATCTCGGCCCTGCGTGAAACCGTCGTCGACGAGTACGACGACGCCACGGTCGAAAGCAAGCAGCTCGACTACACCTGGGAAGACAGCGACTATGCCCTGTTCCCCGTGTGGATGCTTTCCACCTCGTGGAACGGCAAGAGCTACCTGTTTGCCATGAACGGCCAAACCGGCCGTATGGTCGGCGAGCTTCCTTGCTCCAAGCCCAAGCTCGCTATCGCCTCGGTGCTGTTCTTTGTGATCGGATTTGTCCTCTCCCAGATTCTCTTCATGGGTGAGAACGCCTTCGATCCGGATTACCTCGCCTTTGACATCGAGGGCATCCTCATCAACATCGTCGCGCCGCTGATCATCGTGATCATCGCAGACGTGCTGCTGGTGGGCCAGCTCAAGACAGCCAACGAGGCCACCCACGCCGATTGCTACTGTGGCGAGCTCGACCTGACCGAGAAGCACGACACCTTCAGCCACACCGAGACCACGGTTGTCATGAAAGACGACAAGGACGACTAACCATCCTGACCAATACCACCCGGCCTTTGACGAGAAAGGAAGATCACCATGGGACTCTTGAAAGCTGGATTGGGTGCTGCCGGCGGCGTCATGGCCGACCAGTGGAAGGAATTTATCTACTGCGAATCGATGCCCGCTGACGTCTTGGCCTGCAAGGGCAGCAAGCGCACTGGCGGCCGCAGCTCCAACACACGTGGCGAGGACAACGTCATCTCCAACGGCTCCGTCATCGCCGTCAACGATGGCCAGGGCATGCTCGTGGTGCAAAACGGCAAGATCATCGAGGTTGCGCTGGAGCCCGGCGAGTTTGTCTTTGACACCGGCAGCGAGCCGAGCGTCTTTAGCGGCAACCTGGGCGACTCCATCAAGGAGACGTTCGCCAATATCGGCAGCCGTTTTACCTTTGGCGGCGACGCGGGCAAGGACCAGCGCGTCTACTTTATCAACACCAAGGAGATCATCGGCAACAAGTACGGCACCGCCTCGCCTGTGCCCTTCCGCGTGGTCGATAACAACATTGGCCTGGACGTCGACATCTCCGTGCGCTGCAACGGCGAGTATTCGTACCGCATCACCAACCCGCTGCTGTTCTACACCAATGTGTGCGGCAACGTGACCGATAGCTACACGCGCGATAAGATCGACAGCCAGCTTAAGTCCGAGCTGCTCACCGCCCTGCAGCCCGCCTTTGCCAAGATCTCGGAGATGGGCATTCGCTACAGCGCCATCCCCGGTCACACCACCGAGCTCGCCCGCGCGCTCAACGAGGTCCTCTCGGCCGACTGGCGCGACCTGCGTGGTGTCGAGATCGTGAGCTTTGGCGTCAACTCCATCGCCGCCTCGCAAGAAGACGAGCAGATGATCAAGGACCTGCAGAAGGCCGCGGTCATGCGCGATCCCACCATGGCAGCCGCCAACATCGCCAGCGCCCAGAGCGATGCGATGCGCGCAGCAGCCGCCAACCCCAACGGCGCGATGGCAGGCTTCATGGGCATGGGCATGGCGGGCGGCATGGGCGGCATGAACGCCAGCCAGCTGTTCGCCGCCGGCCAGGCACAGCAGCAGGCCGCCCCGCAGCCGGCTCCGGCGTCCGCACCCGCCCCGGCTCCCGCCGCCGCACCTGCGGCCGGCGCATGGACCTGCAGCTGCGGCGCCACCAACACCGGCAAGTTCTGCTCCGAGTGCGGCAGTCCCGCGCCCGCCCCGGCACCGGCCAAGTGGTTCTGCCCCAACTGCGGTAGCGAAAACGGCGGCAAGTTCTGCAGCAATTGCGGAACACCCAGGCCCTAGCCCCTCTACCTGGTAATTGGCGGGGGATCCGCCGCCCCCGCATTTGCTTCTATGGGTTTCGTTCGATAAAGGAGGACACCATGAAGACAACGTTCAAAAAGTCCGTACTCGCATTCCTGACATGCGTCCTGGCGCTCGCCTTTGCCCTGACGGGCTGCAGCGGCGGCGGCAAGGACCCCAAGGCCAACTTCGTCGGCAGCTGGCAGTACTCGGGTGGAACCTTGGACGGCGAAGAGCTCACCGATGAGTACATGGATATGCTCAAGGAGTGGGGCCTCAACTGTATCCTGATCCTCGACGAAGACGGCACGGGCGTCCTCGACATGTTCCTTGAGGTCGCCGACCTGAAATGGGAGGCCAAGGACGCCACCACCGTAACGATTACCGCCGAAGATGAGTCGCACGACCTGAAGCTCAAGGACGACAAGCTCGTCCTCGAGGTGGACGGCGACAAGCTTATCTTTACGAAGTCCAACAAGGACCTGTCCGGTACGGTGAAGAAGGATCGCGAGGCGGCCGAGAAGGAAGAGGAGATCGATGAGGCCGTCGAAGACGACGATGTCCAGAGCGTCGAAATCTCCCCCGCCGTCACCGTCGCCGATGACGATCTGTGCACCATCACCATCACCGAGAAGTTCAAGGACGACTGGGGCGACATCGGCTTTGTCGTCAACATCACCAACAAGAGCGACAAGGACCTGACCTTCTACGCTCCTTCCGGCAAGACCAACGTCAACGGCACCATGAAGGAACCCTGGTTCTCGGCTCACCTGATGCCCGGCACCAACGCCACCGAGGAATTCACGTTCTCGAGCGGCGAGCTTGACAGCCTTGACGACCTGGTCAACACGACCATCGGCATCGACGCCTATCTGACCGATTCCTACGAGGACGTCGCCTCTTACACCGCAACCATCGCGTAACGGCACGTAACATCAGCCGCGGATTGGCGGACACATCCGCACACATGTCAAGCGGGGCCGCAGGAGATAATCCTGCGGCCCCGCCGCTTTATGCCGATGCGTAACGAGCGCTAGCGCTCCATGTTGGGAACGATGCTACCCTCCGTTACTGCGCGCACGGCCAAGCGCATGATGTTGTCGTAGCCGGTCTTGTTGAGAATCTCCGAGATGCGGCGTTTGATGGTGCCCTCGCTCATAAACAGCTCGGCCGCGATCTCGCGACGACTTTTGCCCTCGCAGGCAAGGCGCAAAATCGACAGCTCAACATCGTCGAGGGCCGCCGTGCCCGAGAAGATGCTCTCGGGCGGCTTGGGAAACGTGCAGTAACCCGCCAGCGTGGAGCGCATCACGGCGAAAAGCTCGTCGATACCGACGTTCTTGTACACAAAGCTATCGACGCCCGCCTCGCGCGCCTGATCGACAAAGGTGATCTCGGGCATGCCGGTCATGATGATGACGCGGCACTCGGGCAGTTGTTCTTTGATGCGCGCCGCCGCCACGATACCGTTGGAATCATGCTCGGTGCATACGTCCATCAGTATCATGTCCGGGCGCTCCTTGAGCGCGACACCCAAGGCCTCGGAAGCATCGGCAATGGCGGAAACAACGGTCATATCGGGCTGGTCGCCAACGGAGCGCGCCAGGCTCTCGCGCAGGATGGCCTGGTCTTCGACTATAAGGACGCGAATCATGAGCTTCTCCTCCGAACAGCAGCGTTGGGCGTAAGCGGGATGGACACCGCAAGCGTGAAGGGCGGGGCAGTGTGGACCTCCAGGCTGCCACCCAGATCTTGCGCGACATGCCTCATACCTGGAATACCCGTTCCCTCGCGATACGATACGGGGGCCGGGGACCCGTCGTTAGAAATCGTCATGCGCGCGACGGCGCATCCGTTCGACTCCTCCTGCCACAGGTGCACATGGACCTGGTGGGCCTGCGCGTGCTTGGTGGCGTTGGTCGAGGCCTCGCGGATAATCTGCAAAAAGGCCGCCGCGACACGCGTGTCCTCGGGAAGCGACCCCTCTACATCAATCTGCACGCTCACCAGGCCAAAGGCATGAATGATATCGCCAAGCTGCTCCGCCGGCTCGCTGTCGCCACCGCTGCGTAAGTCGTCGGCGATTGTGCGCAGCAGCGGATCGATCTGCTCGAGCGATTCGTCGTCAAGGCGACCCTCCTCCAGATAGCGATGGAGGATGGACAGGCGCTGACCGATTACATCGTGCACGCGGGCGCGCATGCGCAGGTAGGCAGCATTGTCGGCGACCTTTTTGACCTCTTCGATCTGGGACTGGAGCTCTTGACCCGCAAGCTCAAGCAGGTGGTTGGCTTGCGCCAAGCGGTCATGAGCGTGCGCGTACTCTGTCACATCAAGACCGATAATGCGCTCGAACGAACGGCCCGAAACCATAACACGATCGCACACAAATAGGCGAATCTCGGCGGGAGAGACCTCGACCACCGCACGCGCCTTACCAAAGCGGTCCAGATTAATCCGCACACGGTTCCTGCTGCTTTCGGGCATTTGCATGCTAAGTTTGCGCAGGTCGTTCCATGTGCTGCTCATGTCGCGCAGATCGGTTGGCATATGAAGTTCCACCAGGTTTTTGCGCATGCAGCGGTTCATGAGCAGCGGACGGCCCCTCGGGTCTAGATACAGGATGCCCACGGGAATCACGTTGATGGTCTCGATCGTCGAGAACGTGGTGATATCCTCCTGGCGGTTACGGACGTCCATCAAGAGCGCCGCGATGGAGCGGAACAGGAAGAACGCTCCCTCTGCGATAAGGACAACGGTCCATGCCGAGCCCATGGCAAAAACCACCGGTGGTGTAACGGCGACAACAAGCAGCAGCTCGACCAGCATGACGGGGCGACGATAGTGCACCATAAGTACCACGCCATAGGCAAAAATCGCGGCATTGAGCCACAACGCTCCGCCCATTGCCCTGGCGCAAACGCCAAGCGGCGCCACCAGATACGAGCCAGACGACGCGAACAGGATGAGCGCCGAAACCATCAGGTGAAGCACAAGGCTCGCCTCGTAGGCGCAAATCACCTTACGGTTATAGGACGAGCGGCGCGATGCGATGAGCGGGACGTGGATCGTCTGCAGGCACGCCGCCAGGGCAAAGACAACATCGAGCGCAACGATTTGGGGAAGAATGAGCGAAATCTGCATCGTCACTCACCCGCCCTCGGCATCAAGACGATCATGCGCAGCTGGCCGGGCTCGCCCTCAAAGCGGTATGCCACGTTGCGCCCTTGCAGAGCGCTTTCGAGCTCTTGCGCAGCGGGCGTCTGCGAAAGATCTTCATCATCGTTGGAAAAAAGTGTGGCGCGCAGCTCGACACTGCATCGGTCATGGTCGCTCAAGTGATACATAAGCGCCGGATGGTCGGTGGTGTAGGCAAAAAACGCAAAGTCATACACGCAGTCGTACAGGGCGCTTACCGTACTGGCGTGCAACGGGCGCCGTATGGCGATAATCGAGGCGCAATCGATATCGATGGTGCGCAGGTCACTTGCGAGCTCGTTGTCGATGAGCTGAATGCGGTCGCGATCAAAACCGCTCTCCCCGTGCTGTGCCAACGTGAGCGACCCCTTGCGCTTGCAATAGGCGACGAGCATCTTGGCGCGCTGCAGCATGCGGTAACGCTCGTGCGAAGACGCTTCGTCGGTCAACGGTGGCAACGAGCCCAGCAGGTCGTACATCTCTTCGAGCGCGCGGGCAAGCGCCTGGTCCACGTCTTGGACCAGCAAGGTCTCGGCCTCTTGATCTGCCAAATGCGCCTTAAGGTCGTAGTCGGCGGCGAGCAGCTCGTTTTGACGCTGCAGCTCCATTCGACGATGTGCCAGTTCACGGTTAAGCTCGTTGAGCTCCGACACGTCTTGGGCAAGCAGCGCCGATCCACCCAGCAGCGGAAAGGCACGGTACATCACATTGGGATCGGACGCCACGGCAAAGGCATGGGCGCGGCCGTGCTCCTGGGTCCGCAACTCCTCGCGCACGCCTACCGGCATTGGCTTTGACACCGGCGTGGCATAGACCTCCTGCAGGTCGCGCGTTAGGACTTTGAGGTCGAGCGGCAAGGTGTCGAAGATGCCGGCGATGTCATGATACGACGGAATGACACCGCAATCGAGACAGATTTCCATCGCCACCACGCACAGGACGCAATAGACGAGCGAAAAGTTGAGCCTCCATGCCCAGGGCACGCGCAACGCATACGAGACGGCAAAGAATGCGCCACCCAGCAGTACGAGCGCCGCCGTGCCCGAGAAACGCTGGATGCGAAAGGACGAGGACCGACCAACCAGGATAAAAAAGGCCACGAAGTCAAAGGCCGTCCACACTAAGACGGCACCGTAGCCCCAACCGTATGTGTAATCGTTGCTCCAGGTTCCACTCGATCGATCGAAGTGGAAGACCTGCTGATGAACATCGTTAGTGAGCACAAAGCCAATAAGCAGGACAGCCATGACCCACAAAACGGTGCGGTACCGACGCCCCATACGATGCTGTTCCAAACCCGCAAGGCGCAGGCCGCAGAGCTGGTAGAGCAGCGGAATGAGCGTTATGGGCACGTAGTACAGGTACCACAGCACGGTGGCATAAAACGGCGTGAACGACTTATATTTGAGGATGACCTCGATCATCCACAGGGCGCAAATGGCGGCGATGGCAACAAGGCGGCGGCGCAAGACGTAGTCCAAGCAACGCAGGTACGCCAACACACCCCAGATCGAAAATGCAATTGCAGCGACAAGCAGCGGGAGAGAGCTCGAATGGACGAGCGCATCCACGACCTCTTCGGACACCTCACTATAGACGGGCGTGGTGTTGGAAAGCTTGAAATCTGAGGCGAACAACGCCGGCAAGACTGCCAAAAGTATAAGGAACAGCGCAGTAGTGACACCGGCGATAGCGAAGACGCGGCGGCGGTATACACGATGCGTTATGCCAACAAGGAATCGAGGCATGGCGAAGAGCCTGCCGCCCCTGGGATCCGCAACCGGCGCGGTCCGGGCGGCCGCGTGGCCGATATGTCGTTCGCGGGTACCCATAGTACTTTTAGTGTACCGACAGATGGGTCAAAAAGCGGGCCGCATGTCCCAAAATCCGCAGACGGCAAGGCGCCCGGCGAGCACATACTCGCCGGGCGCCTTGGTCAGGAGGCCATGAGGATGAGCACGCGAAATTCACAGCGGTCAGGCCCGCCCCCCTAAGGGCCTGAGGTGCTCAAGATTGGGAGCGACAAGCCCGACGAAGCGTACTTAGGTACGCGAGGAGGGTTGGAGCCCCAAGGTTGAGCGCCTCAGTGCCCTTAGGAAAGGTCCTCACCATTAGAAGCAATAACCTTCTTGTACCAGTCGAAGCTCTTCTTCTTGGAGCGCTTGAGGGTGCCGTTGCCGGCGTCGTCGCGATCCACATAGATAAAGCCGTAGCGCTTGGACATCTCGCCCGTGCCGGCCGAGACCAGGTCGATCGGGCCCCAGGTGGTGTAGCCCAGCAGGTCAACGCCGTCCTCGGTCACCGCGTCGCGCATCGCGGCGATGTGCTGACGCAGGAAGTCGATACGGTAGTCGTCGTTGATAGAACCATCCTCCTCGACAACATCCTTGGCGCCCAGACCGTTCTCGACCACAAACAGCGGCTTCTGATAACGGCCGTACAGGTCGTTAAGGGTGATGCGGAAGCCCAGCGGATCGATGGCCCAGCCCCACTGGCTCTCCTGCAGATAGGGATTCTTGGCGTCGGCAAAGGCGTTGCCCTGGGTGCGCTCGACATCGGGGTTATCGGCACTGGCGGAGCAACGGGTGCTGTAATAGCTAAAGCTGATGAAGTCGACGGTGTTGGCGGCCAGGATCTCGCGGTCCTCGTCCGTCATGCCCACATCGATGCCCAGGCGCTCGAGCTTCTTGACGGCATAGGCCGGATAGTAGCCGCGGCTCTGGACGTCGACGAAGAAATAGTTGCTCTGGTTGTCAATCTGCGCCTGGCGCACATCGCCCGGACGGCAGCTGTAGGGGTGGTAGCTACCTGCGGCAAGCATGCAACCGATCTTGACCTCAGGGTCGATCTCGTGGGCGATCTTGGTTGCCCACGCGCTGGCGACGAGCTCGTTGTGGGCGGCCAGGTACTCGACAGCCTCCTTGTTCTCGCCCTCCTCAAAGACCAGGCCGGCACCCATAAACGGCAGGTGCAGGATCATATTGATCTCGTTGAAGGTGAGCCAGTACTTCACCAGCCCCTTATAGCGGGTGAAGATCGTGGTCGCGAGGTTCTTGTAGAAGTCGATGAGCTTGCGGTTGCGCCAGCCGCCATACTCCTTGATGAGGTGAATCGGGCAGTCGAAATGCGTGATGGTCACGAGCGGCTCGATGCCGTGCGCCCGGCACTCGCGGAATACGTCCTCGTAGAAGGCCAGGCCGGCCTCGTTGGGCTCGGCCTCGTCACCGTTGGGGAAGATACGGGTCCAAGCCAGGCTCATACGGAAGGTCTTAAAGCCCATCTCGGCAAAGAGAGCGATGTCCTCTTTGTAGTGGTGGTAGAAATCGATGCCGGTCTGCGCGGGATAGTAATAGCCGTCCTCGAAGTCGAGCATCTTGCGCTGGCCGGAGACCACCGCATAGCGCTCGGGGCCGTGCGGAGCCACGTCCACGTTGGCCAGGCCGCGGCCGTCCACGTTGTAGGCGCCCTCGCACTGGTTGGCAGCCGTCGCGCCGCCCCACAGGAAGTCGTTGCGGAAAGCCATGCATCAATCCTTTCGCACGCTGTTGTCATAGGCTCAGTATCCCTGCAAACAACGCGTCGCTCAACGGCAAGGGCGCAGGTCGATACTTCTTTTCGCGCGCAGGCGCCCGGCAGCCATCCCGCCTGACACTTTTTGATACCCGCCTGCCCAAGCCGCCACAAAGGGAAAAGGCACCTTTGTGGCGGCTTGGGCCCGTTTGTCTCGATCTGTAACAGGTAGGCCGTCAAAACCGGGCCTGGTGTTACAGATCGAGATTTTCGGGCGGCCCTCTACGGTTTGTCTCGATCTGTAACAGGTAGAGACGATTTAGCCCGCTAGATGTTACAAATCGAGACAGAAGATTCTAGTCCACGGTAATGTCGAGGTTTTTGCCGATGAGTCCTACGTAGCCGCCCTCGGCTGCCTTGGGGCTGTCAGCATGGCAGAGAACCCACTTGTCGGCCTTCCAGTAGCAGTAGCTGTCGCCGGCCGCGGGCATATCGGCCGCAGCCTCGGGACGCGGACCGTTGGTGCCGGCGGGCAGCGCCACCATCACCTGGAAGCCGCCGTCGTCAACCATGCACGGCGTGTAGTGAAGCGTGGTGTTGAAAACCTCGACGACCTTGCCGGCCGGCACGCGGAACGCCTTGACGCACGCGGTGTCGAGCTTGCCGTCCTCGATCTCCCAGCGATGCGCCACGAGCAGGATAAAGTCGCGCGCGCCCAGGTTGAACTCGCTGGCACGGTGATACTCTAGGCAGTTGAGACGCGTGTTGTGGCCGTTGCACCAGCCGAGCTGGAAGGGACGGCCGCCAAACATGAGAAAGCCCAGCTTATCGCCGTTCTTGACGCCCTCGAGCTCCGATGCGCTCGCTACGTACTTGCTGCCCTCGGGGATGGGCGTGGCAGAGAGCGCCTCGAGCACGGGCGACGTGAGCTCGGACGGAACGTTATCCCAAACGTTGCCATAGGACTTGAACTCGGGATTGTTGACAGAGTAGATGTGCATGTTCACTCCTGTTCGTTTATGTGACAGTATGAACATTCTAGAACAATCTCGTTCTGTTTTGAACACTCGGCATGAAAAAGCGCCCCCGCAAGAGCGGGAGCGCTTCTAGTACAAACGCTATTCCTACGAGGGGCCTTTACGCCTGCTGATAGTGCAGGTGCTTCTCGTCGATATCGGCCAGGTCGCGGTCGAGGTAACGGCGCGCGAGCCAGTTGGCCATGGGAAGGTTCTGGTCCAGGTAGTTGCCGCACTCCGCGGGAGCGGCACCGGGGACATCGCCCTCAAAGTCGGCGACAAACTCGAACAGCTCGCGCACGAGCGGCAGGATCTCCTCGCTCGTCACTTCGCCAAATACGACGAGGTAAAAGCCCGTGCGGCAGCCCATGGGGCCAAAGTAGACAATGCGGCTCGACCACTCGGCACGGTTGCGAAGGAACGTCGCGCCCAGGTGCTCGATGGTGTGGCACTCGGCCGTGTTCATGACCGGCTCCTTGTTGGGCGTGGTCAGGCGCAGGTCAAACGTGGTGACGGCAGCACCGGTCGCCGGATCGCGGTCGATGCGGCTCACATAAACGCCGGGCTCAAGCAGCAGATGGTCAACGGAAAAGCTCGCGATGCGCTCCATGGCAGATCCTCTCGGTAGTCAATTTGGGACAGGACTCTTTTAGCTGGTTCGAATGCTCGCACCAATCATACCAGTCAAAAAAGCCCCATCCAAAAAGACAACTTAGCCAAGGATGCGGGCCATGCGCGCCTTGAACTCGGACAGAAAGCGCGGGGCGTCCACGGTGAGTGCCACAAGCGCGCTCTTGTCGGGGTCGGACAGGCGATGCTCGTCGCAGATAGTGCGGCCGCGATACTCGCCGAGCAGGTCGACGCGCAAGTTGCAACCAAGTGCGCCCACGAGCGTGGGATCAATCGCCACGGCAACGGCAAGCGGATCGTGCAGCGCGCAGCCGCCCAGGTAAGGGGCGTTCATCTCGTACGAGCCAATGTAGTGCTCGACCATACTCGCAAATGCGCAGCCCGCCATGGTGCCCGAGCCCGTCCAACCGGCAATGTCGCGGCGCGTCAGCACCACGCGATGCGTCACGTCAAGACCAACCATGGTGAGTTTGCGGCCCGAGCGCAGCACGGCATCGGCCGCCTCGGGATCGCTTGCCATGTTGGCCTCGGCACCCGCACTCACGTTACCGGGCACGGTCAGGGCACCGCCCATTACCACCACGCGGCCGATAGACATCACCGCCGCCGCATCGCGCTCCAGGGCAAGCGCCAGGTTGGAGAGCGGGCCGGTCGCTACGTAGACCAGATCGGGACCATAGGTGCGCGCGGCATCGATCAGATAATCGACCGCCGCGTTGCCATCAGCCGATGTCGCCCCCACCGGCTCGTAGGGCGACGCGGGCACGCTCGCGCCGCCGATGCCGTTCTTACCGTGAATGAGCGCGGTGGACGCCGGCGGCGTATAAGGCTCAGTCGCCTGCAGAGGACGGTCGGCACCCAGGTACACCGGCACCTCGGGACGGCCCAACAGGTCGAGCACCGCCAGGCAGTTATGCGCCGACTGGTCGACGCGCACGTTGCCAAAGCACGTGGTAATACCGACGAGCTCCACCTCGGGGCTCGCGATTGCATAGGCGAGCGCCATCGCGTCGTCCACACCCATATCCAGATCAAGGATCAGCTTCTTGATTGCCATTGTTCTACTCCGCTTCCCCGCCTTGTACTAAATCGTCTAAATCAAACACGCGCTCAACTTCGGCACGCGTGGGAATCGACTGTTGCGCGCCCAAGCGCGACACCGCCACCGCCGAGGCGCGTGCGCCCGCCGCCATACACTCAAAGAGTGGCAGGCCTTCCAGACGAGCCGCGGCGAGCGCACCGATAAACGTATCGCCCGCGGCCGTTGTATCGACCACCGCGCTCGAAAGCGCCGGCATGCACAGCAGCTCGCCGTCATCGCCAAGCGTAACCGACCCGGCGCCGCCCAACGTGATGACCGCAGCTCCGGCACCCTTGGCGAGCAAGGCATTGAGCGCCGCGACGCAGCTCGCATCATCCGCGGGCAAGATGCCCGTCAGCGCCTGGCACTCAGTCTCGTTGGGACAGACCAGGTCGACCGCAGGCCAGGCCTCCACAGGCAACTCGCAAGCAGGCGCTGGATTAAAGACCGTATAGAACCCCAGCTCGTGAGCGCAAACAATCGCCTCGGCCGTCGCCGCAAGGTCACATTCGCCCTGGGCGATAAAGACGCTTCCGGCAGCCGGGGCAATCTCGCTGGCGTCGCCGTCGAGCTCATCGGCCACCAGACGTCTCAGCGCGCAGGCAACGTCCTCGCCCGCAAGCGCATGGTTGGCGCCCGGTGACAGCACGATACGGTTGTCGCCCTCGCAGCGAATGATGGTCGCCGTTCCCGTCTCCACGTCATCGCGATGCGCTACAAAGTCACAGTCCACGCCGGCGTCTTGGAGCCCCGCCACGAGCGACGCACCGAACGCGTCGCGCCCGACCGCGCCGATCATGCACGTGCGCGCGCCCATGTGCGCAGCTGCCACGGCCTGGTTGGCGCCCTTACCGCCGGCGTTGGTGATAAATCCGTTGCCGCCGACGGTCTCGCCCGCACGCGGCATGCGCTCGCACGCCACCGAAAGGTCCATGTTCATGCTGCCGAACACCGCAACGATGCCGCAATCTGCCATGGAAACCTCCTCGTCCGCGGGCTCTGCGCCCGCTGTTGGCCGTCAATCGTGCGCTCTCGCGCCTCTATAACTTTAGTTCACTTTGATGTGGACGCGCGCTTGAGCTTGCGCCGGCAGCAAGCATTCACAGGAGCAGGCGGTTACAATGAAAACGTGCTGATTATTCTCGTCATTGGATGATGTTTTATGGAACAATTCCCGCGATCGAGTTCGCGCAGCTCACGCCACGCGAGCGATCATCGAGCGCCGCACGAACGTTCGCGCGCTAACCGACAAGCCACCGAGCCGCGCCGCGCCGCAGGCTCTCATCGCGTGCCCGCCAACAAGGGTGACCGCACCAACAGCACCGCAAAAGAACAGGCGCCCACGCGCCCCAAATCTCGCTATATCCCCGCCCTCGACGGCCTGCGTACGCTCGCCGTCGTCGCGGTGGTGCTCTATCACCTTAACCTCACGTGGGCTCAGGGCGGCCTGCTCGGCGTCACGATCTTCTTTGTGCTTTCGGGCTATCTGATCACGCGCTTGCTGCTCAACGAAGTCGCTAAGACCGGCCGCATCGACCTCAAGAGCTTCTGGATCCGCCGCATCCGTCGCCTGGTCCCCGCCGTGGTGACCGTCGTGGTGGTAACCTGCGCGCTGTGCACTCTCTTTAACCACGTGATGCTCACCAAGATGCGCCCCGACATCCTGCCGTCGCTGTTGTTCTTCAACAACTGGTGGCAGATTGCCCAAAACGTCTCGTACTTCAATGCTCTGGGCGACCCCTCGCCGCTCACGCACTTTTGGTCGCTTGCCATCGAGGAACAGTTCTACCTGATTTGGCCGCCACTGCTGTTTGCCATGGTATCCATGCATGTGAGCAAACCCAACACGCGCCGCGTGGTTCTGGGCCTTGCCGCGGTATCTGCCCTCGCCATGATGGTGCTTTACAACCCTGCCGCCGACCCCAGCCGCGTGTACTACGGCACCGACACCCGCGTGTTCTCGCTGCTGCTGGGCGCCTGGATGGCCTTTATCCCCGATCGCGACCTGGCGCCGGTGCGTCTCGCTCGTCGTTTGGGGCTCGACCGCTTGGTCGGGGCCGCCAAGCACGGCAAGAACGCCGAGGGCAAGCCTGGCGAGAAGGCCGACGAAGCAGCCGAGACCGCCCCGGCACAGCCGAGCGTCCTCGTGCGTTTTTGGTCCTCGCCCGCATCCATCGATGTGTTGGGCGTCGTGGGTCTGGTTGGCCTTGCCGCCATGGTCGCGCTCACCAACGGCTACACCGCCTTCCAGTATCGCGGAGGCACACTGCTGTGCTCGATCCTCACGCTCATGGTCATCGCGGCCTGCGTGCAAACCCAGGGAATGGTTGCCCGCGCGCTGTCCGCCGAGCCACTCGTGTGGGTTGGCAAGCGCTCGTACAGCATCTACCTGTGGCACTATCCCCTGCTGTTGCTCATGAACCCGGTCGCCAACATCAACGATACACCGTGGTGGCAGTACATTTTGCAGGTGCTGTTGGTGGTCGCCGTGGCCGAATGCTCATATCGCTTTATCGAGACGCCGTTTAGAAAGGGCGCCTTTGGGCGCACCGTATCCGAGTTCCGCGACGGCACCGCCACGCCCGCCAACTGGGTGCGCGCGCACGTCCCTGCCTGCGCAGCCTGCGCTGTCGTGTTGGTCGTTGCACTGGGCGGCCTGATCTTTGTGCCCGAAACGTCTGCGCTGAGCGGCGAGGGCGCCGAAGTTCTGAACAAGGAAGCCAAGAACGCCGCACCCACCGACCAGCAGGCGGCCGACGACACCGACAAGGACAACGACGGCTTCCCCGATGGCTCCTACGACCTGTTGATGATCGGTGACTCCGTGTCTCTGCGCGCCGTTGATTCCTTTGACGGTGTGTTCCCGCACAGCCATATCGATGCCGAAAAGGGGCGCCAGTTTGATGCGGGCCGCGCGACATTTGAGGGCTATATCCAGCAGAACCTTGCCGGCAAGATCGTGGTCTTTGCCCTGGGCACCAACGGTTTGGTAACGGACGCCCAGGTCGACGCGATCATGGCCGACGCCGGCGAGCAGCGTATTGTCGTATTTGTAAACACGCGTAGCCCGCAGCCGTGGGTCGGGTCCACGAACCAGGCCATCGCCAACGCCGCCACGCGCTACAAGAATGTACGCGTTATCGACTGGTACGGATATAGTGCCAACCGCAATGATCTGTTCGATGGCGATGGCACGCACCTCTCGAACGCGGGTGTGACCGAGTACCTTAAGCTCATCCACGATGCCGTCAAGAAGGACCTGCCCGTGCATCCCGAGGATCACGTTAACGATCCGCAGCCGGCGGCTGTCAAATCCGCCACCGATGCGCTCGTCAACGCCCTCGCCTACAAGCCACACAAGCTGGGCACCGACAAGTAACGCGCAGCCAAATCTGCTTACACCCGCAGCAAACAACCCAAAATCGCTCTTTTCGAGCCGACTCCGAGAGGCCGTGGGCAAAAAAACAGGCCGCAGCCCATGGCGGCGACCTGTTAAGAGTCCAAAAGAAGCGCTACGCGCTGTAGCCCATCGCCTGCAGAACAAACATGACGACCGTCAGCACCGTAATCACACCGATAGTCGCCCAGGTGAGCACATTCCACACGCGGCCGTTGCGGTTGGCGCCCATAATGTGTCGATCGGCGGCAATAAGCACCTGGAACACCAGGACCACAGGCAAAAGCACGCCGTTGATGACCTGCGAGGTCATCATAATCTGGAACAGGTCGACGCCGGGCATGAGCACCAGCACGGCAGAAATGCCAATGATGGCCGTAATGATGCCGCGATAGACCGGAGCCTCGTCCCAGCTGCGATCGGCACCGCGCTCCCAGCCAAATGCCTCGCAGATAGCGCTGGACGTAACGCCTGGCAGCACACAGGCGGCCAAGAAGCTCGCCGCGACCAGGCCCGAGGCAAACAGCACCGTGGACCACTGGCCCGCGATAGGCTCCAATGCGCGGGCGGCATCGGCAGCGTCGCTAATCTGAATGCCTGCAGGGAACAACACCGTACCGGTCGTGATGATAATAAAGCCGGCGATGACATCGGCGGCGATTGAGCCGCTCACGGTGTCGATGCGTTGCAGCACGATATCGTCCTCGCCCGCATTCTTATCGACCACGTTGTTCTGCGCCAAGAAGATCATCCACGGCGCGATGGTGGTACCGATCGTTGCGACCACAAGCGACACGTAGCTGGGGTCATTTTGGATGTTGGGCACAACCAAGTCGACCGCCACCTCGCCCCAGCTGGGACCAGCCATAAATGCAGCGACGATGTAGGTCACAAACACGCAGCTCACCAGCAGCAGAATCTTCTCGATGCGCTGGAAGCTGCCCGACATGGTAAGCATCCAAACCAGCAGGGCCACCAACGGCACCGAAATGCTCGCCGGCACGCCAAAGAGGGCAAGACCGCTCGCGATACCCGCAAACTCCGAAATGGTCACGGCCGTGTTGGCGATCAGCAGCGCCGCCATGGCCAGCACGCTCCTGCGCACGCCAAAGCGCTCGCGGATGAGCGAGGCCAAGCCCTTGCCTGTGACGCAGCCACAACGCGCCGCAGTCTCCTGCGTCACGATGAGCAGCACGGTCATGACGGGAAGCATCCACAGCATCTTGTAGCCATAGCTGGCACCGGCGCTGGAATACGTGGCGATGCCGCCGGCGTCATTACCCGAAAGCGCCGCCAGAAGGCCAGGGCCCATGGCGCCAAAGATGGCCGCGATGGTCAGCTTTTGCTTGGTGCTCGCCTTTTGCTTCGTGTTTTGCACGCGACCACCTACCCCATGACCGACATGGTGAGCAGCATCGCGGCGATGCAGTACGCCACGCATGAAATCATGACGGCAATGACGTTCATGGCGGTACCCGACGTATTGAGGTCGTGCTCGTCACGCCAGAACAGCACCATCAGGTAAATCACGGCGCTCATGTTGCCAATCAGGCAAACGATGGCCGCAATGTTAAAGCAGCCGGTAAAGAGCTGCTCTTCAAACATAGGCGCGTCGAGGAACGCGGCGGTGCGCACCAGCTGGGCGCACAGGTAGGTCACGAGCGACAGAATCAAGCCCATGCCCGTACTCTGGAAGAAAAATCCCAGATACGGCTTGGGCTCATCGTCATGGCCGTCGTACTCCAGGAAGTAGTTCTTGACGAACGACACCATACGCGAGGCAGCCAGCAGCACGAGCGGCATGGCGCACATGGGGAACACCACCAGATGCGCGGAGCCCAGCGCCGTCCCCAGCACTGTTGCCATGATGCACGAGGCAATGCCCCACACGACAACCCAGTATTGGCGATGCACAAACCAGCTGAGCACATTCGTCGAGTCGTCGGACGCGCTGTCGCCCGAGCCGACGCCTGCGATCTGCAGGTCCTCCTGGTGTTCCTCGGCGATAACGTCCATGGCGTCGTCAAAGGTCACGATACCCAAGATGTGACGGTTCTCATCGCAAACAGGGATGGCGACCAGGTCGTACTTGGTCATCTCGTCCGTTACGTCTTCCTGGTCATCGTCGGGCGACACATAAACCAGGTCGCGATAGGCCAGCTGGCCCAGCGTGGCGTCGCGGTCGGCCACGATGAGCGTGCGCAGCGAAAGGACGCCGGTGAGCATACCGCTCGGGTCCTCGGTATAGACGTAGTAGACGCTCTCGAAGTCCTCGTCGAGCTTGCGGATCGCCTCGATGGCGTCACCGACCGTCGCCGTGGCGGGCAGGGAGACAAACTCCGAGGTCATGATGCGACCGGCAGTGTTGTCCTCATAGCCCAGCAGGTTACGAATCGCCTTCTCCTCCTGAACGCCCATCAGGCGCAGAAGCTTCTCGGCCTTCTCGTAATCGAGCTCGTCGATCAGGTCAGCGGCGTCGTCCGGGTCCATCATGGCCAGCATCGACGATGCATCGGTGTCGGACAGGCCCTCGAGCATCTCGGTCATAAGTTCGTCGTCATCGAACTCCGAGATGGCCTCGGCGGCCTGGGCAGTATCGAGCTGCGCGAACACCTGCGCACGCAGGCGCGGGTCGAGCTGCTCGATAATGTCAGCAATGTCGGCAGGGTGCAGCTCGCCGAGCGTCTTGTGCGACACCGAAAGCTGGATGTTCTTAGTCGAACGGTCGAGCAGGTCCATGTAGGACCAGGCGATGATGTCCTCGCCGAGTGGTTTGCCCAGGTGCTTCATAAAGCTCTCGACGACATGCTCGAGTGCGGGGCTGATCGCGCGCAGCAGACCGCGGGCACCAACTTCGGCACCCAGCAGACGCAACTGATTTTCGCCCGACATGGAAAACTTGATATCGTTTACGCGCACGACCTTCATGCCCTGCGTGTCGACAATCTGCTTGTTAAGCACGTCACGGGCAAGCAAGAGTTCGGTCGGCTGCAGGTACGAAAAACGGATTTCGGTGGCCGGCGACTTAAGGTGTACGCCCGTCTCGTCGATACGGTCGACCCATTTGCGCCAGCTGATCATAAACGGCGTCTTGCCGGGTCCGCGGAACGCGAGCGACGTTACGTGCGGAAAAACTTCGCCGGTAGCAATGCCAAAATCGTTCACAACGCCGAGCTTTTCGCCATCGACGTCCAAGACCGGCAGTTTGAGCATCTCACTCAGATAATTCACTGGTGCTCCCCATCATTATCCCTTCGAACTGCAGCCATGCCGGCACGCCGTCCGTGGACTTTTAGATATGTATACGCATGCGCGGGCGGCACGCCGCTCGGCGCTCACACCCCGTACATGCGCAAGAAGCACCTGCATGGGGTCATCGACTGTATGGTCGAGGTTTGGATTTCACCTGCAACCTTTCTCTTGACCCTTGTTATCCGCAGTAACTATAGCATCAGCATCGCGCCGTGGCGCCAAATTTATGCTCCAAACATCGCAGGCATACCAAACGCTGACGCATCCGTGACATAGTCATTGGGGACGTTCTTACATGACTAGTCTGTGGTGTCGTCATCTTCGGCGAGTTGGGGGAACACGGCGTTTTTGGGCATGGTGACCTTCGTCAGCGAGGTGAGCTTTTTGCTCAGCGATGTATCCGTCTTGACCAGATCGCTCAACGTCACGATTTTGTAGCCGCCGGCAATAAGCCCGTCGATAATCTGCGGCAGCGCCTCGAGCGTCTGCTCGGCACATTCATCGTTGTCGGTCAGCAGCACAATGTTGCCCGGCGTCACCGAATCGAGCACCGTCGAGACCTGCTCGTCGGCACCGTTGAGCAGCCAGTCGCCCGAATCGATATTCCACGAGACCACGGCAGACACCAGGTCCATCGCATCAATCCAGTTTTGCTCGTCAAAGGCTGCGTAGGGAGCACGCAAAAGCATCGTCGACGTTCCGGTCGCGGACTTGATCGCCTCGGTACCCTTCGAAACCTGCTCGCGCACCGCATCGCGGTCCTTGCCCTTGAGCGATTCGTCGCTGTAACTGTTGGAGCCGACCTCGCAGCCGGCATCGACAATCGCCTTGGCAGTAGCAGGCGAGGCCTCGGCCGCATCACCCGACAGGAAGAACGTCGCGGTGACGCCCTTTTCCTTGAGCACCTGCAAGATCTGCTTGGTCGCGCCGCTCGGGCCCTCATCAAACGTCAGCGCCACGTACTTTTCGTTGCCCTTGGGTGCCACGCTCGCGCACTCGACCACGCAATCGGTGGCGGGCACGACCTCGCCGCGGTCCTGCGTCTTACCCGATTGCTCGCCGACCCACACCTCAGAGCGACCCTGGATACCCCACGTCTTGACGTACTCGATGGCACCCGTGCCCTCGACCTTGAGCTTGGGCTCGATAACCGTCGCCTGGACCTCGTGCTTCTCATACGTGTCGCGGCCGTCCTTGACCGTCACCTTCTCGCCGCCCGTAAGCTCGCGGCTTTTCCACTTGCCCTGTTTTATGCGCTTGCCGTCCACCTTTACCGACAGCTTTTCGCCGCCATGGCGGGTCAGCACGCTGTCGTCAACGGCCAGCAGATCCCCGGCGTCGTAGGTATCGGTCAGATCCTGGTCGTCGATGAGATTTTGCAGCGTAGAGCCGACGCGCACTGCAGTCTCCTGGCCGTTGAGGACGACATCCACGCTGCGGTTGACGTAGCCCACAACGGCGGCGACAAACAGCACGAGCGCGCAGCCCACGGCGATGAGCGCATAGGGCAGGCGAGACGGACGACGGGGCGTGCGGCCGTTGCCGATGCGAGCGCTTCGGTCGCTAAAGCCGCGGCTATGGTTGAGATACATCGCGCCGGGCTTACGGTGACGCTTGCGCTGACCGCTGGGCAACTGCCCCAGATCGCGGCGCGCCGTCGGACGCGCGCCCGGGCGTCCGTGTGAATATGATCCGTTTTGGCGCATGTGCCCTCCCCCATAAACGCAGCAAGCCGGAGCAACAGGTCTCCGGCTTGCCTCCCATCATTTGGAACGTCGCTATTTACTAGCTTTCGACGAGCCCCCGCTCGCCTTTTGGTATTCGTCCTTAAAGGCCTTGAACATACCGCGCGTCTTGCCGAGCTGCTTGCCCAACGCGCGACTGCCCTTGTCCACGGCGACCGAACCTTTGTCATCGAGCACCTTGGCGCCCTTTTTGACCTTATCGCCCACCACGACGCTTGCCTCGGCAGCCTTTGCAGCAGCGCCGCCCGAATACCCGAGCGACTTGACCTCGTCCGAAACGATCATCGCGCCGTCCGCATAGCCGCGCAACATCGTCGGCGGCATCTGCGTGTCGCCCACCAGCACGCTCGAAGCGGTGCCGGCGGTCACGTAGAACGTCTGCACGATGCCCGAACGCGGCTTGAACTCCACATCCGAGCAATAGCCGACGACATCGCCCGACTCCGTGCGCACGTCCATGCCAACCCAGATAATGCAATCGTCCAGGTTGATGTCGAGACGCTTGGCCGCAGCGGTATCGTAGGTGCCCTTGACGTCGTCAACCGCGATGGCGCCCTCGTAGACGCCAATGGCATCGAGCGCCACAAATCGATCAGGGCGCTCGATCATACCCGCGATATCGGACTGGCGGACCATAAAGCCCACCACGCGCGTACCGCCCGGGGTAAAGACCGGAAAGTGAATCTTGCCGAGCTTTTTAGGGCTGCGCGGCGTGCCGTCTTTTTTGGTGCGCTTATCCTCGGTAGGCTTGCGATAGATCTTGGCGCCGACAAAATCCCCGGCGCGCATTATGCCTCGGTCGAAGGCTCCGCGGCCTCGGCGTCGGCCTCGACGGCGTTCTCGACCACGACATCGGCGGCGGGTGTCACGTTACCGCCCGAGATGGCGTCGTTGAGTTGCTCGCGCAGCTGGTCCATGCGCTCGCGGGCAAGGTCAACCTTGGCACGCAGGTCATCGGTCTTGGCGTCGACCATCGGGCCAAAATCGTTGACCGCGGCGCGGGCCTCCTCGGCACCGTGCTCGTAGGTGTCGCGCATGTTATCCCAAGCGTCGTTGGCGATATCGGCAGCCATGGCGCGGGTCTCGGCGCCCGAGCGCGGAGCCAGGGCGACGCCGATGATGGCGCCGGCGGCAGCACCGAAGAGCGCACCCGAGATAAAGTTGAAAGTCTTACCCATGTTCATTCCTCTCCTGCGGGCACCTCGGCGCCCACCGTTTGAATGCTGTCCATTATACCCGCAGCACAGCGCTTGCCGTCTTGCTCATCTGCGTACGGTAAAGGCGCAGGTACATGATGGTGATAAGCGGGTGAGCCTACTCCTGCGGCATGGCAGGCATGGCCACCGTGGCGGCCGGGTCCTCGCCGGCGCCGTCAACGAGCGGTAGGTTGCCCTCGTGCGCGGGAGCAACCGGAACCGTCGCCGCGCCACCGTAGACGGCAGCGGGGGCCTCGTGGCTTTCGGCGGTCGCGCCCTCGGTATCGATTACCTCCTGTGGCTCGTCGTCAAAGCTCGGGACGCCCTGGGGCTCCGCGGGCTCGGGCTCGGCGGCCTCCTCAGCAGACGCCTCGACGGCAGCCTCGGCAAGCGCCTCGTCGACGGGCTCGACGGCAACCTCGGCAGGTGCCTCGCCCTCGGTCACGTCCCCGGCCTCGCCCTCGGCGTTCGCGGCGGCGACGGCCTCGTGCGGGTCCTTGCCCTCGGCCTCGGCACGCATGCCCAGCACCAGGTTGCGCAAACCCGCGACCGTACCGTCCACATCGGGAGCGGGCTGGTCGGCATGCAGATAGGCCCAATCCATCATAAAGGTCGCCGAAGACAGCGCACCGATGGCCAGCGCGTCGTCGGGACACGAAAGCTCGACCTCGAAGACACGCTCATCGTGCTCACTCACGCGGGTGCGGCCGCACGAAATGCTACCGGCAAGCCCGGTCTCGTTCATGAGCTCGACCGTTACGTGCTCCAGCAGATGGCAAAGCTCGGTCTGGCCCATGCAGTCCTGGAATTCGCGACCGGAATCGCCCAGGCACAGGTGCTTGGCAATCGCGGGCACCAGATAATACACGCGCGCCGTGGCCTCGATATCCTCCGAGGTCATGAGCGGCATGCCGGGGTTCACCAGCACATGCGCGCAGATCTTGTCCTCGCTGACGGTGACCTTAAGGATGTTGAACAGGCCTGCCATAACTCTCCCCTACTCTTCCTCGCCCTACTCGTCGCCATCGTGCGGGTCCGCAGAACCCGCGTCCGACGCCGCCGGCTTATCTGCCGAGGACTCGGAATCCTTCTTATCGGTTTCGGCCGGAGCGATCACGCGAATGAGCGAGATGCGCTGGCCACGCATCGACTGCACCTTAAACTTGTACCCCGCAACCTCAAACACCTCTCCGATGTCGGGCACCGAGTCGCAAAGCTCCAAAATCCAGCCGGCGATGGTCTCATAATCATCGCTTTCCTCGAGCGGCCAACCAAGCTCAATCGCGTCATCGCACGAAAAACGCCCATCGACAAGCCACTCGCGGCGCGAAAGGCGCGTGAGGTACTTGTTGTCGGGATCGAACTCGTCCTCAATCTCGCCCACGATCTCCTCGACGATGTCCTCGATGGTGATGATGCCGGCCGTGCCGCCGTACTCGTCCACGACCACCACGATCTGGTCGTGCGAGGTCTGCATCTCGGACAGCAGCGGCAGGATGTCCTTGGTGTCGGGCACAAAGGTGGCGTCGCGCAAAAAGTCGGCGATGGGCTGGTCGCCCTTGCCGTCGAGCGAAGGCTGGATCAGGTCCTTGATGTGCGCGATGCCGGCGACGTTGTCGGGATCCTCGTGATAGACGGGGATGCGGCTAAAGCCGGTCTGGCGCATGGCGGACAGCACGTCGGCGACCGTCTCGTCGTCCTCGCACATGGTGGTGTCCACGCGCGGTACCATAACCTCGCGGGCAACGGTGTCGCCCAGGTCGAAGATCTCGTGGATCATGCGCTTTTCCTCGTCGAGCAGATCATCCTGCTCCGAGACCATGTACTTGATCTCTTCCTCCGAGACGTTTTGACGGTCGTCGGCGCTCTTGATGCGCAGGATACGGGCCAGACCATCGGAGCAAGCGCCGGTCAGCCACACGAGCGGACGGGCGATCTTTTGAAACACCGAAAGCGGCCCCACGACCTGCTTGGATACGCCCTCGGCGTTGGCGAGGCCGATGCGCTTGGGCACGAGCTCGCCAATCACGATGGACACAAAGGCGACGGCGACGGTGATGATGACCGGCGCCAGGCCGCGCGCGATGGCAGAAAGCGGCGCGATGCCAAAGCTCATGAGCCACGTGGCGAGCGGGTCGGACAGACTCGTCGAGGCGACGGCGGACGAGGCGAAGCCCACGAGCGTGATGGCGACCTGGATGGTGGCGAGCAGCTGGTCGGAATCGGCAGCCAGCTTAATGGCGCGCTCGGCGCGCTTGTCGCCTTCCTCGGCCTCGTGCTCCAGCACGGCGCGCTTTGCCGTGGTGAGCGCCATCTCGGACATGGAGAAGTAGCCGTTGATGAGGGTTAAAACGAGGGTGGTGATAAGGGAGATGGTTATGTCCATCGGGAGTTTCTCGAACCTCCAAGATTCGGGACGTTAGGGTAAAACGTTGGTGGCGGATACGGCAATTGCGCCGGCACCCAAACGAGGACGCGGGCGCGCAGGCATGGTCGCTAGATTACGAAGAGGATCACCGCCATGAACTGGAAGATGCTGCCGGCGAGCACCCACAGGTGAAACACGCTGTGCAGATAGCGTACGTTTTTGGCGATATAGAACGGCACGCCCGCGGTGTAGCACACGCCGCCGACGGCGAGCAGGGCAAGTGCCACGGGGTTGAGCAGCGACACAAGTTCGGGCAGCTTAAAGACGACAAGCCAGCCCATCAGCAGGTAGACCAAGCCACTTACCCAGTGCGGTTGACGCTCGCGCATAAAGCACTCGAGGGCGATGCCGATAATGGCGATGGCCCATACGGCAAAGAACAGCGCAGGGCCGCCGTCGTTTGCGAGCGTGATGAGGCAAAACGGCGTATAGCTGCCGGCTATGAGCAGGTAGATGCAGCTGTGGTCAATGATGCGAAAGACGCGCTTGGCGCGCGCGGGCTGAATCGCGTGATAGAGCGTAGAGGCTAGGTATTCGAGGATAATGCTGACACCATAGACAATCGCCGCGGCCATGTGTGCCGGGCCCCCGCCGCGCAGAGCAGCGAATACGATCAGGAGCACCAGGCCCGCGATACCCAGCAGGCAGCCGACACCATGGGTGACGGAGTTCATGATCTCCTCGCCCACCGTGTAGTGTGGAACGGCCGCGGTCTTGGGTCGCGGCTTAGAACTGTCGCTCGAATCGGACATGCCGGTTACATCCTCCAACGTAAAGAGTTCTCAACACTATATCAAAGCGTCTAGGTACGTGCGAAATTTGCACCATACGCGACCCTTTGTTTACCCATTCTTTGCCTGTTGACGCATCAACGGCGAACGTCCATAATGCGCTTGCATTAAATGTTGATGTATTAACATCTTATAGGAGAATACCGTATGGCTCAAAACGCACGTTCCCATCGAAAGCTCAAGATAGCCGGCATCGTTGCACTGGTGGTTGTCGTTGCGCTGCTCGGATTTGCCGGCAACTTTCTGTTTGACTTTGCCCTGAACCCCCAAGCGCCGTACACCATGAAGATGATGCAGGATAGCAAGAACGACAAAGAAGGTGAGCAGCCGGATGCCGAGGACACCGAAGCGCGGGCGTGGTTTAAGGAAAACCGCGAGAGCAGCAACCTCACCGCGGACGACGGGACCGAGCTTGCCGCCTGGTATTTTGCTGCGTCGGAGAGCACGCACGACTACGCCGTCTGCCTGCATGGATATACTAACGAGCCCATCGGTATGGCCCGATACGTCAAACGATTCCACGACCGCGGCATGAACGTGCTCGCGCCTGCCGCCCGCGCCCACGAGCGCTCCGGCGGCGACTATATCGGCATGGGCTGGCCCGAGCGGCTCGATGTCGTTACATGGATTGGGCGGATCGTTCAGGCTGACCCCGAGGCGCGCATCCTGGTCTTTGGCGAGTCGATGGGTGCAGCAACCGCCATGAACGTCGCGGGGGAATCTCTGCCCGCAAACGTGAAATGCATTATCGAGGACTGCGGTTATACGAGCGTTTGGGACGAGTTTTCCCTGCAGCTCAAGGATGTGTTCGGCCTGCCCAGCTTTCCCTTGCTCGATGTAGCAAACTTGGTGTGCAACGTGCGCGCGGGCTACGACTTTCATAAGGCGAGCAGTGTGGAGCAACTCAAACACGCGACGGTTCCCATGCTGTTTATCCACGGCGACCAGGACACCTTTGTGCCGTACAGTATGCTCGACCAAAACTACGAGGCGTGCGCCAGCAAGGTCAAGCAAAAGCTCACCATCCATGGCGCCACCCACGCCAAGAGTGCGCAAGTTGACCCCGAGCTCTACTGGAACACGGTCAACAACTTCCTCGATAGGAATTTTTAGGGAAAAAGCGGCGTCTAGGGATTTATCTAACCCCTATTTTCGGAAGTATGCGGCAAAATCCGGAACTGCCAACCAGACCGCAGTTTTACCAACAATTTATCAGGGGTTTTGTTGTCAAAAAACGTCGTGTGCTCGGCAGCCTCAGAATTTGCCGCATACTTCCGAAAAACCGCCTGCGAGCACCGTGCTCACAGGCGGTTTTTGATTGAGTTACGCAACAAAATCGCGTTCTTTATCCAATAGGACGACGCTACTTGACCTCGATGAGCTCGTACTTGCTCGTGCCCAGGCCGATCTTCTCGGCGTGTGCGATACAGGTGCGCCAGTCGGTGTCGGGATGCGTGATGCAGAAGGGGTCCTTGGCCTGCTCGCCCTCCAGATGCTCGTGGTTATGCTCCATCTTGGCGGCGCTATCGGTGAGCTCGGTGTTGGGCAGCGGCTCGGATGCCATGACGGCATCGGCGCAGGCCTGGTCGATGGCGACCGGGTCGAAGCTCGCGAACATGCCGATATCGTTGACGATAGGCGTGTCGTTTTCGGGATGGCAATCGCAGTTGGGGCTGATATCCATGGCAAGCGAGATATGGAAGCTCGGACGGCCGTCGACGACGGCCTTGGTGTACTCGGCGATCTTACAGTTGAGCACGTCGGCCGCGGCCTCATAGCCGGGCTTGATGGCGTCCTGGTTGCATGCCGCAATGCAGCGTCCGCAGCCCACGCAGTGATCGTGGTCGATGGCAGCCACGTGCACCGTGCGAGTAGCGCCGCTGGCAAGCTCGCGCTCGCGGGTGTCGTCGAACGAGATAGCGTTGTGCGCGCAGATCTTTTCGCAGGCACGGCAGCCAACGCAGTGCTCGGTCGCGACGTTCGGCTTGCCGGCGGCATGCTGCTCCATCTTGCCGGCACGACTGCCGCCTCCCATGCCCAGGTTCTTCATGGCGCCGCCAAAACCGGCCTGCTCATGGCCCTTAAAGTGGGTGAGGCTGATCACGATATCGGCATCCATGAGTGCCTGACCGATCTTGGCCTCGCGCACGTACTCGCCGCCCTCGACCGGGACGAGCGCCTCGTCGGTGCCCTTGAGGCCGTCGGCGATGATGATCTGGCAACCCGTGGCATACGGGGTAAAGCCGTTCTGGTAGGCGGTGTCGATGTGCTCGAGCGCGTTTTTGCGGCTACCGACATAAAGCGTGTTGCAGTCGGTGAGGAAGGGCTTGCCGCCCAGCTCCTTCACGACATCCGCGACGGCGCGGGCGTAGTTAGGGCGCAAAAAGCTCAGGTTGCCCAGCTCGCCAAAGTGAATCTTGATGGCGACGAACTTGTTCTCGAAGTCGATCTGCTCGATACCGGCGTGACGGATGAGGCGCTTGAGCTTGTCGAGCTGGCTCTCGCGAGCATGCGTGCGCAGGTTGGTGAAGTACACCTTGGCGGGTGCTGCGGGTGCAGTTGCGGTCATAAATCTATCCCCTCGGTCTATATGGCGTTACAGACTTAGGGGATGGTACCAGTTAAAGCTGGGTTTAAGTCAAGCGCGGCGCCTAGTCATTGGGGACAGACTTAAATGAGTGCCTCGCCACCCGGCAGTTGGGGACGTTCCCTTTCTGCCGGCAGCTGGGGACAGTCCTTGCCAGCACGGCCGGCGAGCCGACGAATCGGCAAAGACCGTCCCCAATGGCTACTCTTGCACTTTGAGGGCTTCGGCCAGGCTGACGCGCCTGATGGAGCGCATGTGTAGCAGCGCCACGACCAGATAGGTTGCAAAGCCGATTCCTGCGCACGCCGCCATGGACCACCAGGGCACATAAATCTCGATATTGCCGTTGTAGGCGAGCAGCATCGAGCGGAAGATGGCCGTGAGCGAGCCAATAATGACCGGCAGGCTCAGCACGAGCGACGCCACCACGCACAGCGTGATCGAGCGGATGTACAGATGCGAGATCTCGCTATCGCGATAGCCAAAGACTTTCATGTAGCTGATCGAACGGGCGCTGTGGTCGATCACAGCCTTGGTCAGCAGGTACATAAACAGCAGGAAGATAAACACCGCGAGCCCGACCATCATGCCGATCATTTTGCTCATCATGCCGATGAACTGGTCGCCCACGGCGCGCATGTCGTCGGGCGTGGTGTCGCCGGCAAAGTAACGAGCATCGAGGTCGAGCTTCTCATCGCTCGCATAGCCGTTGAAGTACGCGGCGTCGTTGCCGAACAGCTCGTTAAAGTCGTCGATACTCATATAGATATTCATGTCCGACTTTGAGCCCCAGGCACAGTCCTTGCCCGTGTACTCAAGGGAATAATGCTCGCCCTCGTACTTGTCGCTGAGCGTGACCTTCTGACCCTCGCTCCAGCCAAACTTATCGAGCAGACCGCCGCCAAAGACGACGCGCCCATCGCCGACGTTGAGGTCTTTCCAATAGCGCGAATCGGATGAAATGCCATAGACGGAAATCGTCTCCTCGCCATTACCATCGCCGCGGTCGTATTGCAGCTGGTAGATGGCATATTTCTCAGCCTGTGCGATTGCGCCCGCGCCGTTGTCGGTCGTATTGACCGGGTGAATATCGTCGTTGTCAGTGTCAATCTTGGAGGCTTTGTCGATCAGGTCGATAGCCTCATCACGGTTGCAGCCGAGGGCATCGGCAAGATCATCGAGGCACGTATAAAGCGCATCCTTCTTGTCCTGAACCTTGGCAAGTGCGTCCTGCGCTGCGGTTAGGCTCTCGGCAGACGGAGATGCGGTCGCGGCATCGGCTGCCGCCCGCGCCGCATCGGCCGCGTCGTCAAGCTCGTCATCGGCATCCTGGGCGGCGGAAAGCAGCGCGCCGTCAACCGACTGCAAGCGCTCGAGTGCCGACCACTGCTCACGCTCCTCGGCAGTGCCCTCGAGCTCCAGCGGAGCCTTGAGCGTGTACTGGTGCTCGGCGACCAGGCTCGTCTCGAGGTTGTCCGCATAGTGCGTCATCGTGGGCAGAATCGCCAGGCCAAAGAGCAGCAGTAGCGACGCAAATGCAATGCCCACGAAGAGCGTGGCGAAGTTGCCCAGATTGCGCAGGAAGATACGCAAGCGGAAGCGGGAAACAAAACCCATGCGCTCCGGCAGTTGCATACCACGCTTGGTACCCGACTTGCCGCTCGCTTCGTGACGAAGGAACTGCAACGGCGTCTTGCCCATTTTGCGGAGCAGACCCACCAGCGTGATGAGGATGAGCGCGGCGGCGGGAACCACGGCGCACTTCACAAAGATCTCCCAACTCCAGTACACCTGGAAGGGCGGCAGGCTGTACGAACCGTAATAGAGGCTGCGCATGGGCTCGGTAAAGAACGCAATGCCGAGCGCAGTGCCCAAAAGCGCCGCGACCACGCCCACGATGGCGGGAAGCGCAAGGTAGTGCAGCACGATCTCGCGTCGACGATAGCCACTGGCGAGCAGCGTGCCGATGATGGCGCTCTCCTCCTCGATGGTGGCGTCGGTAAGAACCACAAAGACAAACGCCATGATCACGATGATGATGTCGAGCAGCGTCATCCACATCATGGAGTCGCCGTCCACGTCGTCGCGCGCATAGCCAATGCCCTGGTTGGAATCGGCGTCGATGAGGTCATCCACGCGTGCATCGGCATCGGTGAGCGCTTCCGCCATATCCTGCTCGGCATCGGTGCGGTCCGCGGTGGGGAGGTCGCGATCGGCAAAGGTAAAGGAATAGGTGTAGGCAGGTGCGCCACCGGCGTCCTCAAGCGCGGCAAAGCCGGCGTCGGTGACCTCGGCCACGCCGTACGTGATGGTGTTCACCGTAAAGTCCGAATTGTTGAGGAACAGCGCCTGGCTATCGGGCTGGGTCATGATGCCGCAAATGGTGTAGGTGCGGCCCTCAAGCTCGACCTTATCGCCCACGGCGAGGTCGTTGTTGGTGGCGAAGACACGGTCGATGGCCACCTCATCGTCCGCCTTGGGCTGCCTGCCTTCGCAGTAGGACGCGATATCGACCTTGGTGCGGTGCGCATAGGTGCGCAGTGTGCGCTTGGTGCCGTCGTCGCCGGACGCCTTTTTGATGATGGCATCGATGGAGAAATTCTTGTAGAGCGTGACGCCGCCGACGTCCTCCGCCGCGTCTTCGGCAGCCTTGAGCTGCTCGTCGGTGGCCTCGAAGGAAGTGGTCACGCGGCCGTCCTCAATCGTGTACGCATCGCGCATGTCGTCGATAAGGCAGCCAATGGAATGCGCCGCGAGCAAAAAGCCCGATGTAAGGGCGATGCTTCCGCACATAAGCAAAAAGATGCCCAGGTACTTGCCGATATTGCGGCGCAGCTCGCGCGGGAGACGTTTTGCGAGAGGTGTCATGGCGCCGCCTACCAATCGAGCTCGGCGGCCGCGACGGGCGACTCGTTGAGCTCATCCTCGACGATACGCCCGTCGCGCAGGCGCAGCACGCGATTTGCCATGCGCGCGATGGCGGCATTGTGGGTGACAATGATGATGGTGCAGCCGTAGGTGCGGTTTACATCCTCCATGAGCTGCAAGATTTCCTTGGACGTCTTGTAGTCAAGCGCGCCCGTGGGCTCGTCGCACAGCAGCAGGCCCGGGTTTTTGACGAGTGCGCGGCCGATGGCGCAACGCTGCTGCTGGCCGCCCGAGACCTGACGCGGGAACTTGTTGCGGTGCTCGTAGAGGCCCAGCGAACGCAGCAGGTCGTCGATGTTGAGCGGGTTTTTGGACAGGTGCGCCGTGACCTCGATGTTCTCCTTGATGGTGAGATCGGGCACCAGGTTGTAGAACTGGAACACAAAGCCCAGCTCGCGGCGGCGATACTCGCCCAGGTCGGTAGGCTTGAGCACCGTGATGTCGCAGCCGTCCACCAGAATAGAGCCGGCGTCGGCATCCTCCAGGCCGCCGATTAGGTTAAGAAACGTCGACTTGCCCGAACCCGAAGGTCCCAGCATGACGCAGATCTCTCCGCGGTTGATGGACGTGTCGATGCCGTCGAGCACCGTCAGGCATGCATCACCGTCGCCATAGTGCTTTTTGAGATCCTTAACCTGGACATAGGCTTCCTGCGTTGCCATGGTATCCCCTATTGTTAGCCCCGTACTACTTTATGAGCGTAATAGTAAACCTTGGCAAACTATTTTGGGGCGAGGCTTGGGATTTATTTCAGACTAGTCATTGGGGACGCTCTTAAACGACTAGGCGGCTAGGCGCGGGATTTGTTGTGGGCGAGGGCCAGGCCTGCGGCGGCGATGGCCACGGCAAAGAGCACCGTGACGCCTAGGTCGCAGGCGATGTCGCCCAGCACGGCGGGCGTCAGGTCCGCGGCGAGCGCCTTGCTGATCGCGTCGTTCACCCAAAACGTCGGCACAAAATGCGCCACGGTCTGCACGGCTGGGCCCATCAGCGACAGCGGCATCCAGGCGCCGCCCAAAAACGTCATGAGCATGCCGAGCAGATTGCCCACACCGTTGAGCAGCTCCTCGCGCGCACCCAGGCTCGAAAGGGCAAAGCCAACGGCCAGCGGCGTGCACGCCAGGGCAAGCGTCGCTGCCAGCGCCAGGCACACACGGCCCACGCCGACCTCGGCGACCGCGCCGGCAAAGCCCACGACGCCCATCATGCTCGACACAAACCAGATACAGACGGTGAGCACGGCGGCGGCCGCAAACACGGCAAGCGAACGCTGGCGGCCGGGGATTGGACCGGCATCCATACGACGCACGCGCTCGGGCTCGTTCATGCCCGAGAACACCAGTCCCACCGACACGATGACCGACGAGATAATCGCGTACGCGCCAAAGTTGAAGTACGACTCGAGCGTGGCGGCGGCAGTCGAGTCGACCTTGACCTGCTCAATCTCGACCTCGGCACGCTTTGCGGCCGCATGCTCGGCGGCCTTGGCAACGTCGCCGTTAGAGGCGGCGGGCTCAAGTGCGGCCGCAGCGCCCGCGAGCGAGATCCAGCGCGAGGCCTCGGCAGACGAGAGCGCCGCCGCCATGGTGCCAGCGCCGTAGGTCACATCGAGCTTGGGCAGGGACTCCCCCGCGCGGGCGGCTACAACGAGGTCGTCCTCAAACCCCTCCGGGATAAAGAACACGCAGTCGGCGCTGCCCTTGGCGCTGTTGCTCTTGGAGAGCGCGTCCGCGAGGTCGTAGGTGCCGTCGCCGACGCCCGTGACCAGCTCAAAGCGCGAACCCAGATGCTTGGTAAGCGCACGCGAAAGATCGCTGTCGTCGCGATCGACCACGATCACGTTGGCATCGTAGGGCTTGTACTCGGTGAGCTGCGACGAGTTCCAGCTCACCGATGCCGCGATAAACACACCCATGAGCGAGATGAACACCGTATAGATAAGCAGATAGAGCGGGTGTGCGAGCGCCATGCGAAGCGCAGTCTTAAAGGTGCTCATAGCGGCTCCTTCCAAAGATCAGCGTGGCGGCGGCGACAAACACCAGGGCCATCAGGACGAGTGCGCCCGCGCGAACGGCAAAGGGGCCCAGGTCCTCAAAGAAATACAGGCGGTTGAACATGTCGCAGATGAGCTTGACGGGGTTGAGCCAGCACTCGGCCGGGCAGGCGCGGGCGACGTCGTCGGCAAGCGCCATCGCCGGCTCGCCGTAGAGGCCGGCGAACAGGGCGCACGTGGTGGCAAAGCCCGTGAGGATGCCCGACTTGGACGCCTTGCCGCCCTTAACGGGAAGCGTGCCCACAAAGAGTCCCAAGCCCGTGGCGGCAAGCGCGGAAGCGGCGCCGCCCACCAAACACAGTCCCTCGCGCCCGCCAAAGTCGATGCCCACGACTAGGCGCACGTAGCCGATCGCAATCGCCATCGAGGCAAAGGAGACCAGCCACGAGCCCACAAAGATACCGGCCAGTGACGCCGTTTTGGAAAGACCACCCACGCAGCGACGTGCGCCAAGGCCGGACAGATTGGGCTGCAGATCGACGACGCTCAAGGCGGCAAACTCGGCAGACATCATCGCCACCAGACCAAAGAGCGCATAGTAGTAGATGACCGTGCCATCGGGCGTGGTACGCGTCAGGCTCACGCGACGGGTGCCGCCCTCGAGCGACAGGGCGCGCGCAACCGCCTCCGGGTCGGCGAGCGCCGCTGGGTTGTCCTGGGCAATTTGGGACATGAGCTCGGCATTTTGTGTATACGAGCTTGCCACCGTCTCCAGGATGCTGCGATCGGTGAGCACCGACGACGCACGCGAGCCGTCATAACTCGATAGCAGCGTGAGTTTGGGCGTGCCCGCGTCGTCGACCGTATAGATGCCCGCGACCTCGCCGGCCTTAAGCGCACGGCTCGCGTCGGCTGCGTCGTCGCACTCGTGGATCTCGAGCAGTTGGTCGTCGCCTTCCTTGGCAAGCGAAGCCGCCACGTTCTTAAAGGTCGAGGCGTCCCAGGCCTCGTCCGCCACGATGGCAACCGGCACCGGATCGACCGTGCCGTCGGAACTGAGGTTCGCAAACATAAACATGAACATCGTGGAAAGCGCGATGGGAAAGAGAGCGCCCCAGACCCACGTACTCGGCCGACGCAGCAGCGTCTTGACCGTGGTGATGATAGTGTTGAACATAGCTGCCCCCTAGTCGCGCAGCTCGCGGCCGGTGATCTCGAGAAACACGTCGTTGAGGGTCGGCGGCTCGCTCCACACGCGGCCGAGCGCCACGTCGGCGGCGCGCAGCGTGTCGAGGATGTCGACCAGATTGTGCGGACTCGCTTCGCAGGTGCAGACGAGCTCGCCGCCGGACAGCTCGACGCTGAGCACGTGCTCGAGGGCGCGCAGTCGCTCGACTGTGGTGGGCTCGACGGCGCCCACCTCGACGGTCACGCGCTCGCCCATCTGGATCATGCGCTTGAGCTCGTCGTTGGTGCCCTGCGCCAGCACGCGGCCGCCGTCCATGATCATGATGCGACTGCAGATCTGCTCGACTTCCTCCATGTAATGGCTGGTATACACCACCGTGGCGCCCTCGTCGCGCAGGCGGCAGATGCCCTCCAGGATGGCGTTGCGACTCTGCGGGTCGACCGCCACCGTGGGCTCGTCAAAGAAGATGAGCTCGGGCTTGTGCGCGATGCCGCAGGCAATGTTGAGGCGACGCACCAGACCGCCCGAGAGCTTGCCGGGGCGGAACTTGGTAAAGTCGCCCAGCCCGACAAAGTCGATCGCCTCGTCCACGAGCGCGCGACGGCGCTTGCGGTCGTTGATGTACAGGCTACAGAAATAGTCGATGTTCTCGCGCACCGTGAGCTCGTCGAACACCGCCACCTGCTGCGGCACCACGCCGATGCGGCGCTTGAGGTCGTAGCGGGCGGGCGTCATGGGCTCGCCGAACAGCTCGATGGTGCCTTTGTCGTAGGCGAGCAGCTGCAGAATACAGTTGATGGACGTGGTCTTGCCCGAGCCGTTGGGGCCCAGCAGGCCAAAGATCTCGCCGGGGGCGATGCTCAGGTTAAAGTGGTCGAGCGCAATAAGGTCGTCGTAGCGCTTGACGAGGTTTTCGACGTGGACGATGTCTGTCATGAGGCGGCCCTCCTGTTGATTGCGGCCCGGTACGATTGCATCATCGCAGGAGCCGCCGGCGCGCACCAGTGAGCTTTGTCACGAGTGCGGGGCTTGGCCGTGTGGCCGCCGACGCCCCCGATTTGTCGCGCGGGAGGAATGTCACGGTTGCGCAGGCGACCCCTCCACTACGCGCGGCTTCGCGTACAATACCCGTATGAACAGGCTTTTCGACAAATCGATCGTGCTGGCGTGCTGCATCGCAGCCGCCACGGGCCTTGCTGTGGACGCTCGCCTGGTCGCGGCGTTTTGCCTTGGCGTTATTGCCACCTCGCTGGCCGAGGTCGCACAGGAAGAACGCGCCCGGCGCACAAGCGAGGCCGCGAGCTACGCTTACATCATCGCGGCTGTCTTCGTGCCGCCGTTTGTGCCGTTTGCGCCTCTCGCCCTCTATGACATCGCGCGGCGCGTGCGCCGTGAACACGTTTGGGTCGCGTTGGGCATTGGCGTCGCCTTTGTCTTCGCACTCGTCGCGGACCTACGCGCCGACGCGCTCACCGCCCGAACGCTTCTACTGACCGCCATCCTTTCAGTTGCCGCCACCTTGTTATCGCTACGTACCGCCCAGTTGGAGCGCGAGCAGCAGCGCATGCGCCGCATCCGCGACGAGCTGCAGGAACGAGCTCTCGCGCTCGAAGCGCGCAACCGCGACCTTGCCGATCGTCAGGACTACGAAGTCGAGCTCGCGACACTCGCCGAACGCGCCCGTATCGCGCGCGAGATCCACGATAACGTCGGCCACCAGCTCACGCGCGCCTCGCTGCAGACCGAGGCCCTGCGCGTCGTGCACGCCGACGAGCCCAGGGTTGCCGCCGATTTCGCCGACGTCAAACGCACGGTTGACGAGGCGCTCCAGCTTGTGCGCACCAGCGTCCACGCGCTCAACGACAACGCCGTCGACCTTTCCGTGCAGCTCGAACGCATTGTCGAAGGCGCGCGCTCGGACGGCGGTCCGCAGATTGAGCTTGAAGTTATGGCCGAGCATGCACCCGCAAACGTCGCCAACTGCTTTGCGGCGGTCCTGCGCGAGGCGCTCTCCAACACCATGCGCCACGCTTGCGCCCATGCTGTCACTGTACGATGCATGGAGCATCCGTCGTTTTACCAGCTCATCGTTACCGACGATGGCACGGGCGGGGTCCAAGCAAGCAGCCGCGGCGCCGCGGAGGGCATGGGGCTCGCCTCCATGCGCGAGCGCATCGAGGCGCTTGGCGGCACCTTCACCGCCGGCCCGCGTGCCAGCGCCGGCGGCTGGCGCGTGTTTGCCACCGTTCCCAAACAGCAAGGAGATGAGGGCCGATGAGGCTCATCGTTGTCGACGACGACCGCTTGGTGGTCGATTCGCTCAAGATTATCCTGGGCGCCCAGCCGCAGATCGAAGTGGTGGGCACCGGTGCCAACGGCAACGATGCGGTTTCGCTCTATGCCGAACACGCGCCCGATATCGCACTGCTCGACATTCAGATGCCGGGGCGTGACGGACTTTCGGCGGCACGCGAGATCCTTGAGCACGACCCCGCGGCACGCGTCGTGTTTTTGACGACATTCTCGGATGACGAGTACATTGTGTCGGCGCTCAAGCTGGGCGCCCGCGGCTACCTAATTAAAACCGATGTCGCCGCCATTCCACCGGCGTTGGAGCAGGTCATGGACGGTAGGCGCGTGCTCGAGGGCAAGGCGATCGAGGACATCGATTTTGACGGAACGGGCGTTGAGGCGGGCACACTCCGCCGGCCCGCGGCCTTTGTCAGCCTGACCGACCGCGAGTTCGAAGTCGCCGAGCTCATCGCACGTGGCCTCGACAACAAGGAGATTGCCGCCACGGCATACATGGGCGAAGGCACCGTGCGCAACCACATCAGCTCAATCCTTGCCAAAATGGGCCTGCGCAACCGCACGCAGATTGCCATCGCCTACCTGCGAGGGTAATTACCCAACGGCCGACCACCCCGGCATAGCAAAATGGCTGCTACCGTTTTAATGCCATTTCAAAACTATGCCGGTTTACTACGATGAATCGCCCACCTTCGACCACGGTAAATTGCGCGCTTGCAAAACCGCAGGTAGAACGCTTGCAATATTTAGAAAAATGCAATCATGGTCGGGGATGTCGAATTCATCGTAGTAAACCGGCATAGTTTTGTTCGCAGCAGCATAACCGCGCGTTTAAGCGCGGGGCCGGTGGGGCATTTTTGCCCCACCGGCCCCTATTCCAGCTCTATTCCAGCGCTACTCCGGCTTAGTTTCTACCGTGGGAGTCTTATCCGCCGCAACTGGAGTGCGGGCGGTGTCCATGCTCAGACAGTGCTTGGGGCAGCTTTCGATGCACTCGCCGCACACCACGCAGGCGTACGGGTCAATCGACCAGGCACCGCCTTTGCGATCGACCGCGAGCGCGCCCGCCGGGCAGCGACGCGCGCACATCCCGCAGCAAATGCACACGTCCATGTCGTTCACGATGTGCCCGCGCAAGCGCTCGGGTGCCGCGAGCTTCTCCTGCGGATAGCACACCGTAACCGGCTGCTTGACCATAGAGCCCAAGGCCGTCTTGGCAAATGTCAGTAAACTCATGCCACGCCTACCTTTCCGTGCAGCTAATGCAGGGGTCGATGGTCAGGATAATCATGGGCACGTTGGCAAGGAGCACGCCCTGCAGCGCATGCGTCAGACCCGCCAGGTTCTGCGACGTCGGCGTGCGCACGCGAAAACGGTCCAGATTCTTGGTGCCGTTGCCGCGCACATAGTAGTACGCCTCGCCGCGCGGCTGCTCAATCACAACCTCGCCGCGCGCGCCGTCGGCCGGCGTAAGCTTGGTGCGCCCGCCGATACCGTCGTGCGGAATCTTGCCCACAAGCTCCTTGATGATGTCCATGGCCTGCGTGACCTCAGCACAACGCACCTGGCAGCGGGCATAGCAGTCGCCGTCGGTGGCAATGATGGGCTCGAACGCAGCCAGGTCCGCATAGGCGCCGTCGCCGAACATGCGCACGTCGTAATCCACGCCCGAGGCGCGACCGAACGGGCCGACCATCGAAAGCTCCAGCGCGTCCTTCTTGCTGATCACGCCCACGCCATGCAGGCGCTCGCCGCAGCTGACGTCGTCCAAAAACGTATGCACCAGGGCCTCGTAGTCGGGACGCATGGCATCGAGCGTCTGGACAATACCCGCCAGCTCGGAGTCCTCGATGTCGTGCTTAAGGCCGCCAATCTCGTTAATCGAAAGGATCACGCGCCCGCCGCACGTGCTCTCGAAGATCTTGAGAATCTGCTCGCGCAGGGTCCACGAACGATAGAACAGCGCCTCGAAGCCAAAGGCATCGGCGAGCAGGCCCAGCCACAGCAGGTGCGAGTGGATGCGCGAGAGCTCGTGCAGAATGGTGCGGATATACTGCACACGGCCGGGCACCTCGATGTCGAGCATGCGCTCGCAGGCGCTGGCATAGCCGTAGCTATGGCCCACGGCGCAGATGCCGCAGATGCGCTCGGCGATGTAGCCAAACTGATGCATGTCGCGCTTTTCGGTGAGTTTCTCGAGCCCGCGGTGCACAAAGCCGATCTGCGGAATTGCCTCGATGACGCGGTCGTCCTCGATCACCAGGTCCAGATGAAGCGGCTCGGGCAGCACCGGGTGCTGCGGGCCAAACGGAATAACGGAGCGATGTGCCATGGACCTTACGCCTCCTTTTTCTGCTTGTCGCGGGCGGCCTTGGCGGCAAGCGCCGCGCGGACCTTGGCCGCTTTCTCGGGATCCATGGCGGCGAGCTTTGCCTCCATCTCGGCAGCCTTGAGCGCGGCCTTGGCAGCAGCTTCATCGTGCTGAGCATCGGAGCCGGCAGCCGCAGCGGGCTGAGCAACGGCAGCGCCCGCAGCATCGCCAGCGCCCGCAGCGCCCTCTCCCGCAGCGGCCGTGGCAGCGGCGGCTTTCTCGGCCGCGGCCTTGCGCGCCTTGGCCTTGGCGGCGGCGCGGACCTTCATGGCTTTCTCGCGCGCGGCCTTCACCTCGGGTGTGATAACGCTCATGGGCTCGGCAGTCGAGACCTGGTAGAAAAAGCCCTTAAAGTCGATCTGCATATCGGTAATGGCAAGCCCAAACAGGTCGTGCGCCTCGTTCTCAAACGGGAATACCGCCGGATAATACGAGCTGATGGACGGAATCTCCTGGTACTGGTCGATGCCCTCGACCACCAGGTTCTCGATCGCATAGCTGCCATCCTGAGCGATCTGCTCCTGTGCAGCACGAACGTTGATAAACGTATAGACCAGGCGATACGTGCCGTCGTCGACGTTGCGCTCGGCATGCATTTGCACAAAGCGCGCGCCGACGCCCTTGAGCGCCTGGACATGCGACAGGAGCTCGTCGATCCCGACGGTGGTATAGATAGCCTTCTGCATTACTCGGCCTCCTTTGCAGCGGCGGGCGTCTCAGCAGATGCGTCGCCAGCGACGGGCGCGGCGGGCTTCCCGGCAGGTGCGTCACCAGCGGCGGGTGCGGCGGACCTGGTGGACACGTTGGCCTCGACGCCGTCACCGGCACCGTCAACCCCGGCCCCCGCAGCCACAAACCCGTCCTCGCCCAGCTCAACGCCGCCATCCCAGGTAGCAGCACCGCCCACGGTAAGCGGGTCGCCGCCGGCGCGCATCACGGCCTCCTTCTGGTCCAGGATGCCGCACGCCTCCACGATGGCATCGATCACCGTCTCGGGGCGAATGGCGCACCCGGGCGCGTACACGTCCACGGGAATCGCGCGGTCCACGCCGCCGATCACGTTATAGGCATCGCGGAACACGCCGCCCGAACACGCGCAGATACCGCAGGCCACCACACACTTGGGCTCGAGCATCTGGTTGTAGATCTGGCGCACGACGGGCAGGTTCTGGGCATTGACCGACCCCGTCACCAAAAAGATGTCCGCATGCTTGGGGTTGCCGGTGTTGACCACGCCAAAGCGCTCCGCATCGAACAGCGGCGTGAGCGAGGCCAGCACCTCGATATCGCATCCGTTGCAGCTCGAGCCGTCGTAATGAATAACCCACGGCGAGCGCGACATTTTATGATCCATGAATGCCGCCTCCTAAATAAACACGTCGACGAGGATGGGCATAAGGTTGAGCAGGCCAAACACCAGCGCCACGCCCCATCCGAGCTTAAAGCAGCTGCGCCAGGTGCTGCGTGCGAAGGTGTTGTCGATCAGCACCTCGACAAAATACGTCGCGGCCATCACGACCAGGGCTACGACCCAGCTCACCGGGTTGTCCCAAACAAAGAACATGCCCACCCACATCAAAAACAGCACGGTCTCGCACCAGTGCATAAGGGTCATCTTTGCCAGCGTGCCGCCGCTCATCTCGGTGGCGACGCCCTGAACGATCTCCTGATGCGCGTGATGCGAGTACGAAAGGTCAAACGGCGACTTGCGCAGCTTGATGGTGAGCACCGCGAGCAGCGCGAGGAAAATGGGCGCGCTGTACACGATGATGGGGGCCGACTGCCCCGTCACGGCGATGGAATCGAAGCTATCGGTGGCAAGGTACAGGCCCACGCTCATCAGCAAAACGGCGGGCTCGTAACTCATGACCTGCAGCAGCTCGCGGTCGGCGCCGACCTGGGCAAACGGGCTTTGCGTCGAGGCGGACGCCAACACCACAAAGATCGCGGCGAGCGTCACCATAAAAGCGCACAGCAGCGTGTTGGAGCCCGACACAAAGATGCCGCCGCCCACCACGGTAAAGATGAGCGCGCACGCCATGTAGGTATCGTCCATGGTGTTTACGCTGGCAGGAGCCTTGCGCAGCAGCTTGGCAACGTCGTAGAAGGGCTGCAGCAAGCGCGGGCCCACGCGGCCCTGCATGCGAGCCGAAAGCTTACGGTCAAGGCCGTCGATCAGGCCGCCCACAAGCGGCGCCAGCAAGGCAAACGCCACGGTACCAATAAATATGCCCACGACACCCGAGCCTTCGAAATACTTGCCGCGCAGCACCGAGGGCGCACTCATGGCAAGTCGCTCGGGCCCAATCCACGCGCAACACAGCAGGGCAAACAAGATAATGCTGCAGCACACGACGCTACCCGCGGGGCCAATACGCTTCTCGCCAAGGGCGTCCTCCGAGTACCAATTGCGCTTTTCGGCCTTCACCTCGTGTCCCATCGAGCCGCGGAAATGGCGATATTTGTCGGTTCCCACGCCCGAAAGATATACGTTTACGTGCGGTTTATTGCTCACGCGGAATGAAGTCAGCAGCACCACGGCGATAAACGCCACGATAACCACCATCAGATACATGGCGTCCTTGCCAATAACGTACGGCACGCGGCCAAACACCATGGCCAAGTAAGGCGACACCAGACCGCTCGAGATAACCGGGAACGCCACGCAGCACAGAATCAGCAGCGCGGCGATGGTATTGAGGGCCATCCATTCGGTCTTATGGACATTGACCTCAACGTTTTGAGCCGTGGGGTCGACGCCCGAAAGCTTGGCGAGCCACTTACCCCAGAAGTAAAACGTCGCGGCCGAGCCAAAGGCAAGCACCATGATCATGAGCACGTTGCCGGTCTGCGCGAACGCCACCAGGGCGCCCCACTTGGACACGAGCATGCCAAACGGCGCCACAAACATGCCCATAATGCCCAGCATCATCAGACGCGTCAGGTGCGGCATGCGGCTGAACAGACCGTCCATGTCCTCGATATTGCGGCTGCCGATATGATGCTCGGCCGTGCCCACGCACAGGAACAGCAGCGACTTTGCCACCGTATGGAACAGGATCAGAAAGATGGCGGCCCACACGGCCTCGGGCGCGCCGACACCCAGGCAGGCACTGATGAGGCCCAGGTTGGAGATGGTGGAGTACGCGAGCACGCGCTTGGCGTTACTCTGCGAGATGGCCATGAGGGCAGCGAGCAAAAACGTGATGGCACCCACACTCGTGACCATAAAGCCGGTCACGGGATAGATGGCATAGAGCGGGCTCAGCTTAACCATCAGGAACACACCGGCCTTGACCATGGTGGACGAGTGCAGCAGGGCGCTCGTGGGCGTGGGGGCGACCATGGCGCCAAGCAGCCAAGTGTGGAACGGCATCTGTGCGGCCTTGGTGAGTGCGGCGAGCGACAGCAGAACGACCGGCATCACCAGCAGCGCGGATTGCGCGGTTCCGGCGCCGGAAAGCTCGATCATGCCCGAGATGGTCAACGGCATGCCGTTGACGTGCAGGAACATAAGGCCAACCAAAAACGCGATGCCACCCAGCATGTTGAGGATGATCTGGGTGAAGGCGTTTTTAATGGCCTCGGGCGTGCGCGTGTAGCCAATCATAAGGAACGAGCACACGGTGGTGATTTCCCAGCCGCAGAACAGCCACTCAAGGTTGTCGCTCGTCACGATGACGAACATGGCCGAGAGGAACAGGAACATAAGCGCCAGGAACTGCGGGCGACGGTCGGGCGCGGTCTGCCCGCGCAGCGCGGCCTCGTGCTCGTCATGGGCCTGGAAGTCCTTCATGTAGCCCAAGGCGTAGATACAGATAAGGCTACCGACAATGCCGACGGCGAGGACCATGATCACGCTCATGTAGTCTAGGTAGAGTGGCTTCGCCGTGACGGCTTCGGCCGCAGGCAGCGTCATGGCCGCAAAGACGAGCGAGCCCACCAGCTGGACTATGCCGAGCGCCGTGGTAAGCACGCTCTTATATTTGTGCGCGTTGTACAGGATGACGGCGCACAGAACGACGTCGATGACGGAGCTGATGATCGAGAGCACATGCGAGGTGCCGGGGGCAACCTCAAAGCTCTGCGGCCCCGTGCCAAAAAACATGACGGCGACTACAACTGTCACCGCCATAATAATGCCGGAACCTATGAGCCCCACCGCATCGCGGGCACGGTCACCGCGCGCAAGCAGCATGCCCAGCGCCGGTACCAGCGGAAACAGGGTAAGGAAATACAGTAGCGTCATACCATCACTCCCCCATGCAAAAACGCTGCAATTGTTTAACGTTATAGCTCAATTGAGGAGTAGCGGCGGCGGGTTTTCGGTCAACTGGGGAGTTTTGTACGTGCGGGGTAAGGAGTCTGTCCGCATTGGAGCAGAGGGGCGGCAAGAAAAATGCGCCCCTGTGGGCGCACCATCCCGTTCGTTATTCCGCCTTTTTAACGCGCGGCTTGCGGCCGCGCGGCTTATCAACCAGCGCGGACTCACCGCTCTCGCGATACTGGCGGCACCAAGCCTTGACTGAAGACTCGCTGGGAATCTTGTGCTTGATCATGGCCTCGCGAACCGTCAGGCCGTTTTCCAGACGGTCCTTAACCACGGCGAGCTTTACGTCGTACGAATAGGTGTGATGACGAGCGCCCGCGTTGAGCACGGCGTCGGCACCGCCCACGGCATATGCGCGGGCCCACTGACGAGCCGTGGCCTGGGGAATGCCAAGCTTTGCGGCGAGGGCGCGGTGACCGACCCCCTCTTGGAGGATCTCGACGGCGCGCTGCCTAACCTCGGGCGCATGCGCGCGAGTCCTTGTTGCTTCTGACATGCCTGCCACTTCTTAGCCTTAACCGTTAATCTGCTTTCTTACGTGCTTGTTAGATAGTAGCATTTTGCTGTTCCCGCGTAACAGTTAATTGAAAATCGTAACAGCGGCATCTTGGTATTTGCCATTACTTTGCAACAGTTCTTTAGGCTTTATTTACGCAGCTAGTTGGCTCGCGGCTCATTGACGGTGTTTTACCAACCAGATGGGTATCTTTTTGTTTGGCTGGTATGGTTTGTGCAATTATTAACCCCTCGTCAGTCCGCACCTAACATGTCAGCTTTCCATTTGCTTACCAGCTTTCCACGTAACTTTCCAGCTTTCCACCTAACTTACCAGCTTTCCAGCTAACCTACCAGCTTTCCACCTTAGGTGGTAAGTTGGGTGGAAAGCTGGAAAGTTGGTGGGTAGCTGGGACAGCAGCGGGTCAGGCGAACAAGAAAAAAGGGCGGCAACCGGGTGGTTGCCGCCCCTCGCGTAGCTAGTTGGTTTTCGTCTCGTGCCGAATGCCCTCGGTGTTGATGCGCGCTAGCGTGTACGTCACGTAGTCGGAGTGCGAATAGCCATCAAGGTTGCTAACGTTGACCGGTGTGTCGTCGACAACGTTGCCGGTCATAATATTGGCCGTAAGCACCAAGCGGTAGTTTGCGTAAGTTTGGTTCTCACCCTCAACATTCGTATTCACTTTAACGCGGAAGGCATGCTTAAAGGCAAGGCTGTTGCCGTCGCGCGTGAGGAACGCGCCGTTGGTCTTGGTGTCGGTGAACACATAGCTGTTGCCGTCGGCGGATGCCGCACCCGTGCCTAGGTAATCGCTGCCGAGCACCGTAATGTAGTTCGAGATATCGCCGACCGGAGCATAGCCGCCATTATCTTGCCGCTGCTCCAGGCTCAGCGTGTAGGTCACCGTGTTTGCGGCGTCGATCTTAGCCTCGGCGCCCGTGAGCTTGCTCAGGTCGTAGGTACCCACCAGAGCGATCTCGCCATCAGCGGACTTGAGGTCATCGATGTTGATGCCCAACTGGGATTTCTTAGACGCCTCGAGCGCGATGGTCGATGAGCCCACATCCATACGGTAGTAGCCGGCGCCGCCATCGTTGTATGCCGAGTTGCTACTGGTGCTGAGCGTGTCGGCATGCGTGGAAAGGTACGCGCGGTAGTTGGGTTTGGTGTAGCGGTCGGTGCCGCTGTTCTGCGAGGCCACGATACCCGCCTGGCAGGCAGGCTCCGTCATGGTGAGCGCGGCCCTCATGGTAACGGTGAAGGCGTTGACATGGTTCTTGGCGATCTCGCGCAGGCCCGACATATCGATGGGATTACCCTCAGCATCGGTAAGCACCAGTGACATGTCGCCACCGTTCGCAGTCCAACTAAGGCCCGACACCACTGGGGTCTCCTTCGTGCCGGCCAGATTCCAACCCGACCCGCCCCAGGTGTAGTAGTTATCACCCACCTTAACGTAGAACTCATACGTGCCCTGCGTGCCCGTGGGGTATCCTACCGAGCCCGCGATGACGCCATCGTGATAGGTGACAAGCGACGAATCGAGCTGATAATACAGCGCGTCAGAGCTCGTGTATTGCTGGCTCGAGTCAAACGTCACGGTGTCGCTCACGTTCATGGAAAGCGAATAGGTGGCTTCCTTGAGCTCCATCCGGTTGATGCTGTCCCTGTTGTCGACGAGGTTACGCTTGTTGTCAACGAGGCTGTGCGTGTAGTTTGATGCCACGCTGTAGGTCGAGGGCGTATTCTGGTGCCCATCCTCGGCAGCCTTGCCGTCGGCTGCTTTCTTGCCTCGCAGCAGGTAGTTGATGTGCTCGTTGAGGCTCGTGTCCACCGTGGTGGCGGTGTAGCCGTTGACGCCCGCGGACCCCGCCGGCGTGCGCACCACCAAGTAGAAGTTTTCGCTCTTGGGCTCTTCCTTATCAACGGAGAGGGTATAGAACGTGCCCGTCGCGTCGGAAGAAGTGCGCGCGCGGTAGTACGCGCCATCGACCTTGGCGCCAGCCATCTTCGCGAGTTCGGCCTGGCTCTTGTCCTTGGCCTCGTCATCGGCGAGCTTGACCCAAGCGCCGTCCTTGTCCTCCTTGGCCTCATCGGCCTTCACGCCCACGATTTCGCTCAGCCACGGTTCGGTGTAGTAAGCCTTGTTGCCAGCGTCCACAAACTCGGTGAGCTTGACTGACGTCGCGCCACCCGTGCCCACCGTGTAGTGATATTCGCGGCTGTTGTTGGCCGTGTCCACGAGTGTGAGCTGTGTACCCTCGGGCAGCGTGGCACCGAAGGTAATGCTCTTGTTGAGCGGACCCATAGAGCCGCCGGCTTCGAGCAGCGTGTTCCAGCCGTAATCGACCGGCTTGCCCCGAGCGCTGCCATAGGTCCAGGTAAGGTAGCCGGTCATGGTGTCGCCGCTGCTCACAAGTACGTGCTTGTCGTATTTTGTCGCATAGTCGGCAGCCTTGAAGTTCGCACCTTCGGAGTAGGTGGCGGTAAAGTCGATCTCGAGCATGCGCTTGACGATGATGGGTACCTGTACACGGTAGCTCTGGCCGGCCTCGCTAAAGGTGACCGTAAGCAGCGTGAAGCGCCCCTGCTCATTGTCCCAGTCGGTGCTCGCGCGGAATGCCATAGAGCTCGTGCCATTGTTGAGCACCTTGAGCGTGGGCGCTTGCGAGGCGGCTACGTCCTTGACGAAGGTGCCGTTATCGGCGAGCGAGAAGACCTCGGCGGTGGCGGTCACATGCGCGGTGCTGCCGTTGAGGCGGCGGGCATCGGAGAAGCCGCCATTGGTCACGATGTTCAGGTAGCTCTCCACCGTCGTGGTATCGTTGCCCGGAATCACGAGCACGGGGAAGTCAGTTTTGGCCTTCTTGCCCGAAGTAATGTTGTTAGCGTTATAGGTGCTACGCGAGCTGTCCGCGCTATAGGTGCTCGTGTTTTGGTATGCGCCGGCATCATTGATGCCGGCGATGTTGGTGTAGGTGTAGCGGCCGGGAACGCGGGCACCCGCTTGGCTTTGGATGGTCGTCGCGGTGTCAATGGCGGCGCCGTCGCCAAACAGGTAGCGGTCGGTGGTGTCGCCGTCGGAGGCACGCACCGCCAGCGTGCTCACGGGCCTCGTGGTCACGTACGGACTCGTTGCCGTGGTAGCAGTATCGCCTGCGCCGTAAAGCGTTTTGTTCTCGTTGGGCGCGGCAGCCGTGCCGTTGTAGTCGCCGAAGGCAATATAAGTTTTCTCGTTAACAGCAGCCGTATTCGTATTGGTCGTGTAAACCATCGGCGGCAGGTCGCTCGTGGTCTTGCCACTACCGGGCTTTACTTCCACGCCCGCTGCGGAAAGGCTGTACTTACCATCCCCCGTGTCAACCTCGCCCAAGAGTACGCCCTGGGTTTTGCCCGCATTGTAGCTATTGCTGTCCATGAGCACGTTTAACAGATGGAACTGGCCGCGCCCGTCGCCCATAATGCCGCCGTTGGACCTTTCGCTAAACGTGGTGTTGGATACCTTTGTGTTGGTAACGTCAATGACGACGGATCCGCTGTTACTCGCGTTATTCGCGCCCAGCAGACCGCCGCTCCAGTTACCCTTAATCGTAGCGTTCTCGATCGCGATGTTGTTGCAGGCTATATTCACATTGCTGAAGAAGTAGCCGATAAGCCCGCCCGAGCATTTGCCGGTGCCGGCGATGCTGACATTCTTGACACTGCAGTCGTCGAACCAGTACTTGTTGGGGCTACCGCTACTCGTAACCTCACCAATCAGGCCGCCCGCATTGTAGATGCTATTGTTCGTTCCGGCCTTATCGCCGATGACGGCGTTCTCGGTGCCGTTTCCGCCATCAATGCGCACGTTGCTCATAGAAATAACGCCGCCACGGGCGCGTCCGACCACGCCGCCGGCGCCCATATGGTCATCGGAGTTCGACCCGGTGGCTAGCACGTTTACCCCAGAGATGACTGCCGTGCACGACGACTGGGCCGCTGTGGTGGTGCCGATGTTGGTGTTGACCGAGATATCGCTTCTTTCGACATAGCCGAGCACGCCGCCCACGTAGGGCACTGTCCCTGTGGCAGTTATGGTCGAGTTTTTGCCAACGGTCCTTTCGCTCACCCCTGTGCCTGCGGTTGTCCACACACCGCACGCCGAGGCGACCGTACCCACATAGCCACCGACATTCTTCTCGCCCGTGACGTTAAGGCCAGTGTATGAGCAGTCATAGAGATACGCGGGGCCCCACCCGTCCCCGAACTCGACCATATAGGTTCTGTCTTCGCTCGTAGTTCGTCTGGCGCGGCCCGAGCTGCCAAGAAGCCCTCCTACGCTCTTTGCGCCCGACACGGTGCAGTTCTTCATCTGCACGTTGCGGTAGATGCCGCACGTGCCGTCGTCGTAGTTGGCCGTTGCACCCGCCAAAAGGCCGGCACCGGTAAGGTCGTTCGGCGCCTCTCCTGGTTTGGCTTCGCCGTTGGTGTCGATATAGGTGAGCGCTACGTTGCAGTTGCTAAAGGTGAGGTCTTTGACCTGCGCGCCGTCGTTCGCGGTGACGCTCTGCCCCACATTGGTGGAGGTGAACATCACGGTGCTGAATAGACCACCCACGCCCGAGACCTTATAGTCGTCGTCGGCGTATTCGACGACGCCGTAGGCGGTGCCTTCGGTACCCACCGTGATGGTGGCGCCGTTACCGTCGATCGTGGCTACGTGCGGCGTAATACGGTCGCGGTCGGTGCCCGGCTGGTTCGAATTGCAGGCATTGGAATAGTAGCGGCCGTTTAGGCCCACGTACCCCGTGCCGTAGTCGGTCATATCGTAGGTGTCGCCCTGCTTGAACTCCAAGCTCATGCCGATCGATTTCGACGCGCACACATAGCCCGTTTGGTAGTCGGCAGCGTAGGACGCCACCAGGTAGGGCGAATTTACATCGTCATCATGGTCGAGCGGGCCGTGCCACCCCTGCTTGCCGGGGGCCTTCTGGTCGTCGTTTTTGGCGATTTCGAAATCGCCGGCAGCACTCTCAGGCTTGCCCACATTTGCGTAGTTAGCATTCCGTACCTTGCCATATTCCTTGTTGCCAAACAGGTAGCCGCATATCGCCGGGTCTTGCGAATCGCTGCCCCAGTAAGCCTTGGAACCGCGGAACACGCCATTATTGGAGTAGTTGGTATGTGCCGCGCCAGCACCCGCACCCGAGCTGATGATGGCCGAGAGCACCAAAAGGCCCTGGGCGTTTTTCACCATGGTCACAGGAGCCTCGGCGTTAGTGCCGAGGTACTTGTTGTCGGTGCCCGTGGTGGTGACACAGGGGGTTCCTTTTTTTGTGAGCTCGTTAATCTGGTAGTTAGCGTTACCGTTTTCAACCTTACAGCCCTCGCTAAAGGCATAGCCATCAATCACGCGACCGACGTAGGGATTGTTGTAGAGATCAAAGTTGCCCTTTCCCAGACCACGAGATTTGTCACCAGTTCCAGCACGCCAGGAAGATTTTCCGCTTTTGTCCATATTGCGGAAAATCACGCCGCCACCCGCAATGGCACCGACGTAGCCACCAATGGGAACAAGATGCGGCTTGTCGCCACCGCCCGTGACGGTAAATCCCGTTGTAGGGTTTTCGGCCGTCGTCCCATTAACGACCACGCCATCGATAATGTTATCGCCACCAAGGATGCAGCCGACAACGCCACCGAAAAACGCCGTCGGAACGCCGTCGGCATCCTTGGCAGAATAAGTAATAGTCGCCGACGCGTTCACATAGCGAATATTCAGATCGCGCACCACGCTGCCGTAACTATAGGGAATAAGGCCGCGAAGCGAACCCTCGTTATTCTCTATCTTGATGGTTGCGTTTTTATTATCACTGCCAAAGTTGCCAACGATGACGCCCCTAAACGGGTTGGCCCTATTTCCAAAACCGCCAAACGATGCGCCGTCGAGAGTAATCGTATTGCCCTCAGTAGGCTCGATGCTGTAATACGCGCTCTGCATATAGCGGTGCATGGTTTCGTCGCTCAGCGTCTGCGGGGAATTGGTCGACGCGTCTCCGGTCTTCTTCTCCCATTTATTATCGGTACCGTTCGCCTGCTTGTAGACGTACGTAACCTCATTGTCGGTCGAGTGATCGCTGCTGCGGCGAGTGCAGAGCCTACCCTGGTCGGCGACAATGGTGACCTCCCAGCCGTCAAGCGCCGTCATGTTATTAATGTAGTTGGCAATGGCATTCATCTCCGCCGCGTTTGTGACGGAATAAGGATCGCCGTAGGTACCACATCCCGTTACCAGCTTTGGAATGCGCTGGTTGACTTTAATTTCGTGATACTGGACGCCATCCTCGGTGGCTTTTCCCTTGTAAACATAAGGAAGGTAGTCGCCAAACCGAGGATTCGTGACACTTGCCTGCTTGTTATCAACCGTCACCAAACCGCTATCGGTGCCATACGTCGTTTCGTCGTAATACCAAAGCTGCTTGCCAGAGTATTCCTTGTCCCTGGCATCGATTTCGCTTCCGTATGTCACCTTACCAGCCGTGGCATCGGCATTAGTAAAGGTGTAGTCCGCAGAACCCGTGCTCGTGCTTCCGTAGCCAAAACTCTCCAGCAGGCTCGCATGGGTGAAGATCGTATTGTTCTCTTGGCTGGGCAAGCTGATTTGCTCAAACTTCGCCGTCACCTGATCGGCCTCACTGCCTACACCAAGCTTTCCGAACAGCGACGTAGCCGCCTTGGTGCCACTCGTGTACCCAGTAGTCTTGATATTCTTCGCGTTCAGGCTCACGTACTTCTGCATCTCGTTGATGAGCAGAGGCATATAGGCGTTAGCGTCCGTGGCGCTGTTGGCGCCGTCGACAATCAGATTGTTGAGTGTAAGATCATCAATTGAGATCTTTCTAATCTTGGTGCCATTGCCGTCGCTGGACCCATACACGTAGCGGCACACGAGCGCGCCCGATGAGCTTCCGCCCGCGCCAATAGCGTCAGTAGAGCTCTTTCCGTCATTGATAACGGGCCCAACGGTACCACCCAAAGTGACGTTGCTTACTGTGAGATCGCCGTCTGCCACCGTTTGAAAAAGACCGCAGTGCATGTTCTCGTGCTGGGTGGCATCGGAGTTTAGCTTGTTGCCATTCTGCTCGGCCTTGATCTTGGAGTAGTAGAAGGTGATGGCCGCATTATTAACCGTCACCTCTCCGATCGGTTGAGTGGGATAGTAGCTGTAGCCGGCCAAATCGATTGTGCCCGTTATGGTTATGGAATCATCGAGCCCTGTCGTACCATCGGGAACGATTGTCGAACGAATACCGGCGGGAGCATAGCAGAAAGCAGACCATAAGAGCAGCTTGTCCGCTGTATCGATTTGACTGCCACTAAAGCCGCCTTCACAATTCTTAGAGGCTATGTCGAGGTTGTAGAAGTAGCGGGTATTGCCGTTCGTATTCTGGCTTCGACCGAAAGACGAGCGATTATGGTAGCTGTTGTCTTTTGTGGAATCGCCGTCCATGTCCAGCTTGTTTTTCTGTGTGTGTAGCGAAACGACCGTGTTCCAGTCGGCGTCCATGAGCTTGCTGCCGTTGTTTGGTTTTACACCGCTGCCAACCCATTCATCGAAGGACGTTACGCCCGACGCAACGATGGCCCCCTCGCCGGTGGGCACCCTATAGGCGGTATCCCAATAAGCCCTGTCCTCCAAGTACAGGCCTAGGTAGCTCTCGACGCCATATGTCGTCTTATCATCCACCTTGCAGCCGCGGCAAACTAGAACGCCGAGCGTCTGAGCGGCGCCTGCATTAATCTTTGTGCCCGAGAGATCGATGGCGTAGTTGTTGATAATCCAGTGACCGCTGGCTGCGTATACAAGGCCGCCAAGCTCCTTGGAATCATCCACAGTCGCGATTATAGAAGCGTTGGTCGTTTTCAAAGCATAGGAGTTTTCACTCTTGTTAATGTTGTCATCTCCGATAGTTACGACCGCGTTGCCCCAGCTATAACCCAAGAGACCGCCCACGCCATTGAGCTTATCGCCGTTCTTTCCGACTCCCATCTTGAACGAGTTGAACGAAAGGCCCGTAATGTTAACGTCCTTTTTGGCCGAGTTGGCTATTGCCCCATCAGCCCCATAGGTGCTCTGTGCGATGCAGCCGATAAGACCGCCGACCTGGGCAATCTTGCCGCTGGTGCAATTGCCGGTTTCGATTGATCCGGCGACTTCGAGGCCCGCAACATTGAATGACGAGCCATAATCGCCCACATAACCAATGGCGCCGCCAATGCGACTATTGCCGTTAAGCGTTTTAGTTGCAGCGATGGTCGCTTGAGCCCTGCTGCTATCCTTAAACGCAACCGTAGAAGCCGCCGACACGCTGCCCGCAATACCACCAATGTTCACTTCGTTGCCGAACGTATCATCACACGCGATATTCGTTTTGCACGTTACGCCAGACAATGGCAGGTTGCCGACGATGGTACCTGCAAGCGACCCGGCATCGATAGCCGAACCGTTATCGAACTTCATGGAACCAGCGATTGTGACGTTGGAGATGGTTGCGCCGTTGACGGCCGCGAACAAGCCCAAGCGGCCGTGGCGGTAGATTTTGCCGTTGCCGTTGCTCGTGTCATTGCCGTCGAGCACAGCTTCACCACGCTTGCCGTACGGCTCGCCGACGGCAAGGTTGATTGTGCCGTTGCCATTTGTGCCGCCGCCGTTCAACGTTCCCGAGAAAACTTGCGAGCCGTCTGCACGATCCTGCGTGAAACCCGTCAGGCCCGTGTCCTTGAGATCAATAGTGCCGTTCACCGTAATGGTCGCGGACTGCAAGATGTTCGGGTTGTTTTCAGAAACGCCCTCGACCATGGAGTAGTAGCCGTTGGTTTGCCAGGTGATTGCAAGTTTGGCGAAATCCTCAACAGAGGTTAGGGTGTAGGCACCGTTAGCTGCCGTCAGCGAATCCGGCAAGGTCAACTTATGAGTGTCCACATCAAGCTTAATGAAGTCGCCGCCCAGACGAATAACTTCGCCGTAGGTCGCGATGTCGTCCGTCTTCGAGGCAGTATTGCTACGTTTGAAGGTCCAGCCCGCTGCACCCTTGTCAGCGTCAGAGCCATCGCCGACAGCAAAAATCAGCGCGTTGTGGTTCTCGTATACGAGCTGGCCCGTCGTGCTGTTTTCGGCAAAACTTGCGCCCGACAGATCCGTGATGCCGCTGAATTTGATTACAGCATTCCACGCGGAGCCCGCAATTCCCGCGGCACGGTTGCTTTGCGCCTTACCGATAGGATTGTCGCTTGTAAGTTTGAAATCTCGCACGTCAAGGACATTGCGCGTGTCGACAACGCCCACGGCGCCACCGAACTTTCCGGCGTCCGTTCGCGCCGAAGCACCTCCCTTGCACGCAACCGTCACGCCGTCGAGCACAACGGCGACAGGCTGCGGATTGGGAGCTGAGCTATCGCCAACATAGCCAACAACGCCGCCCGCGTCGGACAGCTTGCCCGCAAGTTCAAACTCAATTGAGCACGTTTTCTTATCCGCATCCTTTTGGACCACAAAGGCGCGCAGCGGCTCATCGACGCCTTTTGCCGTCGCGAACACCTTGCCGACAAGGCCGCCGTAGCTGCCGTTGACGCTAACTTCTTCCGGTAAGGCGAGCTTGCTCTTATACGTTCCGCCTTGCACCACGATGTCGCCATTAGAAATATCGGCCACGCCAAAGAGGGCGCCGGCACGCTGTGTTGCGCCAAGCGTCACAAGCTCGCCCAGATCGAACATGTTGGGCTTAACGATAAATCCTTGCGCAAAGCTCACGTCGCCGATGACGCCACCGGAGCAAGCGCTGTCTTTATCGCCGACGTTGCACGCCGGCTTAACCGTTACGCCATCAGCGATGTTGAGCGTGAGGTTGGTGGCCTTACCGATAAGACCGCCCGCCGCGTTTTTACCTGCGACGCTCAGCGCCGAGACATCGATGCCAGTTGGTAGGGCGACGGTGGCACCCTCCCGCGCCTCGCCGATAAGGCCTCCTGCGTTGGCGCCATCGGCTGTCGCGTTGATAGTGGGGGTACCGTCGAGTTCGTCCGGCAGGGCGAGGCCCGCAAGCGTAAGCGATGCTCCTTCGGCAAGGGTGTTCACAAGCAAGCCCATGTTGCCTGCGCTCGATTGCATATCGACCGCCAGGGGGCTGTTCGCGCTTGTCGTGTAGGTGGCATTAAGTGTAAGCGCGCCCGTGACCTCGCCCACAAGCGGCGAGGTGAGCTTGCAGATGTCCTTTTCGGTATCGCTCTTGGGCGTGCCCACGGTAACGGTGGCAGCAAGCGTCTTGTCCGCGCCCGTGACCTTTGCGGCCACTATGGGCTGGGCATCGGTGCCCTTCCAAGTGAGCTTTACGCTGCTGTTATCGTCACTAAGCTCGATGTTGTTGAAGAGCGTCTTGTTGACGGTCAGGGTCCTGTCGCCGAGGTTGAGCGCGCCTTTGAAAGGGTAGGCATCGCTGCCGAAGCCCTGGAACGTGAGGCTACCCAGGCCGTCCACGATCTCCGCGCCGCACACGTCGAAGTCGATGCCGGTCGAGCCACCTTTGGAGATGTTCGCGTTCTGGTAGATGGCGGGATCGGTGTTGGAGATGGCGATAAGGTCGGCGTTGGACTCAAAGGTAATGGCCGTGACGGCGCCCAAGTCGTCAGTGATGACATTGCCGTCACCCAACGCGTGCCTGAGATCCTCGACAGTAGCGATGGTGGGGGCGGTGTTTGCCTGATCAGCAGCATCCGCGTCCGCGTCATCCGCTTGTTCTCCGTCAGCAGCACCCTCATCGGCAGCCGCATCGTCTTGGGACGCGTCGCCCTCCGTTGGGGTATCGCCGTTAGTGGTTCCATCGGTCGTGGAGTCCTGTGATTCGCCAGCGTTGGTAGAACCGTCGCCGCCCTCGGTAGCGCCAGCGTCGGCGCCCGGAGTCGTTGCGACATCATCAGATGTAGCCTGGTCAGCATCTTGCAGCGCGGTGGCCACAGCATCCTGTACGGAGCGCGCCGTGTTGCCCGCGGCGCGCGCGGCGGAGACGGATGCCTCCATGACGGCGTCGAGCTCTTGCGCGAACACCTCCGTGGAGGGCGCAAGCGCCTGGAAAATCATGATCGCAGTCAGGCATGCGGTTGTTATGCGCTTTGCCGTTCTCATCTGGTCCTACCTCGTTCTATCTCATGCCCCGTGCGGGGTCTCAAAATCACAGATTGCGGTTGGCCTACGCAGCCCTGCACGTAACACCGATGTCATCCAAGCTGCCGGGCGCGGTATCCGTCGAACGGTAAAAGGTAACAATCTCCGACCCGGGATCCATGGTGAACGTAACCGACCTTCCATCAAAGGTCGCGTCGGAATGATTCGTCGCCAAAAATGGGTCAAGCTCAACCTTGTCGCCCCATGTAAGCTTGATTTTTGTTGGCGCGCCCGTAACGGTCGCGCGATAGTTGTAAGCGTCGAAAGCGTTGATATCCGAGTTCTTGTCGACCCACTCGCCCGAAACGCCCGAAGCCGTTACCTCTGCACGCTCGGAAGGCGCAATCTTGGCGGCGAGCCATTTAAGATTGGTGCCGGGGCTATTGGAACCGACCTGGGCCTTAACGGTGAAGGATGCTTTGTTGAGGTCCGCCTTGGAAAATGTAACCTTATAGGTATACATGGTTGCCCTGTTGGCAGGGAAGGAAAGGTCGACCGTGCCGCCCGCCGTCAGCGTGGGCGAACCGCTTATGCTCCAAGCTTTCGTCGTTCCCGTCGCCTCCACGCTCAGCGTCGCGTTAACGTCCTTGTCGTTGACCTTGTTCTTGTCGCCCAGCAGATGGTTGTAAATGCGAAAGGTAAAAGAGCAGTTTTCCCCACTCGTGTCGGCGATGACGCTTCGGACGGCAATACCCTCGTCATTCAGCGTCTCATTCGTGTAGCCCGTAAGCATGTCCGAGGCAAACAGCGCCTGTGACGTGCCCGAGACAGCGACCGACTTAAGGAAGTCGCCCGCCAAAAAGGCCGTGTAAGTAAGGTGGGTACCCGCCACAATCGCGACGGCGCATAGCAGCACCGCAACCGCCCACAGGCGCTTGCGCATTTTGGAAGCAGGGGCCGCCGACTCTACGCAGCAAGGCTCTGCCTTAGAATCATCCACCTGCGCAAAGTGCTTGCCAACAGGCCTCGCGATTTCATTTTGCTCTTTCTTGTCTTTTCGCATCTGGCGCCCCTCCCTTCTTGTTATTAGTTGCCACTCGTGCCGCGAGCAATTAGATAAACCATGTCGGTCTCTTTGACGTTGGAGACCGTCTTTCCGTTTACGGTCACAACGCCCGGATTCCATGTGCACTCGATGATGAAGTTCGTGGCGGCGTTGGCTGTTTTGCCATTCCAGCCATCGAGCCCACTCCCTGCGAACTTGTGGTACCGATACAGCGGCCGGGCGTTTTTCTGGACATTCACGTACGAGCCGTACGTCGGGTCGTTTGCCTCAAGCTCTTTAGCCAACACACTTGTCCCGTCCGCGGAGTTGATAAAAGCAAACTCAATCGGGGTGCTGCTCTTCTTGCTCCATGAGTAGGTGCGGTTGAGCCCGTCGAGGCCGACCACAGTGCCGTTTTTATCGTTCGGATTATTGACCGTCACGTGATACACGTTGATTGTCAGCCCCGTGATATTCGTTGTGTTGGCAATCTGCAGCTCAAACGCTTGACCGCCGGCAGCGGGATCGCCATTGTCGCTCTGCACACAAAACGCGCGACGAACGGTCACGGTGCCGTCTATGTTTTTAACATCGCCCCGTGACTCGTCATACGAAATCTCGATGGGCTCGATGCTCGTCTGGTTGGGACCCATGATCTTAAGCTGCGCGGGCGTTTGGATCTTGCCCACCGTAGACAGACTTTTGCTGCCCACAAACCACGAGAGCGACAAGCCGATGATAAGAGCGATTGCCGCCAGCAATATCAGGACCGCAAGGGCCTGTGCGCGGTGGTTTTCTATCCAATTGCGGGCATCGCCGAGGCGCGTTTGCATGGTGCTCATGAGCTCACGCCCTCCTGAGCGCTAATTCTAAGTTGGATGTATTTGACCTTATTGCCGATCTGCTCGTCGGCATTGTTGTACAGCGCCGAGCAGATGGCGGTGTCGCCGAAGGATATGTCAGCCGAAACCGCAGGAGCGTTGGCGGCACTCGTGCCGTTTGCCGCGCCATAGAAGTAGTTCGCTTTATGCGCGTTCATATCTGCCTGCAGAGCGCCGTAGTCAGACTTTGCGTCGCCCGCCGCCGCAAACAGGTTCTTGTAGTAATTCGTGTTGCCGGTAAGGACGAAGTTTTGGAAGTACTCCGGCCACACCCAGTACAGGCTGATGGTGACGGGTTTGTTCGTTGGCTTGTTCACATCGCCGTTTTCGCAAAATTCGCACTTGCGAATCTCGATCTTGCTATCAACCACGCGGCCCGAGTAATACCCGTTCTGGTCGCAGCTCGTAAAGAACAGCAAGTGGCCTTTGATCAAGCCAAGGAGCGCCTCCGCCTCGGGCGCCAGCGTTCCCCCGTCCCCAACAACGCCAACAGTGTTCGTGACCTTAAGCAAGCGCGACAGACTGATCGTGACCCCGTCCAGGTCACTCACCAGCGGCTTCACCGTAAATGTAATCTTGCCGCGAGCACCCGGGTACAGAGAGCCCGCGGTCTCGTTGTTGAGGTTGGAGCCGAGCGTTACCGTCATGGCGTCGGTCGTATCCAAGCCATCGATGGCATGCTTTTCCTCGGGCGTGCGCTCGGAGCGCTCGTAATAGCCCACGTGTGCGCCGGACTCACCCTCGCCCGCGGCGGTCAGCGTGTACCGATCCGCCTTCGCCCCGATCGTGCCCCCCGTGGCGCTCACTCGGTTATTCGCGGCAAACCAGGCCAGGCATGCAAAGATGGCAACGATGGCAGCCAGCACAAACAGACCGCTCACCAGGAAATCCTTCCAGAAATCCTTGAGGGTCTGCACGTGCTCGTCGGCAGCTTGACGGTACTCGGCCGCCGTCTTGTGCTGCTGGGGCTCGCTATGTCGGTCCATGCCACTCATCGCTTACATTTGCCCTGCTTGCGGGCGTGCCATCCTTTTCGCTCGGTCGCGTTTATCCATTGTTCGCAGGTAGAGAATTCAGGCAGAATACAACACCGTACGATAAGGTAAAAGAATAGCATTGACCTGCGGTTTGCTCCACAACGCAAGCCTTAATGATGTCTTAAAGATTACGAATAGCAGCTTCTTCCATATGCCAAGGACATGGTGCAAACAAACCTGACCCCCTTTGCACCAATCCGCAGCACCGGGCAGCGGACACACGGCGTGCCGCCCCTTAACACCCCAACGCGCGCACGGGTATCACGTAGATACCGTCCTCGACCTCGCGGGCGTACTCACCCACCCCCACAATCACGGCCATAAACTCCGGTTCGCGTGTGCGTGAACGAGGATTTCCACAGACCTTCTTGCGAACGCGCTTGAGGCTCTCGACGCCGGCGCTCGTTTTATCTTCACTCACCTTAATCTCAAAGGCGGCCCACCGTCCGTCGGCTAGCTGCACGATAGCATCGCACTCAAGGCCCGAATCGTCGCGATAATAGCGCACGGGCGTGCTATCCAGCAGGTCGAGCGAACGTGCGTAGACCGAAAGGTCGCGTATGACCAAATTCTCAAACACCAGACCAAATGTCTGCCAGTCGGCAAGCAGCGCCTGCGAGGACATACCTAGCAAGGCGCAAGCAAGGCTCGGATCTGCCAGATAGCGCTTGGGCTTGACGGTAAAGCGCCGTTTGTCGCGCGCGGCGGGAACCCAACCGGGGACCTCCTCGAGAATAAACATGCCTTTGAGGGCATCCAGGTACCTGCGCACCTTGGTCTCATCGGCAAACGCTGCGGGTTCCTCCTCGGCACCGAACATATCCATAAGAATCGTTTTATACGTGGTTGCCTGTCCCAGATTGCGCGCGATCGATGCGGAGACTCGACGAGCAATATCGGGGTCGAGACCGACCGCCGGGAAGCTGCTCGAAAACGTGGTGTTGAGATATTCGCGAGCGATGAGCTGGGCGTCAGCCGAAACCATATCGATCGCCTCGGGCCAGCCGCCGCGGCAAGCGGCTTCGACAAGCCCCGGTGTATCGCCATCGCACCGGCAGGGCTCAAAACGATGCTCAAACAAGCCCGCCAGGCTCACCTTGCCGTTGGACTCACCTGTCTCGGCAAGCGTCATGGGGTGCATGCGGACGCGGCCGATGCGGCCGGCTCCACTATGCGCGGGCGCCTCCGCCTTTGAGCCAAACGCAGGCGTGGCGGAACCCGTGAGGATATAGGCGCCGCGTGTACCCCGGGTGCGGTCGACCTCGTGTCTAACGTAGTCCCAAATCTGGGGAACGCGCTGCCACTCATCGATAATATGCGGACGGTCTCCCAGCAACATCATCGCCGGGTCGGCACGCGCGAGGTCGAGATTCTCGTCGACATACGAGGCGGACGCCCCGTGCTCGAGCGCGGCCCACGTCTTGCCGCACCACTTGGTGCCCGCAATCTCGACCGCACCAAAGACACGAAGGTAGCGCTCGATTTGCGCATCCACGATACGTGGGATGTATCCGTCCCGATGTAGCCTCTCGCCTGCCATGAGCCACCCCCGCAGATTTCCAGTTCCTGCTTTCTGATTCTTCTATTCCACTGTAGCAAATTCGGATTTTCGGGTGGTTGCGATTCGGATTTTCGTGTTCATATAATTCGGATTTTCCTGTTCTAAGGATTCGGATTTTCGGATGCATAAGATTCGGATTTTCTGAATCCGCTGGTCAGAGGCACCTCTTATCGACAAAAAGGCGGGGAGCACCGATACGGCACTCCCCGCCCACTCAATACGCGATAGCTTTCTCGACTACAGCTCGTTGGCCGCGTGATATGCCGTGCGGATGGCGCTGGCAATGTCGGCGGTGCGCTCGCCCGAGCAGTCGCCCACGCAGGTCACGGGCACCGTCACGCCGTCCAGGTCAAACGCGTTGGCCTTGGAACCCACGGCCATCACCACGTAATCGCAGGCGATCTTCACCGGCTCCTCGGCGCCGTCCTCGGTGGTGCGAACGGCCTCCACGCCCTCGTCGGTAATGGCGGTCAGGCGGGTCTTAACATGCTGCTCCACGTTATGCTCGGCAAAGTCGCTCATAATCAGCGGCAGAATGGTCTCGGACTCGCCCGCGGCAATCTTGTCGAGCATCTCCACGATCGCCACCTCGCAGCCGCGCTGCAGCAGGTACTCGGCAGTCTCGGTGCCCACCAGGCCGCCGCCAATGACGGTGACGCGGCCCGTAAGCTCCACCTTGCCGGCCAGCACGTCCCAGCTCGAGACGACCTTCTCCGAGTCGGCACCCGGAACGGGGATGACCACGTCGTGCGCGCCCACGGCCACAATCGCGGCATCGGCGGCGTTGAGGTCCTCGGCGGTAGCGACATGGTTGAGCTCAACCTTCACGCCCAGGTCAGGCAGAATCTTCTTGTAATACTCGACCGAGCGCATGATCTCGTCCTTGCGCGGAGGCGCGGCCGCCAGCACAATCTGGCCGCCCAGATGATCGCTCGCCTCGTAGACGGTCACGTCGTAGCCGCGCTTGGCCGCCACGCGCGCGGCCTCCAGGCCGGCAATACCGCCGCCCACCACGGCGATCTTCTTGTCGCCCTCGCCCGGCTTGATGGCGATGGTCGCCTCGTCGCCGTTCTCGGCATTAAGCACGCACGAGATGTACTTGCGGTTTTGAATCGCGTCGACACAGCCCTTATTGCAGTTGAGGCACTCGCGAATGGGCTCGCCCGTGGCGGCCTTCAGCGCAATGTCGGGGTCGCACATGAGCGAGCGGCCATAGGCGACGATGTCGGCAGAGCCATCCTCCAGGATCTTCTCGCCGGCCTCGACCGAGACCACGCGGCCGACGGTTGCCACCGGCACGGAGACCAGGGCCTTGACGCGCTCGGCCACGGGCAGCGTCCAGTTGTAGGGCATGGCGCCCATGGGCGGAATGGTGTCGCCCATGTTGCCGGTGTGATTTGCCTGTGCAACCTGGATCATGTCGATGCCCGCGCTCTCGAGCAGCTTGGCAAACTCGCAGGCCTCGTCGGGCTGCAGGCCGCCCTTACCGCGCGGCGTGCCGTCGAGGTTCTCCATGATCACGGGGAGCTTGTACTCCACCATCAGCTGCGGCGCGGCTTCCTTAATGGCAGCGACGACCTCGAGCGCATAGCGAACGCGGTTCTCGAACGAGCCACCGTACTCGTCGGTGCGCTTGTTGAGGATGGCCGAGCACAGCGAACCCACCAGGCGGTCGCCGTGGACCTCGATGGCGTCGATTCCGGCCTGCTGCGCGCGAGCGGCCGAGGCAGCGATAGCCTCCTTGATCTGGGTGAGCTGCTCTACGCTCGCCTCGTTCACGAAGTGCTGCATGTCGTGGTGCAGCTTGGCATAGGCCTGTTTGCGGATCTCGTTGGACTCGGCCATCTTGGCGGCAAAGGTCTCCTCGTCGCCGGCAGCCTTGGCCTCCTGCGCGGCCTTGGCGGCAGCCATGGAACCCATGACCATGCGGCCGACACCGGGCACGTCGTACTCGGGGTGGAACAGCTGCAGCGCAATCTTGGCGCCGTGCTTGTGGACGGCGTCGGCCAGTGCCTTAAACGTGGGGATCTGGGCGTCGGTCGCCAGCTTGGGCGTGGGGCTCGCGGTCATGACGGGAGCGACGTCGCCGATGACGATGTAGCTCACGCCGCCACGGGCCAGGCGCTCGTAAAAAGCCAGGCTGCGCTCGCCAATGGAGCCGTCACGCTCCTCGTAGCCGGTGGTCAGTGGCGGAAACATAATGCGGTTCTTGAGCTCAAGGGGGCCAACCGTAATGGGCTGGAGCAGCTTGGATGCAGGTGCGGTCATGGACATTCCTCTCTTGTAGACGCGGCGGCGATGGTGCCGCGTAGTTGTCTAGAGGATATGGCATGAGAGCACGGCGGCACAACGAAAATCGGCGAATATCAGGTGACGGCAGGTGGATGGGGCGGGACGGCCCGTCGGTTCGTCTCAATCTGTAACAGTTACTCGGCAAAAACCGGGTCTTACTGTTACAGATCAAGACCTTCCTCTCAACCCATCCTCAACAATCTAGATCTGTAACAGCTAGGCCCACTTTTGACCCCCACCTGTTACAGATCGAGACAAACCAATCTAGCCTGCCGAAAGATCTCAATCTGTAACAGTTACTCGGCAAAATGGGCCCCAGATGTTACGGATTTAGACAAACGGGACCCGCCTGCTAGAAAATCTCAATCTGTAACAGCTGCCCGGCAAAATCCGTCCCTCGTGTTACAGATTTAGACAAACGCGGTCCAAACCGCCGGTATATCTCGATCTGTAACACCTAGCCGCCCAAATCGGGTCTTGGTGTTACAGATCGAGATCTTTGATTGAGAGGCTGAGAATTGAACCGAAGAAACGATCCCGGGATAACAAAAAAGCTCGCCGGCTAGGCCGACGAGCTGCAAGTTCTTGGTCGCGGGGGCAGGATTTGAACCTACGACCTCCGGGTTATGAGCCCGGCGAGCTACCAGACTGCTCCACCCCGCAATGTCTGGGCGCCTCATGTGCGCAAGAAAGAATATTACGCGGGAGTTCGGTAAACGGCAAGGAAAATCTCGTAGAGCATAATTCCTTCATATTTAAACCCCTCAGCCCATATCACTGTAACCGAATCGCAGCCGAGCGCCGTCGACGGCGCGTATACAATGGTGCGCGTCCTTTTACACCGACACTGGGAGTAGACATGCTGCTCGCTATCGATATGGGAAACACGCAGACGGCCATGGGCCTGTTTGACGGAGACGAGCTGGTGCAGTCGTGGCGCATGCCCACCGACCGCTCCTATACCGCCGACGAGATCCACGTGCGCCTGATGGGTTTCTTTAAGATGTACGGCCTTTCGCTCGATGCGGTCGACGCGATCGCCTTTGCCGGCGTGGTGCCGCAGCTCTCGCGCGAGTGGCACGCCGTGGCCGACCGCATTGCCGCGGATGCCATCGTCATCGGGCCGCAGACGGCCGCGGTGACCAAGCTGCGCGCGGCGCGCCCCCAGGCCGTGGGTGCCGACCGCGTCGCCAACGCCGTTGCGGCCGAAACTTTCTACGGCGCGCCGGCGATCGTGGTGGACTTTGGCACCGCGACCAATATCGACGTCATCGATGAGGACGGTTATTACATTGGCGGAGCGATCGCGCCGGGTATCCGCATCTCCATGGACGCGCTTGCCGCACGTGCCGCCAAGCTCGCTAGCGTGCCGCTCGAGGCGCCCGAGCACGCCATCGGCCGCGATACCGAGGAGTGCATCAAGGTCGGCGCCGTGGTGGGCGCTGCCGCCATGGCCGAGGGTCTGGTCGCGCGCATGAAGCGCGAGCTGGGCCGCGAGGATGCCACCGTTATCGCCACGGGCGGTCTCGCCGGCATCGTCGCCGATTCGACCGACGCCTTCGACGTGGTCGACGGACAGCTCACCATTAAGGGCATCTGCGAAATCTACCGCCGCATGCAGGAGCTGGGGTAAGACAGGGGCATAAGTCGAGCACGTCCGATGTCACAGCCCCGCAAACGTTCGCCAAGCCTATTCCTCAAAATCGAAATTTTTTCGATTTTGAGGAATAGGACCGAGATGCCGCCCCACAGTCACGCAAAAGCCCTCCCCGGTGCAAGCCGAGGAGAGCTTCGTTGTCATCGCTATCTTTGAGCGCTGGCGCCCCGCGCTACAGCCCGCGAATGCGTACGGCCTCGGGCGGAAACTCCTGCTCGCCGGCATCGGTCTTGATGGTCGCACGACCCCAGATGTCCAGGCCCGCAAATACACCAACCGCAAGCGGCAAGCCGTTGGGCGACACCGCCGCAACTTGGCGACCCAGCAGCGGCACCATGTCGAAGTACTCGCCCAGCACGGGAGCCAGCGGACCGGCAGCGCCCTGCGGCGTGTTGGCAACAACCGCCCAGGTGTCCACACGGGTCAGCACGGCGGTGGCCAGCTCCTCGACCAGCGCTTCGTCAGCCATATCCACACCGAGCTCGCTCAGCGCCGAACGCTCAATATCCACCGTCACGGCACCGAACATGCCCGCGGCACCGGCACCGCCGTTGACGGTGACGCGAGCGAGCGACGTCTCAAACGCGGGCGCGCCGCACACGATGTCACTCGGCCACTGGATGCCCACCTTGCCGGCAAGGCCCAGGCCCGGCGTCGACGCCGTGCCCACGAGCGCGTCCATCATACCCATCGCCGCCACAAACGGCAGGCCGTGGAAGGCATGCATGTTCACGTCCGGGCGCACGACCAGCGAAAATGTCAACGACGCCTCGCCCGCGCTCCAAGCGCACCAGCCCGCGGACACACCCTCGCGACCCGCGTCGCGCGCAGCGTCAAGCTCGGTACCGACGGCTACAGCATTCATCTCAATCATCTACATACGCCCCAATTCGCCCACGATATGGCCCACGCGATCCTCGGGCTCCTTGACCTCGACGCCGTTGTAGCGGAAGAACCGCGCCGGGTCGTGCATCAGGTCCTCGAGCGGCACCAGCACAAAGTCGCGTTCGCCGATCAGCGGATGCGGCAGGCGCAGCTTTTTGCCGCCGTGGGTCTCGCCATCCATCCACAACAGGTCCAAGTCGATGGTGCGCGGGCCGTTGACCTTGGCTTTCTTGGAACGGTCGCGCCCCAGCTCGGCCTCGATCTTCATAAGCTCGTCGAGCAGCACCAGCGGCGCCAGCTCGGTCTTGATCTCGATGACGGCGTTGGCAAACGCATCCTGGCGCGTCTCGTAGGCCGGCTCGCTCTCGTAAATGCGCGAGCAGTTGGATACGCAGGTGAGCGGAATCTCGGCGATCATGTCGCGCGCGGCGCGGATGTTGTCGCAACGATGCCCCAGGTTGGAGCCCACGGCCACAAACGCACGGCGCGGCTGCGGCTTGGCGACAGCCCAGTAACCGTTCAGGAACTGCGCAAAGCCAGTGACATCGTGCACGCGCACGATGTTGGCGCCGGCCTGGATGGCGCCCAGGCACACGCCAAACGTGGCGGCATCGCGCTCGGCGGCCTCGGTCACGCCCGAGACAGCGCCCACAAAACGCTTGCGCGACACGGCGCACATGAGCGGATAGCCCAGCGACGCCATCTTGGCGGTCTCACGCTGGATGACGATATCCTCGTTGGCCGTCTTGCCAAAGCCAGGGCCGGGATCGATGCAGATGCGGTCACGCGACACGCCGGCATGGATGAGCGTGCGGGCCTGGTCGGACAGAAAGCCCATGACGCGGCGCATGATGGGCGCCGAATCGGGCAGGGTAAAGCGGCGGAGCTGAGAGGTGGGCACGTAGGCCTCCTCGCGGCGGGCGCTGCGGCGCATCATGGCGGCCAGGTGGTCATTGGGCTCCGACGCGGGCTCAGGGGTCGTGGCGGCCTCGGCGACAGGGGCGACCTGCTCGGCGGCCGATGCCTCCTGCTTCTGCTCGTCCGTGGGCTCGGGCGCGGGTTCCGGATCGCCGAACGGCAGCGAGGGCTGCACCACGCCTCCCGGCAGCTTAGCCTCCGTCTTGGGCTCGCCTAGCAGCTTGCCGCGGCGGCGGCGCGCTGGCTTCTCGGCCTCGCGCGCAGCCTCGGCGGCCGCTTCGCGTGCCTTCTCGGCAACAAACGCCGCAGCCGAGGTATCGAGCTGCACCGTCGCGTGCGTGCGGGCGGGTGCGGCGACCTCACCGGCGTGCATTACGATGACGCCGCAGGTGCTCGTCTTAACAAACTCAACCATCTTGGGGTCGGTGAAGCCCGTCACGTCGTTGACGATCGAGGCGCCGCAGCGCACGGCCGCCTTGGCAACCGCCACGTGGCGCGTGTCGATCGAGACGATGGCGCCCTCTTTGGCCAGCGCGCGCACCACGGGCAGCACGCGGCGAGCCTCCTCGTCGGGGTTGACCGGGGTAAATCCGGGGCGCGTGGACTCGCCGCCCACGTCGATGATGTCGGCGCCAGCGTCGAGCATCGCCAGGCCGTACTCGATAGCGGCATCCGGGTCGAAGTGCTCCCCGCCGTCGCTAAACGAATCGGGCGTCACGTTGAGGACGCCCATGATGCGCGGGCGGTCAAAGCTGAGCTCGTACTTTCCGCACCGCCATGTCTTACTATCGTTCGCCATGAACATCCTCCTAAAATGCCCGCGCCGCCGCGCTCGGGCGCAGGCGGCGGGGTCGCTTTGCAATCAGTCTTTCTATTGTATCCGCGCACACGGGCTAGAACGCAAACGCGGCCGCGATGTCGCAAGAAATCAGCAGGTCGGCATTTGCATCCTGATCGGTGGGAGCAAGATTGCAAATGGCCAGCGTATCGCCGGTAAAGTAGCGCGTAAGGCCCGCCGCCGGATACACCACGAGCGAGGTCCCGCCCACGATGAGGGCATCGGCCTCGGCGATGGCGGCAACGGCGCCGGTCAGCACACGCTCATCGAGCGGCTCCTCGTAGAGCACCACATCGGGCTTGATGCGCCCGCCGCACGCAGGACACACGGGCACACCCGCGGCGTCCTCGTGCTCGCGCGAGCAAATCCACTCGGCGCTATAGACCGCGCCGCACGACTGGCAAATGTTTCGATGGACCGATCCGTGCGGCTCAAACACACGCTGCGAGCCGGCCATCTGATGCAGACCGTCGATATTTTGCGTCACCACGGCATTTAGCTTTCCGGCGCGCTCCAGCTCGGCCAGCTTGGTGTGGCAGCGGTTGGGCTTGGCGCCAAGCGCGATCATCTTGGTGCGGTAGAAGTCGAAGAACTCGGCCGGATGCGCCTCATAAAAGCTATGCGAGAGCATGGTCTCGGGCGGATAGGCAAACTGCTGGTGATACAGGCCGTCCACGCTGCGGAAATCGGGGATGCCACTCGCCGTGGAAACACCCGCGCCGCCAAAGAAGACCACGCGCTTGTGGGTGCCGAACAGCTCTTCCAGCGCGGCGGAGGCCTGCTTGGGATCCGTTATTGCCTGCGTCATATGAGTCCTCCGTCCTTGTTGGTCGGATGGCGGCGGGCGCTTGCCCGGCGCGCAGCCTTTGGGTCGACACGCGCGGAGCCCACCACCGCCCCTGTTGCGCTAATCTTAAGCCTGCCAACCCCGTCGAAAGGACACCATGCCTCAGACTTACACTTTCGCCTCGTGGAACGTCAACGGCCTGCGCGCCGTGCTCAAAAAGGACCCGAGCTTTATCCAAATCGCGCAAGAACTCGATGTCGATATCTTGGCGCTGCAGGAGACCAAGCTGCAGGAGGGCCAGGTCGATATCGACCTGGCCGGCTATCACCAAACCTGGAGCTACGCCGAGCGTAAAGGCTATTCGGGCACTGCGGTCTTTAGCCGCCAGGAACCGCTGCGCGTGCTGCACGCCGACGCACTGCTGCCCTACGCTGGCGAGGGCGAGGCGGCCGAGCTCGTCGCCCAAGCCACAACCGAGGGCCGCGTCTGCGCGCTCGAGTTCGACAAGTTTTGGTTTGTCGACGTCTATACGCCCAACGCGCAAAACGAACTCGCCCGCATCGATGTGCGTATGGCCTGGGACGATGCCTACCGCGGCTTTTTGAACGCGCTCGAGCGCGAGACCGGCAAACCCGTCGTAACCTGCGGCGACTTTAACGTGGCGCACGAGGAGATCGACCTTAAGAACCCCAAGTCCAACCGCGGCAACGCCGGCTTTTCGGACGAGGAGCGCGGCAAGTTTACCGAGCTGCTCAACGCCGGGTTTACCGATACCTGGCGCGCGGCAAACCCCGACGTCGAGGGCGTCTACAGCTGGTGGAGTTACCGCTTTAATGCTCGCAAGAACAACGCCGGCTGGCGCATCGATTATTTCCTGGTAAGTGATTCAATCGCCGCCGACGTTCGCGACACCGGTATCCGTGGCGACATCTTCGGCAGCGACCACTGCCCCGTCACCCTCACGCTAGAGTTCTAGCCCCAACTGATCCCCTGGGGACGGAGGAAAAGGGATCATCTGACCTCGTCCCCCTATAAGTTGCGGTGGAATAGTTCCTGCTTCGGCCCCAAACAGCCAAAAAAGAGAACTATTCCACCGCAAGTTCGTAAGGGAACGCAACCAGCCCTACAGTCCGTACTTCACGACGACGCGGTTGATGCGGCGACACCAGGGCTTGTACAGAGCGGCCAAAAACACGCAGGTCGCGAGGCTATGCATGATGTCGAACGGCACCGCCGTAGCAAGACGCGCTACGGCGCCTGCCCAGGTGAGCGGCTGCACAAAACCGATGATGTCATACGCGTTGATCACGACGCCATACAGCAAGCCCGAGGCAAAGCCATACGCCAACAGAGCCGGCATGCGCACGGTTCCATCCGCACGGTCGAACGCGCCCGCATGCGCCAGCGCGCCGCCAACATAGCCAACCAGACCCCAGGCATACATCTGCCACGGCGTCCACATGCCCTGTCCAAAAAAGAAGTTGCTGGTCAGCGCCGCCAGCGCGCCGACTATAAAGCCGTTACGACGACCGAGTGTCGCCCCGGCGATAATGGCGATGGCACTCACGGGTTTAAAGTCGGGAATGGGGCCAAACAAGATGCGCCCCGCCGCGGCCAACGCCGCCAACACCAGCGTGGGCATAATCTGTCGCAGGCCCGGGCGCGACGCCTCGTAGCCCGCAAAGAACAGCGCGAGCACCAGCGCTACCACGACAAGCATGGCAAGCGCCGCCTGCTCAATGCCCGCCAGCAACGCCGCAGTCATCACTGCCGGCACCGCCAGGAGCAGCGGAATCTCCATTTTTGTGAGTAGGCGCGAGGCGCGATGATCCATCATCCCATCACGCCCTGTAGAACACGTTGTCGGAAAAAAAGTCGGCCGGCGGCTCCATGCAGGCAATCTCACCGTCGAACATCATGGCAATGTCATCGGCAACCTGCTCGGCAAAATCCAGATCGTGCGTGGCCATGATGACGGTACCGCCAGCCTCCGCATGGCCACGCAGGGCGCGGGCGATGATGCGGCGGCTGGCCAGGTCCAAGCCCTTGGTGGGCTCATCGAGCAATAGCAGTTCGGGGCCAATCAGCAGCAGTTTTGCCAATGCAAGCAGTTGACGCTGTCCGCCCGAAAGATCGTACGGGTGGCGCCCATCCAGGCCCGACAGCCCCAGGCTCGCCGCGCGCTCCCGCGCCACAGCCTCGTCATATCCGCAGGTCGAAGCCCATTCCATCAGCTCATCGCGCACCGTCTCGGCAACCAGCAACGCCTTGGGATTCTGAGGCAGCAGCGCTGCCGATCCCGCCCCGCGCTCCATATGCCCACGCTGCAACTTGACCGTCTTGGCCAGCACCGAAAGCATTGTCGACTTCCCGCAGCCGTTACCACCCACAACCGCATGCACCGCGCCAGCCGAGAACGCCGCATCGAGCCCACGCAGCACCCAGCCGGACGCCCGATCGTAGCGAAACCAGCCCTCGCGAATAGCTGCCGCCGCACTCGTCGCCGCCACCTGCGCGGGCCAGCAAGAGTCCAAAGCCAAAAGTCCCTCGCGACTACCCAAACTCGCTAGGTCAACCACCTCGCACACGCGTCCGCCCTCAATCCGGTACGCGCACGTCGCGTATTCGAGCATTGGGCGCGGCTGATGCGTCGCCACAACAACCGTGCAGCCCAACTCGCGATTCACACGAAACAGCGCGTGCAGGAAATTCTTCTCCGCAACCGGATCAAGCTGAGACGTGGGCTCGTCGAGTAGCAGCACGCGCGGACGCAGCGCCAGGACGGCGGCAAGCGACAGCAACTGCTTGCGGCCGCCCGAAAGCGTATCGGTATCGCGATGAAGCCAGTCCTCCAGACCAAAGAAATAGCTGGTCTCGGCAACACGGCGGCGCATCTCGTCGCGCGACATGCCTAAGTTTTCCAGGCCAAACGCCATCTCGTGCCACACGGTCTCGCACACAATCTGGTTCTCGGGATCCTGGAACACGTAGCCCACGCGCTCCGCAGACGCGCGCACGTCCATGTCGGCAGCGCTCTCGCCCAGCACGCGCAGCTCGCCAGTGCATTCGCCCGCCGGCGAAATCTCGGGCTTGAGCAGCGACAGCAGCGTCGACTTACCCGATCCGGTACCGCCAACAAGCAGCGCAAATGCACCTTGGGGAACAGACCAGTCGAGTCCCTCGAGCACCGCAGCATCAGCCCCAGGGTAGGAAAAGCTCAGGCTCCGCACCTCAATCGCCGGCATATCCGGGCCGCACGCCGCGCCCGACACCGGGCCCCTATCCAACCGAGCCATCAGCCAAACCTCTTCTCATCGATCGCATGCAACACACAGGGCAGCACCATCCAGGCCGCGTACACGGCATAACCCAGCCACGGCGCCGGCACCGAAAGCTGCGGGTAAAACGAATACTGCGTTGTCGCGGTCCATGCCACCGCCACCGCGGCAGCACCAAACACCGCAAGCCCAACCAGCGCGGCAACATCGCCGCGCCCCAGCCGATACCGCGCGTACGTCGTGCGACGCGTCGCGGCTCCCCATCCGCGCGAGCGCATGGCGTCAGCGCGCTCCAGCGAATCCTCCATGCCCCAGCCCATCAGCACGCTCGAGGCCCGCAAGCGCGAGCGCACGGGGTCGGCCGGCGCGCGACCCGGCACATCAATCGCATCCTGCACTGCCAGTACCGTACGACCGCGACGCAAAAACTGCGGGATAAGCCGCATGCACATCGAGATCATGAGCGCGATCACCGGCGCAGCGTTGCCCAAAAGCGCAAGCACCTTGTCGTATTCGAGCATCGACGCCGCGGCCTCAAACCACAGCACGCTCGCCACAAACAGCCCACCCATACACAGGCCGTACATCATGCTCTCCAAATACACCGCGCGCATGCCAATACGGAACAGCTCCGTCGAGCCCGAGGCGCTAAACAGCGGATTGAGCACCGCGATGATCAAAATCACCGGCAGCTGCCAGCGAAGCGCCCCCAACGTACGCGCGGCGCCGCGCGTCGCAAACCCGTACGCCAACCCGCCCGCAAGCGACAGCGCAATCAGCACCGGCTGCATCGAGAACATGGTGAGTCCCAGCGTCAACACAATATAGAGCGCCGGCACCGCCGGATGCGACATCGAAAATGCCGCGACGGGTTCGTTGCCCGATTCCTCTCGCATGATATCCACGGGCACCTCCCATCCCCTCGCGCAAAACGCCAACGCCGCAGCGCCGCCGCCATGCACAACCAGCGCAAACACCACGCCGGCGGCAGCGACACCGGCCGTCACGCGTCAATCGTTACGCGCTCATCATATGCCTGCGGTATCATATTGTGCCGTGTATCGTTTCCAAACACACGTCTCTATAACGTAACAGGAGATCACATGGACGCAACCGCAATTATCCTCGCCGCCGGCGAGGGCACCCGCATGAAGTCGAACCACTGCAAGGTTTCGCACAAGATCCTGGGCAAGCCCATGGTCCAGTGGATCGTCGACGCCACCATCAAGGCCGGCTGCAGCCGCGTCGTGGTCGTCATCGGCAGCCACGCCGACGAGATGCGCGCCCTTATCAACGGCGCCTACGCCAACAGCGCCACCAAGGTCGAGTGCGTCGAGCAGACCGAGCGCCTGGGCACCGGCCACGCCGTCAAGGTCGCGCTCGAGGCCTGCGGCATCACGCAAGGCCCCGTCGTCGTGCTCAACGGCGACCTGCCGCTCATTACCGCCGACACCGTCGCCAAGTTCGCGCAGACCGTCGCCACCGGCGAGCTCGCCTGCACCGTCATGACCATGACCCCGCCCGACCCCTTCGGCTACGGCCGCATCAAGCTGGGTGCCGATGGCCAAATTGAGCGCATCATCGAGCAGAAGGACTGCACACCCGAGCAGGCCGCCACGCTGCTGGAGTGCAACGCCGGCTGCTACGCCTTCGACGGCGCGCAGCTCGCCGCCCACATTGACGAGATCGGCAACGACAACGCGCAGTCCGAGTACTATCTGCCCGACATGCTCGAGATCCTCAAGGGCCACGGCCAGGCAGTCTCCATCTTCCACTGCGACGACTACCGCGACGGCCTGGGCGTCAACAGCCGCATCCAGCTCGCGCAGCTCACCGCCATCGCGCGCGACCGCATCAACGAGCACTGGATGGCCGAGGGCGTTACCTTCATCGATCCCACGCAGGCCTGGATCGGCCCCGATGCCGTTATCGGCCGCGATACCGTCGTGTGGCCGCAGACGCACCTGATCGGCCACGTCACCGTGGGCGAGGAGTGCCAGCTCGGCCCCAACAGCCGCCTCACCGACACCACCGTCGGCAGTGGCTGCACCATCGATGAGACCATCGCCATCGAAGCTGTCATCGAGAACGGCGTCGACTGCGGCCCGCGCGCCTACCTGCGCCCGGGTACCCACATGCTCGACGGTTCCAAGGCCGGCACGCACGTGGAGATCAAGAAGTCCACGATCGGTGAGGGCTCCAAGGTTCCACACCTGTCCTACATCGGCGACACCACCATGGGCTCCGGCGTCAACGTGGGCGCGGGCTCCATCACCTGCAACTACGACGGCGTGCACAAGCACAAGACCGTCATCGGCAAGGATGCCTTCATCGGTTCCGACACCATGATGGTCGCGCCCGCCCAGATCGGCGACGGCGCGCTCGTGGCTGCCGGCTCCGTCATCACCGAGCCGGTCCCGGCAGACGCGCTCGGACTGGGCCGCGCCCGTCAGGTAAATATTGAGGGCTGGGCCGCCGATTACCGCCGCCGCCTGCACGAGGACGACGAGGTATAACGTTTTACCAAGCATCTAAGGAGCTGTTCCCATGGGGACGGCTCCTTTTTCTATGCTGACCTGCGCGACCGGATGAGTGGTCGGTTCGTGTCCGTTGACGGTAAAGACGTTATCAAGACCCGAATAACCCCGCCGCACGGTTACAATGCAAAAAGGCATCTATATGGCATTCGATGTATAAAGGAGAAGGGTAATGCCGATTAATGATCCCGAGAAGTCGGAGAATATGCGCAAGTCCATCCGCGTGTATTCCGGTTCCTCCAACCGTCCCCTCGCTCAGAAGATCGCTGAGTACCTTGGGGTCGAGCTTTCGGGCCTTACGCTAAAGCAGTTCGCCAATGGTGAGATTTACGCCCGCTACGACGAGACCGTCCGCGGCGCCGACGTCTTCCTGATTCAGTCCGTGGCCGGCGGCAACGTCAACGACATGCTCATGGAGCTGCTCATCGCCACCGACGCTGCCAAGCGCGCATCCGCCCGCTCCATCACCGCCGTTATCACCCACTACGGCTATGCCCGCCAGGACCGCAAGGCCGGCCCGCGCGAGCCCATCACCGCCCGCCTCGTCGCCAACCTGCTCGAGCGCGCCGGCGTCGACCGCATCATCACCCTCGACCTGCACCAGGGTCAGATCCAGGGCTTCTTCGATATCCCGGTTAACCACCTGTCCGCACTGCCGCTGTTTGGCCAGTACTACAACGACATGCACTTCGACAACGACAACCTGGTTGTCGTCTCCCCCGACGTGGGTCGTGCCAAGGCCGCCAAGAAGCTGTCCGACATGCTCGGCTGCGACCTGGCCATCGCCCACAAGGGCCGTCCGCGCCACAACGCCGCCGAGGTCATGGGCATCATCGGTGACATCAAGGGCAAGACCTGCATCATCAACGACGACATGATCGACACCGCTGGCACCCTGTGCGCCAACGTCAAGGAGCTCAAGGCCATGGGCGCCGGCGACATCTACGTGTGCGCCACCCACGGCATCTTCTCCGGTCCGGCCATCGAGCGCCTGAACGACGCCCCGATCGTCGAGTGCCTCGTCACCGATGCCATCCCCGTCGAGGTCGGCGGCAAGATCAAGACCATCTCGGTCGCCGAGGAGTTCGCTCAGGCTATCTCCGCCGTTTACCACGAGGAGCCCGTCTCCACGCTCGTCGGCGGCGACTTCGCGCTGTAATCCAGCGTGCATCGCATCATCTTTGGTGTTTTTAAAGGGTCGGAGGCTCGCTTCCGACCCTTTTTCTACCCCTCGACAACCCGCCATGGACAGTTAGTTCAGATTTGTATTAATTTAGGCATTCGTTTGGGCCATTTAATACGTCGAAAGCGCTCTTGCCGGCATAATTCCGTTCGATCCCTCCGCCTATGGATCTCTTCACCATGCCGTTGGCCCCATTTTGCCCACCGATTCCTTCAACAACGGCAATACGCCCCGGTCGCCTTATACAAATCTGAAATAACTGTCCAACACCCACCTCAGCTGATGCCTCCAAGGCCAGCCCATCGCTCCATTCTCCACTTTTTCAAGGCATTCCACATGATCACGCTACCGCCCGCGGCGCGCGACACCCCTTTGAGCGAAAAGACCGATACGGCAGTATCACTTCGCCAACGGATTAGTACCTTATAGCTATGACGACCGTGATTTCACATCTTTCCGCCCTCCGCGCAATTCGCCGCGCTCGACGGGCGTACTCCGCCCTTCCCTGGGACGTCATCGATGACGAGCAACAGACACAATCCCTCGAAGGTTGCGTTCCCAACAAGGACGCCATAGACTTTGCGGCCCTTGCAATACTTGACGCCTGGAGCGAAGATGACTCCGAGTGTCTAGATCTCTTTGTTGCGGGCGGCAACAACAGACGGCCCGACGGACGGCTCCTCCAGCACACCATCACCGCCCCTCTTCCCCAAGGTGCGATCATGCACATCGAAGCCGACATCTACGCAACGTCCCCCGCCATGACGGCCATGCTTTGTTCCAAAAATGAATCAGTTGCCAAAACCTTGATGCTTCTCATGGAGCTGCTCGGAACCTACTCACTTCCGCCCGAGGCAACTTACCCCATCGCCTACGACGACACATGGCCCAAGGCCAACGGCTTCGAAGCGATGGACGGCCTCGATTGCCAGGGCGACCAACCGACACCCGAAAAGCAAGCCGAAACCCGCTACGAACAGGCACACTACAAATGCGAACCCGCCACAACCATCGAAGAGCTCGAGGCAGTCGCACGATTTGCCAAAAGCAGTTCCTACGCCTCATTTCGTACGGCTGTCAAACTCGCCCGGGCCGGATCCGCATCCCCAGCGGAATCATTGATGTTCGCCGTCCTGGGCGCACCCATGCGCTTTGGCGGATTCGGGTGCTGCAGCTTGCCCATGGGAGGCTTACTGCTCAACTATCGTGTCGATTTCGACACCCTTGCGGTCAACATGTCCTCGGGCATCCCCTACGCCATCTGCGACTTATATTGCCCGGCCGCTGGAGTCGACAACGAATACAACGGAATTGGACATGAGCTTCAAAACGCCCGCATCCACGATGGCAATCGTAACAATGGCCTTAAAGCCATGGGTATCCACGTCCTGGTTATCAATCGTGACCAAATGAAGGACCTTGTTGCACTCGAAGCCTTCGCACAAACGATGCATCGACTCGCGGGAGTCCGATTCCGATATCGCATCAAGGGCTATCGAAAGCGTCAGGCCGCCTGGCTCAACGCCCTGCGGGCCGGAATCGGCCTCGCGCCGGTCTAAAAGACTTTTACCCAGTGTTACCTAGCATGGCTGGACAGTTAGTTCAGATTTGTATAAACAGACGGCTAATATCGAGGTAGTTTGCCGCCATTCCGGCGCCAATCACCTCATTTGAAGACTCGAAAGATCTGAAATAGCGCAAAATGTGCTCTCCAAAGCGCCGTGGCAGTTCCGCGGTCCCAATTTTGGCAGTCGAAGACCTCTTGGTTTATACAAATCTGAACTAACTGTCCACCCCGGCTTCTGACGACTGTCCAACGCCCTCATGCAGCCTCATTCACCCTCCATTTGACAGCAGCAACGGGGTCGCTCACCATAGCAGGCGACAAATCGACGAAAGGAAGCACATGGCAGCTGCACAGCCGCTCAAGATTCGCATGGTTGCCGGACTTGGCAACCCTGGCGATGAGTATGCCGAGACCCGCCACAACGCCGGTTTTAAGGCAATCGACGAGCTGGCCCGTCAGGCCGGTGTCACGTACTGGAAAAACCAGGCAGGCGCCGAGGTCGCGCTCATCAACATCAACGATCCCGAGGAAGAGGGCGGTAAGCGCCAGATTGTGCTGGTCAAGCCGCAGTCGTACATGAATACCTCGGGCGGTCCCATCTCCAAGCTTTGCCGCGAGTACAAGATCAAGGCCGAGGAGTTGCTCGTGATCCACGATGAGCTCGACATTCCCGCCGGCGACGTACGCGTCAAGGTAGGCGGCGGCCACGCCGGTCACAACGGCTTGCGTTCCATCATCGACAAGATGGGCAGTCGCGACTTCAGCCGCATCCGCACCGGTATCGGCAACCCTCCCGGCAAGATGGCTGTCGCAGACTACGTGCTCAAGCAGCTGCGCGCCCGCGAGGCCGAGGACTTCCAGGACACCTGCGCCCGCGCCGCCGACGCCGCCGGCCTGGCGATCGTACACGGCGTAGTCTACGCCCGCGACCACGTCAACGGCTCCGCCTCCGCCAACGGCAAGCACTAAAACCTACCATTTAGGGATGTTTATTTTGGCGGGTTTTATATGCGAAAACGCCGCGGCGGCCGCATCGCAATAAGTCCTGTGCCGCCATACATATGCAGAGCTCCAAAGGGGGCCGGCCTCACCGATGCGCGAGACCGGCCCCCTTTGCCGTTTTGCCTGATAAAACCTACCAAAATAAACCTGTCCCTTTTTGGTAGGTCGCTTTTCCCGCCTGCCAAAGATACACGTAAGCGACATGTCCATGAGGGTATAATTTGCACCGTATGTCTGCACAGCGCCTGTGCGCGTACGGTTTTATTCGGGCTACCGCCCATTTCCGTGGAGGCACGGTTCGGCAGCCCTAACAAGAGAGGGGTTCTATGTATAAGATCCTGGAGAAGACGCAGTTCTCGGAGAAGGTGTTCAAGTTCCGCATCGAGGCGCCCGCAATCGCCAAGCATGCGCACGCTGGACAGTTCCTCATGGTTCGCGCCAACGAGACGGGCGAGCGCGTCCCGTTTACCCTAGCCGGCTGGAACGGTGACGAGGGCTGGGTCGAGTTCATCTTCATGGTGATCGGCAAGACCACCGAAATGCTTTCCACCTACGAGGCCGGCGAGTCGCTGCGCGACGTCGTGGGCCCGCTGGGCGTTCCCACCGAGATGGCTGAGGGCCCCTGTGCCGTCATTGGCGGCGGCGTCGGTCTGGCAATTGCCTTCCCGGTCGCCAAGCACCTGGTCGAGACCGGTCATGAGGTCCACGCCATCATGGGCGCCCGCACCAAGGACCTCCTGCTCATGGAGGACCAGTTCCGCGAGCTCCTCGACGAGGACCACATCCACATCACTACCGACGACGGTTCCTACGGCGAGCAGGGCGTTGTCACCGCTCCGCTGGAGCGCCTGCTGCAGGACAAGGCCGTGAGCCAGGTCTTCTGCGTCGGCCCCGTTCCGATGATGAAGTTCTCGACCCTCACCGCCCAGAAGTACGACACCCCCATCACCGCGTCGCTCAACCCCATCATGGTTGACGGCACCGGCATGTGCGGCTGCTGCCGCGTCGAGGTGGGCGGCGTGACCAAGTTCGCTTGCGTCGACGGCCCCGACTTCGATGCCACCCTGGTCGACTGGGATGACCTTCGTGCCCGCCAGGCCGCTTACCGTTCCGAAGAGGGCGAGTCCCTCAAGGCCTATGAGGAAAAGAGCTGCGCATGCCACTAGTTAATGGTCGTTTCGTTGCCGATATGAAGTCGCCCCGCACCCCCGATAACGAGGAGCCGGCTGCCGAGCGCGCCTGCGACTTCCGCCCCGTCGACAAGGGCTTCACCGAGGAGATGGCGCTGGCCGAGGCCGAGCGCTGCCTCAACTGCAAGAAGCCGTTCTGTGTTGAGGGCTGCCCCGTCAACATCAACATCCCCCGCTTTATCGAGCAAATCCGCGCGAAGGACTTCGGCGGCGCCCTCGATACCATCCGCGAGGACTCCATGCTTCCCGCCATCTGCGGTCGCGTCTGCCCGCAGGAGAACCAGTGCGAGGGCAAGTGCATCCGTGGTAAGAAGTCCGAGCCCGTGGCCATCGGCCAGCTCGAGCGCTTCCTGGGTGACCGCCCCGAGCTCGCCTCCACGCCCAAGATGGCCCCCAAGAACGGCAAGAAGGTCGCCGTCGTCGGCTCTGGCCCGTCCGGCATCACCTGCGCCGGCGAGCTCGCCCGCAACGGCTTTGACGTCACCGTCTTTGAGGCCTTCTTTACCGGCGGCGGCGTGCTGGTCTACGGCATCCCCGAGTTCCGTCTGCCCAAGGCAGTCGTCAAGCGCGAGATTGACGGCCTGGAGGACATGGGCGTCAAGTTTGAGTACAACTCCGTCGTGGGCAACATGGCCACGGCCGAGGAGCTGTTCGAGCAGGGCTTCGACGCCATCTACGTGGCGACCGGCGCTGGCCTGCCCAAGTTCCTCAACGTCCCCGGCGAGAACCTGCCCAACGTCTTCTTCGCGAACGAGTACCTCACCCGCGTGAACCTGATGAAGGCCAACAAGTTCCCCGAGTACGACACCCCCACCAAGCATGGCAAGAACGTCGTCGTCTTTGGTGGCGGCAACGTGGCTATGGACGCCGTCCGTACCGCCAAGCGCCTGGGCGCCGAGCACGCCATCATCGCCTACCGTCGTACCGAGGACGAGATGCCCTGCCGTCGCGCCGAGCTGCACCATGCCAAGGCCGAGGGCGTCGAGGTTCTGCCGCTCGTCTCCCCGCTCGAGTTTGTCGCTGGCGAGGACGGCTCCGTGTGCGCCGTCAAGGTCCAGAAGATGGAGCTCGGCGAGCCCGACGAGTCCGGCCGCCGTCGTCCGGTGCCCATCGAGGGCGCCATCGAGGAGATCCCCTGCGACGTCGCGATCTCGGCTATCGGCACCAACGCCAACCCCTTCGCTGCCAAGATCGGCGGCAAGATGGAGCTCAACAAGTGGGGCTACATCGTTGCCGACGAGGAGACCGGCCAGACCACCGATCCCCGCATCTGGGCCGGCGGCGACATCGTCACCGGTGCCGCTACGGTCATTCTGGCGATGGGCGCCGGCAAGAAGGCCGCCGCTTCGATCACCAAGAGCCTGCTGGGCGAGTAATCACCTGCAGCGCTAGCCACCAAACGGCAAAGTCCCCGTCGAGCACACGCCCGGCGGGGACTTTTTCTATGCCGGCCGCCCGACCGCCACGATGGGGACAGGCACCTTTGTGGTGGTTGGGGGCCTGGTCGGCAAACTAATTCCGGCGTTTGTCTCAATCTGTAACAGTTAGGCCCTGTTGAGCATCGTAACTGTTACAGATCGAGATATTGCGCCCGCCGCCGCCTCTTTATCTCAATCTGTAACAGTTAGAGGCCAAATTCCTCGCTATGTGTTACAGATCGAGACGTTAGGTTGGCGGCTGAACAGTTCATCTCAATCTGTAACACCTGGAACCCAAATATCTGGCTTGGTGTTACAGATTGAGATTTTGCTAAAGCCGAGGATGGGCGCTGTCGCCAAAACTTAGCGCTTGCGGCGCTTGGTCGCAGCGATGCCGGCCGCGGCAACGGTTGCGCCGGCGATGCTCAGAGCAGCGACCGTCATCGCGGCGGAGTCACCCGTGCTGGCAAGCTCCGTGCCGCCGGACTTCTTGCCGTTCTCGCCCTTACCCTTGGACTTGTCCGTCGTCACCGTGGTCGTCGTCGAAGTCGAACTGCCCGCAGGGACCCCGGCGCCACCAGAGCCATCCGTACCGCCACCCTGCTCGCCGCCGCCAGGTGTCGGCTTGGGTTCCGGCTTGGGCTCGGGCTCCGGCCCGGGCTCCGGCTTGGGCTCGGGTACCGCCTCATCGGTCACCGTAATCGTAATGTTCAGACGCTCGGAATACTCGCTGTACGACATGCCAGGGCGCTGTGCCGCAATGCGCACATACGTGTTGCCATCGAGCGCAATAGGTTCGGTGTACTTTACACGGCCTTCATCGCGGCAGGGGCAGGTGTCGTTGGTGGTGTACCAAATCGTCGTGCCGTCCTCGGCCGAAAGCTCCAGCTTCGTGCCCTTGGGCACCGTAATGTAGTTCTCCTTGGGCGACCACGCGCCAAACGTCGTCGCGCCAATCGTCGCAACCGGTCGCGCCGGTCGCGCCGCCTCGGCAGACACACGAACGTCGACCTGCTTGGACAGCGCCGTGCCGTCCACCGCTGCCGTCAACGTCGTCAAACCGGGCAGAGTACCATGCAGCACAAACGTCGCCGCTCCGTCCTCGCCCGTCACGGCCTGGATGGCATCGACAGAGCAGATAGCCGAGGACTCCAGCCCAACACTAACCTTGGCACCCGCAAACGGCTTGCCCGCCTTATCGGTCACGTGCGCCACCAGCTCAAAGTCACTGCCCTCAAGCATGGTCACGGCCTGCTCCACGTTGAGCTTGAGCTTGTCGGCGCGAACGCCCACGACAAGCTCGCCACTTGCCCAGCGCGCCATGGCCGTGCCGGCGTAGTTGCGAGCACCGTCGAGCTCAAACGCCACCGCCGAGCCCGCCTCACACGCATCGGCATAGCGAATACGCAGCACGCGTGACAGCGGCTTGCCATTGGGATCGTCCTGCTTGTCGAGCCACGTATACGTCACGTCGCCCAAGCCCTGCGCGCACAATGCGACCAGGGCATCGTCGCTCGCATCCATATACTGCGCAAACTCAACCTCGATGCAATCGGTATAGGCATGGGCCGAAGCTACCTCGGGCGCCGCCCTCGACACCAAGCCAATGTTCACCTCAGTCTGAATCGGCGGCACGCGCAGCCAAGCCGAACGCGCCTCCTCATACCCGTCCTTGGTCACGCGCACCTGATACCAGCCGGTCGGCGTATTCCAGTTGTATGCACCGTCCGCACCCGTTGCAAGCGGATTGTCCTGCTCATACTCCTCGGCATCCCAACGCACGGCATTGGTACCGGCCGCATCGTCGGCGCTCCACAGCTCAACCGTCGCGCCTTCAACCGTATTGGACAGCAGGCCCTCGTACACCACGCCCGCAGGGTCGGGTGCTGCCTTGGCAGGCACATTGCGATAACGCGCCTCGAAGATCGACTGCATCTTCTCGTCCGAGATCAAGCCGTCCTTGTTGGCCTTGTAGACCTCGGCATCGGTCAGCTCGCCCCAGTTGACCGTAATACGATTCTGGCACGCGCGCTCCACCTGCTCGCAGGCAACATCGTAGGCGCATTCGGCATTGGTCAGCTTAATCGCGCGCTCCGAACCTACGCTGGTCGAAGCCGCGTCATAGGCAGCGCCCACCACGGTACCCGCCGAACCGGCCGTCAGCACGCCGGCGATTGTCATAATGGAGCCCACCGCCACATCGGTGCTGTCGTGGCAGAGCTGGCGATACAGCAGATCCTCAAACGCACGCGCCTTCTCCATGGCGTCGCGCAGCGCGTAAATGCACTTCCAGTCGTCCTCGGTTTTCTCTGGCTTGGCAAGCAGGCGCGTATGCTGAAGCTCATAGCCCTCGCGCTCGCCCTTCACCTTCTGCATACGGACGTTCACGTTCTCCCAGTTCTTGCTGGCATCGTTCACGCCGTAAATGCCGGTAAAGATGCCGATGCCCTGGGTCGCCGCGGGAAACGCCTGGCCGGCCGCCTTCCACGCATCGGTCTTAAAGACCTGGCCGAACATCTCGCACTCGATCTTATAGCTCTTGAGCGAACGGATCGTGCGGATGAGCTTCATATGGGCGCTCACGTCGCCGTTGCGCTTCCAGGCCATGAGCCATCCGCGCACCTTGGAGTTGTTGAGGCTATGGACCACATTCCAGTTGTCGTACAGGTTGTCCAGAATGTCGCACTGCATGGCGATCGAGTTAAACAGAAGCGCCTGGTTCTTGTTGTTATTGGAGTTCTCGATAAACTCCGACTCTATATAGGCCGTCTGCTCGCCATCGGGCGCGGCGACCTTAAAGCCCTTAACGGTATCGTCGTCAGCCGCCTTGTAGCTCAGCGAGCTGCCGAGCGCCTGGCCCAAATCGTTAAACCCGCTCGTCGACTGGCCGTTGTACTCGCTGGCCTTAATGCCCGCACACTTGTTGAGCGCCGCAGCGGTTGCGTCATTCCAGCTTCCGTATTGGTTGAGCTGGCCGATACCCATCGACTGGCCCACCAGATCCTCGGCCCGCTGGGCAATAAACTCCGCTCGCGATGCATGGTCGACGAGCTCCTTGATGGCGGCCGCATCCGCAGCGTTCGCGCCCTGGGCCGCCGCGAGTTCCTGATACCAATCCTCGCTGGTGCCGTAAGCATCCTCAAAGATCATCTTGTCCACATTGACGCCATAGCTGTCGCCCTGCTGGGTCAGCAGCGCCGCCGACCCGCCGACCGCGGCCTTGAGCTCAGCCGCAAACTGCGCGGCCTCGTCGTTGCCAGCATCATCGCCCTCGCCGTCGCTGGCGGCAGGGGCGCGACGAGCCTTACGGGCAGCTCCACCTTGGGCTTCGTCCTCTTTACCGTCCTCGTCCTCCTCGGCAAACGCATCGGCGACCATCTGGTCAATCGCGTCGTTAAAGGCCTCATCGACATCATTAAACGAGTTATCCATCATATACTCGTGCCACTGCTGCACAGCATTCGAGAACTCCTGCTGGCGCTCCTCGGCCGCGGCGGAATGCTTTTTGGCCGAAGCGTTGGCGTCAAAACTCAGCATGGTCATAAGCTGAGCATTGGAGATGCGGTAGGTCTGCGGCATAAAGATCTGCTCAAAGTTGCCGCAGTTCACATAGGTCGAGTCATTCGCCTTGTTAAACTCGTCGAGCAGCTTGAGATATCCCTCGTCCACATACTCCGCCACATAGCGCACACGGGTGCCCTCGCGCGACTTTTGAGTCAGAGGAATCGTCACCGTCTTGCCATCCACGCAGTCCACGTACAGGTCGAGCGTGTCGGCGACCTCTTCGTTTCCCACCTCGAGCGTGATGTCAAAGGTCCAGTAGGCGTTCTTCTTTTGTGGCAGATGATGGAAGGTCCACAGGCTCTTGCCGGTGTCCTTGCCGTCCTTGACCAAGTTTTGCGTACCGCCACGATACGTCACATCAAAGTTCCAGACCGAAGCGCCCGGAACATAGCGCACATAATTGCGAGCCGTCACCTCTGCGGCAGCGGCGGCGACATCGGTCGAGCCCACGCGCGCTTCGAGCGTCACACGCTCGGCGGCAAGCGTATCCTGCGGCAGTTCGTATTCAATCTTGGCACGGCCGAGTTTATTGGTCTTGCCGGTGTACTTTGCAGCCGACGAGCCCGTCCCCACGGTGAGCTGCACGCTCTTGCCCGGCGCTGCATAAACGTAGGCCACATTGCCCAGCAGGCTGTGAACGTCGGTGTTGTCGACCTCGATGCGCGATCCGCTAACCTCGAGTGTGGTGCTTCCCAGCGGCAATGTCACCTCGCCCAGCGTAATAAGCGGCGAGACGGCATAGATGCCCGCGGCCTTAGGCTTAAAGCGCACAAACACATCGGCGCCCGCACTCTTCTTCATATCGAGAACGAGGTTGTCGCCCTCCCAAGTTGTGGCAGCCCACATGGCATCGGAGCTGGCGCCGGCTTCGCGAGCGCCTGCGGACACATCCTCGACGGCATCCTTGGCCAGCGGAATCTCTATCTTGGCAGCCTGGCTGTCCTTGAGCTCGTAATGAATGCGCAGCTCGGTCTCCGCGCCAACAACCGCGGACGAATCAGCGATAACCGAGCCCGCCGTCAGCCCGCGCTCGGCACGATACGTCTCCACGTCAAACGTGGGGACGTCGAGCGTCACGTCGAGCTGTTTGCCGTCCTCAATCTTCACCTGCTTTTGCGCGATATGCTTACCCACGGTCAGCCCTAGGCGGCTAAACGTGGAATAGCTCGTCGCTTGGATGTCGTAGCTCGTCTTGTTAAAGGCGACGATGGTGTACGAACCGGCCTTAAGGCGCGGCGTCTCGGCCTTCATGATAGGCGTGGTGCCGTCGTCTTCGTAACCTATCAGATAGGTGATGCCGTCGGCAACCAGTTTGCCGTCGGACGTACGGAACACCAGCACGCGGTTGGCACCCTGGTAGTCGCCCTTGGTCGTGACCGTCGCCGTGCCCCAAGGCTTCAAGTCGATATCGACCTTGCCGGCCGAAGGCCTCACCGTCGCCGTCGCCCCACCCAGCTTGAGGCTGTCTTTGGGCACGAGCGTTATCTCCAGATCCTGGTCTGCATCGGCAATGGCCTGCGACACCACGAGCGCTGTACCCTGGATACGGTAGTCGTTTTCCTTGTCGCCCTTGGCAGGTTTGAGCGTCTTGCCGCCGCTCTTCACCGTCAGATCGATGTTATCGAGACTATCGAGCTCAATGCGTTCGGTCTTATCCTGGGCCGCCTCGCCCATCCACTCAAACGTGTAGGCAGGCTTCGAGGAATCGACGGAGTCCTTGCGATCGGCCACGGCATCGGCAAGCTTTTTGACCATCGAGGGGTTGCCAGCCGAATCGGTCGCATAGGCATAGATGGTCTGGCCTTCACCAAAGGGAATCGCATACGTTACGCCATCGATTGTCACGCGCTCATTATAGTCGCCCGGATAGCCCGCCTCACCAAACTGAAGATCGGGGTTCATCACGCGCAGGGCAACGGCATTATGGTTCGTCTCGTTTCCGTATCTCGTGTTCTCAAAAGCTCCCCACTCTATCATTTCCACGCTTTTGGGTAGCACAATCTCTTTGCCGGCAATCGCAGGATCAAGAGAGGCGAACGCGAGCGCCCCGATAGATTTGACACCATCGCCAATCGTCACCGACGACACATGCGAGCACCCGTCAAAGGCATAGCGCTCAATCCGCTCCACCGTGCCCGGCACGTTGATCTGCGTAAAGGTGAGTACCGTTGTGTCCGAGACATAGAACTGCGGTACGCCGCAATTGGCGAAGGCGCGATAGTCGATAGTCTTAATCGAAGGCGGCAGCGTTGCCACCACATTGTCGTCAAGTTGTTCGCAGCCCTCAAAGGCCTGCTCGGGAATCGTGGTAAAGGCCGCGTTGTTGGGCCAGGTCACCGTGTGAAGTGTCTTGCTTCCGGTAAACGCATTCCAGCCCAGTTCCTCAACCGAATCGGGCAGTGCGATTTCCTTGATGCTGCTGCCTCCCAGGCCGCCCACCTTGCGGACATGCGAATCGCCGGCGAAGGTAACCGACGTGAGCGCGGCACTTCCCATGCCCGCCAGGCTCACGACATTCTTGCCGTCAATGGTCGAGGGCACCTCCAGCGTGGTGATGCCCGAGTCGCCGTACTCGATCGAGATTTCGTTAGTGAGGCTATCAATTGAGAAGTAATACTGAGCGGGAGTCTGCTCGCCGGCCACGTAGCCATCATCGTATTCACCTTTTACGCCCGTGGCGCCCTTCGAGGTTGCCCAGAGTTCAAGTTCCTCGTTCCAGGTCGCCTCGGTGCCAGAAGCCTCCTCTTGCTGTTGCTGCTCGGCAAGCTCCTTGCCCTCGACCAGGTCGGTGGCGAGCGTGCCCACGGGCGTACTCTCGGTCTGTCCGGCGCCAGTCAGGCCCGCCGCCGATGCGATCTCGGAGGCCGGAGGTGTCGGGGCGTCACCGGTATCGAGCGCTGTGGGGTCGGCAGCGCCGGCATCGGGCGTGGGGTCGGCGGAAGCAGAGTCTGACGCTTGGGCGTCAGCCGAATCGGCGGAGGTGGCGTCGTCCGCATGGCCATTATCCGTCTGCACAAAGGTGCTATCGGTGTTGAGGGCCTCGGCAAACGCGCCCGCGGGAAACGAACCCGTCACCATCGCGAGGGTCACCGTGGCAACGGTCAGGCGGCGGCAAAGCGCTCGAACAGTAGTCCACCTCATGGTCGTTCCTTTCCTGCAAACCAAAAGTCATCCAGCGTAATCGTTGTCCAAAAACAAAGCGAACGGTAGGTTCATATATACGAACCTACCGTTCTACCTGCGCAAACCGCCACAAAGGGAATAGGTACCTTTGTGGCGGTTCTGAACTTGGCCAGCCAGTTTGTCTCAATCTGTAACAGTTAGAGGCCGAATTTCTCGCTAGGCGTTACAGATTGAGACGTTATGTTGGCCACCCGCCGGTTCATCTCAATCTGTAACATCTAGAGCCGTTTTGGGCAGTCTGGTGTTACAGATTGAGATTTTGCTGAGGTGGAAACGAGGGCCTCCGCCGAAACCTAGTTCTCGCGGCGCCTTGAGGCGATGCCGATGGCTGCTGCGATGGCGCCGGCGAGGCTCATGGCCGCGGCGACAAGTCCGGTGCTGTCACCCGTTGCGGCGAGGGTGGCATCGCTGATCTTGGCAGCGGGTTTGACGGCCGGAGTCTTGGTGGTCGAGACGGTCGTAGTAATCGTGGCGGTCGTTGGCGCCTGACCCGGCTTGGTCTCGGGCTTGGTCTCGGGCTCGGGCGTCGGCTTGGGGTCCGGCGTCGGCGTCGGCATTGCTTCAGGCGTCATCGTAAGATTGGTATAGACCCACATGGTGGTCGTCTTACCGTCTCTATCGAGATTCTCCGCATCGGATTCGTTCCACCAGTAGCCATAAGTCTTGCCGTTAATTGTGACCCTAGTGTCACGAGTAAAGTAGAAACCCTCATGCGACTTGAGATAAAAACCGTAGCTGTAGGTCTTCCCAGCCTCAAACGTATCAATGTGGTTCTCGATATTTTGATCCCAGAACCATGCCGAGTTCACTCCGGCGCCATCCTCAGAATTCCAGAACTCGCACTGATACCAATAACGAGTGTCGTCGGACGTAGCGCCCGTGAACACCGGCTTATCGCCGTCTTTGAACGTGACGGTAGCGCCATTGATCTCGACCGTGTCGATTGCTTGCCACACAAGAGCCTTTTCGCAGGTAAACGATGTGGTCGGCGCAAGGAACAGACCACCTTCGACTTTCTGAACACTCATGGCGTTAAGTGGCTCGCCATTGATTGCCACAGTGCAGCCGTTGGCAAACTCATACCCGTTCTTTTGGCGTAGCATGACAGAATGCATGTAGTGCTTGCCTTCTTCGAACTTGTCGATTCGCTTCATGCCCGGTGTGTACATGCCCTCGTCGGAATACCAGAAGGCGACGGGATGAAGATCCGTGGGGTCGCTGTTGTCCATCTCCTCCCAGCACTCGTAAGCAATTTCATACTTGTCGTAATCTGCGTATGGTACATGAGTGGTTGGAGCGGGAGTATCCCCAGCACGATAGCCGATATATCCTGAACCCAAATCAACGCCATTGATTGCCTGTCCATGAGCAGCTAGCTTTACCACGGTGTTGAAGTTGTAGCGCAGGTAGTAATCGGTCCTTGTTTCATGGATAACGATTTGAGCTGGTTTATCGGAGGTGCTATCAGGATCGCCGATGAGGATGCCATCATTATAGTCGGTGCCGTCGAACGTCAACGTTGAAGTAAACGGCACATCCTCGTTGCGGATGAGTGCATAGTTTCCGTCTACAAAGTCGCCACCCGTCAGGGTCAGCGTCGCGCGCATCTGCCCTTCATATGGCGCAATGGAAATCGTCACGTTCGATTGAGACTGATCGGCGACTTCAACAAGCGCGCCAGTAGCGGCATCTGCCTTGTAATACTTAGTTTCGGATGCGTTTGATAGCTTATCCGCCACCTCATCTGGGACCGGTCCAAAATCCCATGAGAAACTACCGCCTCCGGTAAGAGAAATCTCGGGTGGAAGCTCGCATTCCCTGTAGTAGGATTCGACGTTCGTGTCGATTGTCACGCCACCCCCACCCGTCACGTCGGTCACACCGCAGGGCATAATGGCGTTGTCTGCCGGCATGGCGGCGTTGTTGCTGGAAGCGTTTTGCTCGGCGGGCATTGCATCGCCAGCCCCTTCGACGGTGTCAGCCAAAGATACCTGCTGAGTATCGGCCTCGTTCTGAGTTGCCGGAGCAGCCTCGGTTGTCGGTGTTGTCGCCGCATTCGCATCCACCGTAGCCGCCGGCGCCGCAGGAGCCGCAGCGACCTCACCCGTCGTAGCAGCAGAATCCGCACATTCGGTCGCAAGCGCCACACTCGGCAGTAACAGCTGGCCGACCATGAGCGCGCACGCACCGACGCTGGCGACCCTCACACCCGCGCAACGCCAAGTACCGTGAACGAGCGAGCAAGCGCGCTCGCGCTGCGTCTGCTTGGCAAAATGTTGTCCTTGCATGTCGTCCTCCTTCATCGAGGTTTGTTTCCATGACATCACAGTGCGGCAAACCGGGCGCCACGCCTAGGTTCGTACATGCGAACCCGCGTCCCTACCTGCGCAAACGCAAAAGCCGCCACGCGGGGACGCAAATCCCTGCGCGGCGGCTCAATCAAGCGCACCGAGGTTTTATGCCCTGCATGCCCTAGGCAAAATTGCTATTCCTCGCGACGACGCGCGGCGGCGATGCCGGCGGCTGCAACCGTGGCACCAGCGACGCTCATGGCGGCAACACTCAACGCGGCGCTATCGCCCGTGGCCGCGAGAGTAGAGGCCGTCGCCTTCGAAGCCGTGACGGATACCTTAGCGGCAGCAGGCTTTACATTCACGGCCGAACCAGTCTGTGTCGAAGTTTGGGTCGTCGCCCCCGTCGTGCCCGTCGAGCCCTCGCCTCCCGGCTGCGGCTTGGGAGTCGGTGCCGGATCGGGAGCAGGCGTAGCACCTCCGTCGAATACGATATGCGCGACCTTGGCGATCTTGTCCGCATCGCGATCGGCCCTCAAAACGCCTTCGCCGGGCTCACCAATCGTCTGTCCCCAAAAATCAGAATATTCAAATCGGTTGCCCAGCGCCATGGGACGGGCACCCAGCTTTTGGTAGTCACGCACCACGCCGTTGACGGGAAGCACGATCTTCCCTCCCTCGCCGATAACGATCATGCCAGCGGGGCCGTTGGCGGTCGTGAAGTTGTCGGCAACGATCGCTCCATCGCTGCCCTGGGCAACAACGGAGCCGTTTTTAATTTGGATGCTTCCGCCCTCGATCGCACTCCCCGAGCTGGTATGCAGGCCGTACGTGTCATTAGAATACCGATCTTTCGAGGCGCTGGCGATCGCGGTCACAAACGTGTTCTTTCCATCGATGATGATATCGGCAGTGGCATCGTCGCCCATTCCGGCCGCCTCGATACCCACGGCACCCCAGTTGCCGCCCGAAGCGTCGGCAATCGCGGTCACGAGCGAATCGCCTGCAATCTCGACACGCGCGGCGCCGTTGTTGACACGGGACACAATTCCCTGAGATTCCAGGGTGGATTCGGCCTTGACCGTCACCTTTGAGCCAGAGCCAATTGACACGCGACCGCCCTTGTTGCTCTGTCCGTCATGCTCCCATGTAAACTCGCCATCTCCCCTGGGTGCGCCGTTAGTGGCATAGATGCCCGTCACGTAACCGCAGTACCCGTCGCCGGACTCCGTCGCACGTCCCGCCTTTACATCGACAGTCGCGCCGTTTTTAATGGTCACGTCGCCACCAAACGTAGTTATGGCCTCGGCGTTCTCGCACTCCTCGCCATTCGCATCCGTACCCGTCGCCGTCACGTTGACCGTGGTGCCGTCGATGGTCACATCTCCGCCAATAATACCGTCACCCGCCGCCGTGATGACGTCGGTCTGGCCCGTCGCGTTGAGCGTGCCGCCGCCCGTTATGGCAAGGTTGCCGCCCGAGACCTCGATGGCGCTCTGGCCAGCATCGGCCGTAACGGTGTTGGTGTTGGTCACGCCGATATTGAGATTACCCTCGGCGCTGATGCCGCCGCCGTTATAGCCGTTGAGCTGCATGTCGTCGGCACCGTTCCAAGACCACGTGCCCGCATCGTCGCTGACGGCAGCGCCCGCGTTGTACTGCGTGCCGCCCACGTTGATCCAATCGGCTGCCAAGGCAACACTCGGCAGTAGCAGCTGACCGACCATGAGCGCACACGCGCCGGCGCACGCCAGCCTGGCACCCGCCCGTTTCCACGAACCGTGAACCAGCGAGCAAGTGCGCTCGCGCTGGGTCTGCTTGTCAAAATGGCTTCCGTTCATAGGGGCCTCCCTCGGTCGATGGACCATACCACCACAAAGGTGCCTGTCCCCTTTGTGGTGGTTTTCCTAGTCTCACCATGTGCCAAGCAATCGCATACGCCTAGGTTCGTAGATGTGAACCCCTATGGCTACCTGCGGTTTCATTCGAATGGATTTCGTTGTCGGTGTCTTCGCCTTAGGGCGCTACAATCGAGGGCATGATTATTCCGTCCACCCAAAGGACCGTTCTTCAAAGGACCGTTCTTGAACCTGAGCAAGCCTAAAATCAACGCGCTTCTAGCCCTCGCGCTCTTTACCTTTGTCTTCCTTGCCGCCGAGTTTCGCTTCGACGTCAACGTCGGGCTGCTCGCCGGTGCCGAACGCGTTGTGACCGCACAGGGCTTTATTCTGGGCGCGAGCGTACTCGGCTTTATCGGATACGCGCCGCTGCTCGGGCTCGCACAGCGCAAAGGCCACTCACTGGCAGCCGCCAACGCCGCTGTTCCCATCGCCATCCTGGGATTGACCCAGATCCAGTCCCCCACGGGTCCGCTTGCCCTCGAGATTCTGGGCTGCGTGGCCTTCTTTGGACTCGGCCTGCTGGGTGCCGCTGCTCACAACGCCTTTTCGTTGGCATTCCAAGATGACCCCAAGCTCGCCACCGGTGCGGGAGCGGCCTATGCCGCGGGCATCCTGATGCAGTTCGCCGTCAACCTGCTCAATTGCGGCGGTATCGCAGAGCTCATCGTCCTTGGCATAGCGACTATCGCCATCTCCGCACTCAGCGTCGTTCCCCAAAAGGCCGCCGAGAGCTCCAGCCCCTCCATCAATCCCTTTGTCGAACCTTCGCACGCCCTCGCCAAACAGGCATGCTGGAGCATCGCGCTCGTCATGATTCTTGCCTGTCTGTTCTCCACCCTCGACAACGTGGTCACGCTCTCCAACGCCCATGGCACCATTGCCGTGCAAACCTGGCCGCGCCTCTTTTTGGCGGCGAGCGGCCTTGCCGCCGGCATTATCTTTGATCTTGCCGAGCGCCGCTACATGGGACTTGTCATGCTCGGCATCGCCGTGCTCTCGACCATTTCCATCCTGGCCGTGGAGGCCGGCGCCGATCCCAACCTGGGCCTTGTCGTCTTTTACCTGAGCTCCGGCTTTTTTGTCACGTTCTTTACCGCCACCTTTACGCAGTTAGCACCGCGCATGCATGCGCCCGCCCTTTGGGCCAGCATGGGCCGCGCCGCCAACAATGTATGCGCATTCACTACATCGGGCATTTCGCTTGCCCTCGTGACCTCGGGCAACGTTGCTCTCATCATGATCGGTGCGCTCGTTTTGCTCGTCGCCGCCTGCGCGGCATTCGTGGCAGCCGGCCTGTTCCGCCTACCCCAAACCGAGCAGGAGCGCGAGCGCGAGCAGCTGGCAGAAGAAGCACTCGCCGCCCCCACCATCGAGGAGCAACGCCAGGCCTTCATCGCCAACCACGCCCTCACCCCGCGCGAAGTCGACGTGCTCATGGCCGTGACCCAGGATGAACGCCCGCTCAAGCAGGTTGCCGAGGAACTCGGCATCTCGATGCGCATGGTACAGCGCCACCTGAGCTCTATCTACCAAAAGACCGACACGCAAACGCGCGCCGGTCTCACCAAAGCCTTCCCCTCGGCCTAAAACAAAAACCACCACAAAGGCCCCCTTTGCGGTGGTTTGAGCGGAGCAGAAGGCCACTCTGCCAGTTTGTCTCAGTCTGTAACAGATAGGCCCCTAAAAGCAGGCTTATTGTTACAGATCGAGACAGTAAAGGGACACGAAGCGATCCTTCGCAGCAACGACCCTCTAGTAAAGCGATGCGACATATCGGCCGAAGCCTGGCAATGCAAACTCAAAACGTCCTTGTAGAGGCTCTTCAATTACCCCAGCCTCTACCAGACGCTTTTTATACGTTGAAATCGAACCGGAACTCTTCTTAAGCCTCGCTGCCAGCTCTTGCCTGGTCGTCGTCCCAACCGGATTCATTGCACGAAGAAATTCAAGGTCCCCTCGTGAAAGTTCCGCCGCTGTTGAAGCGAAAACTCGCGATTCCAGCTCCTCTTGCGCAAGTTTCGCGCCTCGTTCGACATCCTCAATAGAAACCTCGGAGGCTTGGCGCGAAGCATTCCATGCCCGATACCCCACCAACTGGAACATAAATGGAAAACCATCGATCGCCTTGGCAGCAAGGTCGATCGCCTCATCAGAAATCGTCTTGCCGCCGTCCTCAATCGTTAGTCGAAACGCTTCTTTTACCTCAGTCGGTGAAATTGATCCCAGCGAATGTTGAGCCGCGCGACGAAGAAATGATGTCGATTTCCCCGTCAGCAGCGCCAGCACGCGAAACGGCAGCCCCGCCATAAGCAAAGCTACCTTTTTATTCTCGCTTACAAAGTGCTGGTAGGTAGTAACAAGCTCCGTCATTTGCGCAAACGATGCATCCACTTCGTCAACGGCGATAAGCACCCCGGTGTCAGTCGCTTCAAGCTGAGCAAACAAAGCGTTCATCTTAGTACGCCAGTTAGCGCCCTCAAATTCAACATCGATGTTTTCCCAGCTCATGCTTCCTACGGGGGCAATGCCGACACTGTTCACACGCCTAGAAGCGGGCTTTTCGATCAGATGGGCGGCTGATTCGTTGAGGCGCTGCAAAATGTCTTCGAGCATCCCCTCCGAGGCCGTCACATTCGCTGTAATCCAGCCCTCTTGCTGGGCGCGGTACGACAGATATGCCAAAAGCGCCGTTTTACCTGTACCACGCGCACCATAGAAAACCGAGCAAAGATTGGGATCGGAGTCGTCATTTTCAAACGCCAGCACCATATCATCGATGATTTGCTCACGGCCGGCCATATACGCCGGTACACGTCCGAACATCGGCGTGAATGGATTTGCCTGCCTGTACGCCGTCGGTGCCGCCATAAAGCCTCCCTTTAACTCATATAACTTAATTATGCCCCTACTATCTATAATTTATTTGAGTATCTTTGAGTTTTTTGAGCATCCTTGAGTTCTTTGAGCAATCGGCCCCGGCAGAACCAGTTGACTTTCTCTACCTAAAACAAAAACCACCACAAAGGTGCCTGCCCCCTTTGTGGTGGTTTTTAGTCGGTTAAGCCTCGAGTTGCGCCACTTTGTAGCGGTAGGCAGCGGCGATAACGTCTTTGCAACCCTCGCGGCCCAGCTTGGCGCGGTTGACGACGATGTCCTTGCCACTCGTCATCTTCCACTTTCCGGCGCTGTAGCGCTTATAGAACGCCTCGCGCGCCTTCTGCTGCTGCTTGACCAGCTTGGCGCCCTTCTTTTTGTTGAGGCTGCGCTTCTTGCGCACGATCTCGACGCGGTCCTCAAATGGCGCAGTCACCAGCACGGCGATGTGGTTGGGGTTGTTGCGCAGCAGATAATCGGACAGACGGCCTTCGATAATGCAGCTCTCGGTCTCGCCCAGATCCAAAATTACTTGGCTCATCTTTTGGAACAACTTGTCCGAGTACGAACGCGCATCGTAGCGGTCGGGCAGAAACGCCATGTTCTCCACGGCCAGACGCTCGTCGTAGGCGGCCATCTTGTCGAGCGACTCGCCCGCGCGCAGCGACGCACGCACCAGCAGCTCGTTATCGTACAGCGGAATCCCCAGCTCATCGGCAAGGATACGGCCAATCTCGTGGCCCTCGGCACCAAAGTCGCGCGCGATGGTAATGACCACAGGACTCTTCTTGTTCTCCAGATCGCTCATCGCGATTCCTTTCTCTATGTGACAAAGGGACTGTCCCTTTGTCACATTCTACGCTGCCACCATTCGCCTCTGATATGCCCTCACCAGCAGCGAGATACCAAAGTTGAGCACAAAGTACATCGCAAACACCAGGCCGTAGAGCATAAGCACCTGCGACAAGTCAATCGCGTGGGCCATCACGACGTTCGCCGTGTACATGAGCTCCGCCACGTTAATACCCGAAAGATACGAGCTGTCCTTGATGACGGTCGTGCACTGGCTAAACAGCGCCGGAATGATCGTCTTAAACGTCTGCGGCAGAATGATGTAGCGCATAGTGGCAAAGAAGCCAAAGCCCTGGCTCTGCGCTGCCTCAAACTGGCCGCGCGGAATCGAGTTGAGGCCGCCGCGCACAATCTCGGCCATAACAGCGCTGGTAAACAGCGTAAAGGCGATGGTCGAAATCACAATGTCCAAACCCTGCACCGTAAAGTAGATAAACAGGATCCACAGCAGGTTCGGCGTGCAACGGAACAGCTCGATATAGGCGCTCACCAAAATACGGAACGGACGGGGCGCATAGCTTTTAACGAGCGCCAGCACCGTGCCAAAGATGAGCGAGAAAAAGATCGACAGCGCCGAAATCTCGATTGTCTTAACAAAGCCGCCCCAAATGTAGAGCAGGTTGGTCGCGTTGAAGATTTCCATGCGCTAGGCCTCCTCTACGTTATCGAGCCCCAGCTCGGCCAGGCTCACGCCGCGCGGACGCTCCTTGGAGCGGCGCTCGAGCCACTGCACCAGCATGGCGAGCGGAAAGCAGATGATGAAGTACATAAGGCAGCAGACGATGTATCCCTGCAGGTAACCGTACAGACTCACAAAGTTGTCGGAACGGTACATAAGGTCGCCGCCGGCCACAAGTGCCAGCACCGACGTGTTCTTGACCAGGTTGAGCGCCTGGTTACACAGCGGCGGCAGAATGATCTTGAACGTCTGGGGCAGCACGATGTACCAGTACGCCTGCGCACGGGTGAAGCCCTGGCTCTGTGCCGCCTCCATCTGACCGCGCGGAACCGCCTCGATACCGGTGCGGATGACCTCCGAAATGTAGGCCGCGTGATACAGGCCCACACCCAAGAAGCCCAGCACGAACGGCGCGATGCGCACCGGCTGGTCGGCACCGGTTATGGCCTGCAAAAACTGCGGACCGGCCATGTACATAAAGAGCACCTGCACGGGCAACGGGGTGTTCTGGTAAAACTCCACGTACACGCGGCTTATGGCGCGCAGCACGCGCGAGCGAGTGGTAGAGAACACGCCCAGCAGCGTGCCCAGCACCAGAGACAACAGCAGACCGGCAACGACCACCTGCAGCGTCACGCCAAAGCCCTCCCAGAAGGGCCCCATGTTTTGAAATGTCGTCGACCAACGGTCGGCGTCAAATAATCCTTCGAGCATTTGATTCCTTCCTTGGACGATGCGCCTATACAAGACCCCAGGTCTTGACCTCTTGGTCGAGCCAGCCGTCGGCCAGGCGATCGCAAATCACCTGATCGACCACGGCCGAAAGGTCGCAGCCCTTCTTGGTCGCCACGCCGTAGCCCTGCTCGCCAAACTTGACCTCGGGCTGCAGCAACTCAACGGTCTCGTTCATGTAACCGGCCAGCGTGGAGCGGTCCATGGCAAAGACGTCGATATTGCCGGCGTCGAGCGAACTCTTGATGATGGGGTAGCCGCTAAAGGCCCTAAACTCGGGCTTGCAGCTAAAGCCGTTGTCCTTGATCATCTGCTCGATCAGGCCCTGCGTGGTAGCACCCTGGCTCACGCCGATGACCTTGCCGTCCAGGTCCTCAATCGAGGTAAAGCCCGAACGCTTCTTGACCATGAGTCCCACGTAGTCGGTGCGGTACGGCGTCGAGAAATCCCAGCTCTTCTTGCGCTCGTCGGTGATGGTGTAGGTCGCCGCGACTACGTCAAGTTGACCGTTATCGATCAGCGGGCCGCGCGTCTTGGGCGTTACGTCGGTAAACTCGACAAGCTCCTGGGCACGGGCCTCCTTGTAGCTCACGCCAAAGACGGCAGCGGCGATCTGATAGCACAAATCGACTTCCATGCCCTCAAAGCGACCCTTGGCGGTGTCGTAATAGCCGTAGCCGGGAACATCCTTCTTAACGCCGGCATTCAGATAGCCACGCGACTTGATGGCCGCAAGCTTGGACCCCTTGTCGGAGCCCTCGCCGCTGGTGGAGTGGCCGCAACCGGCAAGCGCGGTCCCCGTCAGCGCAAGCATGCCGGCGCCAGCCAGCTGCAAAAAGTGACGGCGCGATACGGCCGCCCTCGTCATATCCGTCATGTCCATCACCGCGCCTAGTGCAGAATCTTGGACAGGAACTCGCGGCAGCGCGGGTTCTCGGGGTTATCGAAGAAGTGCTCGGGCGTACCCTCCTCCAGGATGCGGCCGTCCTCCATAAAGATGACGCGGTCGGCCACCTGGCGCGCAAAGCCCATCTCGTGCGTCACGCAGATCATGGTGATGTCCTCCTGAGCGAGCTCAATCATAACGTCCAGGACTTCCTGGACCATCTCGGGGTCGAGCGCCGAGGTCGGCTCGTCAAACAGGATGATGGGCTGTTTGGTGCACAGGGCACGGGCGATGGCGATGCGCTGCTGCTGACCGCCCGAGAGATTCTGCGGATACTCGCCGGCCTTATGCGCCATGCCAACGCGCTTGAGCGCGGCGATGGCAATCTCGGTCGCCTCCTCCTTGCTCTTCTTTTGCAGCTTGATGGGCGCGAGCGTCAGGTTGCCGAGCACCGTCATGTTGGGATACAGGTTGAACTGCTGAAACACCATGGAACTATACTTGCGAGCCATCTCTAGGTGGTTCTTTTTGGTGAGCGGCGTACCGTCGATGACGACCTCGCCCGACGTGGGCTCCTCCAGATAATCGACGCAACGGATGAGCGTCGACTTACCCGAGCCGGAAGGCCCGATCATTACGAGCTTCTCGCCGCGCTTGACGGTGAGATTGATATCTTTGAGCACATGCAGGTCGCCAAAGTACTTGTTGAGATGCTTGATCTCGATCATGTCTGCCATGAATGTCCCTTCCCTGCGTTTACACGAATTGCTCTATTTTACGGAAAGAACCACGTTTCCGCAGCCCACGCTACATTCCCGTAAAGAACCCGCAACCTTTAACCCACTCATTGGGTACTCATTTAAGTCTGTCCCCAATGAGCGCCGAAAATAATACAACCGCCCTTGTTGAGCATAAGTCAGCGAAAACCCGTACACGCGAGCAAGGTGACGTGAAATGAAAGGGCGCAGACCTTATGGTCGCGCCCTTGAAATTGAACGTCTGATTGCCGCGTGTACGGGTTTGCAGCGTCGAGCCGTTACGCGGTTTGGTAAAACCGCGTAACAAATTACGCAAGTTTGGCGCCGACGATCTTTGCCGCGGCAGGCTTATCGAAGTTTCCGCCGGTAGCCTTGCCGAGTGCGCCCATGACCTGGCCCATCTGCTTCTTGGACGTGGCGCCCAGCTCGGCAATGACCTGCTCGACCAGAGCCTCGAGCTCCTCGCCCGAAACCTGCGCGGGCAGCAGGCTCTCCAGAATCTTGACCTGCTCGGTCAGGTTGTCGGTACGCTCCTGGTCGGTACCGGCCTTAATGGACATCTCCAGCGTCTCGCTCGTCTGCTTAATCAGACGCTTGATCATGCTGTTGACGTCTTCCTCGGTCACGTCGCGGCGCTCGTTAACCTCGATATTCTTCACCTCGGCCTTGACCTGGCGAATGATAGACAGGCGAACCTTGTCCTTGGCCTTCATGGCCGCAATCATTTCCTTCTGCAGCTCTTCGTTGGTCATCTGCAAATCCTCCTCAATAGTGTGGGCGGCACTCGCGCGAGCACCGTCCCATGATTACTCAGTCGTCGACGAATCGTCGGTCGAGCTCTTGGTGACGCCCTTTAGACTCACGTTATAGGGTACGTCCTTGGGCATGGGGTTAACGGTGATGTCGGCGTCTTTCTTGTACTGCTCCAGCCACTCGCTGTACGCGGTGCTTGCCGCCTGCGTCTTCACCACGTTGGAGATGTACTTCTTGATGTCCTTGGGCACCTGCTTAATGTCATCGACCTGGCTATCGACATGGAAGTAGTCGGTGCACTTGATGATGTGATAACCATAGGTCGACTCGACGACGTCGCTCACATCGCCCTTGTTGAGTCCCTCGAGCGCCGCCTGGTAGCTGTCGACGAAGGTGGTGAGCTTGTCCCAGCCCACATCGCCCTTCTTCTCCTTGGAGCCGGTATCGTCGGAGTACTGCTCCACGGCGTCCTCAAAGCTCAGTTCGCCGGAGTTGATTTTGTCCAGGCACTCCTGCGCCTTGTCCTTGGCGGCGGCCTTGTCCTCGTCAGATGCGTCGGAATCAACCTTGATCAGGATGTTCGACGAGCGGCGGGCATCGTTGTAGTTAGACAGGTTCTCGTTGATGTAATCGACGATCTCACTGTCCTTGGGTTTACTGGTGGGCGCCACGGCGTCCTTAAGCTTTTGCTGTGCCAGGTTCTCCTTGAGCGAGTCCTTGTAGGTGTCCTCGGTATAGCCGTAGGTCTTAAGGGTCTTCTTAAAGGCCTTGGCACCGCCCGCGCTCTTGCACGCGTCCTTCCATGCCTTCTCGACCTCCTCGTCCGACACCGTCACGCCGTTTTCCTTCTGCGCCTGCTGGAGCAGAATCTGCTGCGTGTAGGAATCGATGAGCTGCTTGCGGTACTTTTTGGGCGTCAGGTCGTTGTCGACCAGATACTGCGCCCAGTCCTTGTCCTTGGTGTAACCGTAGGACGTGCGCATGCTCATGATCTGCTTGGTCACGGTGTCCTCGGTGAGGTTGGTACCGTTGATGGTGGCGGCGACACCGCCGGTAAGCTTGTAGCTCGAGGTATCCTCTGCCTGCGACATGAGACCGGAGCATGCCATGGCCGAGACGGAAAGCAGCATTGCCAGCACGCCGATAACCACCAGGACGATCTTGACGGTCTTAGACACGTACGTCTTGTGCTGCTTCTTACGAGAGCTGGAGGCAGCGCGGGACCGTTGCTCGGGCGACGGCGCGGCCTCGGGGTTCTTTTTCTTGTTTGCCATGTTTGGCCTTTCGCATCACGAATCGAACAAACGCCACTGTGTCACAACGCAGCCCCCGCGGCACACCTGGTGCATGGGGGACAGGTTAATCTGCACCATTTTGGTGCAAAGGGGACAGATGTGGCACTTGGCACTTGGGGACGTTCTTTATGTGCCGGCACTTGGGGACTGTCCCTTACTGCCGGCAGAAAAGGAACGTCCCCAAGTGCCGACTAAGCCCCACCTTAGAAGTGGCGGCGGATGGCATCGACCATGCCCTGGGACGTAGTCTGGCCGAGCACGTCGGCTGCAGCATCGGCGTCCATAAAGATGTTCATGAGCGCCTGCAGGGCCTTGACCTGACCGCCCGGCTCGGCAATGCCCAGGTTGATGACGATCTGCGCCGGCACCGGGGCGCCCATGCCCGCCATCGCGTTGAACGTCACAGGTGCGGCGGGCTTTACCACCGCGATATAGGGCTTGGCCACAAATCCCGGATCGGTATGCGGAATGGCGATGTTTGCCGCCGGCATAGCGAGACCCGTGGGATAGGCGTCCTCGCGCGTGCGGACGGCGTTGAGCCAACCCTCGGCAATGTAGCCGCGCGGGGCAAGCTCACCCTCGAGCCGCGCAAACACCTCGCCCGGCGACACGCACTCCCAATCAAAAAACACCAGCTCAGGCGTAAACAATGCTTCGTTATCCGCCATGGGCCCACCTCTCTCACCTAGTCACCTGCGACGTTCTTTAACGACTAGTCACTGAAGAACGTCGCAGGTGACTACCTAAAACAAAGGATGGCCACTTGCGCCTTGGCACCAATGACCACCCTGACTACTCGGCTAAATTGTACTGTGCGCTACTAGCCACGAGGCGCATCAATTGCGACCTTGCCGCTCTCCAGCACGTGGACGCGGCCGTCGGCGAGCATCTGGACGACCTCGGGATACAGCACGTGCTCAATAGCGTGAATGTGCTCCTCGAGCGTATCGACATCCCAATCTTCCTCGACAGCCAGCGCGCGCTGGGCGATGATGGGGCCATTGTCGTAGATTTCGTTGGCAAAATGTACAGTCACGCCAGTTACCTTGACGCCACGCGCAAAGGCATCATCGATCGCATGCGCGCCGGTAAAGCTCGGCAGCAGCGCCGGATGCAAATTGACCACGCGGTTGGGAAACGCCGCCAGCAGTGGCGTGTGTACCATGCGCATGTAGCCAGCCATGACCACATATTCGCAGCCGCGCTCGAGCAGCTCGTGCGCGATGATCTCGTCGGCGGCGATGGGATCGGCATAGACATCCTTGGACAGCGTAAGCGTCTGGATGCCCGCGCGCTCAGCACGCTGCAGGCCCTTGGCCGAAGGACGGCTCGACACCACGAGCTCAATCGAGGCATTGAGCTTGCCGGCGGCAATCAGGTCGATCAGCGCCTGCAGATTGGTACCGGAGCCGCTGATGAGCACACCGATCTTGAGCGGCTCAGCCGTATCGGTGTCAGTCGGACGAGTATAGGGCACAAAGTCCAGGCCCTCGGCGGCAGCCATCTGCTCGTTAGCGCTCATCGGAGTACACGACCTTACCGGAGCCCTCGACGCACTCGCCCACGCGGAACGGCTTCTCGCCCAGCGCAACCAGGGCCTCGGTCACGGCAGCCTCGTCCTCGGGGGCGACGATCAGGCACAGGCCGACGCCCATGTTGAAGGTCTTGCATGCCTCGTTGGGCGCGAGCTCGGCCTGACGCGACACGTAGGTGATGACGGGCGGAACATCCCAGCCCATCTCGGCGCCGTTGCGGGTGACCACAGCGTCGACGTCGTCGGCAAGCGCGCGGTTGAGGTTCTCGGTAATACCGCCGCCGGTGATGTGGGCAATCGCGTGCACCGGAGCGCCACCGCGCAGCAGCTCCAGAATCGGCTTGACGTAGATGCGCGTGGGGGCCAGCAGGGCGTCGGCCAGCGATGCGCCGCCGAGGGCCTCGAGCGGGCGGCTCAGCTCCTCGGCCTTAGCAGCGGCCTCGGGCGTGCCCGGCTTGATGCCGTCAACGCCAATGACTTTGCGCACGAGCGAGTAGCCGTTGGAATGCACGCCGGTGGAAGGCAGGCCCAGAATCACGTCGCCGGGGCGGACGTTCGCGGGGTCGAGCATCTTGGGACGGTCGACGACGCCCACGGTAAAGCCGGCGAGGTCGTAATCGGCGGGGGCCATGACACCGGGGTGCTCGGCCATCTCGCCGCCCACGAGCGCGCAGCCCGCGAGCTTGCAGCCATCGGCCACGCCCTTGATGATCTTTGCCATGTGCTCGGCCTCAATGTGGCCGATGGCAACGTAGTCCAGGAAGAACAGCGGCTCGGCGCCCGAAGCCAAAATGTCGTTAACGCACATGGCGACCAGGTCCTGGCCCACCGTCTCGTGACGGTCCATGATCTGGGCGAGCACGAGCTTGGTGCCCACACCGTCGGTACCGCTGATCAGGATCGGGTCTTCCATATCCTTAAGCGCGGCGGCCGAGAACAGGCCACCAAAGCCACCGATACCGCCGATGACCTCGGGGCGGTTGGTGTCCTTAACCATTTGCTTAATCGCGTCGACGGCGCGGCCGCCCTCGGCGGTATCGACGCCGGCATCCTCATACGTCACATGCTTGCTGTCGCTCATCTGAGCCTTCCTCTCCCACTACCGTCCGCCGCCCGGGCGCCAAACGGTGCTCATAGTTGCCCTCGATTCGGCGCGCGTCATAGCAACGAGCGCCGCTCAATCAACAAAACAGCAGGTAAAACCTACCAAAATAAGCCTGTCCCCAAATGGCAGGTTTTAGGCCTCGCCGTGCTTCTCTTCCCAGCTGCGGTCGTCGTATTTCTCGACCACGGCGTCGTCGTCAAAGTGCAGCGGCTTATCCAGGTTACGGGGCTTAAAGCCCTCCATAAACTTGTCGCGGCCAAAGCTCTCGGGAATCGCCACGGGATAACGGCCGGTAAAGCATGCATCGCAGTAGCCGCCCTTGGGCATGACCTTCAGCAGGCCCTCAACCGAAAGGAAGGCCAGCGAATCGGCGCCGATATACTCGCAGATCTCCTCGACCGTCTTGTTGGCGCTGATGAGCTGCGACTGCACGTCGGTATCGATACCGTAGAAGCACGGCCAGATGACCTCGGGCGAGTTGATGCGGATGTGAATCTCCTTGGCGCCGGCATTGCGCAGCATCTTGACGAGCTGCACCATGGTGGTGCCGCGTACGATGGAGTCGTCGATCACGACAAGGCGCTTGCCCTCGATGTTGTCGCGCAGCGGGTTGAGTTTCATGCGCACGCCCATGGCGCGCAGCTCCTGCGTGGGCTCGATAAACGTACGGCCCACATAGCGATTCTTGATGAGGCCCTCGCCAAAGGGAATGCCGCTCTCGTGCGAATAGCCCTCCGCGGGCGGCAGGCCGGAGTCGGGCACGCCGATGACCAGGTCGGCCTCGACGGGCTCCTCGTGTGCCAACTGACGACCCATGTCGTAGCGGCAGGCGTAGACGCTCTTGCCGTTCATGATGGAGTCGGGGCGGGCAAAGTAGACCTGCTCAAAGATGCAGTTAGCGGACTCTTCGGCTGCGGGCACACCCTGCTCGGACACCAGACCCTCGGCGCTGATGCGCAAAATCTCGCCGGGGCGGACATCACGGACATACTCGGCGCCCACGATATCGAGCGCGCACGTCTCGGAAGCAACGACCCAGCCGCCGGCGCGCGTGACATGGACGGCGGAGTCGACCGTCGAGGCACCGTCTTGCGAGGGCAGCTGCGAAACAGAAGCGGCGTCGGCCTGGTCCAGGCCCTCGTCCACGAGCTTGCCCAGCACCAGCGGGCGAATGCCGTGCGGATCGCGGAAGGCGTAGAGCGCCTGCTCGTTGATGAGCGTCATGGCGTAGCCGCCGCGCACGAGCTCCATGGTCTTGCGAATGCCCTCGCGCAGGTGGCCCGTACGCTGAGTAAAGTAGCCGATGAGTTTGGTCGCGACCTCGGAATCCGAGTTGGAGAGGAACGGCACGCCCAGCTCGATCAGCTGGCGGCGCAGCTCGTCGGTGTTGACGAGGGTGCCGTTGTGCGCGAGCGCGATAATGACGCTATTGATGGTAGAGAGGTGCGGCTGAGAGGCTTCCCAGCTCTTGGCGCCGGCGGTGCCGTAGCGCACATGGCCCACGGCCAGCTGACCGGAGAGCGTCGACAAGTCGGCATTGGAGAACACGCGGTCGAGCAGGCCCAGGTCCTTGCGGACCATAACTGTGCCGCCGTCACCCACGGCGATTCCCGCCGATTCCTGGCCGCGATGCTGCAACGCGCGCAGACCAAAGTACGTCAGCCGAGCCACATCGCGATCGGGTGCCCACACACCAAAGATGCCGCATTCCTCATGCAGCTGGTCGGAGTCCGGATCATACGTCGACATGGTCGTCACCTGTCCCGTGGCACGCTCGGCCGCGCGGATGGTTTCTTGAGACATGGCATCCCCTCAGAGCCTCGTTATTTGGCGTTACCCGCCCTATTATACGCACGGTAAGACAAGCACTCCCGCGCATGAGCAGCGCTTTTTAAAAGCCCACCGAGCTAATAATCCGTTTTGCGGCCAAACATTTTATTGGGGAACCCGCCCGCGCGCTCAACGATCCCGTATGCTTCCGTCGCGACGCGTCCCGGCGACCGTTAGGGCTTACATTGCTGCAATTGGGACGTTCGTCCTGTCTTTTAGCAGGTCGGCGGCGTATCCTTGTAGCCTAGGACAAAACGAGAAAGGTTCTGTATGGATCGAAACGAACTCGACCCCAGCGTCCCCAGCGCCACGGAGGTCAAGAAGATCCCCCTCATCATTAAGGTGTACGCCGTCCTGTGCATCCTGTCCGGCGTGGGTACGCTCCCGTCGGTCGCCGCCTTTATGTGGCAGGTCATCACCGCACTCATCAACGGCAACGCCGCCGCCAAGCTCGGCGACAACACGCTCGTCGCGGTTGGACTCATCGTCGCCGGCATCATGCTCTCGGCGGCGAGCGCGGTCATCTTAATCATCTTCGGCCTGGACCTTATCAAGAACCAGCGCCGCAACGCCGCGCGCCTGTCCTATATCCTTATCGCATTTACCGTCGTCGAGCTTTTGGTCGACGTGATGCTCCAGGGTATCGGGCCGTTCTTGCTGCGCCCCGCCATCCAGCTCGGCATCCTCGTTGCGCTTTCGGCCACCGTTGACCCCACGCTTCGTCAGGAGCGCGAGCTGCAGCGCCGCCTGCAGGAAATACTCGATCGCGACGCCGCCGCCGAGGGCATGCTCGGCCGCGATGAGACCGGCGAAGGCTACATCAAGCTCAACTACTTCAACCTGTTCTGGGTATTCCTCGTCTGCTGCGTGCTCGGCCTGATTGCCGAGGACATCTGGCACATGACGGTCGACGACCCAGGCGTCTACCAGGACCGCGCCGGCATGCTGTTCGGTCCCTTCAGCCCCATCTATGGCTGTGGCGCCGTACTCATGACCATGGTGCTCAACCGCTTCTATAAAAAGAACCCCATCATCATTTTCCTGGTAAGCGCTGTGCTCGGCGCGAGCTTTGAGGTGTTCGTGGGCTGGTTTATGCAGACCTCATTTGGCGTGGTCTCGTGGAGCTACTCGCACATGAAGCTGTTCGGCATGCCCGACCCACTCGCCGTCCTTACGGGCGGACGCACCTGCACGGGCTTTGCCTGCCTGTGGGGCCTGGGTGGCCTTATCTGGATCAAGTTGCTGCTGCCGAGGCTGCTCAAGCTCATCAACATGATTCCGTGGAAGAGCCGCTACTCGGCTACCGTCATCTTTACCGTCATTATGCTGGTCGACGGCGTCATGACGCTGCAGTCGCTCGACTACTGGTACCAGCGCGTCAACGGCACGGAGCCGGATATTCCCGTCGCGCAGTTCTACGGCAAGTATTTCGATAATGAATACATGGAAAATCGCTTCCAGAGCATGACCATGAGCCCCAAGGACGCCACACGCGTATAGCGCTGGCGCTGCTGCAAGTCGGTTCCAACGGACAAGTAAGCCCGCTGGCAGTTCAATCTAACTGCCAGCGGGCTCTTGCTACAGATGGGCTTGAATCGATCGCAAAGCCCTATGCCTCGCGCTCTACCTCGTTCACGCATTCATTCTTGATGGTGCCGACAAGCGACTGCAGGGCATCGACCACGTGCGGACGAATGTCTCCGCCAATGAGCACGAGCATGATATCGTCGCCCACGGAAAGCTCGCCGCTCGCCAGCCACACGCGCACATAGCCGATGCCGGGCATCGCGCGCGTGGCTTCGATGGCAGACCGCACCTTTTCGGCGTCGTAGTCAAAGACCATGCCGCCCACCTTGTGGCCCGGCGCCACGCCACCGGTCTCAACTCCGCGCACCTCGGCCTTGGGCGTCGCACGCACCACACCGTTATGCGTCAGATACATACCGCACGCAGGCGCCGACGAATCGGCTTTGGCCTCGCGCAGCCAAGCATCAATCGAAGGCATCGTTTTGCCATTCTCGAGCATCATTTCCTCCTTTTACCGTCATCGAGCAGCTCATTTGGGACGGGGCTCTTTTAGCTACTCTTAACAATCTATTCCTCGACCGGCGTGAGCACCATGACGGCGCGCGTATTGCTAAATGACAGTGAGCGACAGGTCACGAGCGTCACGACCTTGGTTGCCGAAGCAGCGCGATCGCCCGCATCACTCGCCACTGCCGAAGCACCGTCGAGCATCTCGGACAGGTAGTTCTTGAGCCCGTCGTCACCCTCAAAATTAGGCGTGCGCGCCTTGGCATACGTATCCTCGACGACCTTGGTCGCCAGCGGTCGCAGCTTATACGTTGCATCGCGCGTGATGTAATACACGTACTCGATGCTATCGAATGTCGCTTGGTCGGTGGTGTCCGAAATCACGTTGAACATCGACCCGTCATTCATGTGGTGGCCGTAGATCGTGGTCTGCTGGTCAACCATTCCCGGCGCGGTGTCATCGCTATCCAGGAAAATGGCCCCGGACGCATTGGCCGTACCGTCGAACAGCGTGTTGAGGTATTTGGAGTTGTTATTGGTCTGCACCACGGGATAGTTGATGTTGGTTCCCGGCGCGTAAATCCAACCCACAACCTCGGGATTTGTCTGGGCAAGTGCATCGAAGTCGATAATCGGCACGCCGCTGGCGTCCTTATCGCTTACATATTGCTTCTCGATTTTCTGGTACGAATCGCTTGCCTGCTTATAGCCAATCTGAGCATTGATAAAGATGGCAGCGGCGGCAACAATCAGGCCGATGCCGATGATGATGAGCAGAATGGGGATGATGGAGCGGCGTTTCTTGCGCGGCGGCTCGGTGTAGCTGGACGGAGCGCCGCTCGGTTGCCTCGTCGTCCGGGTCCGCTTCTTTGCCGTGCCATATGACGAGGGGCGATACGCAGCCGGCGTATCCTGACGGCGATGGGACGTCGGCGTTACGGGGCGCGGCGCACGAGCCTGTTGAGGAGAGGATGCCCGACCCTGCTGCATGGAGCGGGCCGATCCCGCCTTGGATGGATCGGGGATCTGAGAAGCCGAGAAACGTTTTCCCTGATAGTCGGACATGACTCTCCCTATGATTGCAGCGGAATGGCAAGCCGCTTAGGCGTCGGCCATCTCCTGCTTCATTTTCTCGATAACCTTGCGGTACTCGGGGTCGCAAGCACCCAGAATCTGCGTGGCATAGATGGCGGCGTTCTTGGCGCCGTTGATGGCAACGCAGGCCACGGGCACGCCCGAAGGCATCTGCACCATCGACAGCAGCGAGTCCATACCGCCCAGGTCACTTGTCTTCATAGGCACGCCGATAACCGGCAGCGGCGTAAAGGCAGCCACGACACCACCCAGGTGAGCGGCCTTGCCGGCGGCAGCGATAATCACTTTAATGCCGCGATCGGCAGCAGTCGAGGCCCACTCGTGGACCTTCGCCGGCGTGCGGTGTGCGCTCGCAATGACGAGCTCATAGGGCACACCAAGCGCCTCGAGCTCGGCGGTGCAGCCTTCCATAACGCCCAGATCGGACTTGGAACCCATGATGATCCCGACAACCGGCTTTTGATCTGCCATAAATAAAGACCTCCTGTTGAGAGCGGCGACGCGGCGGATCCGCGACCCTTAACTACTGAGAGTAGTATAGCTGCTCCCGTCCCTGCGGTCTTTGTGGTGGCGGCTGAGCCTTTCCCTCGGGAACTGGGCTTCGCGAAGTTTCCCGAGGGAAAGGCTCAGCCGCCACCCTGCGACCTACCGGATATTGCTATGACGTACGTTGGCTGAAATATTAATGTGGGCTCTGTCGTTCATTCGAACGACAGAGCCCACACTCGTTTTCTATTCAGCCCTAGTCATCGCGCAAAGCCCCTTCGGCAGCACACGGTGCAGCCGAGTCACCGCAGGCTGGGGCGGGAGGGGCCGAGTTTCCTCCTGAGCGACTCTGCTTGCAGCCGGAGCGAAAGGGGGAAATCTCGGCCCCTCCCGCCCCGGCCGGCCAGGTCACACTACACCGTGTGCTGCGGCAGGTCCTGCAGGGCGATGACGTCCATGCCCATGTCGTTGGCGCTGCCGTGACCCTGCTGGTCCTCGCGCACCGCCTCGATGGCACTCACGTAGGTGTTGGCGGCAGACATCGCGGTCACGCAGGTCACGCCGCGGCGCACCGCCTCGGTGCGCAACAAATAGCCGTCGCCACGCGAGCCCGGGCCGTACGGCGTGTTGATGATCACTGCGATCTTGCCATCGGCGATGAGGTCGCCGATGTTGGGGCACTCGCCGTCATGCGGGCCGCTGATCTTTTCCACGACCTCGCACGTCACGTTGCCTCCGCGCAGCACGCGCGCCGTACCCTCGGTAGAGCAGATGTCAAAGCCCAGATAGCGCAGGATACGGGCAACCGAAAGGATATGGCGCTTGTCGCGGTCGCACACGCTAATGAATACCTTGCCGCAGCTCGGATCGGGCAGCTTGTAGTCAATCGCCAGCTGCGTCTTGGCGTATGCCTCGGGATAGCTCTTGGCGATACCCATGACCTCGCCCGTCGACTTCATCTCGGGCCCCAGGATAACGTCGGCTCCCGGGAAACGGCCCCAGGGCATGACAGCTTCCTTCATGCAGAACCAGTCCAGCTGACGCTCGTCGCTCGGCAGGCCCAGGCTCGCGATGGAATCGCCCGCCATGATACGCGCCGCGCACTTGGCCAGCGGCACGCCGGTGGCCTTGGAGATGAACGGCACGGTACGGCTGGCACGCGGGTTGGCCTCGATCACGTAGACGGTCTCGCCCTTGATGGCATACTGCACGTTTACCAGGCCGCGGACTCCCAGCGCCATCGCGATGCGGCGCGTGGTCTCGCGGAGCTTCGCCTGCAGACTCTCGCTAAAGCTGAACGGCGGAATGCAGGTCGCGGAGTCACCGGAATGAATACCGGCCTCTTCGATATGCTCCAGGATGCCGCCGATGTAGACCTCCTCGCCGTCGCACAGGGCGTCGACGTCGGACTCGATCGCACCCTCCAGGAAGCGATCGAGATACACCGGGTAGTCGGGGCTAATGCGCGCAGCCTCGGCCATGTAATCGCGCAGATGCTCGGCATCGTAGGCGATCATCATGCCGCGACCGCCCAGCACATAGCTCGGACGCACCAGCAGCGGGTAGCCAATGTGCGCTGCAACGGCCTCGGCCTCCTCAAACGAGGTGGCCTGGCCCGCCGGCGGGTACATAATGCCCAGTTTGTCGAGCAAGGCGGCAAAACGCTCGCGGTCCTCGGCAAAGTCGATGGCATCGGGCTTGGTGCCCATAATGTTCACGCCGCTCTCCTCGAGCATGCGTGCCAGCTTAAGCGGGGTCTGGCCGCCGAGCGTCACCACGACGCCGTCGGGACGCTCAACGTCGATAACGTCCATGACGTCCTCGTAGGTGAGCGGCTCAAAGTACAGGCGGTCTGACGTGTCGTAGTCGGTCGAGACGGTCTCTGGGTTGCAGTTGACCATGATGGTCTCAAAGCCGCGGGCCGCCAGCGCATAGCTCGCATGCACGCAGCAGTAGTCGAACTCAATACCCTGGCCGATACGGTTGGGACCGGCACCCAGAATCATCGCCTTGGGCTTGTCCGCCGGCGTGGTCTCGTCGGGGGCAACGCACTTCTTGGCGATCGGGCTCGTGCGGTAAATGTTCTCGTAGGTCTTATAGTGGTATTCCGTGGCACTCGAGAACTCGGCGGCGCAGGTGTCGACCGTCTTCATGCTGGGAACCACGCCCAGACCCTTACGGTAAGCGCGAACAAAACGCTCATCCGAGCCGGTCAGCGCGGCAATCTCGGCATCGCTCGTGCCATACTGCTTGAGCAGGCGCATCGCGTCGGCGTCAATGTCCTCCACGCGCAGGCCGCGGATGCTCTCCTGGACCTGCACCATATCGTTGATGCGGTTGAGATACCACGGATCGATACCGCAGATGGCGTGGATGCGCGCAACATCCCAGCCACGGCGCAGGGCCTCGACCACAAAGAAGATGCGGTGCTCAGTCGGGGTGCCCACGGCCTGGGCGAGTTCATCGTCGCTCAGCTTATCGGCGCCCTCCTTGCCACCGGCGCAAATACCCTGGTGCCCGTCCTCCAGCGAGCGCATGGCCTTGCCAAAGGCCTCCTCAAAGGTGCGGCCGATCGCCATGATCTCGCCCACGGCCTTCATGCGCGTGGTGAGCGTGGGGTCGGTGCCCTTGAATTTCTCAAAGGCAAAGCGCGGCACCTTGACCACGCAGTAGTCGATCGTGGGCTCAAAGCAGGCGGGCGTGGCCTTGGTGATGTCGTTGACGATCTCGTCGAGCGTATAGCCCACGGCCAGGCGAGCGGCGGCCTTGGCGATGGGGAAGCCCGTGGCCTTGGAAGCCAGCGCGGACGAACGGCTCACGCGCGGGTTCATCTCGATGACAATCAGGCGGCCGGTCTGGGGGTTCACGGCAAACTGCACGTTAGAGCCACCGGTCTCGACGCCGATCTTCTCCAAGATAGCGAGCGAGGCGACACGCATGCGCTGATACTCAAGGTCGGAGAGGGTCTGCGCCGGCGCCACGGTGATGGAGTCACCGGTATGCACGCCCATGGGGTCGAGGTTCTCGATGGAGCACACGATGATGCCGTTGCCGGCGTGGTCGCGCATAACCTCCATCTCGTACTCTTTCCAGCCCTCGATGGATTCCTCGACCAGCACCTCATGGGCAGGCGAGAGTTCAAGGCCCTGGCTCACGATGGAGACGAGTTCCTCGTGAGTATGCGCGATGCCACCACCGGCGCCGCCCAAGGTAAAGCTCGGACGCAGCACGCAGGGATAGCCCACACGCTCGGCGATGGCCTCGGCGTCAGCCACGCTGTAGGCATAGCCCGAGCGCGCGACCTCCAGGCCGATCTCGGCCATGGCCTCGTTAAAGAGCTTGCGGTCCTCACCGCGCTCGATGGCGGCAAGGTCACAGCCGATCATCTCGACGCCGTACTTGTCGAGTGTGCCGTCCTTTGCCAGCTCGACGGCGGCATTCAGACCGGTCTGGCCGCCCAGCGTGGGCAGCAGCGCATCCGGGCGCTCCTTCTTGATCACGCGCTCGATAAATTCGGCGGTGATGGGCTCGACATAGGTGCGGTCGGCCAAGCCCGGGTCGGTCATGATGGTCGCCGGGTTGGAGTTGACCAGGATGACCTCAAAGCCATCCTCCTTGAGCACCTTGCAGGCCTGGGCGCCGGAGTAATCGAACTCGCAGGCCTGGCCAATGACGATGGGGCCCGAGCCAATGACAAGGATGCGCTTGATGTCGGTACGTTTAGGCATGTTTAAAACCTCCTAGAGAGGCTGACTCAATGTTTTGGAAAAGTCAGCGAGGGTGCAGCTGGTGCATCAGGTTGCCGTGATGCGAGGGCGCGCTGGGCTTATGCCCGCGCGTCCGAAGCAGAACGGCAAGATGATGTGCCAGATGCAGCCGCAGCGTCGACAGGTCCGCCGTTCGGTAGAACGGCGGAACCACTATCGGCGAAATTCCAGCCGGCAAGGCGGTCCTTGGCGGTATCGATGTCCAGATAGTTCTCCTCGCCGTCCATGAGTCGCGTAAAGGCGGTAAAGAGATAGTGAGCATCGGTGGGGCCGGGCGATGCCTCGGGATGGTACTGGACCGAGAAGCACGGCGCATCGAGCAGCTGAATGCCCTCGGCGGTGCCGTCATTGAGATTCACATGCGTCAGGCGAATGCGGCCGAAACGCTCGTTCATCACGACCGGCGCGATACCGCGGCGCACCCAGACGCGCAGATCGCCATCGGCCGCGTGCTCGGTCTCGCCGCCCGAAAGCTCGGGGACAAGCTTGCCCAAGCTGGGGAACAACAGGCCAAAGCCGTGGTTTTGCGCGGTGATCTCCACACGGCGGCTGACCAGATTCATAACCGGCTGGTTGCCACCACGGTGACCGAATTTGAGCTTTTCCATCTGGGCGCCGCATGCCAAGCTGATCATCTGGTGACCAAGGCAGATGCCAAAAACCGGCACCTTGCCGATTAGCTGCTGCACCTGCTCGTAGGTCTCCACCACGGCATCGGGGTCGCCGGGGCCGTTGGACAAAAAGACGCCATCGGGATTCATGTCGAGCACCTGACGCGCGGGTGTATCCCACGGCACGACGGTGGGGTTGCAGCCAGCACGAACCAGGCCCTCCAGGATGCCGCGCTTGACACCGCAGTCGTAGGCGACCACTTTGTGGCGGGCAGGAGCGGTAGGGGCAAGCGCAAAGTCATGCGTAGCGGGCAGGTCGCTCACGGCAAAAGCGTGGGGCTCAGGGCAGCTCACGGTCTTGACCAGGTTCTCGCCGACCAGCGTAGGCGCGGCGGACAGGCGCTCGGCAAGCTCGTCGACGTCGAAGATCTCCGTCGAGATTATGCCCATCTTGGAACCGTTGTCGCGCAGGTGGCGCACGAGAGCGCGGGTGTCGACGCCCTCGATAGCGACGATGCCGTGTGCACGCAGGTACTCCGGCACGCTGACGGTCGAGCGCCAGTTAGAAGGCGTGGCGCACATGTCGTGGACGACCATGCCGCGCATGGCGGGAGCGCTCGCGGGGCGAGCGGTATCGCCGGGGAAGGCCGACTGGACATCGGTCTCGTCAATGCCGTAGTTGCCGATCTGCGGATAGGTCATGGTTACGATTTGGCCGGCATAGCTCGGGTCGGTCATGACCTCAAAGTAGCCCTCGAGCGACGTGTTAAAGCAGACCTCGCCGGTTGCGGTACCCTCGGCACCGCATGCACGTCCATAAAAAATGGTCCCATCCTCAAGATACAGGATGCAGGGACCGCAGGTGCCCTTGCTGGTTTTAGCCAGCATACGCTGGCACAGCTCGCTGGGCGCGACGGTGCGGGCGGCAGCGCCCGCAATATGGTTGTTCGCCATAGTTCTCCTTCCCGGTCTCACAGGACCGGCTTAAAGGTGTGTAGTTAGGCCTCGCGGTATTCTAACCGCAAGCATCGCCCATGGCATTAATTACATAGAATTGTTTACAAAATGATAATTATGACTTCCTGTGCATAATGATTTTTCTGGGACGGGGATTAAAAAATTATTCTGAGAGCAGGGCTTTGTCGCCAACTGCATACATGACAGAATGTTGTTTTAATCCCCGTCCCAGAAAAATCATCCCGCGTGGGCTTGCGGCTCACGCGGGATGGCATCGTTCTATGTGGCTGCGGACTACTTTTGCTTGTCCTGCTCCAGCAGCTCGGACGGCGTGCGATCGGGCTTTCCGCCGCGGAAGATCTCTCGACCGTGCAGACGATGCTCAAGATCGCGCTCGGCCTGCTCCTCCGTGATCTTGGTCTGGCTCACCACCGGGTCCTCGATCAGCGACGAAACCGAGTTGACCTGTTTTTGAATGCGCTCGGCAATGGTGTCGTCCATGCTTACGATGCGCATCTTCCAGTCGATACTCGTGGCGTTGGACGAGCTTTTGGTCCAAACGAACGTCAGGATGGCGCTTTGGTGCCCCTGAGCAGGAAACATGCCAAAGAAGGAATCATGCTGGATCCTGCTGTCCTCGTCGATATAGGCGTGAACGTTATACACCACGCGGTCGATCTTGTCGTTGAGCAGGGCATTGGTTGCGAGCGCCGCCGCCTGAATCTGACCGTTGGACAGCAGCTCGAGCTCATTGGCAGAAGACGTGTCCAGCACCGTCACCTCAACCGTGCCCGTGCGCTCATCTGCCTCGTCGACGGTAAAATCGAGCGGGAACTGCGTAAAGCCATTGCCCCATTCAAGTCCACCCTTGAGCGCGGTCGAAACGGTATCCACCGAAACACTTTCGGAAAGGTTCGCGGTATTCAGACGTCGCATCACGCCGTAGCCAATCTGCATGCCAACAATCAGCACCAAAATGCCGATAACCACGGCCATGGCGGTCTTCGTAATGGTATGGCTCACCTGCGAGCCCGAAGGGTCGTCCTCGGACAGCGGGTCGATATGTTTTGCCTGGCTCGCGCGATCCTCGCTGCGCAGCCGCGCCAGCGTCGCCTTGTCGCCGCGCTTGACGGCGGCCTCTTTCTCGCGCATGCGCTCGGTGCGCTTTTTGGCGAGCGTAGGATCCAAGACGCCGGATGCATCGATTTCGGAGAATAACTCCGTCACTTCTTCCGGAGTCAAAGGGTTCTTATCAGCCATGATCTTCCTGTCATATCAATCAGTCGAGCTCGTGCGCATGCGCACCTTCGAACTGCATTCGATAGTAACGGGCATAGGTGCCGCCACGGGCGAGAAGCTCTTCGTGCGTGCCACGTTCCACAACGCGACCATGCTCAACGGTCGCAATCTCGTCAGCATGCTTAATAGTCGAGAGACGGTGGGCGATGATGATCGTGGTACGGCCGCGTGCCAGCTCTTCGAGCGACTCCTGCACCGCTTCCTCGCTCTCGTTATCCAGGGCACTCGTCGCCTCATCCAAAATGAGGATCTTGGGATTCTTGAGAAAAACGCGCGCGATGGCGACGCGCTGCTTTTGACCACCCGAAAGACGGCTGCCGCGCTCGCCCACCACGGTGTCGTAGCCCTGCGGAAGCGATTCGATAAAGGTATCGATATTGGCACGGCGGGCCGCCTCGGCGATCTCTTCTGCCGTGGCGCCCGGCTTGCCGTAGGCGATGTTCTCGCCGATTGTCCCATCGAACAGGTACACATCTTGCTGCACCAGGCCGATGGCACGGCGCAGACTATGCTGCGTCACGTCGCGTACATCCTGGCCGTCGATGCTAATGGAGCCGTCGGCAACGTCGTAAAAGCGCGGCAGCAGCGAACAAGTCGTCGATTTGCCGCCACCCGAGGGACCAACCAAAGCGATGGTCTGACCGGGCCGAATGGACAGATCCATATGGTCGATAACAGGGCGTCCGTCGGCGCCGCCCTCGCCGAGCTCAACATCCTCGTAGTTAAAGCACACGTTGCGGTACTCCACGGCACCAGCCGTCACCTGCAGGTCCTCAGCACCCGGCTTATCCTGAATATCGAGGACAGTCGAGAGTACCTCATCCATGCGCTTAAAGCCGGCGATGGCTTTCTGATACGTCTCGGCCGAATTGACGAGCGTCTCGAGCGGCGTGCAGAACAGCGAAATGTAGAGCGCGAAGGTTGCCATATCGACCGCCTGCAGCTGACCCTGGGCAACGAGCCAACCGCCCAGCAGCACCACGATCACATAGAGCACGCCCGAGAGCAGGCCATACGTCGCGGTATAGACGCCCATGGCGTGATACATGTTCTCCTTGGACGAAAGGTAGCGATTGTTCGAGGCACGAAACTTGGAGCGCTCGGTCTGCTCATTGGCAAAGCTCTTGACCACACGCATGCCCGCCAGCGAATCCTGCAGTTGCGCGTTGATGCCGCTAATCTTTTTGCGGTTATCGCTAAAGACCTCGCGCATACGCATATTCTGCCAAAACATAATGACCGCGAACACCACCGTCACCACAGCCATGGCGAGTGCGAGCACCGGCGCGATGGTAAACAGAATCACAAACGAGCCGATAATCTCGATGCCGCAAATAATGATCCATTCGGGCACGTGATGTGCCGCCTCGCAGATATCGAACAGGTCATTGACCACGCGGCTCATCATATCGCCCGAGCTGTTGCGATCGAAGTATGCAAAGCTAAACCGTTCGTACTGATCGAACAGGTCCTCACGCATCTTGGACTCCATGCGCGCGCCCATCACGTGGCCCCAATAGCTCACAAAGTAGCGGCAGGCGCAGCGGATGACATACATCAGCACCAGTCCCACCGCGATCATACCGAGCGCCTGCATAATAGCAGCCTGACCCTGGGTAAAGAGCCCGCCGGTCAGATTGCGCAAGATAATGGGGAACGCCAGGTCAATGGCGGCAAGCACCAGAGCACAAAGAGTATCAGCAACAAAAAGCCCCATCTGGGGCTTGTAATACGAAAGAAACCTCTTAAACATAGTCACCTTACACGGTTTTACCAAACCGCGTTTCGTCTCGACGCTGCAAGTGCTCCATTTGGACAATCTGGCCTTCAATCATCGGTCGCGTATATCCATACGCTTCCCTCCTCTTTTAGGCCACCTTGTCTCAAATGGAGCACTTTCGCTGACTTACACAAACCTGCGGGATCATCCCCGCTCGTTAAAGTTCCGCTCCACCCAAACGATGAGCAATGCTGTCGCAAGCCAAGGCACCCACAACGGTCTTGGCGTCTTCGATCTTGCCGTCGAGTACGGCGTCGATCAGCTCATGCAGTGGCACCAGGTCGACGTTGACAAACTCGTCATCGTCGGGGTCGGGCGCATCAAACTCGAGCTTGGTGGCCAGGTAGATGTGAATGATCTCGTCGCAAAAACCGCAGGTCGTGACAATCGACGTCAAAAAGCGAATGCGACCAGCCCTAAAGCCCGTCTCCTCATGCAACTCGCGCTTGGCGCAATCGAGCGGGTCCTCGCCCGGATCGAGCTTGCCGGCGGGAATCTCGACCGTCACGCGGTCGATGGCGGTGCGATACTGACGTACCAGCACGATCTTGCCACTCTCGGTCAGTGCCACAACGGCCGCCGCACCCGGATGGCGAACGATATCGCGGGCGCTGCGGTGACCGTTGGGCAGCTCAACCTCAAGACGGTGGACGTCGAGGATCTTGCCCTTCCAGGCGCACTCCTCCGAAAGAATCTTCTCGTGCAGCTGGGCGTCATGCGGGTCGTCGTCGCCCAGCACCAGCGCCGGCTCGTCAGCGACCTCGCCGCCAGGCTCGCCCTCGGCGTGCCCATACATGCGGCTGTCCTCTTCGACGATCTGCGCGTCCACGAGCTCTTCGTTCTTCTCGTCCATCCGTCTCATTCCTCTCGGATTTTAGGCATCCCAGGCGTCGCGGCCGCGCAGCGCACGCAGGCCAATGTCGTGGCGCAGGGTCTTGCCCTCAAAGTTGATCTTCTCGCAGGCCTCGTAGGCAAGGTCGCGAGCGTTCTCGAACGTATCGCCCAGCGCGGTCACGGCGAGCACACGACCGCCGTTGGTCACGAGCTCGCCGTCCACCACGGCAGTACCGGCGTGATACACCGTCACGTTCTCCATAGCCTCGGCATCCTCGATGCCGGTAATGACCTTGCCCTTCTCGTAGCTGCCAGGATAGCCCGCGCTCGTCAGGACAACGGCCACGGCCCACTCGTCACGCCAATCGAGCTCAATCTGATCGAGCTCGCAGTTGGCGCAAGCCAGCATGACCTCGACCAGGTCGTTCTTAAGGCGCGGCAGCACGACCTGCGTCTCAGGATCGCCAAAGCGGGCATTGAACTCCAGCACCTTGGGGCCGGCAGGGGTGAGCATAAAGCCGCCGTACAGGCAGCCGCGATAGTCGATACCCTCGGCAGCGAGCTCTGCCACGGTCTGCTCCATGACCTTCACCATGGTGGCGTGCTCCTCGTCGGTCACGATGGGCACCGGGCTGTAGACGCCCATGCCGCCCGTGTTGGGGCCCTTGTCGCCCTCGAGCGCACGCTTGTGATCCTGCGAGGTGGCCATGGGACGCACGGTCTTGCCGTCGGTAAAGGCCAGCAGCGAGCACTCGGGGCCGGTCAGCATCTCCTCGATGACCACCGTGTTGCCGGCATCGCCAAAGGTGCCGCCAAAACACTCACGCACAGCCTCCTCGGCCTGCGAAAGCTCGGTTGCCACGATAACGCCCTTGCCCGCGGCAAGGCCGTCGGCCTTGACGACCAGCGGAGCGCCCTGCTCGCGCACATAGGCAAGAGCCGAAGCCTCGTCGGTAAATGAGCCATAGGCTGCCGTCGGGATACCGGCGCGCTCCATGAGCTGCTTGGAGAACAGCTTAGAGCCCTCCATCTGGGCGCCCTCGGCACCCGGGCCAAAGCACGGGATGCCCGCCGCGCGGACGGCGTCTGCAACGCCCGCCACGAGCGGAGCCTCGGGGCCAATCACCACGAGTCCGCATCCATGGCTCTGGGCAAACGCCGCCACGGCTGCAGGATCGCAATCGTCGAGAACCACATTCTCGCCGCAGCTCGCGGTGCCGCCGTTACCCGGCGCGATGTAGAGCTTGCCGGCGCGCGGTGATGCTGCGAGCTTGGCTGCCAGAGCATGCTCGCGGCCGCCGCTGCCCAACAACAGGATGTCGATGGTTTGAGTGTCCGCCTTCAAGGGTGCCTCCTCTATGGATTACCGGCCCGCTCCGCGCGGGCCCATTACAAGCAAATATACCCCTCGGCCGCCCATCTGGGCTGCAAAGGGGTATATCGCAATAACCAAATAACGCCGATTACTTCCAGAATCGGTTGATGATCTGCTCGCGACCGGCGCCGACGCCGATGAACGTCACGCGGGTGTGTGCCAGATCCTCGATAAATGCCACGTAGTCCTGAGCCTCCTGCGGCAGCTCATCAAAGCTGCGGCAGCCGGTGATGTCGCACTTCCAGCCAGGGAGCTCCTCGTAGATGGGCTTGGCATGCTCAAAACGCACCTGGTGCTCGGGCACGCTCGTGTAGCGCTCGCCGTCGACGTCATAGGCAACGCACACCTTAATGGTGTCGAAGGCCGAAAGCACGTCGAGCTTGGTCACGGCGATGTCGGTGAGGCCGTTGACGCGCGAGGCATAGTTGGCGATAGGGCCGTCAAACCAGCCGCAGCGACGACGGCGACCGGTGGTCACGCCGTACTCGTAGCCCTCCTCGGTCAGCGTGTGGCCGGCCTCGGACTCATAGGAAAGCTCGGTGGGCATGGGGCCCGAACCGACGCGGGTGATATAGGCCTTCATGACGCCCAGCACGCGGTCGACGTTCTTCATGCCGACGCCGGAACCGGTAATGGCGCCGCCGGCGGTGCAGTTAGAAGACGTCACGTACGGATAGGTGCCGTGATCGATGTCGAGCAGCGTCGCCTGGGCGCCCTCAAACAGCAAATCCTTGCCCTCATCGATCATGTTGTTGAGCAGCAGGCTCGTCTCGGTGATGTAGGGGCGCAGGCGCTCGGCCATGGGCAGGTACTCATCGCAAATCTGATCCACGGTGTAGGTGGGCAGGTTGTAGATGAGCTCTAGCTCGGGGTTCACGCGGGCAAGAGCGGTCTCCAGCTTATCGCGGAACAGTGCCTCGTCCAGCATGTCCTGCATACGCAGGCCGATGCGGGCCATCTTGTCCTGGTAGCACGGACCGATGCCGCGCTTGGTGGTACCGATGTTCTTCTTGCCGAGCTTCTGCTCAAAGGCGCCATCCAGATCGATGTGGTACGGCATGATGACATGCGCGTTGCCGCTGATCTTGAGATTCTTGGTGGTGATGCCGTCGGCCTCGAACATGTCGATCTCCTCAAGAACGACCTTGGGGTTGACGACGCAGCCGTTACCGATCACCGACACGTGGTCGGAATACATGATGCCGGAGGGCACCTGGTGCAGGCCGTACTTCTTGCCGTTGACGACGATGGTGTGGCCGGCGTTGTTGCCGCCCGAATAGCGCACGACGGCATCAAAGTCGCCGGCGACCAGGTCGCAGATCTTACCCTTGCCCTCATCGCCCCACTGGGCACCGACCAAAACGGTTGACGGCATGTTTACTCCTCACATTCATGGACTGTCCGCACACCGCAAGTGCGCAGAAGCACAAAACATTCCCAGTATACCCGTGCAACGGGTGCCTGTCCTACTCCTCGGTATGCGCCCCATCAAGCTCATAGAACTTGGTGGATGCCGGCAGGAACATCAGGTCGACGTCGCCGATCGGGCCCGAACGGTTCTTGGCCACGACGATACGCGTGACGCCCTCGTCGGGTCGGTCGTCGCGCGAGGCCTCGGCCTCGTCGGCGGATCGGTCCAAGAACATGACGATATCGGCGTCCTGCTCGATGGAGCCCGATTCACGCAGGTCGGACAGCTGCGGGCGCTTGCCGGTACGGGACTCGACCTGACGCGACAGCTGCGACAGCGCGATCAACGGAATCTTGAGCTCCTTGGCCATAATCTTCAGACCACGCGACATCTCGGAGACCTCGACGGTGCGGCTCTCGGAACGACGTCCAGGCGGGGGACTCACCAGCTGCAAATAGTCCAGGATGATGATGGCCTTCTCCTTGTTATGGAGCATGCGGCGGCTCTTGGCGCGAATCTCGGTCACCGTGGTGCCGGGCGTATCGTCAATCAGAATATCGAGCTTGGACAGCGTCTGCGTGGCCTCATTGATGTTGGCCCACTGCTCGGGACTAATGCGGCCCGTACGGAAGTCGCTGATCGAGATCATGGCATAGGCGCAAATCAGACGCTGGGCAATTTCCTTGCCCGACATCTCCAGTGAGAAGAAACCGACGGTATAGCCCGCGGCGGCGGCGTTGAGCGCCAAGTTCAGGGCGAACGACGTCTTACCCACGGCGGGGCGGGCGCCGATAATGATGAGCTGGCCCTCGCGGAAGCCCATGAGCATACGGTCGAGCGACGGGAAACCCGTGGGCACACCTGCAGCCTGACCACCGGCCTTGCACACTTCCTCGGCCTCGTTATAGGCCTCGACCATAAACTCGGTCAGCGTCTTGTAGCTCGACTTAACCTCACGCGCCGTGACCTTGAGCAGCTTGCTCTCGGCCAGCTCCACGACCTCTTTGGTGTCGGTGGGGGCGTTGTAGGCCAGCGCGTTGATCTCGTTGGTGGCGCCAATCAGCTCGCGCAGCATCGAGTCGCGACGAACGATGGCGGCATGGTGCTGCCAATTGACGAGCGACAGGGTCTGACCCATCAGCTCCAAAATGTATGCCTCGCCGCCCACGGCATCGAGCTTGTTGATACTTCGCAGGTAATCGATCAGCGAGATGGAGTCGATGGGGATGCGGCTGTTGTACATATCGACCATCGCGGTATAGATGGTCTTATGAATGGGCCGGTAGAAGTCATCGGGCTGCAGCTCGACCTGGGCCTCTTCGACCACCTCGGGCGATAGCAGCATAGCGGCCAGTACGTTGGCCTCTGCGTCTTGGTTTTGGGGGAGACCCAACTTAGAGCCACGGTCCTCGACCGTCAGCCCCGTCCCCCTATCGTCATATGCCATGAGCATCCTCATTCATATCGCTTGCGAGCATCCATAGTATCAGCCACGGCTACAAATCGAGCCGTGCCTTGGCAATCATCACCGAAGCAAACGGATGAACGGTCCCATACACGGGGCCATATCTCAATGGCTGCTACGGCACTCACCCAGCGTAAAAAAATAAAAGGGCGCCCTGGTCTCCCAGAGCGCCCTTCTTAGAACAAGATTGTTGCGTTGCAGCAAATGCTACTCGGCAGCAGCCTCGGTCTCGACCTCGGCGGTCTCGGCCTCGGCGACCTCAGCGGTCTCCTCAACCTCAGCCTCGGCAGCGAGCTCCTCGGCAGTAACGCCGACGAGAACGACAACCTCGGCCTTGATCTCGCGGTACAGCGAGATAGCAACGGTGTGGGCACCGGCAACCTTGATGGGCTTGCCGAGCTCGACGCGCTTGCGGTCGATGTCCATACCGAGCTGATCTTTGATGGCGTCAGCGATCATAGCGGCGGTAACGGAGCCAAAGAGGATGCCCTCGTCGCCAACCTTGACGTCAACGGTGACCTGCTTGCCCTCGAAGGCAGCCTTGGTCTCGTTGGCGGTAGCCAGACGGACGGCCTCGCGCTTGGCGATGTTGTTGCGACGCTCGTCAAGCTGCTTGAGGTTGCCCTTGGTGGCGGCAACAGCGAGCTTCTTGGGGAACAGGAAGTTCTCAGCGTAACCCTGAGCGACCTCTACGACGTCACCCTCGCCGCCCTTGCCCTTGATCTCATCGAGAAGAATAACCTTCATGATGCGTCTCCCTTCTTAGCCGCGGTCGCGGTTGCCACGAGAGGAAACCACGGGGACGGTGTACGGCAGGAGAGCCATCTCGCGGGCGCGCTTGATGGCGTTGGCGATGTCATGCTGATGCTGCGTGCAAGCGCCAGTGACGCGACGGGGCTTGATCTTGCCACGGTCGGTCATGTACTTACGGAGAAGCTGAGTGTCCTTATAGTCGATGAACTCAGTGTTCTCCTTGCAGAACTGGCAGTACTTACGACGCGGCTGACGTGCAGAATAATCATTAGCCATGTCAAAATACCTTTCGTTTGGCAACTTCGGCGAGCCGAAGCCGCCTCTCACTCAAAAATAGGTGAACAACCCTTAGAACGGGATGTCCTCATCGTAGACGTCGACCGCGGGCGGCGTAGCCACCGGTGCGGCAGGACGTGCTGCGGGCGCGGGAGCTGCGGGGGCGTAACCGCCCTGATCGTAGCCACCCTGGCCACCACGGGAGCTCATAAACTCGATCTCATCGACGATGACCTCAAGCTTGCTCCTGCGCTGGCCGTCGCGCTCCCAAGAGCTGTAGCGCAGCTTGCCCTCGATCGCGACCTTGTTTCCCTTTGCCAGGAAACGGCTCACGGCCTCGGCGCGGGTGCCGAACATAGTGCAGTCGACAAAGTTGGGATAGTCCTCCCACTCGCCAGTCTGCGCATTGCGGCGACGATCGTTCACGGCGACGCCAAACGACAGAACCTGGGTTCCGCCGGCGGTGGCGCGCAGCTCGGGATCGCGGGTGAGGTTACCGGTGATGTTCACTCGATTGATGCTCATAACTCACTACTTCCTCTTGGGGCACAAGCCCAGTCCAAAACGACAGTCTTACTCCTGGTCGTCGCGACGGACGATCATGTGGCGGACCACAGCGTCGGTGATGCGCAGGACGCGATCAAGCTCGGCGATCTGGGTAGGATCTGCGTGGAAGTTGATGAGGGTGTAGTCACCATCGGTGAGGTCGTTGATCTCGTAGGCGAGCTTGCGCTTGCCCCACTCGTCAACGGAGTCGACCTTGCCAGCGCCCTCAGCGATCGTGGTATCGATACGCTTCATAACAGCGAGACGAGTCTCGGGGTCGAGCGACGGGTCAACAAAGAACAGCAGTTCATAAGCCTTCATATTGTCACCTCCTCTGGGCAAATGTGGCTTCAGGTCGTGAAGGTGCGCCTGAAGCAGGAAAAGACTTGGTAATAATATCTTTCAACCTCCCAGGCTGCAAGAATATGCAGCTACAACCTCATGACCTCCACATATGCCCATGCTTACACGGCTCTTCATGCGTATTCCAACCAAATGCTGACCAAGAGCTTGACGAATTCGATAGCAAGATACGCTGCGGCGAGGACAACCTGAGTCAAACCGCAGGTCGCCGATTGCAGGGTTGTGGTCGCGAAATGCATACCACCGGTTCGATCGATTGCCTCAAAATTTTTAAATTCGCTGCCACGTCATTCATGAATACCTATTTTGAACAGATCATCGAGCGGGATCTGGCTGGTCAGGATGCTTTTTTAGTACTCATCTGGCACATGCCGGATACGGGTGCGGAGCGAGCGCTTTAAAAAATGCCAAGTTTTCTGTTTGCACTTTTCGATTCCTCGTGTATACTGACTTTCGCATTTAACGGAGAGTTGTCCGAGTGGCCGAAGGAGCACGATTGGAAATCGTGTAGGCGTCAAAAGCGTCTCCAGGGTTCAAATCCCTGACTCTCCGCCAGTTAATTCCAAAGCAGGCCTTAGTGCCTGCTTTGTTTTTACCCCACGCGGAGGGGTGGCAGAGTGGTTGAATGCGGCGGTCTCGAAAACCGTTTGGCCTGTATAAGGTCACGAGGGTTCGAATCCCTCCTCCTCCGCCATTTTGGTTGAGAAAGCTCCCAGGAATGGGAGCTTTTTTGTTTTGGGTCCCTAACAAGCAAATACGGCGAAGAAGGAGGGGTTCGAACCCGCCAGGGCGCAAAGCGTAAAGAAAACGCACCAGTGGCGCGTTTTTAGCGCAGCGCGGTCGGCGTAAGCCGACCGGATAAATTTTGAGCGCCGCTCAAAATTTAGACATCCCTCCTATTCAGCCACGTCCCCATCGCGTTCAGCATCAACCCAGATCCCCAAACATGTACATCACCCCCCAAAAACGATATTTTTCGACATCTTTGGAGGCTGATGTACATACTTGAAACCTATGACCGCACCCAGTCCCGACCGTTTGCCGAGCAATAGGGTCGCAATCGTCGCCGAACATGTACTATGTACGGGCATTGTCCAATCCCGTAACTCAAAGGACCCCATCTTGCCCGTCGTCGCCGCCATAACCGTTACCTCACATGCCTCGGATGCCATGGTCGCTATCCCATTTTGGCTCGAGATGTTCGCCGTTGTCGCTGCATCGATCTCGGGTGTGCTGGTTGCGCGCGAACACAAGCTCGACCTGGTGGGCGCGGTCGCACTCGCGGTAGTCTGCGGTCTGGGCGGCGGTCTTTTGCGCGACATGACACTCCAGGTCGGCAACGTCTACATCCTCAACCAGCCAATGGCGCTGCCGCTCTCCATCGCCACGGCGGCCATCATTTACATCTTCCCGGCAATCGTCGATAAGCCCGACAAACTCATTCCCCTGCTCGACATCATCTCGGTCGGAATCTATGCGGCAACCGGCGCAGACAAGGCACTGGTCTACGGATTTGCACCCGTCGTTTGCATCATGATGGGCTTTTTTACCGCGGTGGGCGGCGGCATACTGCGCGACGGCTTTATGGGCGTGGTTCCGGGCATTTTCCAACGCACCAACTTTTATGCCATCGCGGCCATCGCCGGATCGGCAAGCTATGTAAGCCTCGTCATGAGTGGCTTGGTCAGCAATGTCGCCGCGCTGGTCGTATGCGTTATCGTGACCATGGGTCTGCGCTGGCTCTCGCTGCGCTTTGACATCAAAAGCCCCACCGAAGAAGACATCGCGCACTTTTTACATCGCAAAAAGTAGATAGCACGGCACGACCCTTCGAAATGCAACCGAGAGGTTCTTTTAGAGCGCTCGCACGTTGGGTACCCTGTTAGATATATGCCGAGTATCTAACGAAGGATTCACTATGCCTTGCAATCAATTCCCGTTGACCCAGCGCCGTAAAGCATGGGGCCGCATCACCATCCTATTCGCGCTCATCGCGCTGGCGATCACCGTACTTCCCACGGCGTCGTTCGCCGGCACAGACACCGCGGGCAACGTACTCGCAACCGAAGCTGACTCAAATCCGTCTGGCGCCGAGGGCGACCTGTACTGGGCTGGCCAAAGCCTTAACCTGGACGATGCCTCCATCGGCCGCGATATTATCGCGGCCGGCGACAGCCTATCGATTCGCGACTGCACCGTAGGCGGTGCCATTCGCCTGGCGGCGCGCACCATCGATATCTCCAAAACCGCAATTGATGGCAGCGTGACGGTAGCCGGTCAGCACGTCGTGCTCAACACCGGTAGCACCGCCAACTGTTTTTATGCGATGGGCGAGACGGTTGCCCTGCGTGGCTCCGCCAAGTCGGCAGCACTTGCAGGCGATACGGTGACCATCGACGGCACCGTCGAGGGCGATGTCGAGGTTTGGGCCGATAAGCTCGTCTTGGGCAAAAACGCCCGCATCACCGGCACCGTGAGCGCGCATGTTTCCGAGGACCCCGAGCGGGCCGAGGGCGCTCAGGTCGGAGCCCTCAAGATCGACCGCACCGAGAGCGAGGACACCTCAACGATTAACGACGTCATCGGCGGCATCGTCGCCGCGGCGCTTTCTACCTGCTTTGTCGCGATCCTCCTCGAGCTCGTCTTTCCGCGCGCGACCGCCAGCGCCGCCGGCATGCTTCGTCAACGACCTACCCCTCTGTGGGTGAGCGGTCTTTTGGGCGCGGTGGCCGCCGTTCCCGCCGTCCTGTTGCTCATCATCTCGATTGCAGGCCTGTCGCTCGCCGGAGCCCTCATGTGCGCCGTGATTGGCATCGCTCTGGTCTCGGCGGCATTTATGGGCACCGCAATCGCCCGCATGGTCGGACACAGCCAGAACCGCTACGCCATGGCCGCCGTCGGCGGTATCGCCGCAGGCGCCCTCACGGGACTTCCCCTCATCGGCGACTTCATCAGTGGAGTTGCCTTTGTCTTTATGCTCGGCTACGTCATCCAGATCATCTGGCGCAACGCCCACCTCAAGCCGCAGCAGGCCTCTAACACTCCGGGCCTTCCCTCCGCCTAGCCGTCAACCCCCACAAAAGCAACTGCCACAAAAGGGCCAGACACATTTGTGGTGGCGCAAAGCAACCTGACCCCATTCACCAAAAAGGGCGCCGACCATTGCGGTCGACGCCCTTTCTTATTGGCGGTTATAAGCCCCAGCGCTTATTTGTTGACCTGACCGGCGCGGACGGCGGCCTTCTTGCGGTCGGTGGCATTGAGCAGACGCTTGCGCAGGCGGATGTTCTTGGGAGTGATCTCCACCAGCTCATCGTCTGCGATGTACTCCAGCGCCTCCTCCAGCGAGAAGGTGCGGGGCGGCACCAGCTGGACGGAGATATCGGAGGTCGAGGAACGCTGGTTGCCCAGGTTCTTGGTACGGGCGATGTTGACGACCATGTCGCCGGCCTTGCTGCGCTCGCCCACGATCATGCCCTCGTAGCACTCGGTGCCCGGCTCAACGAACAGCTGGCCGCGCTCCTGCAGCGTACCCAGAGCGTAGGCAACGGCCTTCTCGGTGGTCATGGAGATCATGGCGCCGTTCTGGCGGTTACCGATCTCGCCGGCATAGGGGCCGTACTCCAGGAAGGTGTGGTAGAACACGCCCTCGCCGTGGGTGACGTTCATGATGCGGTTCTTAAGACCCATGATGCCGCGGGTCGGGATCTTAAACTCAAGGTGCGTCACGATGCCCGAGGTATCCATACTCGTCATGATGCCGCCGGAGGTGCCGAAGACCTCAACGACCTTGCCCGAGTACTCGTCCGGGCACTCGACGACGGCCTGCTCGACGGGCTCCATCTTGTTGCCGTTCTCGTCCTTCTTAAACAGAACGCGGGGACGGCCGACCTGGAACTCAAAGCCCTCGCGGCGCATGGACTCCATCAGGACGGACAGGTGCAGAATGCCGCGGCCCGAGACCTCGACGCCGCTCTTGTCCTCGAGCTCCTCGATCTTCATGGTCACGTTGTTCTCGGCCTCGTTGAACAGACGCTCCTTGAGCTGACGGGCGCCCACGATGTCGCCGTCACGGCCGACGAGCGGGGAGGTCGAAGCCTCAAAGACGATGGACAGGGTCGGCGGGTCGATCTCGATGGGCTCGAGCTCAACGGGGTTCTCGGGATCGGTGTAGACATCGCCGATATCGGTGCGGTCGATGCCAACAACGGCGGCAATGTCGCCGGCGCCGACTTCCTGGCACTCGGTGCGGCCCAGGTAGTCGAAGGTAAAGAGCTGCTTGACGGTGGCGGTGGCGCTGGAGCCGTCGTTCTTGACGACCAGAATCTGGTCGCCCTGGTGGATGGTGCCAGAGTACACGCGACCGATACCGATGCGACCGACGAAGTTGGAGTGGTCGATGGTCACGCACTGCATGGCCAGCGGGGCGTTCTCGTCAACCTCGGGCGCAGGCATGTCGTCGATGATCATGTCGAGCAGCGGGTACATGTCCATGTTGCCGTCGTTGGGGTCAAGGCGGGCAAAGCCGTTCATGGCGCTGGCGTAGACCACGTGCTCCATGGCGAACTCGAGCTGGTCGTCGGTGGCGCCCAGGTCAGCCATCAAGTCCAGGCAGTCGTTGTAGGCCTTCTCGGGGTTGGCGCCCGGACGGTCGATCTTGTTGATGACGATCATGATCTTGAGGCCGGTGTCGATGGCATGACGCAGCACGAAGCGGGTCTGGGGCATGGGGCCCTCAAAAGCGTCGACCAGCAGCAGGGCGCCGTCGGCCATACGCAGCACGCGCTCGACCTCGCCGCCAAAGTCGGCGTGGCCCGGGGTGTCGATGACGTTGATCTTAACGTCCTTGTACTCGATAGAGATGTTCTTGGCGAGAATCGTAATGCCGCGCTCGCGCTCCTGGTCGTTAGAATCCAGGACGCGGTCCTCGACCTGCTGGTTGGCACGGAAGGCGTCCGTGGCACGCAGGAGCTTGTCGACCATCGTCGTCTTGCCGTGGTCGACGTGAGCGATGATGGCGATGTTCCTCAGATTGTCTACGCGCATGTAGTTCCCCTATCTTCTATCTATATACAAACGGCACGCGTATGCGACCCGCCCAGCAACACAACGCTCGGCGGGAATTTTGAGCCTTTTACCGAAAACTCGTTTATTTTAGCGATTTTAGATAAGAGGGGTTTCCTCGCCTGCAGGTTCAGGGTCGCTCCACATAAAACCATCGCCGGCGCCCACACCCTCGTACAGTACGTATGCCGAAAAGCCGCTCTCAAGCGTCGTCTCAAAGAAACTCACGAGCAGGGCGTCATGGTAGCCGCCGTCAATTTCGACACACCCGGTATAGCCGATGGCGTAACGGGCAATGCGACCCAGGCCCTCGTCCTTAAGGCCCATCTTGTGCTCGGAGATAAAGTTGGTGGCAGCCTCGAGGCATGCCTCCTCGCCATCCTCGTCGAGTGCCGCCAGATAGCGGTTGGACGCGGCGTCCTCGATCGCAACGACAACGCCCGGATTCTCACCGGCGGCAAGATCGTCTAAAAATGCCCCGATGAGGTCGCACACCATGGCGTCGAGCTCGGCGGAGACGTTTCCGGCGTCCTGCATATCCTGTGCCATTTTTAGACCTTCCCATCGAGTCCGGCGTCGTTACATCTCTTGTGCCTCGGCAGCGATCTTGGCGGCGGCGTCACGGGCGCGCATCATATCGGCCGCGCGCTTATCGAGAACCTTAATCTGGTTGGTCAGCATCACGGCATCGACCACGCCCCAGATGACCAAGCCCGTCGAAATCGAAAACCCAAGCGCACCAACTGTACCACGAAGGCGCGATGAGATTACCGCGACAAGTGCGGAGGCGGCAACCATCTTGATAAAGGAGGCACGGCGCTCGCGAAGCGTACGGACCTGCGTCACGTAGGCGATGCGGGCGGCCTCGGATGCCTCCGAGCGCATCTGGGCCTCGCGGGCGATAGCGGCGGCTTCGGCTGAAACGCCGCGACCCATCAGTGCACACTCCGTCTCATGGCTACTCGTCATTTAAAAATCATCGGGCGAGAGCGTATGGACGAACTCGTCGAACTTCTCAAATTCCTGCTCGTCATCGACTTCCTCGGCAACCGGAGATACGGTGCCGAGGCGGTTCATGATGTCGTCCTCCACAAACATGGGAGCATTGCTGCGCACGGCGAGGGCGATGGCATCGCTCGGACGCGCATCGATCCTATGCTCGCTGCCGTCGGCCAAAACAACGACCGTCGCATAGAACACGGGAGGCTCGGCACGGACAATCTCGATGCGCTCGAGTTTTGCATCCAGGGCATCAAGCGTGTCGAGCAGCAGGTCATGGGCAATCGGGCGCTCGGCACGACCGCTGTCGATACCGCGGCTAATAGCCGCAGCCTCAAAGGAACCAGTTTGGATAGAAAGGGAGCGCAGTGGCGCGGGGGAGTCCGATTTGCTGCAGCGCTCGCGAAGCACGATAAGCGATGGCACGGGACCGGCGGCCATGACGATGGTCTCTATGTCGACACGAACCATGGAACACCTCCGGTACGTAGCGGTTAACACGCGGCGCCTTCGCCGCATTGAATAGCTATACTACCCAATCTTTCGCACAGCACACAAAACCAAAATGAGTTTTATCACACACAAGAAAAAAGCCCCGAGGCCATGCCCCGAGGCTTTTCACAGTTTTGATGGTGGACCTGACAAGATTCGAACTTGTGACCTCCCGGTTATCAGCCGGACGCTCTAACCAACTGAGCTACAGGTCCATCGCGCAAGGGATATATTAGACGAGTCGTTACGCGCGCGTCAACAACTTTTTTGAAAATCTTTGGAGGGTGTTCGCCCCGAGGTTTTCAAAAAAGCGGTCGACGCGCAGTGCGCCGACCGCCGATATATGGGGTCTGATATTTTCTACCAGCTAGGGCCTCTTACTCGTCTAGGAGATCCTCTGGCATGTCGTTGCCGTCGCCTAGATCGACTGGGGTCTTTTCGGCATCGACCGTTACCTCGTCCTCGGCGCCTTCGCCTTCGGGTTTTTCCTTGGCTGCCGTCATGCGGGCAACGGCGCATACGCGGTCGTTGTCGTCGACAGTCATCATCTTGACGCCCTGGGTGGCTCGGCCGGTCTGGCTGATCTCGTCGGTCTTGACGCGAATGACCGTCGCGCCTTCCGTCACGATGAACAGCTCGTGCTGCGGACCCACCGTCTTCATAGCCGCGAGGTTGCCCTTGCGCTCGGTCATCTGGATGGTGTAGACACCCTGACCGCCGCGATTCTGCTCCGGGTAATCCGCGACCGGCGTGCGCTTGCCGTAGCCACGTTCGGTGATGACGAACAGGTCACCGTTACCGTTGGTAACCTCCATACCCAAAACGCTCACGCCGTCCTTCATGCTAATACCGCGAACGCCGCTGGTGTCGCGTCCCGTGGCGCGAACCTGGTCCTCGGGGAACATGATCGCCTTGCCCGCAGTGGTGGCCAGGATGATCTTGTCGCCCTCGCGCACACGGCGCACGGCGAGCAGCGCGTCGTCGTCTCTCAGGTTGATGGCGATCAGGCCATCACGGCGACTGCGGTCGTAGGCGCTCATCACGGTCTTCTTGACCATGCCGCTCTTGGTGGCAAACATCAGGTACTCGTCGGCGGGGAACTCGCGACAGCTGATGACGCTCGCGATCTTCTCGCCTTCCCCAAAGGGCAGCAGGTTGACGATTGCCGTGCCGCGCGCCTGGCGCGTACCCACCGGCAGCTCGTGCACCTTCAGGCGGTAGACCTTGCCCTTGCTCGAGAAGAACAGCACATACTCGTGCGTGGATGCGATAAACATCTCGTCGATGACGTCGTCCTCTTTAAGGTTGACGCCCGACACGCCCTTGCCGCCGCGCTTCTGGGCGCGGTAGGCAGCCACCGGGATGCGCTTCACGTAGCCGGTGTGGGTGATGGTCACGACCATGTCCTCGTCGGCGATGAGGTCCTCAACATCCAGATCCTTTTCGACATGGCTGATCTCGGTGCGGCGTTTGTCGCCGAACTTCTTCGAGATCTCGCGCATCTCCTCCTTGATGACGCCCAGGATCTTTTCCTCATGCGCCAGCAGGTCCTCGTAGTAGGCGATAGCGCGGCGCAGGCCGTCCAGCTCTTCTTGGATCTTGTCGCGCTCCAGGCCGGTCAGACGGCGCAGCTTCATCTCGAGGATGGCCGTGGTCTGCTCGGGCGTAAAGCCAAAGCGCTCGATCAGGCGGCTGCTTGCCTCGGAGTCGGTCTGCGAGGAGCGGATAATGCTGATGACCTCGTCGATATGATCGAGAGCCATCAGATAGCCCTCGAGGATATGGGCGCGCGCCTGGGCCTTCTTAAGATCAAAGCGGGTGCGGCGGGTGACGACGTCGACCTGGTGGTCGATGTAGTGCTGCAGCATCTCGCGCAGGCTCAGGCATTTGGGAACGCCGTTGACGAGCGCCAAGTTGTTGGCGCCAAAAGTCGTCTGCAGCGAGGTGTACTTATACAGGTTGTTGAGCACGACCTGCGGAATGACGCCCTTCTTGAGCTCGATGACCAGACGGATGCCCTTCTGGTTGGACTCGTCGCGCATGTCCGAGATGCCCTCGATGCGCTTGTCGTTCACGAGCTGGGCGATCTTCTCCTGCAGGGTGCCCTTGTTGACCATGTAGGGGATCTCGGTAAAGACTAGGCGGCTGCGGCCGGTCTTGGTGGATTCCACGTGAGCCTTGGCGCGCACGGTAATGGAGCCGCGGCCGGTCTCGTAGCTCTGCCTAATGCCGGCGCTGCCCATGATGATGGCGCCGGTGGGGAAGTCCGGACCGGGCATGATCTGCATAAGCTCGTCGACGGTGGCATCGGGATTGTCGATCAGGTAGCAGGTGGCCTCGATTGCCTCGGTGAGGTTATGCGGGGCGATATTGGTGGCCATGCCGACGGCGATGCCCTGGCTGCCGTTGACCAGCAGGTTGGGAAAGCGCGCGGGCAGCGCCACGGGCTCGGCGAGCGACTCGTCGTAGTTGGGCTGCCAGTCGACGGTATCCTTTTGCAGGTCGCGCAGCAGCTCCATGGCGGGCTTTGCCAGGCGGCTCTCGGTATAACGCATAGCCGCCGCGCCGTCGCCATCGATGTTGCCGAAGTTGCCGTGGCCATCGATGAGCGGTGTGCGCATGGAGAACCACTGCGCCAGACGAACCATGGCCTCGTAGACCGCGGAGTCACCGTGCGGATGGTATTTGCCGATAACCTCGCCGACCGTCCAGGCCGACTTCTTATGTGGGCGGTTGGGGTAGATGCCGCTCTCGTTCATGGCGTACAGGATGCGGCGGTGCACCGGCTTTAGGCCGTCGCGCACGTCCGGCAGGGCGCGCGCCGTGATGACCGACATCGAGTACTCGATGAACGACTGCTTCATCTCTCGGCCGAACTCCGAAATCTGGAGCTGACCGCCGTTGATATCCTCGCCGGCCGAGGCGCCGCGATCGACCGCACCGAAGCTCTCCTCGAGCTCGGCGTCGTCATCCTCATCCTCTTCATCCTCGGCGTCGGGGTTATAGGAATCCGGATCGCCGTCCTCGCCCTGCTCAGCGCGGGCGAGCAGGCGCTTCAGATCATCGGGCATACCGGCGTCGCCGGCCTCGTCCATACCCTCGTTGTTGTTGATATCGTCTGCCACGTTACCTCCTCTTAAGCGTCAAGGAATCGTGCATCATGCGCATGCTTTTCAATGTACTCACGGCGATAGCCGACCTCGGAACCCATCAGTTCGCGCACGGCGCGGTCCGCCACCACGGCGTCCTCGATCGACACGCGCTGCAGGATACGGGTCTTGGGGTCCATCGTCGTCGAGGCAAGCTGCTTGGGGTCCATCTCGCCCAGGCCCTTGTAGCGCTGGACGGTATAGCCTTTGCGTTTCTTGGTAATCTTGCCGTCCTTGGCCTTGCCGCCCTCGTCGTTGTCGTCGGGGGTCAGGCCCAGGCTCTGAATGGTATCGCGCAGAATCTCGTCTTCGGGCTGGCGGCCGTTGGGATACACGTAATGGATCTTGTTGCGCACCTTAATGCCAAAGATGGGCGGGCAGGCAACATAGACATAGCCGGCATCGATCAGCGGGCGCATGTACTTGTAGAAGAACGTCAGCAGCAGGATGCGGATATGCGCACCGTCAACGTCTGCATCGGTCATGATGATGATCTTGTGGTAGCGCGCCTTGCTGATATCGAAGTCGCCGGCGCTCGTCGTGACGCCGCAGCCGATCGCGGTGATCAGGGATTGGATGGTGTCACTCGAGAACGCGCGGTGGTCGCCTACGCGCTCGACGTTCAGAATCTTGCCGCGCAGGGGCAGAATCGCCTGGATGTCTCGGCGACGGCCGTCCTTGGCCGAACCGCCTGCCGAGTCGCCCTCTACGATAAAGAGCTCGGTCAGCTCGGCATCGCGCACCGAGCAGTCGGCGAGCTTGCCGGGCAGCGACGCCGTCTCGAGCAGGCTCTTGCGGCGGGTCGCCTCGCGCGCCTTGCGGGCGGCGTTGCGGGCCTTGCATGCCTGCTGGGCCTTCTTGACGATCTCGCGGGCGGGCTTGGGGTGCTCCTCCAGATAATCGGTCAGTCCATCGGTCACGATCTTGAGCGTGAGCGCGCGCATGTAGGAGCTGCCAAGCTTGGCCTTGGTCTGACCCTCAAACTGCGGATCGGGCAGCTTGACCGAGATGACGGCCGAAAGGCCCTCGCGCACGTCGTCACCGCTCAGGTTGGCGTCCTTCTCCTTGAGCAGGTTCTGCTTGCGGGCGTAATCGTTAATCACGCGGGTGAGGGCGGTGCGGAAGCCCTCGAGATGCATGCCGCCCTCGGGGGTGTAGATGTCGTTGGCAAACGACATGACGTTCTCGCCATAGCCGGCATTCCACTGCAGGGACACCTCGACCTCGCCCATCTTGGTCACGGGCGCATCCGGATCCGATTTACCCTCGATATAGATGGGCTCCTTAAAGGCCTCGGGGACGTCTTTGCCGTCGTTGAGGAACTTGACGAAGTCGATGATGCCGCCCTCGTAGCAGAACTCCTCCACGTGGGGAGTCGCCTCGCGCTCGTCGGTCAGCACAATCTTTAGATTCTTATTGAGGAACGCCGTCTCCTGCAGACGGTTGTGCAGCGTATCGAAATCGTAGACACAGGTCTCGAAGATCTCGTCGTCGGGCCAGAAGTTGACGGTGGTACCCGTCGAATCCGAGGTGCCCACGACCTCCATCTTCTTGACGGTCTTGCCGCGCGAGAACTCCATCTCGTAGACGTTGCCGTCACGGCGCACTTGCACGACCACGCGCTTGGACAGCGCGTTGACGACGGAGATGCCCACGCCGTGCAGGCCGCCCGAGACCTTGTAGGCCGAGTTATCGAACTTGCCGCCGGCGTGCAGGATCGTCATAACGACCTCGAGCGTCGGGATCTTCTTGATGGGATGCTCGTCGACGGGGATGCCCCGCCCGTTGTCGACGACCGTGATGGAGTTGTCGGCGTGGACCGTCACCTGAATCTCGGTGCAGAAACCGGCCATGGCCTCGTCAACGGAGTTGTCAACGATCTCCCACACCAGGTGGTGCAGGCCGCTGGCGCTCGTCGAGCCGATGTACATGCCCGGGCGCTTACGAACGGCCTCGAGACCTTCGAGAATCTTAATCTCGCCGCCATCGTAATCGTTTTCGTTTGCCACACGTCCTCCTTCAGCTAAGAAAATGTGTACAGCCTTACTAGTTTATCGTAAAAAAATACCCTCGGGAACGAGGGTATTTGGCTCTACAAGGCCACCAGATGCGATTTAAGGCTCTTTTTTGCTTTGCACGCCCTTGGCCCACTCGGCACTGGCTCTCATGGCATTCTCGAGGGCCTCGCGCAGTTTTTGATCTTCGATGGGCGCCACTTGGCGCTCGATCTCGCCGCGTTCGGCTTCGCTTAGATCGGCGTGCGGAGCCGGCGGGCGCTCGGTCACGGCCGGGCGCAGGCGCTCCTTGGCAGCCGGCGGCGTGTGACCGGGCGCGGTCGTTTTGAACACCAGGCCGTCCACATGCGCCCCGGCCCGCTCCATGCGTGCCCGGATGATCTCGCGCAGCAGCGTCATCTCCTGCGTCCACGAGGGCGAATCGAGATACACCAGCAGCTCATTGGACTCGGGCAGGTAGCGCAGGCCCGTCACGTGGCGTCCCTCGCGCGTGCCCGAGCACACCGCATTCCAGGCGCGATAGACCGCACGAGATTCCTCTGCAGCCTCCATTTGCGCGCGGCGCTCAGGTGTCGCGGCCGCCAGGATGCGCTGACGCTCGGCATCCAAAAAGCCGCCAAAGGCAACCGTTCCGTTCTCGCGCTCGTAATTAGCACGTCTCACCCATGCTCACCACCTTGGCTCGATCAAGCAAGTCATCGGTAAAATACCCCAGATTGGTGGTGGTTATGACCGTCTGGATATCATCACCGATCAGCTGCAGAAAAGCGCCTCGCCGCCCGGCATCGAGCTCGCTCATCACGTCGTCCAAAAGCAGCAGTGGCGCGGTGCCCAGGATATCGCGCGCCACGGCCACTTCTGCCACCTTCCAGGCAAGCACCAGCGTTCGCTGCTGGCCCTGGCTGGCAAATGAACGGGCCGATCGGCCCGCGACGGAAAACTCAATCTCGTCGCGATGCGGACCCACAAGCGTCACGCCGCGGCGCATCTCCTCATCGGCACGCTCATCGAGGGCCGCGAGCATATGCTCGTACGCCCAGCCCTTAAGTTCCTCGCGCCCCTCGGTTTGAGGCAAATCCCCCAGTGTGGACACATAGGACACGCCTGCGTCCTCACCGGACGCCACCTGCCCATACGCGGCGCGCACATGGCCTGCCAGTCGGTCGAGCAGGGCCAAACGATGCACGAGCAGGGCGGACCCGGCGCGAGCGATGGAGTCATTCCATGCGCCGAGCATCTCGCGGCAGCACCAGGACTCCTTGAGCAGGGCGTTGCGCTGCGTCACGCAACGCCCGTAGGTGCTCGCCAGGTCGGCGTAACGGGCGCTCAGTTGCACGCCAAAGTCGTCGAGGGCGGCCCGACGCACGCTGGCACCGCGTTTGACCATATCCAGATGATCGGGGCAAAAAAGCACGCTCGGCAAAACCCCGCGCACACCGGCGGCAGAGCATCTCTTGCCGTTGCGGCTAAACGAGCGCTTACCGTCCCCCGCGCTCAATCCCATATCAAGCACGCGGCCGTCGCCCTCGAGCCTCAGCTCGACCTTGCACGAGCCCACGCCGTCATGGACGAGCTCGGCTGCGGTCGGATGCCTAAACGAGGCGCCGCTCGTCAGCAGCTGCAGCGCCTCTATGAGATTAGTCTTTCCCGCTGCGTTGGGTCCCGCAAGTATCGTCACGCCCTCGTCCAGGGCAAGGCGATAGCTATCGAAGCTGCGGTAGTGCGCGACGGAAAGATCGCGGGCGAACATGGTCATGGCGCAGCGCTAGATGCGAACCGGCATGACCAGGTACAGATAGTTGATCTTGTCGTAGGACTTAAAGATACCCGCCTGCGAGTAGCTCTTGAGCTCCAGCGTGATCTCCTTCTCCTTGGATAGGGCATTGAGGCAGCCAAAGATGTAGTGGTAGTTAAAGGCGATGGTGCCCGACTCGCCCTCGGCCTCGACATCGATTGTCTCCTGCGCCAGATCCTGGTCATTGGAGATGGAGGACAGGCCCATCTGGCCGTTCTCGACATCGATCTCGAACTTGACTGCGGGGTTCGCGCTCGCGATGACCGCCACGCGCTTGAGGGCGGCATTAAAAGCCGCCACGTCGATCTTGACGCTCGTCACGCACGAATCGGGGATGAGCTGCTTGTAGTTGGGGTACACGCCCTCGATACGGCGCGACACGTAGGTGGTGTTGCCGGCCTCAAAGACAACCTGGGTGTCGGTGGCGCCGATCATGATGGTCGCCTGGCTGGCCATGATGCTCAGGGCGTCGTTGAAGGCGTCGGCCGGAACGTTGAGCTCAAAGGACCCCTCGAGCGTCGAGGTCTCGACCTGGGTGTCGCATACAGCCAGACGGAAGGAGTCGGTTGCCACCAGGCGCACGGTGTTGTTCTCGACCTTCATGTGCACGCCTCCCAGGATGGGGCGGGCCTTATCAGTCGAAGTGACGCGCCACACGCGGCTGACCATCTCGGACAGGATATCGGTCGGGAGCTCCACCGCACTTTCGATGGCATAGGCGGGGAACTCGGGGAAATCGTTGGCGTCGAGCGTGTTGAGGCGGAAGGAGCTCTTCTCGCATCCGATCAGCACCTGACGCTCCGAGAGCTCAAAGGTAACCGGGGCGTCGGGAAGGGTCTTCGTAATGTTCGAGAGCATCTTGCAGGGAATCACCATCTCGCCCTCTTCTTCGACATGCGCGGCAATGCGATGACGAATCGAGATGGTGTAGTTAGAGGTTTGGAATTCCAAGATGCCGTCCTGCGCCTTAACGAGCACGCCCGACAGGATGGGAAGGGTAGATGCCGAAGCGACGCCTTTCATAACGACGCCAATGGCTTGCGTGAGCGAGCTTTGGCTGACGGTAAACTTCATCTTTTAATACCTTTCTATAGATATAAATATCTTAATAATAGTAATAGCACTGACGAAACTGTTGATTACTCCCAAAAGCGCTGGTCAACCCCAAAAAGATAATCGACAGCGCCCTGTGCGCAACCGACCGTGTTTTCCACGTTCAAAACCTGCGGAAAACTTTTCATCGCCTTGTGGCGAGTTTTAGACATGTTATGCCCGGCGTTTCGACAAGTTTTCAACAGGTGTCTCTATTTCCCTACGAGCGCAGTGTAATTTTATCTCGCAGCGATTTGAGATCTTCGGTTATGGTGCGGTCTTCCTGAATCATCTTCTGAACCTTTTTATAGCTCGTACTGACGGTTGAGTGGTTGCGGTTGCCAAACTCCGCGCCCACCGCCGTAGTCGTCATCTCGCACATCTCGATGGCCAGATATATGGCGATATGGCGGGCTTTGGCTATGTTGGCGTTGCGGCGCGGGCCGATGAGCTCCTCGTGCGTCACGCCGTACTGCTCTTCAATGACAGACTGGACCGTCTGCACGTTGATCTTTTTGGCCGACGTATCGAAGTACTGGCTTGCGATGGCGTCGATGTCGTCGAAACTGAGCTCGCTGCCCTCGCGTTCGCGGTCTCCTGCCTCGCCGGCGCAGCGTTCGCAGAAGCTCTCGAGTTCGCGGATGTTGGTTCCCGAGACTTCTGCCATGTGCTTAAAGTGCTCGTCGGTCAGATGCCCACCATCGCCGCCATAGGCCGCCAGCAGCGAGTCGTCACCCGCCTCGGGTGCGGCGGCTATCGTGTTCTCGTAGTAGCGCTGCAAGATCTTGTATTTCATCTCGTAGCTGGGCTCCGCCACCAAACAGAGCATACCGGCATTAAAACGGCTGGTAAGGCGCTCGTCCATGCTCAGGTCTTTGGGCGCACGGTCGGCTGCGATGACGACTTTTTTGTTGTTGCGGATAAACTCGTCCATGAGCTGGAAGAAGTAGTCCACGCTCGCGCGCTTGCCGATGATGTTTTGAATGTCGTCGATGATGAGCACGTCCACGTCGTGGTATGCCTGCATGATGGGGGCGTTGCTCTTCTTTTGGCGGTCGAACTCCGTCATCAGGTCATCGAGGTACGCCTGTGAGTTGGCGTACTTTACCTTGATCTCGGGCGACTTTTCGGCGAGCTCGTTTTTGATGGCGAGCAGCAGATGGGTCTTGCCCAGCCCCGATTTGCCATAGATGAACAGGGATGTGCATGTGCCGCGTTCGTCCGCGAGCGCGGCAAACTTGAGGGCTGAGCGATAGGCATGGCTGTTTTCTGGGCCGTAGACAAAGTTTTCGAAGGTGAATTTCGAGTTGGCCGCGAGCGGTGCGCCGTCGGTGTTCTGCTCGATCGGTGCCGCAGCTGCGGGGACGCTCATGGGCGATGTGGAGGCTGGTTTTGCACTCTTTGCAGGCGCCTCGCCTTTCATCTGGTTCATCATGCGGCGGAAATCGTCGGCCGAAAGCGTGTTTTTGATTGCGATGCCCGAATCCTCGCCCGGTGTTGTGTCGTGCGCGATAGGCATGTGCGTGGCAGCGGACATGGGGGCCGCCGGCGTCGAGACGGTGGGCATGGTTTCACGGGAAACATCGCCGATTTGATGCTCGGGAGCCGACACTGTGGTGGTAGCTGGCGCCGCCGGGGGAACGACGGGTGCCGCGGGTGCGGCGTTATCTGCCGCGGAGCCCTGTGGTGCCACGATGTTGAGCGCAATCGGTGCAAAGGCGATCTCTTCCAGGTACGCCTCGATGGTCGGCTGATGCTTTTTGAGCTGAGCGATGGCAAATCGTGAGGGGGCCTCAATCGTCAAGGTGTCCTCGGTCAGGCTCACAGCACGCGATTGCCCCAGCATGTTGATGAGGCGCGCATCTTGGCCGTCGCGCTGACAAAAGGCGATGGCATCCCCCAGGATGATGCTTGCTTCCTCGTCCACTGTCTCTCCCGTTCCTTAAGCTTGGGCCCGCACGCGAGCGCTTCCGATTTCGGTCAGATGGTATTTCTGCCCATGTTTGACTATCAAGCCCGTCTGCGCCAAATCGTTGAGCGTGCGCGACCAGGTGGGTGCAGAGTTTCCAAACGCCCGCGCCAAGTCCGTCGCGCCGCACTCTTGATGTTGGGCCAGATACCCTAATGCAGCGTTGCCGCGTTCGCTTATAAACACGTCCGACTGCGGTTGTGCGTATTGATTCGCCGCATTAGGATACATCATTTGAGCTGCTGGTTGTTGAGAACTCTGCATGGGCGGCATCTGCTGTTGAAAACTTTGCGGCCACTGTTGGTAAGGCTGCGGCGGCATCTGCTGAGTCCAGGGGTTGAGGTTTCCCTGCGGCATCTGCTGATACGGCTGCTGGTACGGCTGAGGATACTGCTGTGGATACGGCTGGGCATATCCCTGCTGCGGCATATATTGGGGAGGATACCCTTGGGGGTACGGTTGGTAGCCCATTTGCTGGACGTTCGGCATGGCCGCCGTCTGTTGCGCGACGTTTGTGTCCAGACCTGCCGAGTTTATGGTCTCCGACATGCTTTGCGCCGTGTGGCCCAGCGATACCTGGGGATCCTGCACTGGAAAAGCTCCAGGTTGCTGCATGTGCACCACGGGTTGCTGCATCTGTTGTGCTATCACAGGCTGCTGTGCAAACGTGTCGGGTAGGGGGTATGCTGACTGCTCCGTCTCGGGGCGCACGGCGGCCCCTCGCCCTCCGGCTCGCTCGATTTCCTGCACGCGTTTGGGGTCCAGGCTTACCGTGACCACGGTGCCGTTGCCCATGTTGTCCTCGATGGATACGGCGCCGCCGGCGTTTTCCAAGTACTCCTGCACCATGGGAAACCCGGCTCCGGTTCCGCGGATGTATCGCTTCATGTTGCTGTTCGCGCTGGTGACGCCAAAATCGAAGGCGCGCTCCTTGTCGTCGATCCCCGGTCCCTGATCTGCGAATCGGATGGTGTCGCCGCCGTCTAGGATCGAGATGATGGGCTCTGCAAAGTGGGCGTGGATAAAGTTTTCGACAATCTCGCGGATAACCATGAGCGAGATGTGCCCGCCCTGCTCTTTCATGCACTGGTAGACGGTGTTGGTTGTCTCTTCCAGATAGGTGCGCACGTCCTTCGGTTCGATGACGATGACGCGCGGCGTCGACAGCATGTCGTCATAGACCGCGATGCGTGCCGCATACATGGCACCCTGCGCTTTCGCAGCGGCCTGCTCTTCCTGGCCGCGCTTTTCGCGCACGCCGGTGATGTGCTCGTTGTCAGGTGCCGGGTCTCCGGAATCGACCATGGTGTAAAAGTCGTCAGACATGCTGCTCGCAATCTTTCATAAGGTTTCGAACAAATAGTAGCTCACCGTGCAATGTTTCTCATCTTTCGACAACTTTTCAAAACTTGTTGAAAACTTTGGAAAACGGGCGAAAAGTTCTCAACATTGCCAACATGACCTGTTGAAAACTCGATGAAATATCGTGAAAGGTTGCCATGAGGCGCAAATTTCGGTTGTGCTTATGGGGGAACCGTGTGAACTGCGCAACCTTTTACCTTTGATTTCTTGACATTTGAACATTGATTTCCCTACAATCTTCAAGCTCACGTGTCTATATCTGCGTCCGCGTCCCCGCGGACACTCGAAATGCAGCAGGAGGAACTTAAGATGAAGCGTACGTATCAGCCTAATAAGCGTAAGCGTGCCAAGACCCATGGCTTCCGTGCCCGTATGGCCACTAAGGGTGGTCGTGCCGTGCTCGCCCGTCGTCGCGCCAAGGGCCGCAAGCGTCTCACTGTCTAGCAGCGATACACACATCTCGCATGAAGACTATTAAGTCTCGGCAAGATTTCGAGCATGTGTTCAGTCAGGGGCGTCGTTTCAATCACCCTCTGATTCGAATGACCATATGTGAATCGGTTGGCGAAGGCGACTCCGGAAGGGTCGCCTTCGTTGGTGCTAAGCGACTCGGTTGTGCCGTCGTGCGCAACCGATCTAAGCGTGTGATGCGCGAGGCCGCCCGCAGCTGCGGATTTCCCGTTGCGGGTTATGACATCATCTTGTTTGCAACTCCCAAGACGAGGGTTTCCTCGCCGCAGGAGATGGACAAGGCGTTGCGTTCGCTTATGAAGCGCGCCGGCGTTGCCGGGGAGGAGCGATGAGCAATCACGTTTTGCGACGTGTTGCCATCGCTCCTATTCGCATATATCAACAGGTTATTTCGCCCTTATTGCCTGACGCCTGCATTTATTACCCAACGTGCTCGCAATACGCCATCCAGGCGATTGAGAAGCACGGTGTTTTGAGAGGCTGCTGGCTTGCCGTGAGGCGCATCGCTCGTTGCAATCCCCTGCACGTCGGCGGTTATGACCCTGTGCCCTAGCGGGCACTCGCTATCGGAGGAAAACTTACATGTGGGATTGGATCGTTAACATCCTTTTCGAGCTGCTCAAGCTCATCCAGACCTTTGCGGTCGACTGGGGCCTGTCCATCATCATCCTGGTGGTCATCATCCGTCTGCTGCTGACGCCGCTCATGCTCAAGTCGACCAAGTCGACGGCTCGCATGCAGGTGCTGCAGCCCAAGATGCTCGAGATCCAGGAGCGCTATGCCGACGATCCCCAGCGTCAGGCCGAGGAGATGCAGAAGTTCTACAGCGAGAACAAGTTCAACCCCATGGCTGGCTGTCTGCCGCTGCTGATTCAGATGCCTATCCTGTTCGCCCTGTTTACATTGCTGCGCAACCTGCCGCAGTACTTTAACGACGGCACGTTCTCGTTCTTCAACATCCTGCCCGACCTGACCACCACGCCGAGCGTTTCCTTTGCCGATGGCTTTATGGTTGCGCTGCCTGCGCTGATCTGCCTGATCCTGTTTGCTGTCTTGACCCTGATTCCGCAGCTGTATATGTCCCGCAATCAGACTGGTCAGCAGGCCCAGAGCATGCGCATGATGGCTGTCGTCATGACCGTCATGATGCTTTGGATGGGCTGGAGCCTGCCCGTCGGCGTTCTGCTGTACTACGATGTGTCTTCTGCCTGGCAGGTTATCCAGCAGATTTTCGTGACGCAGAAGGTTATCGACAAGGCCAAGGCCGATGAGGAGGAGCGCCTCAAGAACGCTCCGCTGCAGGTCGAGGTTACCCGTCGCGAGAAGAAGCCGCGTCCGCATAAGAAGAAGTAGTCGGGATATCAATCTTATTTAGGTACCTAACTTTTGGAGTACGTTATGTCTGAAGAGATCATCGAGGATATGCTTGAGGAGGTTGCCCCGCAGATTGCGGGCGATTATCCCGAGATTGCACAGCGCTACAAGGCCGGTGAAGAGCTGACCGATGAGGAGCTCGACACCATTGCCGATGTTGCGATTTCCATTCTGCGTTCCATCCTTTCGCACTTCGATGCCGCCAACTCTCCTATTGATGAGTACGAGGGCGACGAGGGCGAGCTGATTTTGGATGTTACCGCTCCTGATCTCGCTGTTCTCATTGGCCGTCATGGTCGTACCCTTGATGCTCTTCAGGTCATGTTCTCTTTGCTGGTAAGCCGCAAGCTCGGCTTTAGGTATCCGGTTGTGGTTGACGTTGAGGGCTACAAGAGTCGTCGTCAGGACAAGGTTGCCTCAATGGCCCAGTCGGCCGCCGAGCGTGCCATCCGTACCCATAAGAGTGTTTCGCTTCCGCCCATGAATGCCTATGAGCGCCGACTGGTTCATATCGCACTTCGTGGCAATGATGCTGTCGATACCCATTCTGAGGGTTCTGACCCTGATCGCCATGTGGTGATTGTTGCTCGATAATCTACTCGAGCTTATGCTAAGGGGGCGTGGTTTCCACGTCCCCTTTTTTTGTCAAAAGTTCTCGATACACTGATTTTTGTCAGAAAGGAGCTTCTGTTGTTTGTACTTACTGATCAGCAGACTGACGAGATGCTCAGCCGTCTAACTTCCTATTGCAAAGAGTATTCCTTGAGCGTAACTGATACTGAGCTAAGGAAATGTATTCAGCATTTGGATTTGGTTCTAGAAACAAATAAGACAACCAATCTCACCCGTATTCTTAACGTAGAAGATGCTGCGGTACTTCATATCCTCGATTCACTTGTTCTGCTCCCTTATATCAATAAGGCTCCTGAGGGATCTATGCTCGATATGGGAACGGGTGCGGGCTTCCCTGGTATTCCATTAACGATAGCCACGCATCGTAAAGCTACTTATATTGACTCTGTTGGCAAGAAGGTTGATGCTGTCAATTCTTTTGTTCATGCTCTTGGATTGAAAAATGGTCATGCAGTTCATGATCGCCTTGAAGAATATGCTCGAAGCCATAAGAAGCAGTTCTCTGTCGTAACTGCCCGCGCACTCGCCCCTCTACCGATTCTTGTTGAGTATGCGGCTCCGTACCTCAAGGATGGAGGGCTATTTGTTATCACGAAGGGCAATCCATCGGATGAGGAGCTTGCTTCCGGCATGTCAGCAGCTAAGATCTGTGGCTTCACTTTGCTTCTGAATGACGCAATCGATTTGCCTGAGGGCTTGGGCCACAGGGAGTTCATTGTTCTTAAGAAGAGTCATCCAGCATCCGTTTCATTGCCTCGTGCAAATGGCATGGCAAAGAAGAATCCGCTTGCCTAGATGTTTCACGTGAAACATAATGGATACTAACAACTTGCGGTGTTTCACGTGAAACATGGCGGTTGATATCGAATCGGAATGTTTCACGTGAAACATCCTCCGTTTGACAGCTTTAATACACACCAGGAGGGACCGTGGGATTTCGCGACGTTAAGCGTTCGAAGAGCGCAAAAGACACGCGTATTATTGCAATCATCAATCAAAAAGGCGGCGTCGGTAAGTCAACGACGGCAGTAAACCTTGCAGCAGCACTGGGTGAACAGGGACGCAAGACGCTGATTGTCGATTTTGATCCGCAGGGAAACAGCACCAGTGGATTTGGAATTGAAAAAGAAGACCTTGATCAGTGCATCTATGATGCATTGCTGAATGACGTGCCGGCAGAATCGCTTGTTCTTGATACAAATTGCAAAAAGGTATTCGTTATTCCGGCGACAATTCAGCTTGCAGGCGCCGAAATTGAGCTCGTAAGCGCAATTGCTCGTGAAACCCGCCTAAAAGATTTGCTTGAGCCCATTCAAGACGAGTTCGATTTTATTTTCATTGACTGTCCTCCTTCGCTCGGCCTGCTTACTATCAACGCTTTGACCGCAGCAGACAGCGTTTTGATTCCGATTCAGTGCGAGTATTACGCACTCGAGGGCGTTACGAAGCTGCTTGAGTCAATGAAGATGGTCAAATCACGTCTGAACAAGGGCTTAGACACTTACGGCGTGCTTATGACCATGTATGACTCGCGTACTTCTCTGTCGAATCAGGTTGTTGAGGAGGTTCAGTCGTACTTTGGTGATAAGGCTTTTAAGACTCTAATTCCCCGTACCGTAAAAATCTCTGAGGCTCCGTCTTTTGGAGAGCCGGTAATTACCTATGCACCTCAAAATAAGGGTGCAAAAGCGTATATGAACCTTGCAAAAGAGGTGATCAAGCGTGCCTAGTGCAAAGAAACGTGGTGGATTAGGACGTGGACTCAATGCTTTGGTCTCAGAAGCCGAGTATGAGACCGGCGGTTCGGCTGCATCGGCTTCAAATGCCGCATCTGAAACAAAACTACCTATTGAGGATATTGTTCCCAACCCCAATCAGCCGCGAATTCACTTTAACGAAACTGAACTTCGCGAGTTGAGTGAGTCAATCCAAGAACATGGCGTTTTGCAGCCGCTGCTGGTTCGCAAACATGGAAATGGCTATGAGATTATTGCAGGTGAGCGCCGTTACCAAGCATCGAAACTAGCTGGCCTTGAAGAATTGCCTGTCATCATTAAAGAAGTTAATGATGAGGAGATGCTCGCTCTTGCACTTATCGAGAATCTTCAGCGTTCTGATTTGAATCCCGTCGAAGAGGCGAAGGGTTATCGTCAGCTCATTGATGCCAGTGGGATGACGCAGGAGGCGTTATCAAAGGCTGTCTGTAAGTCTCGTTCCGCAATTACAAATTCACTTCGTTTGCTAGATCTTCCCGAAGTCGTACAGCAGATGATTTTTGAGGGCAAGCTTACTGCAGGCCATGCAAGAGCGATTCTTGCGGTTCCCTATGAGGATGCTCGAATTCGACTTGCTGAGAAGGTTGTTGCAGAAGGCCTTTCCGTCAGAGCGACAGAAAATCTTGCTCCATTGTTTTCTGCCGGAGAGACGCCGAGGACTCCGAGGCCAGCAACACCTCAGTCATTCAAAAAGGCCGCTCGAGTCCTTCGTCAAGTTTTTAACACAAATGTACGCGTGAAGAGCTCACGTGGTAAGAATAAAATTGAAATCGAGTTCAAAGACGAGGAGGAACTCTCCCGTATCCTTGGCGAAATGGTTCAATTTGGGCAGGAGGATCAGGATGAAGAATAAGGTTCTCGCAATCGTTGCGTTGGCAACCACCGTCGTCGCTGGCGCTTTTGCTGGTTATAAGCTTGCGACAGATGATGAACTGAGAGGTCGACTGTTGCGTGGAGCACAGGATATCGTCGATACATCCAAGAAGAAAATGGATGTGATGACCGAAGATGTTGCCATGCGTACTGCTCAGGTGACTAAGAATCCCAAGATTAACCAAGACTGGGTTAACCATCAATGGGAAAATGTTGGTTATTAGGTACCTAACAATTACTTGCCTGTTTTGAAGGGGTCCTTGTCTGATTCATAAGACAAGGACCCCTTATTTTGGCTGTAAAAAATGGGACAGGTAGCAGCTGATTCAAAATTAAGGTCAATAAATGAAACGACCCCGGTATCATATTCTGTAACCGGGGTCGTTCAATGTTTCACATGAAACGTTTTGGGGTGCGACTCCCCTATGCGTTTTTCTGAACTTTGAAGCGCTGCTTCAGCTGTCCGCAGGCGGCGTCAATATCATTGCCGCGAGAATTACGGATCGTGGTCTCGATGCCACGAGACTCAAGGCGGCGCTGAAGATCCTCAACCTTATGAATCGGAGAAGGCTTGAGCGGGCTGCCCTCAATGTCGTTAAGCTGGATCAGGTTGACGTGGCACAGCGTTCCCTCGCAGAAGTCGCAAAGCGCCTGCATCTCGGGGTTTGTGTCATTGACGCCTTCGATCATAGCGTACTCATAGGTTGGGCGGCGGCCAGTCTTCTCGGTGTAGAGCTGAAGCGCCTCGTGAAGGCGGAGCAGCGTGTACTTTTTAACACCGGGCATGAGCTTATTGCGCGTTGACTGGATGGCGGAATGCAGGGAAACGGCAAGCGTGAACTGCTCGGGGATGTCGGCAAATTTGCGAATACCGGGAATAACGCCGCTGGTAGAGACGGTGAGGTGACGGGCGCCGATACCGATGCCATCGGGGTCGTTGAGGATTCGCAACGCCTTGAGAACCTCGTCGTAATTGGCAAATGGCTCGCCCTGGCCCATGAAGACAACGCTCGTGGCACGCTCGCCAAAGTCGTTGGATACATGAAGTACCTGGTCGACGATCTCTTGAGCAGTCAGAGAGCGCTTGAGGCCGTTGAGACCGGTAGCGCAAAAGGCGCAGCCCATGCCACAGCCTGCCTGGGTGGAAACGCAGACGGAAAGCTTGTTGCGACGGGGCATACCGACAGCCTCGACGGAAATGCCGTCGTGGTACTCGAGCAGATACTTGCGAGAGCCATCTTTGGAAACCTGTTTGGTGAGTTCAGTCGGCGTGTCAAAGGCAAAAGCCTCTTTAAGCTGCTCGCGGAAAGCCTTAGGAAGGTTGGTCATATCGTCAAACGAACAAACGTTCTTCTCAAAGACCCATTCGATGAGTTGCTTGGCGCGGAAGGCGGGCTGGCCGAGTTCGGCCACAAGCTCACGAATATCGTTTTGGCTCAAGTCGCGAATGTCCTGAGATTTAGTCCTGGGATTCATGGAAGCCTTTCGATTTTGGGGAAACGTAGAGGGTATCGCTACAATATGGTATCAGCTGCAGAAATTATAGAGGAGGAGTCTGCCCATGCCGGGTAAAAGCCTAGAGAACATGCACGTAGCGGTCTTGGCGGGCGGTCATTCCGCCGAGCGCGAGATCTCGCTCAATTCGGGAAAGAACGTCGTGGTGGCCTTGAAGGAGGCCGGCTACACTTCGGTGGAGCTGCTCGACACGGCTGCCAATGATTTTATGGTAACCATGGCGACCGGAGGCTTTGACGTGGCGTTTATCGCCATGCACGGTGCCGGCGGCGAGGATGGTGCCATGCAGGGTGCCATGGAGACCCTGGGTATCCCCTACACGGCGTCGGGTGTGCTCGCGAGCGCCTGCGGTGCCGACAAGGAGGTCTCGAAGCTCCTATACGCCAAGGCGGGCATTCCCATTGCTCCCGGCCTGGCGCTCGAAGTGGGCGATGAAGTCGATATCGATCATATCGTCGAGGTTTGTGGCGAGCGCTGCTTTGTGAAGCCGGCCGTAAACGGTTCCAGCTATGGCATTTCCCTGGTCCATGAGCCCTCCGAGCTGCCCGCGGCAATCGCCAAGGCGTTTGAGTACGGCGACAAAGTGCTGGTCGAGAAGCGCATCGAGGGTACCGAGATCACCGTCGGCGTATACGGCGAAGATGACGTGCGCGCCCTGCCGATTGTCGAGATCCGTAAGCCCGAGGACTGCGAGTTCTACGATCTGGACGTGAAGTATGTCGACCCTACGGACATCCATCGCATTCCGGCACAGATTTCGCCCGAGAACTACGCTCGTGCTCAGGAGCTCGCCTGCGCTGCCCATAAGGCACTCGGCTGCCTGGGTATCTCGCGCAGCGACTTTATCGTGAGCGAGGATGGCCCCGTCATCCTCGAGACCAACACCATTCCCGGCATGACCGATACGTCGCTGTATCCGGATGAGATTCGCCACACCGATGACATGACGTTCCCGCAGGTGTGTGACAGTCTGATTCGTATGGGACTTCGTCGAGCGGGCGTTGCATGCTAATCGAGGACGCTGTTTCGTCGGGAACGCCGCAGTTTGTCATCGATTCCTATGCCACGCTTGCCGAGCGCGCCAAAACCCAATCGTTTGGTCTCATCGAGGAAGATGTTATCGTCCTCGATACCGAGACCACGGGTCTTTCGGTGCAGGACAACGAGCTTATCGAGATATCGGCGGCCCGCCTTTCGGGCCGCGAGGTTGTCGATCGGTTCGATACCTTCGTGCATCCCAAGCAGCTGATTCCCGCCGAGATTACCGAACTCACGAGCATTACAAACGCCGATGTGGTGGATGCCCCATCGGCCGTCGAGGCCGTGGCCGCTCTCGCCGATTTTGTCGGCGGCTGCCCGGTGATTGCGCATAACGCCACCTTCGACCGTTCGTTTATCGAGTCGGTCAAGGGCGGTGTCAACGTCAGCGACATCTGGATTGATTCGCTGGCACTGTCGCGCATCGCGCTTCCGCGCCTGGCATCGCATAAGCTGTCTTTCATGGCCGACCTGTTTGGCTGCGACTCGGTGTCGCACCGCGCCAACGCCGACGTCGACGCCCTGTGTGGTGTGTGGCGCGTGCTGCTCGTGGCGCTCACCGACTTGCCTCAGGGCTTAATGGCGCGCCTGGCCGACATGCATCCCGACGTACCCTGGTCCTATCGTCCCATCTTCTCGTTCTTGGCGGGACAGAACCCCGGTTCCATCTTCTCTCTCAGCGCCGCCCGCGCCGACGCACTCAAGGCCGATCGGGCCGATGATCGCGTTGATGCGGACGAGCTACCGGTCCTTAAGATGCCGAGTCGTGAGGAAATCGAGGCGGACTATGCCCCGGGCGGCCTGGTTAATCGCATGTACCCCACGTACGAGCCGCGCGATGAGCAGATCGCGATGGCGCTCGAGGTCCGTGATGCACTCGTTACGGGAACGCATCGCGTGATTGAGGCGGGGACGGGCGTCGGCAAATCGATGGCTTACCTGGTGCCTTTTGCCGAGGCCGCGCGCCGCAACAACATCACGGTTGGTATCGCGACTAAATCGAATAATCTTGCCGACCAGCTCATGTATCATGAGCTGCCCAAACTTGCCGAGCAACTGGACGGAGGCCTATCGTTTTGCGCCCTCAAGGGCTATGACCACTATCCATGCTTGCGCAAGCTTGAGCGCATGAGCCGTAGCCAAGTCGAAATTACGACTAAGCGTGATCCTGCCGACACGCTTACGGCAGTCGCGGTCATCATGGCGTACGTGTGTCAGTCGGCCGATGGCGACCTCGACTCGCTCGGCATTCGCTGGCGCAGCGTCAACCGTCCCGACTTTACGACGGCTTCGCGCGAGTGTGCTCGTCGTCTGTGTCCGTTCTTCCCTGACAAATGCCTGGTCCACGGGGCGCGCCGTCGTGCGGCACATGCCGACGTGGTGGTCACCAACCATTCTCTGTTGTTCCGCAATGTTGCGGCCGAGGGCAGAATCTTGCCTCCGATTCGTCACTGGGTGATCGATGAGGCCCACTCCATCGAGCGCGAGGCACGCCGTCAATGGGCGCGCGTGGTGTCGGCGGATGAATCGCGGGTTCTGTTTGAGCGCCTGGGTGGCTCGAGCGCCGGTGCGCTGAGCCAGGTTTCCCGCGATTTGGCAACCTCGGAGGGCTCTACGCTCTACTTGGGTCTAACCGCCAAGGCGATGTCGACGGTTGCGCGCGCGAGCATGGCAATCGCCGACGTGTTTGACGGCGTTCGCGAGCTCGGCCGCCGTGCCCGCGGGGGCTATGACAATGCGAACCTATGGATTGGCCCCGAGCTGCGCGAATCAGACGACTGGCATGATTTCTTACAGTCGGCCTACACTGCCATCGACGCATTGGAACAAGCTGACAAGAGCGTAGACGCGCTGGTGCAAGCCGTTGCCGCCGACAAGCCCGAGGTCGTTGTGGACTTGGGGGATATCTCGCGTCGCCTGCATGAGCTTGTCGAGAACCTCAAACTCATCATTGACGGTACCGACGAACACTACGTGTACTCGTTGCAAGTCAATCGCAGACTGCGTGCCGGCGGCGAGTCGATGACTGCGGAGCGCATCGATATTGGCGAGGCCTTGGCAACCGAGTGGCTGCCCGAGGTCCACACGGCTATCTTTGCATCGGCGACCATGACGGTTTCCAAGAGCTTTGAGCACTTTAACCATGCCGTGGGCCTCGATCGCATCGGTGCCTCGACATCATCGTCGCTGCACTTGGATTCGAGCTACGACTTCGATTCGAATATGGCTGTAGTCGTTGCGGGCGATATCCCCGATCCGCGCGATCGTGAGAGCTATCTTTCGGCGCTCGAGCGTGTGCTGGTCGACGCTCATCTTGCCATGGGCGGCTCGGTGCTCACGCTGTTCACCAACAGGCGTGACATGGAGGAGCTGTACGCTCGCGTCGAGCCCAAGATGGCTCGTGCGGGTCTGGAACTCAACTGCCAGCAGCGCAACTCGTCTCCTCGCCGTCTGCGCGATCGCTTTATCAACGAACCGACCTCGTCGCTCTTTGCGCTCAAGGCCTTTTGGGAGGGGTTTGACGCCAGCGGCGAGACGCTGCGCTGCGTCATCATCCCCAAACTGCCGTTCTCGAGCCCCACAGACCCGCTCTCATGCGAGCGCAATCTGCGCGAAGACCGCGCTTGGGCGCGCTATTCGCTGCCCGAGGCCGTGCTCGAGGTCAAGCAGGCAGCCGGTCGCCTCATTCGCTCATCGACCGATTGTGGCGTACTCATCTTGGCCGACCCGCGCCTGGTGACGAAGGGCTACGGCAAGAAATTCTTAACGTCGCTGCCCACGAGCTCCTATCAGCGCATCGAGTCGGCACAAATCGGGCACTATCTACAGCTATGGCGCGCACGCCACGAGCGGCGCCGCTAAAGCGGACAGACGAGGGATTTTGCCATATCGCACAGTCGCTCTGACAGGGCGGGGTCATCCAGGATGCGGATGGCCCCGCCCGCTGCGATTACCTGGCTAAACAGCCAGCGCTCGGAGCCGTAGCGCACATTCACTGTTGAGCTGTCTGCCCCATTGGGTTCAATCGACATAATGCCGGGCCAGTCTAGGCGCTCTGCCAAGGCGCGCGGCATGAGAAGCTTCGCGCTCCGCTCCGCCTGGGCGAGGGAGTCGTGGAGGGTCGCGGGCTCCGGTGCGTGGCGCACGACGGAGTCGTCGGTCAAGACCAAGCCCTCGATTTTATCCATACGATAGGTACGCTGTTCATCGACCGCGACATCCCAGGCAATCAGATACGTTTGATCGCCGTTTGTTGTGATGCGCAAGGGGTCGACCAAACGCTCGCGCGCTTGTGTGTCATCCATGGAGCGATACGAGATGCGGCAGCGAACGCCGTCCCGAATGGCGCAGCTCAGCTGCTGCCAGTGCGATCCGTGGGCGACGGTGTCAAAGACGCGCTGGTTGTAGCCGAGCTCCTTGGGAAGAAGGGCGCGCCGTATTCGAGCCGCCGCTTGGGGTTCGATCCCCAATGATTCAAGTTCATGGTTGAGCACGGCGCCCTCGGCGGCACTCAGACGCAGCGGTAGCACGCGCCCCGCATCACCGGTGAGGACCACGCACTCGCCGCGGCGTTCGCAGATAATACGTGCGCCCGATTCTCGGTCCGCAAGCGTCGAGACGATCTCGAGAATCTCGTCGAGCGATGCCCCCGTGATATCAAAGCGGCTGCAAAGCTCGTCTCGTGTCATGCCATTCTCGCTGGCGGCGTAGAGGGCCTCCATGATATCGATGGCGCGCGAGAGTCTTTGCTCGCTGGTGAGTTTACGCACGGGCATGCTCGTGCACCGTCCTTTCGATGAGGTGATTCCACGCCTGCTTGAGAGAATTGGGGGCGACGGGCCTCATGCCATCCATGGCATGGGCCATGCAAAACGAGGCTGCGGCTTCAAAGTCGCGCACGTCAACGGTCCAGGTCCACTCTGCTTCGGTGCGCGTGAGTTCGCCTCGTCCGCGTGTGAGACCGCTGACCATATCGGCCTGTGCCTCACGCGCGAACGAGAACGTAGCCGCAACGGGTGGACGGTCGGCAAAATCGAACTCAAAGAATAAGTAATCGTTGAGGTTGAAATCCGCAGGAATGGCGTAGGCTTCCGAAGGTCTCCAGGCGCGAATGATGCGGTCACAGCGGAATGTTCTGATATTGTCGGTGGCATTGTCGAGGCCGCAGAAGTATGCCGTACCCTCGCGCTCGAACATGCCGTAGACGCAAACGGTCCGCTCGCGTTGCTCGCCGCGTCCGTTTTGGTACAAAAAGCGCAGCGCACAGCGCTCGGCAAAGGCGCTCCATACCGCATCGACGGCGGGAGAGCGGCGGATCGGTGCCTCTCCTGTCGTCGACATGCCGGTGAGGTAGGCAATCTTGGAGCGAATGTCGGCAAGCGGCGCGGCAAAGGCGGATGGGCCTGCCGCGAGTGTCTGGTCGATGGCATTGAGCAGGATGTCGGCATCGTCTGCGGTGATGAGGCCTCCCGCGGCAAACGTGTGCTCGCGGTCGATCGTCCACGCGCTCTCCTCGGTTTCCTGTGCTCCGGCAGCACGAACCTCCCTGATAACGATGCCGCGTTCGAGCAGCTTGTCGCGATCGCGGCGGAACTTGCGCTTGTCTGAGTCGATATTGCCCGAGCCGTATCCCAAATCGGAATCCAGGACGATTTGCTCGGTCGTCAGCGGTTCGGGAGAACTGTTGAGTACAAAGAAAAGGTTGAGGATGCGCTGAGCCGTTTTATCGAAACCGGGCTCGGGTGCCCCCTTTTTAATTGTCGCGGTCGCGTCGCTTGCCGTCATAGAATCCTCGCATGAGAAGGTCGTTTGATGCCATGATTTTAGTCCGATATGGAGATTAGGCTATATCCTTGTCCGCTCGCGGCGTTAAGATGGCCCGAATTCGGTCGTTTGCGCCCGCTCGGGGTATACTTTCGACTATATACGGTTCTAATGTGCATGCATTGGGCCTATTTGTCGGATTATGGATGTGGAGCGCACATGGCGAACACCCAGAACTATATTAACCACCTGCTGCAGAACACCGGCATTACGCCGGCGTGCAGTGAAGAAGAGCGCCTGGCTGCCGAGGATATCGCTCAGATTTTCCGCAACCACGGATTTGACCCCGAGGTGCAGGAATTTAATGCTCCCGCGCCCAGCAGGTTGGCGTTTGCCGTTACCGGTATTCTGGCGTTTGCCGGCGCCCTGCTGATGGGCATCGGCGGCGGTATCGGCTTGGTCGGCACCCTGCTGTCCATTGTCGGTGCCGTGCTCTACGTGCTCGAGCGCACGGGGCGTCCTTTGGTTTCGCGCCTGGGAAAGACCGGTGTGAGCCAAAATGTCATCGCCTATCACAAGGCCTCGGGCCCGCTTGCGTCTCCGCGCAACCGCCCGGTCGTCGTGGTGGCCCACTATGATTCCCCCCGTGCCGAGCTCCTTGCTCGCGAGCCCTACGCTCCATATCGCGCGCTCATCGCCAAGCTCCTGCCTGTCGCCACGATTGCGCCCGCGGCTGTCGCCATCCTGCGTATCCTGCCGCTTCCCGGCGTGCTTAAGGTGCTGCTGTGGGTTGTCGCTATCCTGGCCTCCCTTGTGGCGCTGGCCAACGCCGCCAATATCATCTCCAACCGTTTTGTGCTTCCCTACACGTCTGGCGCGGTGTGCAACAAGTCCTCTGTTGCCGCCATGCTCGGTGTCATGGACAATGTCGCCCCCTATCAGGGCGAAAACGAGTTCCCCGACGACATTCCATTCGATACCTATTTTGGCGAGCAGAAGCGTCGCGCCGAGGAAATGGCGCGCGCGGCGGCCGAGTATGCCGCGGCCCAGCAGCAAAACGACTACGGCAACACCATTGAATATGAGGAGCCTTCCTACGACGAGGACGAGTTTGGCCAGCCGGTGGCGCCTGTCGACGCACCCGAGCAGGACGAGGCTTTTGATGGACAGATCGATGGTTTTGAGGGTGCCTCTGCCGACGAGACGCTGATCGGCGTTATCGCGCCCGAGGCTCAAGACCAGACCGCCCAGGCCGAAGTGTCCACCGAGGAAACGTCCACCGCCGGGCCGGCGGAGGAGCCCGCGGTGGTCGAAGTCTCCGAGCCCAAGTCCAAGCTCTATCGCAATGCCGCCGGCAACATCCGCTTTGGTTCGGATGCCATCCGTGCGCTCGGCATGCTTCCCGAGTCCTGCACGTTCGATTACGAAGAGGGCGAGGAGCCGACGTTCGAGCTGGAGCCCGCTCCCGTTGCACAGGAGCCTACGCCCGCGGCCAATACGGCTGTTGCTCCCGCCGAGCCGGTCGCTGCCCCTGTTGCTGCCGCGGAGTCTGACGAAAAGCCCCCGCTCGATTCTGCAGCCGGTCTGGATATTCTGGCGCCTGCCGCTCCGGCACAGGTTGAAGCCGAGACCGCCGACGAAGACTATGACGAGTACCCGCAGCGCGTGTCCTATGAGAGTGACACCGATTTCTCGGCCGAGCTTCCCTCGACAACGCCCCATGCCGATATCGCTTCCGCGTTCTCCTCGATTGGTGCCAGCGCTTCGAGCTTCTTTAAGGGCGCCCTTGCGAAGGGCAAGAAGTTCGTCGACGACTTTGAGGAAAAGCGCGCCGCTGCCCGCGAGGCCGCCGAGCGGGAGGCCATTGCCCAGCAGCAGGCAGCCGAGGCCGAGCGTGAGCGTGCGGCACAGGAGTTCGAGCAGGGTGAGGCCGAGCAGCCGAAGCCTGTCGATGTCGCCGACGCCACGACGTCCTTCGAGGCTCCGCAGCCGACATCCGCAGACGTTGCCGAGGCTACGACGTCCTTTGAGGCGCAGCAGCCGGTCGATGGCACCATGTCATTTGATGCCACGATGACGTTTGAGAAGCAGGGCACCGCAATTGCCGAGCCCCTTCCCATCTCCGGTGATGCCCAGGACGCCGCCGATGATTCGGTTGTCGACGAGGCCGATTCCGTTGAGGCCAGCGCACCCGAGAAGGTCGAGGCTCCTGCTATGGAGCAAGAGGCCCCTGCGATTGACGAGGCTCCCAAGACGGATGAGTCCAGGCCTTATTCTACGCAGATCTTTACCATGCCCGCGCCGAGCGACCCCGGTGCCACGGTGGCCAATGCCGCTCCCACGCAGGACGAGACGGTTGATTCCCTCATGGCGCAGATCTCGTCTCAGGTGCCTCCGCGCCAGCAAATGAATATCCCCGATCCGGCCTCCGCGCCTGTGCCCTCTTCGTCGCCGCTGGCCTCGGTCCCCGATCCGTCACTGCCTTCGATGCAACAGGCCAACGTCGCGTCCCGCACGTCGCTGTTCGATCTTCCCGATCCTTCGGCACAGACAAATGATCCCTTTGCGACGGCGCAGGGCCCCGAGCCCACATCGGCACCGGTCGCGACCCCCATGCCCATCTCCTCGGGCGCACAACCGCTCGAGACCATCTCGGCTCCTGCTTCGACGGGCGCCAAGCCGCAGAAGCGCGGCTTGGGTGGCTTGTTCGGTCGCAAAAAGAAGAACGAGCAGGACAGCATGAGCGACTGGCTGGGCGTCGAGGACGATTACGATGCCAAGAAGTCTGGCCGCGGCATTGGCTCGTGGGATAACTTCGAGGATGACGACGACGGTTGGAAGGGCGGCGCCACCTCTTCCGATGGTGCTTCTGCCGAGGATATGCTCTCGGCCGTTGCCTCCATGGGTGACGATGAGCTGCTCGGCCACGATATCTGGTTCGTCGCAACGGGCGCGTCCGATTGCGACGGCGCCGGCATGAGGGCGTTTTTGGCCTCGCATCGTGACAAGCTCCGCGGTGTGTTCTTCATCAACCTCGAGTCTATCGGTGCCGGCAGGCTTTCGGTGGTGACGGTCGAGGGCGAGCAGCAGCTGTTTAAGGGCGATCGCCGCATCATGAATCTTGTCAGCAAGGTGTGCAAGTCGTTCCACGTCGATTGTGGTGCGTTCGAGATGCCCTATGCAAAAACCGATGCATCCGCAGCGCTCGAGGCGAGCCGTCGCGCCCTTACGATCGCCGGTGTGGACGGTCCGCGTCTTGCCTGCGCTCGCACCGAGGATGACCTGCCGTACAACGTCAATCCGACCAATATCGCTACGGTGTCCGAGGTCGTTACCGAGGTCATTCGTCGTTCGTAGACAGACCCGCTAAGGAGTCAGCGTGTTTTCGTACATCAAGCGCCATTGGCCCATCTATCTGATTTTGACCCTGATCGCTGTCGCATTGGGTTTTGGGGCCGCGTATGTCGTTGGCGTTAAGGGCTCGACGCCCGAGACAACAATGAACGAAGAGGTGGAGCAAGAGCAAAGTTTGGGTGCTGACGGTATTTCCGAGTCCGATCAGGCAGCCATCGATGGCGGTTCGTCATCTGCTGAATAGCCGATTCATCGTTTATGCCCAAGGCGGGCGAGCCGGGAGACTGGCTCGCCCGCTTTTTCATCGTGCTAGCGCTTCTTTGAGGCTAACCTAAGGCGAGCGAACCATATGGCTGCCGTGCCCGAGGTCAGGAGTGCGGTGATGCATGCGGCGACGGTAGCAGATCCCGTTGCCGGCAGGTTCTGAGGCAGGGCGCATCGTTGGATGACGCGGTCCTCATCATGCGCCTCGAGTTTATCGCCACCGCCGTTGCGGCAAAGATCGACGCGCGCGCTGTTGGCAAGTGCGGTTTGGGGCGTATAGGACGACGTTGCCTGCATATGCACGACTGCGCCTCGGGCATCCGAGTTAAGGGCCGCCTTGGCATCGTCAAGATCGTCGTGTTCGTCTTTAAGGTCATCCCGGGTCCAAGAGTCCGCCTCGCTTCTGGTTGTAAAGTCGGCGGCTACCGCACCGTATTCAAAACGGATGCCCGTGATGACGGCGTCGTCTGTAAGATCAATCTCTTTCGTATCGAGCGTGACGGACTTGTCCGTCGGGATATCTGCTTTCCATAGGTGCCACCCGTCGTAATCGACGAGACGCACATCGTCGCCCAGCAGCTTTGCAACCTCTTCCGTTTCGAGCCAAGGATTGTGGTGCCCGTCGTCAAGCGTTGCATTGACCTGCCTGCCCGTATCGCTTGTTCCTGCCGGAGACGTTCGATACCACACGTTGCACAGCCCGTTTAGATCACCGACCGCAATAGGGGTTTCAACGGCAACGAGTTTCGCTGCGCCATCTTTGGCGCACTCAAGGTCGTCGGTGATGGTCAACTCGTCGACCCAGGTGCTCGACTCGTTTTTGGTGTCGATGGTATAGGAGAAGGCGCCTTGCGTGTTGGCCCGTGCTTTGGCTCGGTTTTTTCCGTCACCGTTGGCAACGAGTTTGCTTACGACTGGCTGTGCAATCTCTTGGCGCTTATCGACGCTTCCCCTGATCTCGATGGGGGTATCCTTCATGTCTATGGTTTGAACTTCTCCCGTGGCCTTTACTTCAAACGTTATCTCCTCGGCGAGGTCGTAGGTACGCGGAGACATCGTTTCGCGCAGGGTGTAGGTGCCAGGCGAAAGGTGCTCAATGTGGTGCGGTTTGCCGGATGAAGTCCAAGAATCGATTTCGTTGCCATTGGAGTCGCAGAGGACAAGCTCGGCGCCTGTCACTTCCTGACCTCCGCACGCGTCGACTTTGGAGACATCGATCTTGGTGTAGTCGTTGGAAACGTCAAGGCGCACTTCGATTACGGGCGTTTGCTGGTCAGCGTACGACAACTTCACAGTATGTGGGGTCGGGTTGAGCAGGTAACCTTCGGGCGCTTGTGTTTCGACGACCTCATAGGTGGCGGTACCGCATCCCAGCGAAAGATGGTCGACTCGCGCTTGCCCCCGTTCGTCGGTCGTAACGGTGGCGACGGTTTCGCCATCCAGGGCGACGATGCTGCCGTCGGTTCGCACGATGTCGCCGTCAGCGCGGATGTCAAACGTGGCCCCAGCGAGGGCGCGCCTATCTACAGCATCCGTCTTAATGATTTCGATGCTTCCGGTTGCGGCGTCGTCATAGAACGAGGCGACGGCGACCGGTGTCAGATTTCTGTCGGCGGGAATCGTTATCTCCAGGTCTTCTCCGCGCAGATACGGTTCCTTGGCCGATGCCTCGTGCACGTAGTATGTTCCGGGATGAAGTGATTCGGGCAGCGTGATGGCGCCGGTTGCATCGGTTGTGAAGGTATTCATTACATTGTGGGCCGGATACCAACATGTTTGCGAGACGGGCTCGTGGTGGCTATCGAGCAGCTGGAACGTAAAGCCGGCAAGTGGTACGGTGCCGCCGGTCTGAGCATCGCGCTTTACGATTTGGAGGTGTGTCGATAGGGCATGGTTGTCCACGATGTACTGAAGCTCGGCGCCGTCTGCGGTCTGCTCTGCTGTGATGGTCCATTCCCCTGCTTGCTTAAATCCTTCTGGTACCGTTTCTGCAACCTCGCGAACGGTGTAGCCCGCGCGGTCGTAGGGAATGGAACCGTGAGCGCCGGCAGGTCGCTTGCCTGCGCCAAACCATGCTTCGGGCTGGTCTTTGGTGGAGGCAAAGCCATAAACGTTTGTGGTCAACGTGCCGACGACTTGTTGGGAGCAATTGCTGACAACTTCAAAGACGACGCCTTCCGCCGGCTGCTCAAGGCCGGACTCATCGTTGTCGCCATGGTCCTTAAACTTCGAGATTTCAAGGTCAAAGGCGATGGGGATGTTGGGAATACGGCTTTCGAGCTCAACGATGCCCGTATCTCCGAGTTGCTCGGCACCGACGGTGTAGCTCCAGCAGTCGTTTGAAATCAGGTAGCCCTCGGGTGCTTTCGATTCGTAGATGGTAAAGGTGCCCAGAGGAACGTCATTGAGGATCGCCCATCCGTTTTCGTCGGTCGTAAGGGTGCGAGCCCAGCCGGGAGTTGATTGCGAGACGCAGGTGAATTCAGCGCCCACAAGCGACGCCCCAACTTGGGCGCCGGCATCCGTGGCGGCATCGATTTTTGCAATACGCAAGGTGATGGTGCCGGGCTGCTCGTTGATAGTGACATGTTCGCCGCTGTTTTGTGTGGTGAAGGCTATTCGGTCGCTTCGAGGGATATAGCCTGCCGGGGCTTTGGTTTCGACCAGGTAATATGCCGTATTGGGCAAAAGCGTTGCTTGTGCACGCCCGTTTTCGTCCATCTGGATAGTGCCGACACGTGCATCGCCCGCACTTTCAAAGATATCGAAGGTTGCGTCACCGAGTCTGTAGGTGTCGTTACCGGCGGTGATGTCAGCCTGGGACGATTGTTTTTGGAAAGATACGGAGACGGCGGGCAGAACATAGAGCATGTCCTGGTGTCGACCCTCGCCCGAGACCGGGCCGTGATAACGCCTGGCTCGATGTGGAGCTGCCTTAATGGATCCGGACTTAGCGCTGTCGTAGAGCCAACGTGCAGCCGCTACGGCTTCGGCGTTTTCGTAAAACCTACCGCTCCTGGCAACTCCCTTGCTATTTGTATACGAATAGGTGCCGTCGGGGCGCGTGGTTCCGTTGAGCATCCACACGGCAATCTGGGTGGCGGCACGGGCGAGATCGGGCGACAGATTGTGGCCGCCAAAGGATGTATTGGAGGGGTATCCGTGACAGACGATGGCGGCAAATTCGTCATCGAGCCATGTCCAGCCCTGGTTATATGTACGCCATGGCCCTCCCGGCTTGCTGGGGCCGGGGCAGTCTTGATTCATGCAGTACGAAATCGAAGTGTCCTGTGCCTCATATTTACCGACACCGAAGGGGCCGCAGCCGTCGCTGATAGTGCGGAAATTAAGGGCGTCGTTCCCGTCGACGGCGAGTGCGGCCCCTGGGGCTAGACAGCCGATCAGAAAAAAGAGGAGCAGGAGCAGCGGACCTGTTGCGATTGCGCTGTGGACAGAGTGCGTGGGTGCGTTGGACATGGCTGCTCCTTATCCCTCGTGCGCCGCACGGGGAGGCCGCGGCGCTTGGGATGAGGCTACCGCCATGGTTCATGCGGGTAAGTACCAGAAGCTGACCAAAAGCTTGCCCGATTTCTGACAAATCGAGCTCAAATACAACAATCAGATAAAAGTGCAGGTAGAAGAAGGTAAGAAGAGAAAGACAAAGGTCCTCATCTCCACAATCGGAGTGGTTTTCAAACGATTCTCCACAGCTAAAACAAGCATCGACACCCTTGTATCGAACAAGACAACCGCGTTATACTAGCCAACACACAAGCGGGCATCGCCAAGTGGTAAGGCATCAGCTTCCCAAGCTGACACTCGCGGGTTCGAGTCCCGTTGCCCGCTCCAGTTAAAAGCGCAAGCACGGCACCATCACGGTGCCGTGCTTTTTTCAATAAAGCGCCGGGACTCGAACCCGCCAGGGTGCGAGCGTAAAGCAAACGCGAAGCGTTTGTAGCGAGCAGGCGAAGGCGCCGGTAGGCGCCTAAAGCCGGTGCGGATTTGCGAAGCAAATACGCGGACGTCCCGTTGCCCGCTCCATCGAGCATGGGAGACATGGGGACGGCCAATTCAACAAAGTCTTCCTCCGCGGCTTCGTGAGGCCGAGGGGCTCGCCCGCAGCCGCTCTATGCTACAAAATGTTAGGTTAATGCCTGCTGCCCATACTCGCACCCGCGCACGGTACAATGGTTAGGTTACGACCAACGTGCCAATAACCAAAAAGGAGCCGATATGATCGATCGCTATACCCGCCCGGAGATGGGACACATCTTCTCCCTCGAGAATAAGTACGCCATTTGGCAGGAGATTGAGGTCCTGGCCTGCGAGGCCCAGGCGGAGCTCGGCAAGATCGGTATTTCCAAAGAAGAGGCCCAGTGGATTCGCGACCACGCCAACTTCGAGAAGGCAAAGGTCGACGAGATCGAGGAAGTCACGCGCCACGACGTCATCGCCTTCCTGACCAACATGAAGGAATATATCGACGCCGATGTTCCCGAGGGCGACCCCAAGCCCAGCCGCTGGGTGCACTACGGCATGACCAGCTCCGACCTGGGCGACACGGCTCTGTGCTACCAGCTCACCCAGGCCTGTGACCTGATTATCGAGAACGTCAAAAAGCTCGGCGAGATCTGCAAGCGTCGCGCCTTCGAGGAACGCAATACGCTCTGCGCCGGCCGCACCCATGGCATCCATGCCGAGCCGATGACCTTCGGTATGAAGTTTGGCTCTTGGGCCTGGGAGCTCAAGCGCGATCTGGACCGTCTTGAGGACGCGCGCAAGAACGTCGCCTTCGGTGCCATCTCGGGTGCTGTCGGCACCTACAGCTCCATCGACCCGTTCGTCGAGGAGTACGTCTGCGAGCACCTGGGCCTGGTCCACGATCCGCTGTCCACGCAGGTCATCAGCCGCGATCACCACGCCTACCTTGCCGGCGTGCTTGCCACTACAGCGGCCACCTGCGAGCGAATCGCGACCGAGGTCCGCAACCTACAGAAGACCGATACGCTCGAGGCCGAGGAGCCTTTCCGCAAGGGCCAAAAGGGCAGCTCCGCCATGCCGCACAAGCGCAACCCCATCACCATGGAGAAGGTCTGCGGCCTGTCGCGCGTCGTGAAGTCCAATGCTCAGGTCGCCTTTGACAACGTTGCCCTGTGGCACGAGCGCGACATTTCGCACTCTTCCGCTGAGCGTGTCGCCCAGGCCGATAGCTTCATCGCGCTTGACCATATGTTCCAGTGCCTCATTCGCGTTATCGACGGCCTGCAGCTGTACCCGGCCCGCATGATGGCCAATCTCAACAAGACCCGCGGCCTCATCTTCTCCTCTAAGGTGCTGCTTGCCCTCGTCGACACGGGCATTACCCGCGAGGACGCTTACGCTATCGTGCAGGAAAATGCCATGGCCACCTGGCACGAGGTGCAGGATTGTGTCTCTGGCCCCACCTTTAAGGAACGTCTCGAGGCCGATCCGCGCTGCACCGTCAGCCAGGAGAAGCTCGACGAGATCTTTGATCCGTGGGACTTCCTCACCCGCATCGACACGGTCTTCGACCGCCTGGAGCAGCTCGAGTTCTAACTGATCGATTGGGGACGAAGGTAAACCTTTCGGTTTCCTTTTGACCCATTACAGTCTGAAGTGGGCCACCGATAAATTTCGATGGCGAGCATTCGGCGC
>URCO01000002.1:0-177846 GCA_900546375.1 uncultured Collinsella sp.
TCTACACCCTAGAGTTCGTCGGCAGCGTCAGATGTGTATAAGAGACAGCTGTAGCGCCCCGCCTTTCAACCTCAACCTTCAAGTTGACCTTGAGGCGAATTTTATATCCCTTTACACGCCGTTCACATCGCCCCCAAACTCCCCCACGCACGGTATGCGCGCCCCACCGCGACATTGGCCGACGGCGCAAAATAGAGCGGACCCCCGATTGCCAAAACGTGTGCAACAGCACTTTCCAGCAATCGAGGGTCCGCCCTCAGATAGCATGTAATTGCAGCTTGGCAGCGTATTAGCGATGTGCCAGCGGGTGGGCCGCCAGGTAAACCTCGGTCAGCTGCGTACGATCGACATGCGTGTATACCTGCGTCGTCGATATATCGGCGTGTCCCAAGATCTCCTGCAGCACGCGAAGGTCCGCGCCGCCCGCAAGCATATGGGTGGCAAAGGAGTGGCGCAACGTGTGCGGATGGAGGCCCACCAACCCCACCTGGCGCCCGTAGCGCTCGCATATGACGTGAACACCCTGACGCGACAGACGCCCGCCGTTCTTGTTTAAAAAGACCGCCGGCGTCTCTGTCCCACGGGCGTGAGCCGCCAGAAGCTGGCGTCCATCGCATATATAGCGTGTCAGGGCACGCGCCGCACTTCCCACCAAAGGGGCCAGACGCTCCTTGGAGCCCTTGCCGCGAACCAGCACAAAGCCGTCATCGACATGGATATCACTCACATCGAGCCCCACCAGCTCGCTCACGCGCAGGCCGCACCCATACAGCACTTCCAAGATGGCGCGATCGCGCAGGCCCATCTCTCCATCGGGAAAATCCTGGTCAAGCAGCGCTGAAACATCCTCCACCGAAAGGCACTCCGGCAGGCGCTCGGCCTTTTTTGGCAAGCGCAATGCCGCCGTGGGATTTTGGGCCACGGCCCCATCGCGCACCAGAAAGGCATGCAGACCTTTGACGGCCGCGAGCGCGCGCTCCACCGAGGCATCGGAATAGCCCCCGTCGCGCCGATCGGCGATAAAGTCCTCGACGACCCGCCGGCTCACGTCCTCAAAGGATGCAATGCCCGTCCGCTCCAGATAGGCACAGTAGGTCGTCAAGTCTCGGCGATAGGCGGCAATCGTGTTGCGCGCCAAACCCCGCTCGACTGCAAGGTAATCAAGAAACTCCCCCGCCGCCACAGCGAGCGACGAAGGAGCTTCTTCGATATGTTCCCTGTTCGCCGGCAACCTTAGTCCGTCGCACGATTCATGGGCGTCACCTGTAGGCGATCGACACCCTCATGCTGGCCAATCGAGGCGCGCACGAACTCACGGAACAGCGGCTGAGGATTGGTGGGGCGGCTCTTGAACTCGGGGTGGGCCTGAGTGGCCACGTACCACGGGTGCACGTCGCGCGGCAGCTCGACCATCTCGACCAGACGCTCGTCGGGTGAAAGGCCCGAGATGACAAGACCGGCGTCCTCGAGCTGATCGCGGAAGGCATTGTTGAACTCAAAACGGTGACGGTGGCGCTCGTAGACAAGCTCCTCGCCATACGCCTCACGCGCGAGGGTATCGGCAGCGAGCTTGCACGGATAGGCGCCCAGGCGCATGGTGCCGCCCTTCTCGGTCACGTCCTCCTGCGAGCTCATCAGGTCGATTACGCTAAACGGACCGTCCGGATCAAACTCGGAGGAGCTGGCACCGGCAAGGCCGACAACGTTGCGGGCGAACTCGCACACGGCAACCTGCATACCCAGGCAAATGCCCAGATACGGAATCTTGTGCTCGCGAGCAAACTCGGCAGCAAGGATCTTGCCCTCCAGGGCGCGCTTGCCAAAGCCGCCGGGAACCAGGATGCCCGATGCGTCGCCCAGAACCTCATTGACGTTTTCGGCATCGAGGCTCTCACCATCGACCAGCTGCACATCTACGTGACGATCGTAGAAAACGCCCGCGTGATGCAGGGCCTCGATAACCGACAGATATGCATCGGGAAGCTGGGTGTACTTTCCCACGACGGCAACCTTAACCTTATCGGCGTGATGGTTGGCATGGTTTTGCTTGCGCAGGAACTCATTCCATGCGCTCATATCGCGCTCGCGCGGATCGAGGCCAAGGCGCTCGCAAATGCGCAGGTCAAAGTCCTGCTCCGCGAGCAGCTGCGGCACGTCGTAAATGCTCGCGCAATCCTCGTTGGTAAAGACACAGTCGGTGTCGACGTCGCAGAAACTCGCGATCTTGCCGCGGATAGCGTCATCAATATGGTGATCGGAGCGCAGCACAATAATGTCGGGCTGGATACCAAAGCTGCGCAGCTCCTTGACGGAGTGCTGCGTGGGCTTGGTCTTAACCTCGTGGGCGGCGGCGATATAGGGAACGAGCGATACGTGGATGTAGCAGACGTTCTCGGGACCGGCCTCCTTGCGGTACTGGCGGATAGCCTCCACGAACGGCTGCGACTCGATGTCGCCGATCGTGCCACCCAGCTCGGTAATGACAACGTCGGAGCCAGTCTGCTCCTCAATGCGGCGGAATTTGTCCTTGATAGCATTGGTGACGTGCGGGATCACCTGGACGGTACCGCCCAAAAAGTCACCGCGACGCTCGCGGGCAATCAGGCTCTTGTAAATGGCGCCCGTCGTAAAGTTAGAATCGCGGGTCAGGTTCTCGTCAATAAAGCGCTCGTAGTGGCCCAGGTCCAGATCGGACTCGTAGCCGTCCTCGGTCACAAAGACCTCACCGTGCTGGAACGGGCTCATGGTACCGGGGTCGACGTTCAGATACGGGTCGGCCTTCTGCATCGTCACCTTGTAGCCGCGCGACTTGAGCAAACGGCCCAGCGATGCCGCGGTAATGCCCTTGCCCAAAGACGAAACCACGCCGCCGGTCACAAACACATGCTTAGTCATATTGAATTACCTGCGCTTCCCGTAGAAGTTGTCCATACACATCTTACGGGTCTTCATTGTAATACTCGAGAAAGAAGCAGTTCGCCATTTTTCACCAAAGTGCTTGCATTTCTCCATCTCGAAACAAAACGCCGCCCGGGACCCGAGCGGCGTAACAACATCTTAGGCGGCAGAACGTTACCGATCGGCAAGCTCGTCCCTGAGCATATCCCGAACGAGCATACCCGCGCGGATGCCTTTCAGATACCACCCGCCACGCTCGGTAAGGCAAATACCATTTGCAAGCTGGCCGCCATCCTCGCTATAACGCGAAACGACCTCGATCAAACCGTCAGAATCCAAGCGCTCAATTGCGGCGCGGGCTCGATACGGAGACACTCCAACGTGCTCCGCAAGCGTTTTGCGCGAGAAGCCATATGTCCCGCCACTTTCGGATTGCTGGGCAATCTCCATCAACACCAGCACTTCGACACGCTTCATATCATTGACACTCGCACGACCCTTGCCCGCCATGGCAGCCTCCTCTAACCGAGCACGAGCATCCAGCACGCCGTGCACGACCGACACACCTCACGATGGCAGGTAATATCCATCATGCGGCATCCCGCTAAGGATGAAACAGTTACGGTTATTTTATACCGCTCAAATCGTTTCCAGGCAGGTAAACGGCTATTTTTCGCCGAAATAGACGCTTAATTGATCAAAAAGCCGTACCGGGCGCTAACCCGATACGGCCAAAATGCAATGCAATTACCGCGGTACTTCAAACTTAGCGATGGAAGAAACCGCGGCGCTCAAACTTGGGCTCGCAGCACACGTTGATGCCCAGTTTGCGCAGCACCGTCTCGTCCGTCGGCGAGATAATCACGCTAAAGAAGGCATCGCAACCGCGCAGCTGCTCCAGGCCCGAAAGGACACGAGCGGCCGTCTCGCTCGTAGCCGAGGTGATCGACAGCGCCATAAGCGTCTCGTCGGTGTGGAGGCGCGGGTTTTTGCTGCCCAGGAAATGCGTCTTGAGCTTGCTGATGGGCTCGATCGCCTCGTCGCTGATGACCTCGAGCTCAAGGTCGACGCCCGAGACATGCTTGAGAGCGTTCATAATGAGCGAACTTGCGGCGCCCAGGCGCGTGGAGGTCTTACCGGTCACCACGGAACCGTCCGGCATGACCATGGCGCCCACGGGACCACCCGTCAGCTGCTCCCTGGTTAGGGCCGCCGAGCGCGCCGGTGAGTAGTTCTTATCGATGCCGGCCTTCTTCATAATAATCTTGAGACGGTCGACTTGCTCATCGCCCACGCCGGTACGGCGCACATTTTCGACCGCGGTAAAGTAGCGGCGGACGATCTCCATCTTGGAAGCGTCGCGGCAGGCATCGTCATCGGTGATGGCAAAGCCGACCATATTGACGCCCATGTCCGTGGGACTCTGGTAGGGGCTCTTGCCTAGGATCTTTTCCATCAGGGCACGGACCACCGGGAAGGCCTCGACGTCGCGGTTGTAGTTGACCGTGGTCTTGTTGTAGGCCTCAAGGTGGAAGGAATCGATGATGTTGGCATCGTCGAGGTCCGCCGTGGCGGCCTCGTAGGCAATATTGACCGGATGCGTCAGGGGAAGATTCCAGACCGGGAAGGTCTCAAACTTGGCATAACCGGCGGCGGTGCCGTGCTTATGCTCGTGATACAGCTGCGAGAGGCAGGTGGCGAGCTTGCCCGAGCCAGGGCCGGGCGCCGTCACGACAACGAGCGGACGCGTGGTCTCGACGAACTCGTTCTTGCCGTAGCCTTCGTCAGAAACGATCAGATCGACGTCGTGCGGATAGCCCTCAATGGGATAGTGCAGCTTGGCGGGAATGCCGAGTGCATTCAGACGATTACGGAAGACGTCGGCAGCGGGCTGACCGGCATACTGCGTGATAACCACGGCCGCGACAGCAAAACCGTTGCCGCGGAACAGGTCGACCAGGCGCAAAACGTCCTCGTCATAGGTAATGCCCAGGTCGCCACGGGCCTTGTTCTTCTCGATATGGTTTGCATTGATTGCGATGATGACCTCAACATCATCGGCAATGCTCTTGAGCATGCGGAACTTGCTGTCCGGTTCAAAACCCGGCAGCACGCGGCTGGCATGATAGTCATCGAACAGCTTGCCGCCAAACTCCAAATAGAGCTTACCGCCAAACTGCGAGATGCGCTCCTTAATGTGAGCAGCCTGCAGCTCGATATACTTCGCGTTGTCGAAACCCTGGCGCATGTATGGCCCCCGTCCCGTTTCCATTTAATGTCCTAGGCGATTATAACGGAGCAGACCCTCCCCGATGCCCAGGCCATCAACAGGCACGAACCAAACACGCCATCGATAAGTTGCGGTGGAATAGTTCCTGTTTTGCCGTCTTGAGGGGTTAAACAGGAACTATTCCACCGCAACTTCCCCTTTTGGCGCAAAGTAACCTCACACCTTTGCACCAACAACAGAAACGTCGCGGGCAGAGAACGGACAGCGAACGGGCACCAGAGCGAGCAAACAGCCCCCTGCACCAATAAGGGGAACATCACAGGTGGAGCATAAGTCAGCGAGCGACGTCCAGGACGTACAAGTTGGCATGAAAAAGGCAAGGCATAGACCTTCTGGTCATGCCTTGCCTTTTGAATGACAAATTGTCGTCCTGGACGGCGCGCAGCGTCGACTGGTTGCGCGGTTCGTAGAACCGCGCAACATAAGTGCGCCCCCTCCCGCGCACGGAACGGGAGGGGGCTAAAGGTAGGAGTCTACCGGTGGGTTGACCCCACCGGACAGACGATGACCAGGTGATCCTTTACAGGATCGTCAAGGTTTCCGTGGGGTACCCGTTGGGTACTTAGAGCATCACGCAAGCGACGGTCAGGATGATGGCGCAGACGACGGAGAGAGCGACGATGAGCTTAAGGGCAAACTTGAGCCAGGTCGTCCACTCGATCTTGGCCAGGGCGAGACCACCCATGATGGCGCCGGAGGTCGGGGTGAACAGGTTCACAACGCCGATGGCAGAGGAGAAGATCATGACCATGACCTCGGGCGAGAAGCCGAGCTTAACAGCCAGCGGTCCCATGATGGGCATGGAAACGGTAGCCATACCAGAGGTCGAGGGGATCAGGAAGGACAGGCCGAAGTAGACCAGGAAGCTCATGGGAGCGAAGATCACGCCGGACAGGCCAGCCAGAGCATTGGCGGCAGCGTCGAGGACGTAGACGTCGAGGCCGGTGTTAGCCATGAGGACGGAGATACCACGGGCGAGAGCGATGACGAGGACAACGGACATCATGTCGGCAGCGCCGGTGATGAAGGTGTTGACGATCTGCTTCTCGGACAGGCCACCGATGATACCGATCAGGATAGCCATGAGGAAGAACCAGGTGGAAGCCTCGTCGAAGTACCACTGGCCAATGGGCAGGCCGGTGATCAGGGCAGACCAGCCCTGGACGACGGCGTTACCGTCGGCGTCGTAGACAGCGCCAGCGTCGAAGAAGTTGGCGACGCCCTCGTTGAGGTCGGCCAGCGGAATGAAGCCGACGATCATGACGACGAAGGTGAAGGCAAAGGCGATCAGAACACCCTTCTGACGACCGGTGAGCTTGACCTCCTTGTGGACCTCGGAAGCAGCCTTGCCATGAGCCTCTTCGGCGTCCTTGAGCTCCTGCATCGACAGGATGGTGGAACCCTTGTCAGCCTTGACCTTCTTGGCGTAGCTCATCACGAAGAAGATGGACATAGCGGTAGTGACAATCCACAGGACGGCACCGAGGCCGATGATGATGGACTGGTTGACCTCAATGCCAACGCCGGTCAGAGCGTCGACGGCAGCGCCGACGGCGAACGGGTTAACCGTGGAGCCCAGGCAGCCGCAGCCAGCGCCGAGCAGGACGGTAGCGGCACCGACCATGGGGTCGAAGCCAGCGGCCATCATGGTAGCGGCGAGCAGGGCGTAGAAGGGAACGGTCTCCTCGCACATACCATAGGTGGTACCACCGAGGGAGAAGATGAGCATCAGCACGGGAATGAGCATAATCTCGTTGCCCTTAAGCTTCTGCACCAGAACGGCGATGCCGTTGTCCAGGGCGCCGGTCTCGGTCATCATACCGAGGAAGCCGCCCAGGATCATAACGAAGAGGCAGACGGGCAGAGCGTCAGCGAAGCCCTTAATCGGGGCGGTGCAGAAATCGCTCAGACGGGCGGCAGTAACCGCGCCGCCGGACGTGCCGGAGACGATAACGGTAATCACTGCGACAATTGCCAGCAGAGCAAGAAGAATGGTGAACGATGAAGGCATACCGCGCTTTTTCTTAGCGGTCTCAGTCATAGTTCTCATCCCCCCTTCATAAATCATTTACTGATCTCGCCAGAAGCGGCTCTTCCGTGCCGTGCCTGCCGCTTGATGCGAGATTATTACCAGATAAAACCGCTCGGGGTGTGCAGCAATACACCCCGAGCGAGATGCTAGATGCTCTTACTTGAGCGTGGCGTACATGACAGCCTTGATGGTGTGCATGCGGTTCTCGGCCTCGTCGAAGACCTTGGAAGCGGGGCTCTCGAAGACCTCGTCGGTGACCTCCTGCTCGGTGATGCCGAACTGCTCGCACTTCTCGGCGCCAATGGTGGTGTTGGTGTCGTGGAAGCTGGGCAGGCAGTGCAGGAAGATGGCACCCGGGTTGGCCATAGCCATGACCTCGGAGGTGACACGATACGGGGTGAGCTGAGCGATGCGCTCGGCCCAGACCTCGTCGGGCTCGCCCATGGAGACCCACACGTCGGTGTAGATAACGTCGGCACCGGTGACGCCGTCCTTGACGTCGGTGGTCAGCTTGATGGTGCAGCCGTTAGCCTCGGCGATGGGCTTGCAGGCCTCGATGACGTCGTCAGCGGGCATGCACTCCTCGGGGCCGCAGGCCACGAAGTTCATGCCGAGCTTGGAGCAGACGACCATGAGGGAGCGAGCGACATTGTTCTTGCAGTCGCCCATGAAGACGAGGGTCTTGCCCTTGATGTCGTAGTTGAAGTTCTCCTGGACGGTCAGGATGTCGGCGAGCATCTGGGTGGGGTGCCACTCGGTGGTCAGGCCGTTCCACACGGGCACGCCGGACTTGGCAGCGAGCTCCTCGACGTCGTCCTGGGCAAAGCCACGGAACTCGATGCCGTCATACATGCGGCCGAGAACGCGGGCGGTGTCCTCGATGGACTCCTTCTTGCCCATCTGCGACGAACCCGGATCGAGGTAGGTGACGCCCATGCCCAGATCCATGCCGCCGACCTCGAAGGCGCAGCGGGTACGAGTAGAGGTCTTCTGGAAGAGCAGAACGATGTTCTTGCCCTCGAGATAGCGGTGCGGAACGCCAGCGCGCTTCATATCCTTGAAGTTCTTGGAGAGCTTGAGCAGGTACTCGATCTCCTCGGTGGTGAGGTCGAGAAGCTTGAGGAAGCTACGGCCGGAGAGGTTAACACCCATGGTTTGATTCCTTTCGAAGAAATAAATTACGTAAGTATTAGTGGTGCCCGTTTAACGGGCGAAGCCGGTGCGGTTGTAGGGGGACCGCACCGGAAACGGAAAGACTTAGAGGTCCTCGCGCCAGAAGGGCATGCTCATGCAGCGCGGGCCGCCGCGGCCGCGGGAGAGCTCGGCGGAGGGCACGACGAGAAGGTCCAGGCCCTCCTTGTACAGCACGTCGTTGGTGACGGTGTTGCGGGCGTAGACGCAGATCTTGCCGGGCTCGACGCACAGGGTGTTGGAGCCGTCGTTCCACTGCTCGCGGGAGGCCGCGATCGGGTCGCCGCCGCCGCAGGGGATCAGCTTGACCTGGTCGACGCCGGTGGCGTCCTCCAGGACGTGCTCGAGGGTGTCCTCGATCAGGCGGATGTTCACGTCGCCCGGGTTCTTGCCGGCGGTCAGCTCGTAGACGCGCAGGGTGCCCATGATGGCGGGGTGGATCGTGAACTTATCGACGTCGATCTGGGTGAAGACCGTGTCGAGGTGCATGAAGGCGCGCGAGACCGGGATGTCGAAGGCCAGGATGCGCTCGACCTTGGAGTCGGAGTTCCAGAAGATGTTCTGGGCCATGACGTCGATCGCGGCGGCCTGGGTGCGCTGGGAGATGCCGACGGCGAGGGTCTTCTCGTTGATGTTCAGCACGTCGCCGCCCTCGGTGTGGAACTGGCAGTCGCGGCGGAAGTACAGCGAGACGTCCTTGTAGTCGGGGTGGTACTTGAAGATGTACTTGCCGTACAGGGTCTCGCGGTTGCGGGTGACCGAGTACATGCGGTTGAGGTTGACGCCCTCGCCGACGACCGCGAACGGGTCGCGGGTGAAGTAGAGGTTGGGCATCGGGTCGATGATCAGGTCGGACTCGGACTCGGAGTTGACCAGGGAGTCGAGGGTCGTGGACGCCGTGAGGGGCATGTCGATCTCGGCCTTGGTCATGCCGGCCATGGTCTTCTTGACGAACTCGAGGTTGTCCTCGATGGAGTCCAGCTTCTCGCGGACGATCTGCGGCATGTGCTGGCCGCGGATGCCGGCCTCGGCGATGTACTGGTCGGTGAACTCGGCGCGGGCGCCGGGGACCTGGTCGAACACCTCGGCGACGAGGTTCTCGAGGTAGAGCACCTCGACGCCCTGGTCCCTCAGGATCTGGGCGAAGGTGTCGTGCTCCTGCTGCGCGACCTCCAGGAACGGGACGTCGTCGAACAGGAGTCGCTCGAGCTCGTCGGGCGGCAGGTTGAGGAGCTCGTCGCCGGGACGGTGCAGGCAGACCTTCCTGAGCTTGCCGATCTCGGAAGGCACGTGCAGACCTTTCGTCATGGCCTCCTACCTTTCTTTCGGGCCCTTGTCAGGGCCGATTCGTTAGCGCCCCTCCGTGTGAGGCGTTATTGCTGACGACATATTTATATCCAAAATCAGCTCATACTTCCACCTTGCCCCCGAACGGTTTTTTATAGGGGGTGAACGGCATACACATATACTTCACGCATGGCACACTTCATCTTAATAAAGCGTATTTACGTGCTTAAACGCGTTTTCAATCCTAAAATCAAATGGAACTAAACTTTGTTAAACCATCCTCAAATTGCATATTTCCAATAAAGCTATGAATAGAATTAGCGGTTCATACCGCGTCTCAACCATTTTCATTTTTATTCAGAAAAAAGTTTGTCCTATTCATTTCTGGTAAATAAATTACCGTTTACCAGACGTTGGATACCGTTCACCGGAAGCTCAGTATAAGGCTCGTCGAATACCCGATTGATCTTGCGTCTCCATTTGTAACAACTTGTCTTTTTCGGCGGCAAAGACAAACAGACCCGTTCCCCAAAAAGGAGCGGGTCTGCATTCGTTACACCTAGGGCCCAGTAAGGTTTAGGCCTTCGAGAACCTCAAGGAACTAGCGATCGAACTCGGCCAGCGCCTCGCCCAGAAGCCTCAGGCCCTCGCGAAGAACATCTTCGCTCGCGCAGTAGCCCAGGCGCGCTCCGCAGGGAAGCTCAAAACGGCTACCGGGGACCAACAGCACTCCCCTATCGGCCAGCAGGCGCTTGCAGAACTCCTCGTCATCCTCAGGAATATCCAGCTGGATAAACGAGGTGGACACGCCCTGCGGGGCCGTCCAGGAAACACGATGCTGCGTATCGATCCAAGCCTGCGCGATATCGCGGTTACCAAACACGATCTTGCGGTTGCGCTCGAGAATCTTGTCCTTGTGCTCGAGCACGTAGGTCGCCAAAGCATCGTTAAACACGCCACCGCAGATCATGGTGTAGTCGCGGTAGGTGCGGATGCGGTTGGACACATCTTCGTCCGCGACGACCCAGCCCACGCGAGCTGCAGGCGTCGAATAGGTCTTGGACACTGAGTTGGTGACAATGGCCCTCTCGTACACGTCGGCCATCGACATAAAGGACTCGGTGTTCTTGAGCGGCAGATACACCTCGTCGCACAGCACGTAGGCGCCCACCGAACGGGCAATCTCGGCAATCTGGCCGAGTGTATCGGCATTTAGCACCGTACCGATGGGGTTCGATGCGTTATTGATGCAGATGAGCTTGGTGTTGGGGCGAACGAGGCGCTTGAGCTGTTCGATATCGGGTTTCCATCCGAGCTCCTCGCGAAGCTCCCAATACTCGACCTCGGCACCAAGCGTACGCGGGATCTCATAGAGTGGCGCATAGGTAGGCCACTCGGCAATCACGTGATCGCCGGGCCCGACAACGGCCATGATGGCGTTGAGGTTGGCGCCCGTGCAGCCATTGGTCTGCAGAATGTGATCGGGATTGACCTCGCGACGATACAGCTTGGCGACCTCGGCCTTAAACTCCGGCGAACCCTCGATCCAGCCGTAGTTCATCTTCTCGCGATCCAGGCGCTCGTAGAACGTGGCGCCGTCCTGCTCGTCGAGCGCGCGAAGCTCGCCCATGGTCAGCGACGAGATCGTCGACTGGGCAATGTCCCACGTAGCGCTCTTCTCCCAAACGTTGAGCCATTCCTCAACGCCAATTGTCTTGATATCCATGACTAAGCTCCAATCGCTAGAACACGGGGATGATGCCGGCAAAGGTCATGGGAATCGAGATGATGCCCAAAAGGCAAAGAAGCCGACACCGTTGGGGTATCAACGTGACCGCCTCTAGACATAATGGACACCTTATCTGATGCTAATTTAGCTTATTAGACAAGAATGGGGCGGTGCGAAAACCCGCACCGCCCCATTGGGAGACATCTAATGGCAGCTAGATGTTTGTATTAAGACCCGTACGGATCTTTGAAAACCTTAGAGGTCCTCGCGCCAGAAGGGCATGCTCATGCAGCGCGGGCCGCCACGGCCGCGGGAGAGCTCGGCGGAGGGCACGACGAGAAGGTCCAGGCCCTCCTTGTACAGCACGTCGTTGGTGACGGTGTTGCGGGCGTAGACGCAGATCTTGCCGGGCTCGACGCACAGGGTGTTGGAGCCGTCGTTCCACTGCTCGCGGGAGGCCGCGATCGGGTCGCCGCCGCCGCAGGGGATCAGCTTGACCTGGTCGACGCCGGTGGCGTCCTCCAGGACGTGCTCGAGGGTGTCCTCGATCAGGCGGATGTTCACGTCGCCCGGGTTCTTGCCGGCGGTCAGCTCGTAGACGCGCAGGGTGCCCATGATGGCGGGGTGGATCGTGAACTTATCGACGTCGATCTGGGTGAAGACCGTGTCGAGGTGCATGAAGGCGCGCGAGACCGGGATGTCGAAGGCCAGGATGCGCTCGACCTTGGAGTCGGAGTTCCAGAAGATGTTCTGGGCCATGACGTCGATCGCGGCGGCCTGGGTGCGCTGGGAGATGCCGACGGCGAGGGTCTTCTCGTTGATGTTCAGCACGTCGCCGCCCTCGGTGTGGAACTGGCAGTCGCGGCGGAAGTACAGCGAGACGTCCTTGTAGTCGGGGTGGTACTTGAAGATGTACTTGCCGTACAGGGTCTCGCGGTTGCGGGTGACCGAGTACATGCGGTTGAGGTTGACGCCCTCGCCGACGACCGCGAACGGGTCGCGGGTGAAGTAGAGGTTGGGCATCGGGTCGATGATCAGGTCGGACTCGGACTCGGAGTTGACCAGGGAGTCGAGGGTCGTGGACGCCGTGAGGGGCATGTCGATCTCGGCCTTGGTCATGCCGGCCATGGTCTTCTTGACGAACTCGAGGTTGTCCTCGATGGAGTCCAGCTTCTCGCGGACGATCTGCGGCATGTGCTGGCCGCGGATGCCGGCCTCGGCGATGTACTGGTCGGTGAACTCGGCGCGGGCGCCGGGGACCTGGTCGAACACCTCGGCGACGAGGTTCTCGAGGTAGAGCACCTCGACGCCCTGGTCCCTCAGGATCTGGGCGAAGGTGTCGTGCTCCTGCTGCGCGACCTCCAGGAACGGGACGTCGTCGAACAGGAGTCGCTCGAGCTCGTCGGGCGGCAGGTTGAGGAGCTCGTCGCCGGGACGGTGCAGGCAGACCTTCCTGAGCTTGCCGATCTCGGAAGGCACGTGCAGACCTTTCGTCATGGCCTCCTACCTTTCTTTCGGGCCTTACTGGCCGAATGTATCAGCGCCCCTCCATATGGGACACTGCTTGCTGACAGCTCTAGTTATATCCAAATTCCAATCGTAATGCTACCTCGCCCCCGAACGGTCAACAAAGTGCGATGAACGGTATATCGCATATGATTCCCCATGATGCACTTCAGTTTCGTAAAGCAGATTTTCCTAGGTAAACGTTATTTTTCTAGGAAATCAAGCTTGAACACTCAAAGTTATCCATGATTCAAAATTGCATAGTGAAAACGGTTTTCTGCATATAAATGACGCTTGCCCTCGATTCGACCTACATTCGATTATATTCAGCTTGCTATCATTCTTATTCATACATTCTCACCAGTTGAGTGAGGATATGGATCGCTTGCGAACGAGCAGGGCGTCAGTCCTATGACTTGTCAGCGTAAGAAGTAGGTAAAGATACCGTTCGCGCGATGCGTCCACGCCATAGGTCGACTAAATTGAGACAATAGGGAATAGTGTTAGGCTACCGTCCCCTGCGGGGACTGAACGGACAGATGCATATGCCGAGCAAAATCGAAAAGAAACAAAAGGCCGCTAAGCTGCGCAAGCCGCCGCGCGACTTCTCGTACACGCAAAACCGAGAGCTTAGCTGGCTGCGCTTTGACAACCGCGTGCTTGACGAAGCCTTCGACGAGACCGTTCCGCTGTTCGAGCGTCTAAAGTTCGTGTCGATTTTCGAGTCTAACCTCGACGAGTTTCTCATGGTGCGTGTGGGCGGCCTGTCCGATCTTGCAGAGCTCAAAAAACAGCCTGTCGACAACAAGAGCAATATGACCGCCTCCGAACAGGTCGATGCTGTCATGGCAGAGCTGCCCGGGCTCCTTACCCGTTGGGAGTCCATCTTTAAGAGCATCGAGGACAAGCTCGACGCTCTGGGCGTTCACCGCGCCCGCATCGATTCGCTTACGCCCGAGGAGCGCACCTTCGTAACCCGCTACTTCCAAGCCTACGTATCGCCGGTCATCTCGCCGTTGGTCATCGACCCGCGCCACCCCTTCCCCAACCTGCGCAACGGCGCGCTCTATCTGGCTTGTGGCCTGGACGGCGTCACCGACGAGGAGAGCCTGCTTGGCCTGATCGAGATTCCCGCCTCGATGAACCGCGTGGTCGAGATCCCCTCGCCCACCGGCACCTACTCCTACATCTTGCTCGAGGACGTCATCCTCGCCTGCCTGGATAGCTGCTTTGGCTCCTATAAGCCGCTCGACCGCGCGCTCATCCGCGTCACCCGCAACGCCGATATCGACCCGGACGGCGAGGGCGTCGAGGAGGAAGAGGATTACCGCCAGCACATGAAGCGCATCCTCAAGAAGCGCTTGCGCCTGCAGCCGGTGGTGCTCGCCGTATCGGGCTCCCTCGAAAAGCCAACGCTCAAGACCATCCGCAAGGCGCTCGAGCTTTCTCGCCGCTCGGTCTTTACCTGCGATATCCCCCTTGACCTGAGCTACGTCTTTGGCATTGAGGGCAAGATTCCCGAGCATCTACGCAACGAGCTGCTCTTTACGCCGTTTAAGCCGCAGCCCAACCCCACCATCGATATGTCCCGCTCCATTCGCGAGCAAGTGTTGCAGGGCGACAAGCTGCTCTTTTATCCCTACGAGGCCATGAATCCGTTCCTGGACCTGGTGCACGAAGCAGCCTACGACCCCGAGTGCATCTCGCTGCGCATCACGCTCTACCGCGTGGCCAAACAGAGCCGCCTGTGCGAGTCGCTCATCGATGCTGCCGAAAACGGCAAAGAGGTCACGGTGCTCATGGAGCTCCGCGCACGCTTTGACGAGCAGAACAACATCGAGTGGGCCGAGCGTCTGGAAGAGGCCGGCTGCACCGTTATCTACGGCTCCGAGGGCTTTAAGTGCCACTCCAAGATCTGCCAGCTCACCTATCGCGAGGGCATGGCGCTCACCCGTCTCACGCTGTTGGGCACCGGCAACTTTAACGAGAAGACGGCCAAGCTCTACAGTGACTTTATGCTCATGACCGCCCATCCCGGTATCGGCGAAGACGCCAACCTGTTCTTCCGCAACCTGTCTCTGGGCAACCTGCGCGGCGACTACCGCTTCCTGGGCGTGGCGCCCGTCGGACTGAAACCGCTCATCATGCGCGGCCTGGACCGCGAGATTCAGCGCGCCCTTGTCGGCGAGCCCGCCCGCGTGTTCTTTAAGCTCAACTCGCTGACCGACCGCGAGGTTATCGATAAGATCGCCGAGGCATCGTGTGCCGGTGTGCGCGTGGACATGATCATCCGCGGCATCTCGTGTCTCAAGCCCGGTATTCCGGGCAAGACCGAGAACGTGCACGTGCGCTCCATCGTCGGACGTTTTTTGGAGCATGCGCGCGTCTATGCCTTTGGCGTGGACTCGGACATGATCTACCTGAGCTCGGCAGACATGATGACGCGCAACACCGAGCACCGCGTGGAGATCGCCTTCCCCGTGCTCGACCCCACCTGCCGCGCCCTGGTGCACGAGTACATGGGCATGCAGCTGCGCGACAACGTGAAGGCACGCAGTCTGACGAGTGACGGCACCTGGGTTCCGGTTGAGCGCAAAGAGGACGAGAAACCCTTCAACTCGCAGGAAGCTCTGCTGGAGCGCGCGTATCGCAACGCCGAGGCCGACACCGAGGCAGAACCCGCGCTCGCATCCCAGCCTGAGCCCGAGCCGCAGCCGGCCGCTCCCGAGGTCCAGAAGGTCCGAGCGACCGTTATCGAGCCCGAACCTGCTCCCGCAGCCCAACCTCAGGCACCCACAACAACCCCCGAGAGCAACGCGCGTCACAAGAAGCCCGCTGGCAAAGCCAAGGCCATCGAGCGCCATCGCCCCGGCCGCGTGCGCATGGGCTTGGGTCTGATCGGCCTAGGCCTTAAGACGCTCATTACCGGCAAGACGAAATAGACGTTTGTAGAAGCGCCCCGTATTTGAGGAATGCCCCAGATACGGGGCGCTTTTCCCTGCTACCATGGTTGCGGACAAATCAGCGAATGACAGGCAGGAATATGAAGCTCACCATAGAATCGATGACCTACGGCGCCGACGGTCTGGCACATGCCGACAACGGCAAGGCCACATTTGTGCAAGGCGCCGTGGCGGGCGACACCGTCGAAGCCGAGATCGTGCAGGACGGCAAGTCGTTTATGCGCGCCCGCACGACCGAGATTCTGGAGCCAAGCCCCGATCGCATTCAGCCTCCCTGCCCCTTCGTGGGCATCTGCGGCGGTTGTTCGTGGGGCAACCTCTCGCGCACCGCTCAGCTTGCCGCCAAAGAGCAAAACCTGCGCTCCACGCTCGAGCGCATTGGCAAGTTCACCCCCGAGCAGGTCGATGAGTTGGTACAGCCCATCCGCCACACCAAGGACGACTGGGGCTACCGCAATAAAATCGAGCTCGAACCGACCATCGTCAACGGTCGCGTGCGCCTTGGCATGCACGGCGTCGATCCCAGCAAGATCGTGACCGTCGATGCATGCCCGCTGTTCGATAAGCGTTTTCCCAAGGCGCTCAAATCGGTCGTCGGCGCGCTCAACTATCTGAGCGGCAGCCACGACCTGGGTCTGGAGCGCGTGGGCATTCGCGCTTCGCGTCGCACCAAGGCACTCGAGGTCGCGCTTTGGACGCCCACAGGCTCCTTCCCACGCTCACAGGTCTCGCGCGTTCTGGCAGACGCCGCACATCCCACGAGCGTCGTGCGCGTCATGAGCAAGGGCGAGAAGAAAGCCCGCCGCGTTTCCAAGGTGGAGATGCTCGCTGGAGAGGGCTCCTGGACCGAGAATATCGCTGACGGCCAGATGCGCCTGTCCGCCCCCTCGTTTTTCCAGGTCAACACCAAGGGTGCCGAGATTTTGATCGAGCTCGTTATGGACGCACTCGATCCGCAGGAAGACGAGCTTGCCGTGGATTTGTACTGCGGCGCCGGCACCTTTACCCTGCCGCTCGCCCGCCGCTGCGACTTTGTTGCCGCCGTCGAGGCCTACGGTCCGGCCGTGCGCGACCTGCGCCGTAACCTGGAGATCAACAAGCTCGATAACGTCGACGTCATCGGCGGCGATGCCGTGCGCGAGTTCCCCGACCAGGATGCCGATGTCCTAGTGGTCGACCCGCCGCGTGCAGGTCTGGCGCCCGAGGCCATCGACCTCATCGCCAGCACGAGTGCGCGCGATGTCGCCTATGTGAGCTGCGACCCTGCCACCCTGGCACGCGACCTCAAGCGCTTTGTCGAGGAAGGCACCTTCTCCCCCGTCAAGATCACACCGGTCGACCTGTTCCCGCAAACCTTCCACTGCGAAACCGTCGTCCACCTCAAGCGCAACTAGACTGTTTGCCCAAGACCACGACCGATGATTTTTCTGGGACGGGGATTAAATAATCATTCGGTACAAATTGATTATTTAATCCCCGTCCCTTTTTAAACATTGGGAAATCGAGCGTGGCAAGCGCATGTCTTCGGGGTATAAGACGGCTAATTGTATGCCGCCTTACGAAAGGAACTCTCATGCCCAGCGTTGCCGTTCTCGCCGCCGATGGCTTTGAAACGATTGAATGCCTGACCATGGTCGACGTCATGCGTCGCGGCGGCGTGCGCGCCACGCTCGTCTCGATCATGCCCACGCGCGAGGTCGTGAGCTCGCTGCAGATTCCCGTGACCTGCGATGCGCTCTTTGACGAGATCGACTTTGACGAGTACGACTGCGTCGTGCTGCCCGGCGGCCTGCCCGGTGCCACCAACCTGCGCGCCGACCAGCGCGTCTGCGACGTAGTCTGCGATTTCGCCGCGACCAAGCACGTTGCCGCCATCTGCGCCGCCCCGTTTATCCTAGGCGAGCTTGGTCTACTCGAGGGACGCCGCGCCACGTGCTTCCCCGGCTTTGAGAAGAGCTTCCCCGAGTGCACCTATACCGGCGAGAAGGTCACGCAAGACGGCAATATCATCACTGCCAGCGGCATGGCACAGTCACTCCCCTTTGCCTTGGAGCTGCTGCGCACGCTCGCCGGCGAAAAGGCCGTCGAGAAGGTCACCGAGGGCATCCAACTATGATTTTGGCTTCGCAATCGCCGCGCCGCATAGAGCTGATGCGCGAGGCGGGCTATAACATTCGCGTAATTCCCGCAGACATCGATGAAACGCCTTTTGATGGCGAAGCTCCACTTACGCTCGTCGAGCGCTTGGCGCGTGCCAAAGCTGCTGCCGTCGCGGCCGAGCATGCCGAGCCCAACGAACTGACCGTCGCGGCCGATACTATTGTCACCTTTGACGGCCAAATATTGGGTAAGCCAGCAAACGAGGACGAGGCGCGCACCATGCTCCACGAGCTTTCGGGCCGCACGCACCAGGTGGCGACCGGCGTCTGCATCGTTAAAGCCGGCGACGCTACAGCTCCACATGCCGCCGAGAGCCTGTCGTTTGTCGATGTGACCGACGTGACGTTCTATGAGCTTACCGAGGAGCAGATCAAGCGCTATGTTGCCTCCGGCGAACCCATGGACAAGGCCGGAGCCTACGGCATCCAGGGCACAGGCGGCCGCATGCTCGTGCACGACATTTCGGGTGACTTCTACAACGTGGTGGGCTTGCCCATCGCCCGCGTCGCACGCGCGATTCAAAAACTCTCGTAATTGCATCTGGCGCTGGGTATCCCCCAGCGCCTACAATTTTGCCGTACCGTACGGATCCCGACCGGGCATAAGGCCCGGCGGAAAACCGATAGGAGAAAATATGGACACACTGCTCGAAGCCATCGATGTTTGCAACGTCGATGGCTTTTGCTTTGGCAACTATACGGACGAGGAGGCTGGCACCGGCTGCACCGTAATCGTGGCGCCCGAGGGTGCCACCGGTGGCGTTGACGTACGCGGTGGCGCTCCCGCTTCGCGCGAGACCGACCTGCTGCGCCCCGAAAACACCGTCGATAAGGTCCACGCCGTCTGCCTTTCGGGCGGATCGGCCTTTGGCCTCGAAGCCGCAAGCGGCGTCGCCCGCGAGCTTGAGAGCCGCAGCATCGGCTTGCCCGTCGGTCCCACGCAGGTGCCTATCGTGTGCTCCAGCTGCATCTTCGACCTCGCCTTTGGCGACCCCACCGTGCGCCCCGACATTGAGGCCGGTATCGCCGCCGTGCGCGAGGCGCTCGACCACACCCCTGCCTCGCTCGAGCAGGGCAATGTGGGTGCCGGCACCGGCGCCACCGTAGGCAAACTCATGGGACCTGCCACCTGCATGAAGGCCGGCCTCGGAGCTGCTGCCGTGGCACTCGGCCCCGTCAAGGTGGGCGCCGTGGTCTCGGTCAACGCCTGCGGCAACGTCGTCGACCCCTTCACCGGCGAGTGGGTGGCGGGCATGCGCGCCGCGGCGGATAGCGACCAGATCGTCGACATGGAGCTCGCCGCCTTTGCCGCCGCCGGATCTATGCAGATGCCGCTCGACCGCACCAACACCACCATCAGCTGCATCGTCACCAATGTGGAGCTCACTAAGGCCCAGGCCACCAAGGTGTCCCAAATGGCCGCAGACGCCTATGCGCACGCCATCCGCCCCACGCACACCACCAACGACGGCGACACCATCTACACCCTCGCCAGCGGCAAGTTGGGCGCCCAGGCTAGCGCCGCCGTTCCCCTAGACCTGCTGGGCATGCTCGCCGTAAGGGCCCTACAGACCGCCATCGTAAACGGAGCCAAAAACGCCAAAACCTCCCACGGCATCCCCGGCGCCGCGAAGTAATCTCACTCGACCGTCGGTCGGAGGCGGGCGGGCATTACGTTTGCTGCTCTACAGTCCTATGCAAGACGAAGGCCACATTAAGTGGCCTTCTTTGCATGCGGAACTCGCGACAAACGTAATGCCCGCCCGTCTCCGACCGACTTCCAACCTAATTCTTTTCAGCCCAGGCCCCTGTGTACCGCGCGTCTAAGATCTTCAAATTCAGGCAGCCTGACAATCGATTCTTATGGCAGAGGCCCCTTGGCCTTTAGTTTGATACAAGTTCCGCACGAGCCGGAAAGCACTTAATGTGCTTTCCGTGCGAGCAGGACTGTTCGCAGTAGCAAACTAAAGGCCAAGGGGCCCAGTCAACCTATCAGCAGCGAATACTCAGCAGCTAGTTGAATTTGAAGATCTTTGAGGCAAGACGGTATAGGCCGAGTGTGGTTTTGTCTCCGGCCCGACCACGCAGGTTGGTGAAGAAGCCGACCACACCGTAGCGTGCACGACGATACATACGCTCGTCATAGGCTTTCAGATCACTCCACAACGTCTTCAGGCGCTCGTCGGCACAATCCTCGTCGGAAAGCTTAGTAAGCACCGAACAGATTGCCATCATCATGGTGAAATAGCCCATCATGTACGAGCGCAGACGCGACGACTCGACATCGCTGTACAGGTGGAACGACTCCATCATGATGCGCGTCACGCGAAACTGCTGGTCCAGACGCTTGACCATCGTGGCCTCGTTGACGCTCTGGCCCTCGCGACCGATAAAGTAGCGATAGAGGTCGATGTCGGCGTAGTACATGGTCTTGCAGCGCGGCAGCGGCACGTAGGCGTAGATGTTGTCTACATAGAACGTGTGCGGCGGCATAGGCAGATTGGACGCGCGCAGCACATCCGTGCGATAGCACAGGCTGTGCATGAGCAGATTCTGGTCCAGACGGAAATGACCAATCTGGTCCCAGGTAAAGATCTTTTTTCTCGGCAGGGCAAACTTGTAGCCAATAGCGGTGTGCGTACCCTCGTAAACCTTCTCGTACACATAGTTCGAGATAAAGAGGTCGACGCGCTGGTCGCGCTCCTCAAAACCGCGAAGGATCGAAAGCATGGTCGACAGGGCTGCGCCATCGAGCCAGTCGTCCGAGTCGACAACCTTGTAGTAGGTGCCCTGTGCCTCGCGCAAGCCCGAAAGGACGGCAATGCCGTGGCCGCCGTTCTCCTGATGCACCGCGCGGATGATTCCGGGGTAACGCGTCTCCCACTCATCGGCCTTGGCCGCCGTCTCGTCCTTGGAACCGTCATCGACGATGATGATCTCGATATCGGTGGCGTAATTGCTCCCCTCCAGAATGGAGGTGATGCAATGGTCCATGTCCTTGGCGGCGTTATACGAGGGAATACCGAATGATATGACTTTATGCATGGCAGGCGATAATCTCATCCGAAAGATCGAGGGCGGAGTTGGTCACGGCATCCATATCGTAGTAACGATACTCGGCCAGGCGACCCACCGGGTGGAAGTTCGTCAGGTTCTGAACGCGCTCAAGATAGCGCTCATAGAGCTCACGGTTCTCGGGCTCCAGAATGGCGTAATAGGGCGTCTCGCCCGAGCCGGGCGTATAGGCCTTGGAATACTCCTTCATGATGGTGGTCTTGCCGGGCAGGACCTGGCCAGTCATGTTCTTGAACTCGGTGATACGCGTGTAATCCTCGCTCGTGGTGTAGTTGACGGTGCCCACGGGCTGGAACTGGTCCATATCGAGCGTCTCGAACTTCATGTCGAGCGTACGGTATGGCAGAGCGCCCAAGTCGAGGTTGAACAGCTCGTCGAGCGGACCGGTGTAGACGATCTCGCCGCCATAGACCTTACCGTCGATCTTGACAGTGGTTTCGTCGATCTCGAAGAGGTCGCGGGCGTCCACGTCGCAGAACACATCAATCAGATCGTGGTCGAGCATGTGCTCGAACAGCGCGGTATAGCCGTCCTGCGGCATGCCCTGGAAGGGAGCCTGCGGGAAGTAGCGGTCATCGTCGCCCACAAAGACGGGAACGCGGCCGGTGATCGAGGGATCGATCTGATCGGGAGTCTGGCCCCACTGCTTCATGGTGTAATGCAAAAAGACGTTCTCGTAGACGTAATCGGCAACCTCGGCAAGATCCGGGTCGTTCTTCTTGCGCAGCTCCATGATGGGCACCTTGACGTCCTTGCCAAAGGTCTCCACGAGCTTCTGATACAGCTCCTCGCCGCGCTCATCGCCAAAGGCGAGCTTGAGGCTCGCGTGGTTAAAAGGCACGGGCATGAGGGTGCCGTTGATGTTGGCAAGCACCTTGTGCTGGTAGTCCGTCCACTTGGTAAAGCGCGACAGGAAATTGTGGACGCGCTCATTAAAGGTATGGTAGATGTGCGGACCATACTCGTGGACCAGGATTCCGGCCTCATCAGCGCAGTCGTAGGCGTTACCCGCAATGTGGCTACGGCGCTCCAGAACGGCAACGCGATAGCCGATGGTCTCGGCGAGACGGCGGGCACAAACGGCACCGGCATATCCGGCACCGACGACAATCATGTCGTATGCGCCGGCGTTAAAGCCTTCAGGCAGGCCTGAGGTAATCTGCATCGATACTCCTTGTCAAAAGCCACGGGCTCGTTAGCTGGGCTTTTCTCGAACATTCTTCGAGACATATTTATCAGAGCGATTATAGCGCTAATGCGTCCTATAATGAGCTTGCCACACAAGGAAAGCTCAAGCACCGCGGCGTACATAATTGAAAGGTAAACCCGCTAGCAGCGGGTTTATTCGTGAGCAGCCGGGCGCCTGGAGCTTAGCGAAACGCTTGTAAGGAGTAACATGAGCGATTTCCTAAACCGTATGAAGTCTGCCGCCAAGGCCGACCTTAAGACGATCGTCCTGCCCGAGGGCGAGGATCCACGCACCATCGTCGCAGCCACCAAGATCATCGAGGAGGGCCTGGCAAAGATCGTCATCCTGGGTAACCCCGACGAGATCGACGTTCCCGGCGCTACCGTCATCGATCCGCGCAATGCCGAGAAGCACGAGGAGTACGCGCAGAAGTTTGCCGAGCTCCGCGCCAAGAAGGGCGTCACCATCGAGCAGGCTCGCGCCCAGGTGATGGACGCTACCTACTTTGGCACCATGATGGTCAAGATGGGCGATGCCGACGGCCTGGTCTCCGGCGCCTGCCACTCCACCGCCGACACCCTGCGCCCCGCGCTGCAGATCCTCAAGACCGCCCCGGGCACCAAGCTGGTCTCGGCCTTCTTCGTGATGTGCACCGACACCCCGCAGTTCGGCACCGACGGCACGCTGATCTTCGCCGACTGCGGCCTCAACATCAACCCGTCCTCCGACGAGCTCTCCGAGATCGCCATCGCCTCCGCTCACTCCTGGTCCACCTTCATGGGCAACGTTGAGCCGCACGTGGCCATGCTCTCCTACTCCACCATGGGCTCCGCCGGCGGCGAGGTCGCCAAGAAGGTCCAGGAGGCCGTAAAGTTCTGCCACGAGAAGGCTCCCGAGCTCGCCATCGATGGCGACCTGCAGCTCGATGCCGCTATCGTCCCCACCGTCGCCCAGCTCAAGGCTCCCGGCTCCTCCGTTGCCGGCAAGGCCAACGTGCTCGTGTTCCCCGACCTCGAGGCCGGCAACATCGGCTACAAGCTGGTCCAGCGCTTCGCCGGCGCCGACGCTTACGGCCCCATCCTGCAGGGCATCGCCAAGCCGGTCAACGACCTGTCGCGCGGCTGCTCTGCCGACGACATCGTGGGTGTCGTGGCCATCACCGCCGTCCAGGCTCAGATGGCTGAGTAGCGGACGCACTCCCCCGAAGGCCGTACGGGCTAACCCCTGAAAACGTCCTCGACCAATGAAACGCCCCCGTTCTGCTCCTTCGGAGCTACGAACGGGGGCGTTTCTGGTCTGCGGAGTGTTTTCAGGGGTTAGCCCGTACGGCCTTCTACAACTACGTAGTAATCAGGGTATCTGGGGTGGACGGCGGCTTGGCTACGAGCTGGGGCTGAGAGTCTGAATGGATGGGTGCCGTTGCTGGAAGCGCAGGCGTTGCCGGCGATGATCACTTTGGGACTGGAATTTCCGTATGCTAGTAAAAAGGCCTCCGGAGCTGCTGCTCTGGAGGCCTTTCGTTTACATGCAAACGGGTGCGTTAGTTGTTTGCGGTCAGACGTTCGACGTCGCGGGCGATCATGTATTCCTCGTCGGTGGGGATGACCATGACCGTGACGGAAGAGCCGGCGGCGCTGATGACCTGCGGGCCGTTACCCACGGCCTCGCGATTCTTGTTGTTGTCGATTCGCACGCCCAGCCACTCAAAGCAATCGCAGAAGGCCTTGCGGATCGACCAGTCGTTCTCGCCGATGCCGGCAGTGAAGGTGATGGTATCCACGCCCGCCATGGAAGCGATCATGGAACCGGCCTGCTGCATGGCCTTGTAGGCGAACATATCGAAGGCGAGCAGACAGCGCTCGTCGCCCTCGGAGGCGCGTGTGCGGATGTCTCGGGCGTCGTTGGAGATGCCCGAGATGGCAAGCAGACCGGACTGCTTGTTCATCATGTCATCGACTTCCTGATAGCTGTAGCCGCCCTCGCGCTGCAGATAACACACGGTGGCCGGGTCAATGGAACCGCAGCGGGTGCCCATCATCAGGCCGTCAAGCGGCGTGAGGCCCATCGTGGTATCGCGGCACACACCGTCCTCGATGGCAGCAAGCGAAGCACCGTTGCCCAGATGGCACGAAAGCAGACGGTGACAGCGCGAGCCCAGGATCTCCTTGGCCATCATCCACTCATAGCGGTGGCTCGTGCCGTGGGCACCGTACTTGCGCACGTGGTACTTGTCGCACACGTCCCTGGGCAGGGCGTAGGTGTAGGCGACCTCGGGCATGGTCATGTGGAACGAGGTATCGAAGACGGCCACGTTGGGCAGCTCCGGATACTTCTCGCGGCAATACTCGATTGCTGCGGCCTCACCATAATTGTGCAGCGGGGCGAGCGGGGCCACCTCGAGAATCTTAGCCATGACCTCGTCGTCGACGACCGCGGAATCCTTAAAGTGCCAACCGCCTTGAACAATGCGATGGCCAATGCCATCGATCGTAAAGTCGGTCTTCTCGAGTTCCTCGAGCACACGTGCGATAGCCGAACGGTGATCCGGGAAGGGAACCTCCTCGGTTTGCTTGGCGCCACCGTTCTCGGAGTGGCCGAAGATGCCCATGTCCGATCCGATACGCTCGCAGTTGCCCTTGGCGAAAACCTCGCGGGTATCGGTATCCAAAAGCTGATATTTAAGGCTTGAGCTGCCGGCGTTGACAACAAGTACGTTCATGAGACTCCTTCGTGATTACAGTACGGTCGGCAAACCTATAAGGCGGCCGTACCCTTAATAAGAAGTTATCAGAATTCAATAAATATCTATTAATCTCTTCGCCCAAAGAGCATAAAAGGGGGCTGAACGGCACAATGCCATCCAGTCCCCTCCCCTTGTATCAATTACTTGCCGCTGACGATGCGCTCGACGTCGGAGGCGATCATGAACTCCTCATCCGTGGGGATGACGAAGATCTTGACCTTGGAATCCTTGGCGGACAGGCACCAAGCGCCGTCGCCGCGCAGGGCGTTGCGGGCATGGTCCATCTTGACGCCCATAAAGGCCAGACGGTCGGCCACGCCAGCGCGGACAGCCGGAGCGTGCTCGCCGATGCCGGCGGTAAAGACCAGGGTGTCCATGCCGCACATGGAAGTGGCCATCTCGGCGGCCTTGGCGGCAATCTTGTAGACGAACATATCGAAGGCGAGCTGAGCCTCGGGGTCACCGGCAGCGGCGAGCTCCTCGACGTTGCGGCAGTCGTTGGTCTTGCCACCGGTCACAGCCAAAAGGCCGGACTTCTTGTTCATCATCTCGTCGACCTCGTCGAAGGTGTAGCCGCCCTCGCGCTGCAGGTAGCACACGGTAGCCGGGTCGATGGAGCCGCAGCGGGTGCCCATCATGACGCCGTCGAGCGGGGTGAGGCCCATAGTGGTATCCATGCACTTGCCGTCCTCGATGGCGCACAGGGAAGCGCCGGAGCCGATATGGCACACGACGACCTTGCGGGCCTCGCCGTTGGTCATCTCGGCGACCTTCTTGGAAATGTAGCGGTAGCTGGTGCCGTGGGCGCCATACTTACGGATGTGCAGTTTGTCGCAGACGTCCTTGGGCAGAGCGTAAGTCTTGGCGACCTCGGGCATGTTGAAGTGGAAGGCGGTGTCATAGACCGTGACGTTGGGCAGGTCGGGATACTGCTCCAGGCAGAACTCGATAACGTTGGCCTCGGGATTGTTGTGGAGCGGCGCGAGCGGGGCGACCTCGCGGATCTTAGCGAGAACGTCCTCGTCGACGAGGGAGGAGTCGCCAAAGTACCAACCGCCCTGAACGATGCGGTGGCCGATGCCCTCAATCTTGACGCCGTTGGCCTCGAGGTCCTTCAGGACAACCTCGATGGCGACCTTGTGGTCGGGGAACTCGATGTTCTCGGTCACCTTCTTGGAACCGTTGGCAGCATGGGTGAAGGTACCGCCGGTGAAGCAGACGCGCTCGCAGGAGCCCTTTGCGGACACCTTGTGGGACTTGGTATCGATGACCTGATACTTAAGGGTCGAAGATCCTGCGTTGACGACCAGAACGTTCATGTGTCTCCCTACTAACAGGCGGTGTGGCGCCGCCAGGTTACATACGCTTCAATAATAAACCCAAACGCCCTCGCGCTCGGGTTTATTGCGTTGATATATAAGTTATCGGTGCCTAAATACTCATGGCCTTTGGCTTGTAAGACGAAAGAGCGCGGGGATATACACCAGAGAAGAAATCCCGAGCGCAACAAGCAATATGACTCGAATATCCGCGATGCTGCTCAACGCAGCATTGAACAGGTAGAAAAGGATGGCACCCACCGCCACCATCTGGCTTTGAACCGAAATCAGTGAACAGCGCATCGAAGAATCGGCAGCATTTTGAAAAATCGAGTATTTGATTGGGGCAAACAACGAGTACGCAACCGTCTGCAGCACATAGAACACGGGCAGCAAATTAGCCGGAGTAAGGGGAATCAAAAACAAAGCTGTCAATACTAAGCGAATGATGCCGCAAATACGCGTAAAACGGCCCTTGTCGACACGAGCAATCACACTGGGCACAATAAATCCTATGGAGGCGGAGGCAAGGAGCTGGACCGCAATGGTCACGCCCGAAGCGACGGCATTCATTCCGCGGCCTGCAAGCAACAGTGAGAAGAAGTCTTCCAGGGCGACGAAGGCAAATGCCTGAGAACAGTCCATGATGAACGCTGACCGAAGAATGCCATTACCCGCAATAGCAGCACCGATCATCTTCGGGCTCATTCCATGCCCAGGTGTCACCGCAGCGCCCTCTCTTCTCGCCTCAGGAATACAGACAACGACAACCAATGTCAGCACCATTGTGATGATATCTGCCGAAAGCCCAATGAGATACGCGCCAGCGGACGAAATGAAACCGCCCACGCAAGCGGAGATGGCATAAGAGGCATAGAAAACAAATCGCTCAACGACATTAAGTCTTACGAGCTGGTCCTGAGAGACGCTGTCAATGTAGATCGCTTCTATGGATCCGCTCACACATGCAACTGCAAATCCTTTGAGAGCAAACGCGCCGATTAAAAGCAGAGGAGAACGGGCGAAAAGTAGGGCGGCGTAGTATCCAAGCATTCCCACGACGCCAACGAGACCGCTTGTCTTTCGTCCAAACCTGTCAGCAATATAACCAGTAGGAACCTCAAGAATGAACTTACTCACTTGGTATGCAATCATCATGCTAGAAATCGCCACCATCGAGAATCCGACGAATTCAAGGTAAACCGTCAGAAAATACAAAATGGTGCTGAAGTTCGACAGAAAAACGAACGTCATATAAAGCAAAACCGTACGGTTTTTCATGCTCCGCCCTCCAAGAGCCAATAGCCCAAACCGAAATCTTGGAAAAGCATGAGGGCAAAGCCGTCAGTCATGTGTTACAAGGCGTCAACATTCACTTGACGCCACGAGGCCAAATGGCCTCACGAAGCGAGATGACGCAATAGGTGAAGAAATACCGTCTGGTGTCGATCGGTCCAGGCATTTTGTCGATAGCAAAAATAGATGGGCAAGGCCACGTCATGCGAGCCTTCAATGGAGCACTCGCTCACTTCCAGTCCATCTGTTGCGAGAGAAGAGCCAGAAAAACTCAATATCAATCCCCCGGCTTGAAGAAACTCAGTCTGCGCCCTGTTTTCGTATTCGACGTCGCGGAAGCGGAAATTAACCAGCTGAGCCTCGGGACATTGGTTGATTGCATTGAGACAGGGTGACAAATTAATGGGAACAGCGAGCCTGCCGCCCAGCAACTCACGAACGGTCATAGCACCCACAGATTGATGACCCGCTGGACACGAAAGAACCTTGAGCTCCTTTTCACCCAAGTATTTCGAAGAAAGGACACTATCCCTTGGTTCCTCAAATGAGATGGCCGCATCCGAAATGCCAAGCACAAGTGATTCAAAGCATGTGGCCGTTGGCTGATGCCAAACATCAAGGTGAATCTGGGGGTGCAAGCTTTCAAACGAGTCGTACCAGTTTTCGGAAAAAAGACGCCCCCGCCCGTGAAGACAGGGGGCGTAAAGACGGAAGTGGCCGTCGGGCGAAACGCCGCCGTTCCCCGATTGAGCGTACTTTTTGAGATCGTCGACTTGTGCCAGGATCACGCGTGCACGACGCGCAAATTCTCTGCCCGCCGGAGACAAAACAGCCTCCCCCGCCGATCGGTCGAGCAAAACAATCTGATACTCAGATTCCAACTTTTTGATTGCCGACGAAACGGCCTGTGGGCTCACGTGAACGGCGCGAGCCGCTTTGCGCACGCCGCCGTAGTTCGCTACCGCTTGAAGGTATTCGAGTTGAGAAAGCTGCATAGGTTACTCCAAAGGCAGCCAAGGCGACGGGCTGTGCGTCCTCAGATGAGGTTCTCGCCCAGGTTCTTGCCGCCGAGGACGTGCATGTGGAAGTGCATGACGGTCTGACCGGCGTTGACGCCCTTGTTGGAGATGACGCGGAAACCGTCCTCCAGGCCCTTGGCCTTAGCGACCTCCTGGATGGCGTGGGCCATGGCGCCCATGGTCTCGGCAGGCACGTTGTCGGCGATGTCGCTGTAGTGCTTCTTGGGGATCACGAGGGTGTGGACCGGCGCCTGGGGGTTGAGGTCGTCGAAGGCGATGACCCGGTCGTCCTCATAGACAACGGTCGAGGGGATCTCGTGGTTGGCAATTTTGCAGAAGATGCAATCACACATGGTAGGTTCCTTTCTCACAGACCAAGGTAATTATATTTGGTCGGAATGGTTAGAACGAGAGGTTGTCGTCGGTGTTGGCGGCTTCGCCGTCGGCGAGCACGTCGTTGCCGTCGACGTCCTTAAGGAGCACCGAGACCTTCTGCTCGGCATCGGACAGGCGGGTGCGCAGGCTCTTGAGGAGCTCGACGCCGCGGGTATAGCTCTCGAGCGACTCCTCGAGCTCCATATCGCCCGACTCCAAGCTGCGGATGATGAGTTCCAACTCCTGCGAGGCCTGCTTGTACGTAAGCTGCTCGACCGGGGTCTTCTCTGCCATATCTGTTTCCTTTCCTAAAGGTTTATCGCTGTGAAACGCGGTCTACTCGACCGTATCGACCGTTGCCGCCACGTTGCCGTCTGCCATGCGCACGCGTATGGCGTCGCCGGGCTTAAAGGTCTTGGCGCTCGTGGCCACCCCATCATCGCTGTACGCGATGGAATAGCCACGGGCAAGCACCTTGAGCGGCGACAGGGCATCGAGTGAGGCTGCCGCACGGCCCAGGTCGGACGCGGGTTTGCTGAGCATCGTGCGCCCCTGATGCTCCAGACGGGAACTCGCAAGCGTGAGCGCATGGCGCTTGCCATCGAGCCCCGAGGTGCTTGCAACCAGACGCTCGGGCAGGCGTTCAAAGCTGGATCGGAACGCCCCGACCGAGCGCGTTGTGGCACCGGACAAACGATCGGCCGTCAAGGCAAGCTCTGACTCGCGACGCTCGACCATAAACGTTGGGTCGTTGAGGCACGGGCGGCATGCGGCCGCATCGAGCGCATCGCCCAAGCGAGCCGTATAGGTATCCCAGGCACGGCGACCGCGCTGATCGAGCATCTCCAGGTCGACCTGGGCCGACCCAATCATCGATGCCATCGCGGCACCCAGACGCTGATGGCGCGCCTCGAGCACATCGGCCAACTCCGTCATAGCCGGCGCCACCGATTCTGCCGCGGCCGTGGGCGTGGAGGCCCGGCGGTCGCTCACCATGTCGCAGATCGAGGTATCGGGCTCATGGCCAATGCCGGTCACCACAGGCACGGGACTGGCCGCCACAGCGCGGGCAAGCTCCTCGTCGTTAAAGGTCATGAGGTCCTCGAAGGAGCCGCCGCCGCGCACCAGCAAGATGCAGTCGGGCGCCGGCGCAATGGAAGCGGCGCGGCGCAAGCCCTCAATGAGCTCTGCCGGCGCACCCTCACCTTGAACCTTGGCACCCACGCAAACGAGCTCGACGAGCGGGTTGCGACGGCGCAGCGTGCGCTTGACGTCGTCGATTACGGCACCCGAAAGCGAGGTGACGACCGCCACGCGGGAGCAGAACACCGGGATGCGGCGCTTGCGCGCTTCGTCCATCAGGCCCTCGCGGCGTAGCTTTTCGGCCAGTTGCGCCACTTGTTGACGCAGCAGACCCTCCCCCGCCAACGAAAATGAGCGGGCAACAAAGCTCATGCGACCCGTGGGCTTATAGAGATTGAAGCTGCCCTTAAAGCTCACCTGCATGCCATCGCGCAGATCGAAGGTGCGCTTGAGATAGGCGCCCTTCCAGATAATGCAGTCGACGGCGGCCGAGTCGTCCTTGATCTGGAAGTAGCAGTGACCGCTTCGGGCGTTAGGACCACGAAAACCTGTGACCTCGCCCAGGACACTCAGCTGCGGAATGGCATCGAGCGCACCGGCGGCGATCTCCACCGCCTGGCTCACGCTGAGCTCCTTGCGCTCCTGCTCGTCCGAACCGTCAAACTCGGCGGAAACGGCATTGCCGGTTAGATTCCAGCCTGCCACGCAGCCTCCTTTCGTTATCGTGCACAAAGGCTCCGGCCCTGCGCAAATTCAAGTCCAACACATAGTACAGCGCCGCGGGGACACGAATCCCCGCGGCGCCCAACGACCCAATTTGTTATCGATCGGAGTTTCTGTTGTAGCGAACCATAAGGTAGAGCAGCTGAATGATCGAAGTCAGCGCTGCGGCCACATAGGTAAGCGCGGCCGCCGTCAGCACCTTCTTGGCGCCGTTGACCTGCTTGGAACTCATACCCGACTGCTCGATGTACGCCACGGCACGTCGGCTAGCGTCAATCTCGACCGGCAACGTAACGAGCTGGAACAGCACGCTAAACGAGAAGAAAATCAACGCGAGGGTCGTGAGCCCGGCAATGTTCATAAACAGGCCCAAGAGCAACACGATGGTCCAGGTGTTCTGGGTAAAGTTAACGACCGGAACCAGGGCGGTGCGCACTTTCATCATGGCGTAACCGCTTTGACGCTGGGCGGCGTGGCCCGCCTCGTGGCAGGCGACGGCAACGCTTGCGACCGACCCGCCCGAACGGTTGGCGTCCGAGAGATACAGGTTGTTATCCTGCGGGTTGTAGTGGTCGGTGAGCTCACCAGCCACGCCCTTGATACCCACGGCGTTGCAACCGTTGGCGTCGAGCATGCGGCGAGCGACCGTGGCACCCGTGTCGCCGTCCGAGCGAACCTTGGACCAGGTCTTGTACGTCGAGTTGATATAGCTCTGCGCCGCAAGACCAAGCACTGTACAAACAAGAACAACCAGCAGGTACAGCGGGTCGATGCCAAAGCCGTAACCATAGTAATAGGGCATGCGAATTCCTCCGAATCGAGTTACACGTTGGAGGCATTCTACCCACTCAGCTGGCAAGCAAATCAGCATCGATGTTTTGGCACCGTCAGCGAAAACGGCCGAAAGCGAGCAAGGTGACGTGAAAGAGAAGCGACGCGTACTTTGGTACGCGAGCGACGATTGAACGTCAGATTGCCGCTCTCGGCCGTTTGCAGCGTCGAGCTGTTAGGCGGTTTGGTAAAACCGCGTAACTATATACCTACAGGAGCTCGATTTTGCCGTCTTTCACGGTGAGTCCCATGTTGCCCGAGAGCAGATCGTCCAGGCGCGAGCCCACGAGCTCAAAACGCCAGCCTTCGCGCAGGGGACTTTGCTCAGGATGCTCAATGTAGTCGGCCAGGTCATCGCGCGAGGCAATGACCGAGGTCGCCACGCCCGAGCGCTCGGCAACTAGGCGAATAAGCGCATACATAAGGTCAGTCACGCTCTCCAGCTCCGGCGAAATCTGACGATGTCCGCGCACCAAGAGCGGCAGGCGATCGTGCGGACAGCTCGCTCCGCGCTTGATGGCCATGAGCGCGCCGTCCACGTCGCGCTCCCCCAGCTGGTCGGTGCCGCGGATGCTACGGAACTCCTCAACACGCACGGGATTGCGCTTAACCAGGGCCAGCAGTGTATCGTCGGACATAACCCACTTGCGCGGGATGTTGCGCCGCTCAGCGCGGTCCTCACGCCAGGCAGCAAGCTCGCGCGCAATGCCCAGCTGATGGCGGCTGCACGAGTTGATGCGCTTGACCTTGCGGAACGCTTCGTGGCGGTCGGCGCGGTAGTGCGACTCGTCGGCCAGAGGACGCAACTCGTCGAGCACCCAATCCACGCGGCCCAGCTCGCGCAGACGGCTCATCATCTCGGTATAGGCAACGATCAGATACTTGACGTCATCGATCGCGTACTCAATCTGCTTGTCGGTCAGCGGGCGGCGCGACCAGTCGGTCAGCGACTCGGTCTTGGGCAGTGATACGCCGCAGAACGTCTGAACGAGCGCACCATACGAAATCTGCTGGCGCTCTCCCAAAAAGGCGGCGGCAACCTGCGTGTCAAAAATCGGTCGCGGCAGTGCGCCCACGGTATGGAGCATAACTTCCATGTCCTGCGAGCAAGCATGGAATACCTTGACCACGCCCTCGTCAGCCATAAGCTCGGCCAAGGGAGACAGGTCGTCGATCGCCAGCGGATCGACAGCGACACTCTCGGCGGGGGTGGCAATCTGGACCAGGCACAGGCGCGGGTGAAACGTGCGCTCGCGCAAAAACTCGGTATCGACGGCGATCGCGTCGAACTCGCGGGCGCGCTGGCAAAAGTCGACCAGAGCCTGATGTGTGGAAATGTACATATCAACCCATCAAATAAGGTTAGGCCCGAAAAACACGGGTAGGATATCGGCATTGCTCTACAACTATACTCGGTTAGTCACAGAACGGGAACGTAAGTATGCGCTGCCTTATCATCCACAACCCGGCATCGGGTCCCAGCTCCGATGAAATCTACGCATTCACGCACGCCCTTGCACAGGGCGGCGACGAGGTCGTGATGCGCTTTATCGGCGATGGCATGGAGCCCGAGGACGCAGTAGCGGACGTTCGCGAGTTCGATCGCGTGGTCGTTTCGGGCGGCGACGGCACCGTTTCCAACGTGCTCGACCAGATGCGCGGGTGTGGCGTCCCCACGCTCGTCTTCCCCTCCGGCACGGCCTGCCTGTTCTTTAACAACATCGGCAATGCCCCCGAGGCGGCGGCACTCGCCAAGGCTTGCCGCGACGGCCGCACGGTCAAAGTAGACATGGGCGAGCTCTTTTGGCTCGACGAGAACGGCAACGAGAAGCGCCACGGCTTTATCATCATCGCCGGCTCGGGCTTCGACGCCGAGATCATGATGAAGGCCGCTCCCACCAAAAACGACATTGGCGAGATCGCCTACTTCCTCTCCGCGCTCGCCACGCCCAACCCCACGGTGGCACACTTTACCATTGAGCACGACGGCATTGTCGAGGAGCTCGACGGCATCTGCTGCATGGCAGGCAATACCTCGGTCATCCAAAACGACATCAACCTGTTCCCCAACTGCCGCATGGACGACGGCATGGTCGACATCGTCGTTATTGAGCCCGTGCGCACGATGCAGCTGCTCCCCACGGTAATTACCGCCGCGCTCGACCCCGCTGGCAAAGTGCTCGGCCGTCCGCAGTTTAAGATCATCCAGACCAAGGAAGCCAAGATCACCTGCACGCCATCGCTGGGTATGCAGTTCGATGGAGAGATCATCTCCAGCAACTCCGGCGTCTTTGGCGCTCGCGCGCTGCCGCAATGTCTCGACCTCATCGTCGACGATTTTTCACCGCTCGGAAAATAGGAGGACCCCATGAACGACAATCCCCTGATTGGCTTTATCGTCATCGTCTTGGCCATGCTCGTTGGTTACGCCATCAATGTGATCCACCGCCGAAAGAAGTAAATCCACATTGGTATGATATTCATCCAGTTATCGACTCTCCCGTTGTTTATGCAAATCCTAAACAGCGGGAGAGTTTTCTTTTTGAGCATTGTCTGGCGCTTTATTCAGCTACAGTAAATGCAGGGTGCCTTTATTTAACTAAAGCAATAAAATGAGTATTATTATCCGCTCATCGTATATTTCTTCACGCTCATCGAGTAAAAGCTGTTGTCGAATGAATACTCTTTACACTTCCTTTAGGCTAGTAGATGTATTTATTAGCTGAAACTCCGTACGGTTTCGCGGGGTTTCAACAGTTGGGAGGGATCATGAGGTTTACTCATCCTGTCAACACGCTCAAGAAGCTCGGCTGCGGCCTTGCATTTGGAGCAGCGGCCATTATGGCCATGCCGACTTCGGCGCTCGCTTGCACCCAGATCTACATGGGCAGCCAGCTCACGGCAGACGGCAACACGTACTACGGACGCTCCGAGGACTTCGGCCCGCGCTACATCAAGCACTTTGGCATCGAGCCCGCACACAAGGACGGCAGCAAGTACACCTCGGTCGAGTCCGGCTTTGAGTACAAGTCCAAGGGCGCAACCTACCGCTACACCTTCGTTCGCGACAACCCCTCTCAGTGGGAAGATCGTTACGACGCATATTCCGAGGCTGGCATCAACGAAAAGGGCGTTTCCTGCTCTGCCACGCTGAGCACCTCCTATAACGAGAAGGCAGAGGAAGCCGACCCCGTCACCGAGGAGACCGGCATCGGCGAGTACAACTACGCCAGCGTCATTCTGGGCGAGAGCGCCACGGCCCGTGAGGGTGTCGAGCTCCTCGGCAGCCTGATTGACGAGCAGGGCGTCTGCTCCAACGACCAGATCATCATTGCCGACAACAACGAGACCTGGTTGTTTGCAGCGCTTTCCGGCCACCAGTGGATCGCTATGAGGCTCACCGACGATATTGCCTCACTCAACCCCAACATCGGCAACCTCACCTATGGCGTCGACCTCGACGACACCGAGAACTGCCTCCACTCCGAGGGCATCGAGTCCATGCCTAAGGAGAAGGGCTTTGCCGAGTACACCGACGGCAAGTTCGACGTCGCCAAGACCTACGGCGAGGAGATTAGCGAGGCCGGTATGCACCAGTGGTCGCGCTATGTCCAGGGCCGCGATTACTTCATGGCTCCGCTTGCTGAGGGCACCGACTATGAGATCGTCAAGGACGAGCGCGAAGACGCTCGTGCGACGACCGGCGCCCTGGTCCACGAGATGCAGCCGCTGTTCTTCCAGCCCGGCAAGTCCGACTGGAACACCTTTGAGATGATTCGTTCCTTCGCCGCTCGCGGCGAGAATGTCGCCGGCCTCAACGCCAACACCGACGGCGCCTATGCCATCGGCTCCAACCGCAACACCGAGATCCACACCTTCCAGATCCGTCACGGCATGGACCCCGAAATCGCGACCATCCAGTGGGAGATGCTCTCCAACGCCGAGTTCTCCGTCGCTATCCCCCTCTATTCCGCACTGCTCACCGAGGTCAGCCCCTACTTCAGCGATCAGGATGTCTCCTTCGATCACTGTGAAGAGGAAGACGTCGTGAACAACGAGGAGCCCAAGAACTCCATCAACTACGTCCTCATGGACATCAACACGCTCGCCTATGAGAACCGCGACAGCTGCGCCACCGGCGTCCGCGCCTATCTCGACGCCCTGCAGAAGGAGCTCATCGAGCAGAACCTAACCGTCGACGAGGCCATGCAGGCCGCCGAGGACACCGAGGCCCGCACCGCCCTGGCCAACAAGGCCGGCAAGGCAGCGACCAAGAACACCTACGTCAAGTGCAAGGCCATGCTCGAGGAGATGCGCGACTACCTCAAGGAGGGCGATTTCTCCGAGGAGTTCGTCCCGAGTGACTACGATGCCGACAACGACTGCCTGGTCGAGTCCATCACCTACGCCGACGAGGCTCTCTCCGATAAGGACGTTGCCGAGCCCGAGGCTGAGGAAGAGACGACCGAGGAGAAGTCCGAGGGCAACAACATGGCCGCCATGGCCGTTGGCGCCGTCGTCATCATCGGTGTCTGCGGCTTCGTGCTTTATCGTCGCAAGAAGGCCTAAGGCCCTTGCGTTCCAAGAGACGGGCGGGGTCGCATGAGTCATCCCGCCCGCTCAGCCGCCCATTCGACCGGCGGGAAACGTCGCCGAAATCTTTTCAAAAAAGATTCCCTGCACACACTTCGCTGTGCTATAGTGCAGCGCAACAGCAACGAGGTGCGACCGCGCCACGGTATCACGAAAGGAGCCACCAACATGAAGAACACGATGACGTCTCTCAACAACTGGTGGTGGCGTGATGCGAATACGATCGGTCGACAGTGAGTCCCTCACGCCTGTTTTTGCGCTCTAGGTGATTGGAAGGCCTCCGGTTTCGACCGGGGGCCTTTTTCTATCTCGAGCCCGATCGCATTCGCATCACGCGCCTCCGTTTTCTTCTCTTGTACTTCCCTTCCGAAAGGATTTTCACCATGTCTCAGAACACAACCACCGCACAGCCCCGCACCGTCCAGACCGCCGACCGCGGCAAACTCGACGTCCGCGCCCTCGTCTTGCTCGCCATCCTGCTTGCCGCCGGCTTCATCCTCAACTTCACCGTCGGCAAGGCAATCTCGGGCATCTCGGGCGGTATGATCAGCCCCGAGTTCATCATCTCGGCCTTCTGTCTCACCATCCTGGTCGTTCGCCCCAACATCGGTCAGGCACTCGTCATCGGCCTGATCTCGGCCGCCGTGATCCAGATCACTACCACCTCGCCGTTTGTCGATTTTGCCGCCGAGGGCATCGCCGCTATGCTCATGGCCGTCATTGTCAACGCTGCTGCCAAGGACGGCCAGGTTAAGCCTGGCATCGCCATCGTCGCAACATTCGTGACCACCTTTGTCTCCGGCGTTATCTTCATGGTCATCAAGATGGCCATGCTCGGCGTGGTGGGCGAGCTCGCCGCAGCCATGCTGCCCGTCGTCGCCATGACCGCCGTATTTAACGCCATTCTGGTCGGCGCCCTCTACCTGCCCATCCAGAAGGCCCTGAAGCTCAACTAACCCGCTCGGCTTTACGAGCCACCCCATCTTGGCGTTCATTCGTCGCTCGCATACCCAAGTACGCTTCGCTCCTCTTTCGCGCCAACCTGGGGCACCTCGTAAAGCCGTATCCGTGCTTCACCACCAAAGACTGTCCCAAACAACGAGCTTTTGGGGACGTTCTTAAACGACTAGTCATGTAAGAACGTCCCCAATGATTATGAAAGGTATCCATGGAAACGATCATCAACGTCGACGATGTCTCGTTCTCCTATGGCACGCAAACCGAGCAGGCGCTCAGCCACGTTTCGCTTAGCGTGAACAAGGGAGATTTCATCGGCATCATCGGGCCCTCGGGTGCCGGTAAGTCCACACTTGCCGCCTGCCTGTCGGGCGCCGTGCCTCACCACTACACCGGCGCCTTTTATGGCTCCGTGTTAGTTGACGGCCACGACACCTGCGAGGTCTCGCTCACCGACATATCGCAGATCGTCGGCAGCGTGTTGCAGGACATCGATACCCAGATGGTCGCTTCGGTCGTTGAGGACGAAATGCTCTTTGGTCTCGAGAACTTTGGCGTTCCGCATGACCAGATCGAGCAGCGCTTGTGCGAGACGCTTAAGACCGTCGGCATTAGCGACCTGCGCGACCGCGAGATCGCCACCCTCTCGGGCGGCCAAAAGCAAAAGGTAGCTATCGCCGCCATCCTCGCCATGCGTCCGCGCGTCTTAGTGCTCGATGAGCCAACCGCAGCACTCGACCCCGCCAGTTCCACCTTGGTCTTCGAGACGCTGCGCGAGGCAAACCGCGCGCTCGGCATCACCATCGTCGTCGTTGAGCAAAAGGTCGCTCTGCTTTCGGAGTACTGCAACCGTGTGTTGGTGCTCGATCACGGCCAGATCGCGCTGCAAGGTGAGCCGCACGAGGTCTTCGCACGCACCGACGAGCTTCGCACCATCGGCGTCGATTGTCCGCGCGTCACGCGCATCTTCAACAGTCTCGAGGCCGATGGCTTGGTAAGCGGCACGCCCTGTCTGGATGTCGACGAGGCAGAACGCCTGATCACGGAAATCGTCGACCCCGACCGTGCGACAAGCGATACCCAGGCGCCCGCAGGCTCCCCGCACGCGCCGTCGCTGCGCCCGCATGCGAAAGACGCCGAGCCGGTGCTCACCTTTGACCATGTCGAGTTTTCTTACCCCCATGGAGGCGCCGCCGTCCACGACCTCAACTTGACGCTCTACCCCGGCAAGCTCGTGGGCATTGTCGGCCAAAACGGAGCCGGCAAAACCACGCTCACCAAACTGCTCACGGGTTTGCTCAAGCCCGCATCGGGCAGCGTACGCGTTACGGGCTTGGACACGGCATCGGTTCCCACGAGCCGCATCGCACACGAAGTGGCAACGCTTTTCCAGAACCCCGACCGCCAAATCTGCAAAGACACCGTGCTCGACGAGGTCGCCTTTGGTCTAGAACTTGCCGGCATCGACCGCGCCGAAGCCCTGCGTCGCGCCCAGCTGGTCATCGACCGCTTTGGTCTGCCCGCCGACGAGGCACCGTTCTCACTGTCGCGCGGCCAACGCCAGATGGTGGCGCTGGCCTCCGTTGTGGTGATCGAGCCCAAGATCGTGGTGCTCGACGAACCCACGAGCGGCCTGGACTACCGCGAGTGCATGACCGTGATGGAAACGGTTCGCACCATGGCAGAGCGCGGTTGCGCCGTCATCATGGTCTGTCACGACATGGAAGTCGTTTCCGACTTTGCCGAGCGCATCGTGGTGATGGCCAACGGTCGCATCCTCGACCGCGGCCGCACGCACGAGCTGTTCTCGAACATCGAACTCATGCAGCGTGCCTACGTTGAGCCGCCCCAGGTCATCGAACTCTCGCGCCGTCTGGCATCCACCGTCTCGCCCGCCTTTACGCAGGTGAGTGAGGTCACTGATATCGTTCGCATTACCGAGGAGATGGTCCGCCGTGGTTAACGTCATCGACTACATGCCGGGCGACACGCTGCTACACCGCCTGAACCCCGTCATCAAACTGGGCCTCGCCGCCGCCATCATCATCGGCATTTTCTTGTCCGACACCTATGTGGCACTGCTGGGCTTTCTGGCACTCACGCTCGCGCTGGGAGCCTACGCCGGCGTCGTCGACCGCCTGCTCGCGCTGCTCAAGCTACTGATTCCACTCGCGCTCATCATGCTGGTGCTGCAGCTGGCTTTTATGCGCGATGGCAACGTGGTGTGGAGCTTTGTCACCGATGAAGGCCTCATCACCGGAACAAAGGCCTGTCTGCGTCTGCTGGGCGTGGCGCTACCGCTTATTCTGATGCTCATGGTGACCAAGCTCAACGACCTTGCCAACGCCTGCGTCGAGGTGCTGCACGTTCCGTATCGTTATGCCTTCACCTTTACCACGGCGCTGCGCTTTGTGCCAGTGTTTGGCCAGGAGATGAACGCCATCATGGAGGCGCAGACCGCACGCGGCATCGAGTATGACACCAAGAACCCCATCAAGAAGCTTCAGCTCATGCTGCCGTTGTGCGTGCCGCTACTGATCTCGAGCGTGGGTAAAACCGATGCCACGGCCTTGGCGGCCGAGCAGCGCGGCGTCTACCTGCGCACGCGCGCGAGCTCGTACAAGCGCTACCCCATCAAGGGCCAGGACATTGCCATGCTTATTGTTAGCATTGCCCTCATTGTCCTCGGCTTCCTGTTCTAACCCATCGCCACCGGCAACCGATAAATTCAAAAGGCCTCGGCTCGCACCAAACGAGTCGAGGCCTTACTGTTCCCCCAGATAAAACCTACCAAAATAAACCTGTCCCTTTTTGGCAGGTCGAGGGCTACAGGCGGTAGGGGGCGCCGCTGCGGATGATGGATTCGCGCACCAGGACGTCCATGGCGTCAAGGGTAATCTCGGGCATCTCTCGGTACTTTTTCAGCACCGAGAGCTCGGTGCAGGCCAGAATGACGCGGTCGCAGCCGCTGCGGGCGAACTCCCACATCACGCGGTCAAACTTGTCCATATCGGGCTCGCGTCCGGCCTTCACGTCATCATAAATCAGCGACATCACGTCGGCCTGGCGCTTCTCGCTGGGATAGACGACCTCGACGCCCGCGGCCTCGCACTCGCGCCCGTAGACGCCGGCACCCACGGTGCCGTCGGTGCCCATGATGCCGATCTTGCGCACCGGCTCGGACGGCATGCTCAGGTTGGGATCGAACTCGCACTCCCCCATCACCGCGCCCGCCAGGGCATAGCGCACCGACTCGCGCGGCATGTGGATAATCGGCACCTTGGTGAACGACTGAATCTGGTCGTAGAAGTAGTGCGACGTGTTGCAGGGAATGGCGATATGAGCACAGCCCAGTCCCTCGAGCGCCCGTGCACATTCCTTCATGGTCGCCAGCAGCTCGGCATGCTCGCCGGTCTTGATGGCCAGCGTACGGTCGGGCATGGTCGACTTGGAAAGTACCACCATGTCGATATGCTCCTGATCACAGGTAGCAGCCGTATGACGCACGACCTGGTCGTAGTAATACGACGTGGCCTCAGCGCCCATGCCGCCGATAACTCCCAGCTTTTCCATCGCCGCCTCCTTGGTGACGCCCATGCAATTGCTCGTATCATGCCCGCGTCCGTCCGATGCAAACCGGGCGGGCGCCGCGCTCATCTACTTGTAATACGTCTTGAACAGCTTAAAGTGACGCAGCTTGGTGTGCCACATGCGCAACCAGCGGTTAAAGACAAAATCGCCCTTCATAAACGAAGGATCGGCAGCCTTGCCCTCCTTGGCCAGACGATGCGCCTTCGCACGCAGCTCGGGGTCCTTGACATACTTGTCAACGACGCCCATGGGGACGACCATCCACAGCGCCTCGTCCTGCGCCGTCACAAATTCCGGCTCAAACGGACGGTTATAGACGTACTCATCCACCACGTATTTAGCAACGTTAAAGCCGCTGTTGGTGACGTAGTAGTTACTGCGGCCCTGACGCGTGTTGAAGTCGAAGAACTTAAACGAACCATCGCGTTGGTCGTACTTGACGTCGAAGTTGGAGAAGCCCGTGAACTTAAGGTCCTCAAGCAGCTTGCGCACGCCACCCATGAGCTCGTCGTTGGGCTCGGTGATGATGCAGGCGTGGTTGCCGACACCATGGGGCTGATGCTCCTCGAGCAGCACGTGACCCAGGCACATCATGCGAACCTTGCCGTTGCGGTCGGAATAACTGGTAAGCACGCGCATGTACTCGTCGTTGCCGGGCACGCGGTCCTGCAAGATGAGGTCATCGGTGTAGCCACTGGCGTACACATCGCGAATGACCTGCTCCAGCTCGGCGCGATCGGCAATCTCGTAGGCCTTCTTCTGGCCCTCGAACTCGTGCTCCCACCACATGATGCCGTCAGAGGGCTTCAGAATCATCGGGAAGGGAAAGTCGATCTGGTCGAGCACCTCGGCGGAAGCCTCGCCCTGGGCGTTGAGCATCGCCATGGTAAAGGTAAACGTGTGCGGATAGGGTACACCGTGCTTCTCGCACAGCTCGTAGAAGATCTCCTTCTTCTGGCACTGCTCGAGCATACTGTAGGGCGCATAGGGCGCGATGACGTTGGAGGCAAGCTGGCCGGCATCCTGAGCCTGTGCGGCAAGCGCGACGTAGTTATCGCCGCAGCCCATGAGGATAATCTTCTTATCGGGATTGGCCTGTGCAATGCCGTTGACGGTCTCGATCATGACCGGCATAGTGTCGATATCCACATTGGGCGTATAGTCGATAATCTGGCTGCGGTATGCAGGACCCGTCTGATACTTGCCAAAGACCAGGCTCTTGACCTGATACTCCTCGTAGAAGGCGCGCGCCACCGAATAGGCGTTGATATCGCCGCCGAGCAGCACGGGTATAAACTCGCGCTCTGTAAACTGCAATGCCATGGAAACTTCCTATCTAGAACTGCCCCAGAACGGGCGGTCTTTGAGCAACCGTTCTATTCTAGCGTGCCGAGCCGCCGGCACCCAAAGCTCCACCGTATCTATGGCAATCGGCGCGACCATCCAGCGATGGGACGGTGCTCACCGGTGTATGACATCCGGCAGTGAACCCACCGTTGTTGTAGGATTCAGCATATCGATATCCTCAAGCGAAAGGCGCACGCGTGCCCCAAGACCATCCGACCGATAACCCCATCCTCAACGCCGCAGAGCGCGAACTGACGGAGCGTGCACAAACGACCGCTCCTCTGCGCACGGCAGACGATGCCTACAGCGGGTCCGCCCGCATCGTCTCAATCAACACATCGGCGCACAAGGGAACGCGCAAAACACCCGTCGCCGATGGGCATGACACCGTCATCAAGCAATTTGGCCTTGCCTCCGATGCGCACGCCGGACATTGGCACCGCCAAGTCTCGTTTTTGGCAGCGGAGTCCATCAATACGGCGCGGGCACGCGGGCTTGATGTGTGCGAGGGCGACTTTGGAGAGAACTTCACCACCCAGGGTATCAACCTGCTCTCACTCCCCCTGGGCACGCAGCTCAAGCTCGGCAGCGAAGTACTCGTCGAAATCAGCCAGATCGGCAAAGTCTGCCACACCCGCTGTGCCATCTACTATCTCGCCGGCGACTGTATCTTCCCCCACGAGGGCATTTTTGGCGTCGTGTTGCAGGGCGGAGAAGTCCATATCGGTGACGACATACAGATGGTCAAGCTCGGCGATGGCACCTGTTCCTTCACTCCCGCCGAGGCACTCAAAGAGGTGGAGCAGGCTCGTCGCAAAGGAACCCTATAGTTGCAAAACCCCACGTGAGGGCAACTTTTACAACCAAAAACCCTCACAAACAGGATTCCGTAACGTTAAAGTTGAACTCTATGGTTTCTCAACAATTCGCTATAACTGCAGGTCAAAGCCAAAGCCTCAAGTTTAACTTGACCCTTTGAAACCTTTAAGGCTCAAGTTGAGGTCGAAAGCAGTAGTAGAATACACTTCGACCAATAACCTACGATTGATTGCAGAGGGACTGGATGCAGCATTCGAACCATCGCACCGCAGCGCTCATCGCGTCGAAGCCGGCTCGTATCATCACGAGCGCCGCGCTCGCCGTCGCGCTGACGGCCACGCCGATGCTCTCCCCCGTCGCGGCCTATGCCGCCTCGCAGGCAACGCAGGATCAGCTTTCCGCCGCCCAGAAAAAAATCGAGGACGCTACGAGCGCCTACAACGACGCCCGCACCAAGCTCGAGGACCTGCAAAAGCAGATAGACTCCAATGAGGCGAACATCGATAAGATTGAGGCCGAGCTGCCCGAACAGCAGGCCAAGGCTAGCTCCGCCATGCGCGATCTGTATAAGTACCAGAAGGGCACCAGCCCCATCGTGAGCTTCCTAGTGAACACGCAAAGTCTGGGCGACTTTATCACCACTTGCAAGTACACCAACCAGATCACAAGCTCGAGCGTCGACGAGATCGAAGAACTCAACAAGATGCAGACTGAACTCGAGCAGAACAAGACCGAACTCGATCAGGCTAAGTCTCAACTCGAGGGCGAGCAGAAAAATGCCGAGGATGCACTGGCGCAGGCTCAGCAGCTCCGCAGCGAGGCGCAGGCAAAGGCCGAGCAGGAAAATGCCGCCGAGCTGGCCAAGCTCGAGGCAGACAAGGCCGCTGCCGCCGAGAAGCTCTCGGGCGAGGGTGTAAGCGGCAACAACTCCAACAGCCAGGCTAACAACGCCAACACCACCATCGACACCACGGTAAACAGCTCGAACAGCGGTAACTCCGATTACGACTCGTTCATTAACGAGTGGACGGGCCGCATCGACAACTATCTTGCCGGCTCCCCTATGGCAGGCCAGGGCCACAACTTTGCCGTTGCCGCCTGGAACACCGGCGTCGATCCTCGCTGGTCTCCCGCTATCGCCTGCATCGAAAGCAGCAAGGGCCTTTATTGTGCCGGCTCCTATAACGCCTGGGGCTGGAGCGCCCGCGGCGGCGGTTGGCGAAGCTTTGGTAGCTGGAGCGAGGGCGTCTCTGCCCACGTTGCCTACCTGGGCGCCAACTATGGCTCCACGCTTACCCCGGCAGCCGCCAAAAAATACTGCCCGCCTACGTGGCAGGACTGGTACAACAAGGTTGCTTCCCAGATGAACCGCATTTAGGCTCGCAAGCCTCAACTGCAAAGGGCCCCAAACGGGGCCCTTTTTCGTATATCTAGGAGACGACACCCGTCGCGTTTCCGATAACGACGACAACGCACATAACGGCAAACATTAACCCGAGCGCCTTGAACCATAGTTCGGCAAAAGCACTCCCCCGATACCGATCGAGTACGGGAAAGCGACGCCGAAGCCTGCGGCGGTCGAGCATGCCAAACGTAATAAGCAGTACCAAGCCATCGACCATAAAGAAGTACTCAAGCGCTAAAAACCACGTTGGATAGTTGCGGTTTTCACCTGTCGGCTGAAACACGGCAAAATGGCTCCCCATCAGGAGCAGCAGCGTCGTCGCATAAACGCATCCATTCCATATGCGCCCCACGGGCTCGGGAATATGCGAGAGCAGGCTTACGCACTTGGACGCCAAGGACTCGGACGCCGAGGGCGAGATGGTCGTATGCTGACCTGTAGAAGGCGAAAGCGCAGGGACAACCGGTTGCTGTACCCGATGCACTTACGGCACCGCGGTCCGGGACACGGCGGCGACAGGAGCCGTTGTGAGCGACGACGCAGGGGCGCACAAGCCATACGCTGCGCGCGCAGCATTGCCCAACGCCTTTGCACTTGCAAAACGCTTGGCGGGATCGAGCGCCATCGCCATGCAAGTCACATCTGCCAGCGGGACGGGAATGCCATGCGCATCGCATTGCTCGCGCATGTCGCGCCCCGGTTTGGGATCAGCCCCCGTCAGGCAAAAGAACAGCAGCGCGCCGAGCGCATAAATATCGCTACGCACGCTCGTCTGCCCAAAACCGTACTGCTCGGGCGGCGCATAGGAACGCGTGCCAAACTTAACGGTATCGGCATCGGCACCGTCGCGCCAGACACGCGCGATCCCCAAATCAATAATCACCAGCGAGGAAAAGGTCATGCCGGCATCGGTCGCGTATCTCACGCCCGACACAATGATGTTCGAAGGCTTAAGATCGCGATGGATAACCGGTGCCGCCGTCTCCCCCGCCGCCGCAAAGCCGGCATGGAGCTCGCTCACCGCATCGCACAGGACGGGATATAGCACACGGGCATAATCGGGCGTCGCGCCCAGGCGCCCCACGAGCGCCTCGAGCGTCTCGCCTTCGACATATTCCATCACCACATCGAGCTCCTCACCCGCGCGGTGGCAGTCGACAATCCGGGGTAAGTGTTCAAAACGGCGTCCAGCCTGCTGAGCCGCAAACAAGCGCTCGTAGGCCCCGCCAATCTGCGCCGAAGCATCGATGCGCTTACGGACAAAGGGGCCAAGCGAACCACCGCCAGAACCCTCAAAGTACACAAGCTCGGTTGTCTCGACATCGGAGCGCTTGAGCACGCGCTCTACGCGATAACTATCATCACGCTCGAGCGACGCCAAGTGCCCGGCGAGCGCGGCGGTTAACTCATCATCGGAATATGTTGGGTTCTGAGTATCCATGGCGTCCATCATAGCGCAGGGCGCGGACACCCCATGGCATCCACGCCCTGTTCGTTCGCATAGTTGTTTCGGCAACAGCCAATTCAGCCATCGGCCGCTAACTCACCGTCTCCTCGCCAAAGCGATACAGCTCCTCGTTGACCTTTTGCAGGCTGCAGCCGCGATCGATACAAAAGATGACAATCGCATCGCGACGGTCCTTACAGTTGAGGACACTTACCCCGGCAGCTGTCAGAGCGCGGTTGGTCTCCTTGAGCGTCAACGCCATCGCAAAGGCAATCTGCAGCACCTTATTACGGCTTGGGTGGCGCGCACCGGTAAAAATTTGATAACCAAAGGTCTCGTTGAGGTCGGCCATGCGCACCACGCGCGAACGCTCTAAGCCCTTTTCCTGCAGCAGCTGCTTAAGGTAGTCCGAAAGCGACGGGGCGGCAAAGTCGTGTTCTTTGATATAGCCATCGATGTTTGGCGCGTCGAGGAGCTCATTGAGCAACTCGTCTGTCAGCTTTTTATCGGGCATACGACCTCACCTCCCCAGATCGCATAGTAATCATGTTGTTTATTCTAGTTAAAAGCCGCTCACATCAGAACGTTCCCAGCTAGCAACCTGATCGGGAGATACCGTGCTCATCGCTTCGAACTTCCAGGTGCCGCCCGCTTTGAGATGGTTGGTGTTCGCAAGAGCCGTTCCCACCTGATTGCCGTCTGCGTCATACAGAACATACTCAATCTGAATGTAGCTTTGCTCTTTATCCGTATTATTGGTCAACGTGCCAGTGATCTTATACGCAAACTGATTAGACGTATCACCGGCCTCATCCGAAACCGTATAGGGTTCTTGTGCCTCTTTTTGCTCCTCGACTTGCTGGGTCTGTTCGGCAGGCTTTGCTGCATCACCCGTAGACGAATCAGACGAGTTACCGCCCATAGAACCTACGACGCCGGCAACAACGAGCACCACGATGACACCCAGAATGATCTTGCCGATCGGCTTCTTTCCCTCTTTTGCCATTATGCATCCTTCCCACGATCCGGCTACCGTGCCGGCACACAGCACATCGTAGGAGGCAGCGAACTCAAATTCATTAGTTGGGAGCTAATGTCGCAACACAGTTTGTCATCTGACGCTCATTGAGTCCTTTTTTCCTTCACCGAACTCATGCCTTTGTTGTTGACTATTAAACATTTAGACGTAAACTGCTTTGTTACCTTGTCAACATCTGAAAGGAACCTCATTGGGAAAAGACGTACTGGTGCAGCAACTCGTCGACTCATTCGACAACTGGCCCGCCAAAAATTCCGGTTGCGGATCGTCCCGCATGACGCAAGAGCTCTATCCTTTTGACAAGCTCTTCTCTCCCATCAAAATTAACAAGCTCACCGTCAAAAACCGCATTGTCATGGCACCGATGGGCAATATCGACATGTGCGAGGAAACTGGCCGCCCCAGTGACATGATGCTGCAGTACTTTTTCGCCCGCGCCAAAGGCGGCTGCGGCCTCATCACAACAGGACTCGTGCCGGTAAGCCACGGCATCGATACCACGGTCACCGAGCTGGACAAGCTCACCTATTTCCCGCGCATCGATCGAAGCCGAACCGTTATGGCAGGCTGGCGCGACCTTGCCCAAGGTGTCCATGCCTTCGGATCGCGCATTTTTGTCCAGCTTACGGCTGGACTCGGCCGCGTGGGCAACCCGCAATGCCTCATCACGCAAAAGAAGTTTCCGGTCTCGGCGAGTTTCTTGCCTAACTACTACATCCCCGCCATTCCATGCATGCGCCTCTCGGACCAAAAGCTGCGCCGTATCGTAAACAATATCGGCCAAGCGGCGGCCGATGCCCATGCCATGGGCATCGATGGCGTCTATTTGCACGGGCACGAGGGCTATCTTATCGAGCAGCTCGGAAACCCCGCCTTTAACCATCGCAAGCTCGGACGTTATGCCGATTGGCGTCAATTTGGCCTCGATATGGTCAAAGAAATCCGTCGCCGCGTTGGGCCCGACTACCCCATCATGTACCGCATCGACCTTTCGCTTGCACTCGAGGAAACCTATGACGAGCAGGTCATGAATTCGACCTATCTGGGACGCATACGCGGCGGCCGCACAGTCGAACAGACCCTGTGTTACATGGAAAAGCTCGTGGCGGCGGGAGTAGACATCTTTGACGTCGACCTTGGTTGCTATGACAACTGGTGGATGCCCCACCCGCCTGCGAGCATGCCTGCAGGCTGCTTCGTTCCCGTGGCGCGCACCGTTCGGGAGCGCTTTGCCGCCGACAAGATCCGCTCCAATGCCGGCCTTCCCATACCCGTTGTCGCGGTTGGTAAGTTGGGCTACCCCGACATTGCCGAACGCGCCCTTCGCAATGGCGACGCCGATATGATCATGCTCGGACGCCCGCTGCTTGCGGATCCCGAGTGGCCTAACAAGGCGTACGCCGGTCGCGTGGCAGATATTCGCCCCTGCATTGGATGCCAGGAAGGATGCCTCAACGAGTTTGTCGAAGGGGGCCATCCGCAGTGTGCCGTCAATCCACGCTGCAGCTTTGAATACCTCATGCCCCAGACACCCGCTCCCGCCAAAGAACCCAAACGCATAGCGGTGATAGGAGCCGGACCCGCCGGGATGGTCTGTGCGCTAATCGCCGCGCGTCGTGGCCACGACGTAAAGCTCATCGACGCCGAAGATGAACTTGGAGGAAAACTCCTCTCCGCCAGCGCCGCCCGGATCAAGTTCGACCTCGATAACTACCGATCATATCTTGTTCGACAGGTGCGCGAGCAGGCAGAAAAACCCAACGGGAACCTGACACTCGAACTTGGACGGGCAGCACGCGCCGAAGATCTTGCAAAAGCAGGCTTCGACGCAATCGTGTGCGCGACAGGCACTTCCAATGCGATACCGCCCATCCCCGGTCTTACGGAGCTTGTAGCATCGGGCCATGCCGTGCAGGCAACGCAGCTACTGCGCCAACCCGCGCTGCTTGGCAACGCCAAAACTGTCGCCATCATTGGCGGAGGGGCCGTGGGCTGCGAGGTTGCCCAATGGCTCACCGTCGAACACGGCATACCACAGGTCAGCATAATTGAAATGCTGCCTCACATGATGCAGGGCGCCTGCACGGCAAATCGCGGTCACCTACTCCATACGCTCAGGGGACGCAATGTGCGGCTCCTCAATATGACACGCGTCGAGCGCGCGGAGGTCGACGGCAAACGCGAGTCTGGAGCCCCATCGAGGTGTGCGCGTCTCCACTTGAGTCGTAACTGCCACAAAAACGTTCCCGACCCCTACGTCTCGTGGTCACCGGTCTTGCCCGAGAACGTCGAAAACCCGCTTGCACCCAAAATCGGCAACGACTGGAAGTCACTCGAGCTAACCTGCGACCTGGTAATCATTGCCTGCGGCGGACACCCAGACGACGCGCTGTTCTACAAACTGCAGCAGACGCACGCCGCAGACGAGCTGCATAACATCGGCGATGGGTTTGCACCCGGTCGTGTGCTCGAAGCGGTCCGCGCGGCATACCGACTCGGCACCAATATCTAACACGAAAGGATGGGCTCACAGATGAACCTGACCTCCCAACAACAAGCCCTGCTCGACGGCGCCAAGGGCCCCGCCATGGCCAAAGTAGTCAAGACCCTCGTTATGTACGGCGAGTGCTTTGGTGCCGAGCGCATGGTTCCCGTGACCGGCGCAAACGGTCATCTTGTCACAAGTTTTGGCCTCTCCATGCTCGGTCCAGTCTATGACCTTATGGATGAGTTGTTGAAAGACGGAGTCCTGTCCGGCCAGTCATTCTCGGTCGACCCGAGGCCTCTCGACCCCGCCGTCCCGGCCAACCCGCTGCAAAAGCTGCTGTTCAAGATTATGTATTCCAAACAAGGCGATTATGAGGCACAGCTGCGCAGCATGGGCCTATTGGACAGCGATGCTTTCAGCTGCACCTGTTACCAGCCCGAAGTTGGCAATCGACCCCAGCGTGGCGACATCCTAAGCTGGGCAGAAAGCAGCGCCGTGGTCTTTGCCAACTCCGTGTTGGGCGCCCGCTGCAATCGCAACTCCGGCATCATCGAGATGTTCGGCTCAATTGCCGGCTTTGTCCCGGAATTCGGCCTGCTCACCGACGAGGGCCGCAAGGCGACCTGGATCATCGAAGTCGACTGTAAGCGCAAGCCCGAAGCGCAAGTGCTTGGCAGCGCCATTGGCATGAAGGTGATGGAGGACGTCCCTTACATTAAAGGCCTCGACCGTTGGCTTGGCCGCGAACTCACGCCCGACACGCAGGACTACCTTAAGGACATGGGCGCCGCCAGCGCATCGAACGGCGCTGTCGGGCTCTACCACGTAGACGGCATCACGCCCGAAGCCGTCGAGCAAGGCGAACAGCTCATAGCACCAGACGCCCAAATCTATCGCATTGACGACGCCGAGCTGGAACACATCCGCTCAAGCTACCCCATTATGTGGAAGAACCCGGGCGCGCGCCCCAAGCTGGCCTTCATCGGCTGCCCCCATCTCTCGTCTGCACAACTCGCCCACTGGGCAGACGCCATCTGCGATGAGCTGAGCGCCTCCGGCAACTGCCGCGTGCAAGTACCCACCGTGCTGACCGCCGCCCCATCTGTGGCAGACGCCTTCCGCAAGACTGCGGCATACAGACGTCTCTCGACTACCGGCGCCGTCGTCTCGAGCATCTGCCCGCTTATGTACACCAACAACCCGCTGTGCGGCAGCATGCCCATCATCACCAACTCCAACAAGTTGCGTACGTACTCGGCATCGCGCTACTACACCGACGACGAGGTGCTCGCCTACGTCACCACCGGAAAACCAATCAAATAGGAAGGCGACTCCTCATGAAAAAAATCTTTCACGGCCGCGTCGTTGTCCCCGGAACTGCCCACGCCAAGGCACTTGTCTCTCACGGAGGGCTCAACACACTCGCATCGTTTCAGAAGGCACTGATGTTTGGCGACAAAAAGGCCACATGTTCCGACCAAAACAATCCCGACTTGTACGGCAAACCTTTGGCAGGATGTGCCCTGTGCCTACCGCAGACTATCGGCTCCACCACAGGTGGCATGGTGCTCTTCTGCGCCACCAAAATGGGCCGCCAACCCGCATGCCTGCTGTTTTCCAAACCCATTGACAGCCTTGCCGCCGCAGGCGCGATCCTCTCGGGTGTGTGGACCGACACCCCCATGCCCACCATTGACAACCTAGGCGATGAGTTTCTCGATGCCGTGTCGACGGGCGACGCCATCACCGTGGCCGAAGACGGCACGGTCATCGTCGGCTAAGGCTATCCGACCCGCCGCCCGCAGATGAACAACGTGTTTCGCCGTTTCCCACGCGCGGTGCGGGCCGTATTCGATATACAACACGAAAGGAGTCCCACCATGGGAGCATCGGTATCGGTCGCACAGGGCGCGCCTCTTGATGCAGGCACCTACAAGGCAGACGAGGCAGCCGTCGAGCGCTTTTGCGAATTGCTGCGCATCCCCACCGTTTCGCGTGAGAACATCGCCGAGCGCGACGATGAGCCCTTCAACCAGTGGATTCCCACGCTTCAGCGACTTTATCCGCATTTCTTTAAAGTCGCCGAGCTTACACGCGTCGACGATTTCGGCATGCTCCTGCGTTGGCCTGGTGCCGATTCCGCCTTGGACCCCATCGTCATGATGGCGCATCAGGACGTCGTGCCCGTCGAGGGGCAAGACTGGAAGCATGATCCCTTTGGAGCCGAGATCATCGACGGCGAAATCTGGGCCCGCGGCTCACTCGACACCAAGTGCATCGTCTCTGCTTTCCTCGAGGCCGCCGAGCGCCTCATCGATCAGGGCTTCGTTCCACCGCGCGATGTCTGGTTCTTCTCGAGCGACGGCGAAGAAATCGCCGCGCCTACTGCAACCCATGCAGTGCAGTGGCTTCGCGAGCACAACATCCATCCCTATATGGTGCTCGATGAGGGTGGCGCCGTGGCAACCGACGCGCCGCTCGGCGTCACCGAACCCGTTGCCATGGTAGGCGTATCCGAGAAGGGCCACGTCGACCTTACCGTTACGGCGCGCGCCGACGGCGGCCACGCCTCTACGCCTGCGGCAAACGATGCCTGCCGTCTTCTCTGCCGTGTATGCGAGACCATCTCGGCCAACCCCGGCAAGCCGCAGCTCACGCCCGCCGTCGAGGCCACACTGACCGAACTGGGCGCCCGTAGCAGCGCGACGTATCAGGCAATCTTTGGCAACCTGTGGCTCACGCGCCCCGCGGTCACCAAGATCATGGCCGCCAGCCCCGAGACCTCGGCCATGCTGCGCACAACCTATGCGCTCACGCAGCTCGAAGGCTCCAACGCGCACAATGTACTGCCACCAGTTGCTCGCGCTAACTTCAACGTGCGCATCGCTCCGTTCGAGACTATCGCCGATGCCGTCGAGCGCGTCCGCAAGCTCGCCGCCCAGCAGTGCCGCGCCTCGGGCATAAGCCCCGAACATGTCACCGTCGAAATCAACGAGGCGATTCCCTACACCGAGCCCGCGCCCATCTCGCCTTACGAAGACGATGCCGCCTTCAACTACATCCATCGCTGCGTGTCGGGCGTCTATCCCGAGGCCGGCTTTGCACCCTACGTGCAGAACTCCTGCACCGACTCGCGCGAGTTCAACGAGATCTGCGATCGCGTCTACCGCTTCTGCGGCTTTATCTACTCGGGCGAGGCGCGCAAGCTCATCCATGCCGCCAACGAACGCATCGGCGTCGACGTCTACAAGCGCGGCATCGAATTCTATGTGGCGTTTCTCGCCAACCTTGAACAACTGTAGGACGGGAGGGCCGATAGCGCCCCTCCCCGCTTTTACCGACCAGGAGAACCAGCATGACCCAACCAAATCTTAAGCGGGCGGCCCGGCTCGACACCAAGGCCGTCGCCCTCGCCTCCCTACCCTTTATGGGCATGATCAGCTTTTGGCAGGTCTACGACGGCATCGTTCCTAAGATGCTCACGGGAACCTTTGGCCTATCCAACTCGCTCACCGGCGCGATCATGGCTATCGATAATGTCTTTGGCCTGTTCCTGCTTCCGCTTTTTGGCATCCTCTCGGACCGTTGCGCAAGCAAACTCGGGCGCCGAACGCCCTTTATCTTGGGCGGCTCCGCGGTGGCAATGCTCTCCGTCCCGCTCATCGCGATCGCCAACAACATGGGCAGCCTACCTCTGCTCATCGGCGCGATTATCCTCACGCTATTGGCAATATGCGCCTATCGCACCATGACGGTTGCCATCGTGGCCGATATTACGCCTCGCCCACTTCGAACCAAGGCGGACTCGATCGAAAAGATCGTCGGCTATGCGGGGACGGGCCTTATGCTCGTCGCCATCTCGGTCATGGTTCCCAAGGCCGACAAACCCGATTACCTTCCGCTCTTTATCTTGCAGGCCGCCTTTATTCTCGTCTCGGCCGTTGTCTACGGCATCTTTGTCCGTGAGCCCGCCCTTGTCGAAAAGATGCGCGAGAAATCGCTGTCCATGGGCATCGACGAGGATCAGATTGACAAAGATGACTCTCCCGAGGCCGGCGGTAAAGATCACATTGCAGACGCCGGCGTACGCCGCTCCATCATCATGCTGCTTGCTGCAACGTTTTTCTACTACATGAGCTATAACGCCATGACCACCAATATCAGCCGTTATGCCGATATGTTCTACGGCATGGAGGGCGGCTCATACGCCATCATCAATATCGTGACGATTGCAGGCGCGCTGCTAAGCTACGTACCCTTGGCAAATCTTTCGCTCAAAATCGGCCGTAAAAAGGTCGCCCTGGGCACCGCCGTCATCATGGTTTTATGCCCCGCGCTTCTTTGGCTGGCACCCGGTTTCTCGCCCGTGTTGTACGGCGTCTTTTTGTTGATGGGCGTTGCGCTGGGCGGCGTGGACCTGTGCGTGTACACGATGATTCTGGAGTGCTGCAGCTCCCAAAGCGTAGGCCGCTACTCTGGTTACTACTACACCGTGAGTATGGCGGCTCAGGTGGCGACACCGATTCTCTCCGGCATCGTTATGGACGTGGTGCCGTCGATGCTCTTCGCCTACATCACGGCAATGGGCATGTTTATGGCCGCGAGCATTGCCGCCGCCAAGCACGGCGATGCTATCTTGATCGACGAGGTCGCTCGCCGCGAAGCAACCGAGTAGAAGCTCATGCCAATATTGAGCAATGGAGCCGGATGGGGGTATTTCCCATCCGGTTCCATTTTTGTTCCATCTTCAAAAGACTCGTCGAAGCCTATCCCACCGTGACGGATTCTCCGGTAAAGGTACTGACCATCAACAGGACAAAGAACACCAGGTAGCTGACACTCAGCGAGTACGCAATGATCAGGAAGACGGCCCAGCCGACATTGGTTTTACCGCAGGCATGGCGTTGCTCGCGATTGCGGCAGAGCCAAATCGTCACGCCAATGGCCACAATCAGCAACACGAGTGCCGCTGCTGCCAACCCGGCAAGCGCAAACATCACGCCAATGCTCACAGCAATAACCGGAAGTAAGAGCAAGCCGCACCCGCACCCACCCGGACTATACACGGCAGTCTGTCGGCGTCGCCCCATCGTCACTCCAACCTCAACATCTTTGAACACTACAATGCGATAGCCTGCTGGACAGGAACGATCTTATCCAGTTCCGGTTCGATGCGTCTCTTCTCCGCCTCGAGATCAAACGCTATCTGGGCGCGCAGCCAATAACCATCCGTCAGGCCAAAGTAGCGGCAAAGGCGAAGGTCGGTGTCGGCCGTCACACGACGCCTTCCCAAGATAATCTGCCCAATGCGTTGAGCCGGAATCCCGGTCTCCTTAGCAAGGCGATATTGAGAAATGCCCATAGGGACAAGAAATTCCTCCTTGAGAAGCTCACCAGGAGTCACCGGCGGCAGCAAATCGGACGCAGTCTCATCACTTGTGATAATCGACGATTTCGACATTCCAAGCCATCCCCTGTCTCCACTCAAAACAGACCCGATAGCGCTCATTGACACGGATACTATATTGACCGGCGCGATCGCCCTTCAACGCTTCAAGACGATTGCCTGGCGGAACGCGAAGATCATCAAGCGAAGCGCAGATCTGCAGTTGGCGAATCTTCCTCAAGGCGACCCGCTCAAAAGAAATGAACTTCCTAATCCGCACACCCATTGCAAAGCGTTCAGTGTCTTCATCTTTATATGATGCAATCATAGTATCGCCTTACGTTAATAACGTCAAACGTTTCTATAGAGTTACATCTCTATTATAGCGTACATTTGTTCGTATTTTCGAGAAGATGCGTCCCCGTCGACTAACAAAGCAAAAGCAATCGTTTGTAGACATCGAGGCCCTTGAGCAAAATTTCCTCATCAAAGAGCATGGTATCAGTGTGAAGAGCGCTCATCGCATAGGCTGGGCAGCCATCAGCGTCAATCGGGTTTTCTTGCGCCTCCGGCACGCCCGTGCCCAGCAGGAAGAACACGCCCGGCAGATGGCGCTGATAGAAGGCGAAGTCCTCGGCAATCAACAAAGGCTCATCTACGAGCTGTAGCTCGGGCAAGGCGGGCGCGACATTGACAAACAACTCGGGGTCGTTGTCGACCGGCGGATAGCCCTCGGCAAAGTCAAGATCGTACGTGCAGCCCGTTGCAGCGCATGCCTCATCAAGCACGCGGCGCACGCACTCACGCGCACGGTCGAACATGTCGTCCGTAAACACACGCAGACTGCCGGCAACATGGGCCTCCCCCGCCACCGCATTGCAAACCGTACCGGCCTGCAGCAGACCAAACTTGCCGATACAGGGCTCGTCGGTGCCCAGCTCGTCCATCAGCTCGCGCTCGGCAACCAAAAACTTTGCTGCCGCCAGTGCCGCATCGTGCGACTCCTCGACCGGTACACCATAGGTCTTAGCGATATGAATACTCGTACCGTGAATATGGATATGCGTCTCGCTCGAACGCGCTAGCAGCGGACCGGAACAACTCGTCAACATGCCGGCAGGCAGATCGGGCCACACATGGAAGCCAAAAATGCGGTCGACCCCGTAGCGCTCGAACACACCGCTCTCGCATACCGTCTTGGCACCACCGGTCGTTTCCTCGGCCGGCTGGAACACAAAAAGCACGTTGCGCCTCATGGCGCCCGGCCGCTCGCGAATCGTACGGTCGACATGCGTCGCGGCGGCAAGTGCCATAGCCATGTGTCCGTCATGTCCGCAAGCGTGCATCTTGCCGGGATGGGTCGAGGCGAACGCTGCCCCTGTTGCCTCGGCAATGGGCAGCGCGTCCATGTCGGCCCGAATCGCCGTGGCATGTGCGGCGCCAACGCCAGCATCGAAGAAAGCGCAGACGCAGCTGGGGCACGGATGGGTCACCTCGCAAGCGAGCGGTGCCAGTACGCCCTCGATATAAGCGATGGTTTGCGGAAGATCGAAATCGAGCTCCGGAATGCGATGGAGATCGCGGCGATAGCGACGGAGTTCTTGGAGCTCGGTCATAGAGGATCCCTTCGTGAGGCATATCTGTTGCAACTTATTGTGATACAGGATTGTGGCACACATGTTTCCAGCATATTGCTGCATTTTTTAAACGTTATATACGAATACTCTTGTTTGGTAAAGTGCAACGTGGTAGGGTCGTTACCACTTGATAGAGGCGCAGGCACGAAGAACCGCGGGCGAGCCGGCAGGCTTTGACCCCGTGGGGAGGCGAAACCCGCCGAACTGGGCTTTTCGGGCACGAACAACCTGGTGGGCCTGCGGGAAACACCCACAGGACTGTCTGCAGCAATGCGGGAGCGCTATCCGGACATTGGGTCCACGCTATGCGGATTCGATGCGCAGATGGCGCCGTCTGGATAGCGAGGTTTACGGGACATGGCATTGACCCCCAACGAGGCATATGCGGCCAAGCAGCCGTTTGTGGACAAGGAGACGCTCGAGCATATCGTCGAGCAGTTCCCCACGCCGTTTCATCTATATGACGAGGCGGGCATCCGCCGCAACATGCAAGAGGTGCGCGATGCCTTTGCATGGAACCCGGGCTTTAAGGAATACTTTGCCGTCAAGGCCAATCCCAACCCGGCGCTCATTTCCATTCTCAACGAATACGGCTGCGGCTGCGATTGTTCAAGCTACACCGAGCTCATGATCGCCCGCTCGCTGGGCATCACGGGACACGACATCATGTTCTCGTCCAACGACACGCCGGCAGCGGACTTTGAGCTCGCCGACAAACTGGGCGCCATCGTCAACTTTGACGACATCAGCCACATCGAGTTCTTTGAGCGCGTTGCGGGACCCATCCCCAAGACGGTCAGTTGCCGCTTTAATCCGGGCGGACTGTTCCAGCTCTCCAACGGCATCATGGATAACCCCGGCGACTCCAAATACGGCATGACCACCGAGCAACTCTTCGAGGCCTTCCGCATACTCAAAGCCAAGGGCGCCGAGGACTTTGGCATCCACGCATTCCTTGCCAGCAACACCGTCACCAACGACTACTACCCCAAGCTCGCGCGCATCCTCTTTGAGCTTGCCGTGCGCCTGGAGCGCGAGACCGGCGCACATGTTGCCTTCATCAATCTGTCCGGCGGCGTCGGCATCCCCTATCTACCCGAGCAGCAGGCCAACGACATTCACGCCATCGGCGAGGGGGTGCACGCGGCCTACGACGAGATCCTGGTTCCCGCCGGTATGGGCGATGTGGCCATCTGCACCGAAATGGGCCGCTTTATGATGGGCCCCTACGGCTGCCTGGTCACCAAGGCCATCCACGAGAAGCAGATCTACAAGGACTATATCGGTGTCGATGCAAGCGCCGTCGATCTGATCCGCCCTGCCATGTATGGCGCCTACCACCACATTACGGTGATGGGCCAGCCGGGTGGCGCCGGCAAGACCGCAGTACCCGTTACGGACACCTACGACATCACGGGCAACCTATGCGAGAACAACGACAAGTTCGCCATCGATCGCGAGTTACCGCATATCGACATGGGCGACCTGCTTGTGATCCACGATACCGGTGCGCATGGCTACTCCATGGGCTACAACTACAACGGGCGGCTGCGCTCCGCCGAGGTCCTGCTGCGCCCCGATGGCTCGGCCGACCTCATCCGCCGCGCCGAGCGCCCGGGCGATTATTTTGCCACGCTCGACGTGTTGCCGAACGGCCGAGAGCTGCTGGCCAAGTCGCGCGCCGAAAGTGCCCGCCGTCGCACCCAAGACGAGCGCCTGGCAGTCGCCGCCCAATGGAACAAACGCATCCAGATCGCGGACGCGAAGGAGAAGAACATGGACATCCGCAAACTCGAGGGCTCAATCGTCGCCCTCGTCACGCCGTTTAAAAAGGATGGCAGTGTCGACTTTGACGCACTCGAGCGCCTTATCGATTTCCACCTGCAAAACGGCACCGACGCCATCCTCACCCTGGGCACCACCGGCGAGAGCGCCACGATGACCGACGACGAGGACAACTCCGTCGTCGCCGCCGTGGTCAAGCATGTTGCAGGACGCGTCCCCGTCATTGCCGGCTCGGGCTCCAACTCCACGCAGACCATGCTCACCAAGTCGCTTACTTACCAGGGCTTGGGAGCCGACGGCCTGCTGCTCATTACCCCCTACTACAACAAGTCCAACGAAGAGGGTATCTATCAGCACTTTAAGACCGTCGCCGATGCCGTGGACATCCCCTGCATCCTGTACAACATCCCCGGCCGCTGCGGCTGCGGTATCAGCGAGCGCAACGTAGAGCGCCTGGCCGCGCACCCCAACATCATGGGTATTAAGGAGGCCTCGGGCAACGTCGCCTACGCGGCCAAGATCGCCCACCTGCTGTCAGACGACTTCCGCATGTACTCGGGCGAGGACGCGCTTACCGTGCCGCTCATGAGCCTGGGCGCCTCGGGCACCATCAGCGTGTGGGCAGACGTGCAGCCGCAGCTCGTGCATGACATGTGCCGCGCCTATTTGGACGGTGACGTGGCGCGTGCCCGCGATATCCAAATTGCCGGCCAGCCGCTCATCAATGCCCTCTTTAGTGAGGTCAACCCCATCCCCGTCAAAGAGGCGCTCGCCCAGATGGGTATGATCGAGGCAAACTACCGCATGCCGCTGTGCCCCATGGCAGACGACACGCGCTCTGCACTTACCGATGCTCTGAAGGGGGCTGGTCTGCTTGATTAAGACCGTCATTATGGGAACGGGCCGCATGGGCTCGCTCATCCGCACCACCGCCGAGGGCGTTGTCGACGCCGCCGGTCAACCCGTTTTTGATATCGTGGCCCAGATTGGCTTCGATTTGAGCAAGCTCGAGAACGCACCGGCTGCCGATGTGATTATCGACTTCTCGAACGTCGCGACCTTCGACGCCGTCGTCGCCTATGTCGAGCGCACGGGCGCGGCATTGGTCTCAGGCACCACAGGCTACACCCCCGAGCAGATGGACCGCCTGCGTGAGCTGGGCCAGAATGCCCGCGTTATGCACTCGGGCAATTACTCCATCGGTATCGCAGCCCTGCGCCATCTGGTAGCGCAGGCTACACGCGAGCTGCCCGTCTTTGACTGCGAAATCGTCGAGACGCACCACAACCAAAAGGTCGATGCCCCCAGCGGCACCGCCAAGTTGCTGCTCGACGCCGTCGTCGAAGCTGAGCCCGAGGCAGGCTACCACCCCGTCTATGGTCGCGAGGGCATGTGCGGCGCGCGCGATCCCAAGGAAATCGGCATGCACTCGCTGCGCGGCGGCACCGTCGCCGGCGTGCACGAGGTAAGCTTTTTCGGCCAGGACGAGGAGGTCACGCTCACGCACCGCGCCACGAGCCGTCAGATCTTCGTCAACGGCGCCCTGGCAGCCGCGCAGAAGCTCGTCACCCGCGAGCCTGGCTTCTATACGTTCGACCAGGTCATGTTTGCCTAACCAGGTATCAACCGGATCCACTCAAAGGAGAGACAGCAAATGAGTAATGCAGCCGAGATGGATGCACAGGAGATTATCAACTACATCGCAACCGCGCCCAAGAAAACGCCCGTCAAACTGTACGTGCGCGAAAAGCCGGGCATGAAGGTCCAGTGGGGCAATGCGCACGTCTACGGCGGTCGTCGTGGCAAGACCGTCTTTGGTGACTGGGATGGGCTCAAGGCAATCCTCGACGCCAACGCCGACTCCATCGACTACTACGACGTAGAGAACGACTGCCGCAACTCCGCCGTGCCCATGCTCGACCTCAAGGGTATCAACGCCCGCATCGAGCCGGGCGCGATCATCCGCGACCGTGTCGAGATTGGCGATCGCGCCGTCATCATGATGGGCGCCATCATCAACATCGGCTCCGTCATTGGCGAAGGCTCCATGATCGACATGGGCGCTGTGCTGGGCGGCCGCGCCACCGTGGGCAAGAACTGCCACATCGGCGCCGGCACCGTGCTGGCAGGCGTCGTGGAGCCCGCCAGTGCCACGCCCGTCATCATCGAGGACGACGTTATGATCGGCGCCAATGCCGTGGTCCTGGAGGGCGTGCACGTAGGCAAGGGCGCTGTCGTTGCCGCCGGCGCCGTGTGCGTCGAGGACGTCCCCGCCGGTGCCGTCGTGGCCGGTGTCCCCGCCCGCGTCATCAAGATGCGCGACGAGAAGACCGACAGCAAGACCGGTCTCGAAGAGGGCTTACGCCAACTCTAGGGTTACGCGGTTTTACCAAACCGCGTAACTAGTCGACGCTGCACCTTTGGTTCCGTCGTTCTAACGAACGACGGATCTCTCGACGCTGCAAACGCCCCTAAGCGGCAATCTGACGTTCAATCGTCGGTCGCGTACCGAAGTACGCTTCCCTCCTCTTTCACGTCACCTTGCTCGCCTAGGGGCGTTTTCGCTGACTTATGCTCAGTCTGCAACTCAATTCAGCTCCAAGCAAAAAGGCCGAAGTCCCGAAGGGTTTCGGCCTTTGCTTTGTCTGAAGTTCAAGCGCAGTTTATCGATTCTCAATTGACCCGATATTCTTGAGCTCGATGGAGATGAGGCCGTTGGGCTCGTTGACGAACTCGATGTACTCGGAATTCGAACCCATCTCGGCCGGGAAGCTGATCTCGATGCCCGTGTCGGTACGAATCTTGTGATTGCGCACGGCCGCGCGTTCGACCTGCTTGCGCTCCACGGGCACGCGCTCGGGCACCTTCTCCTCGGTCAGCGCCGCACGCACGCTCTCCTTGATAACCGGCTCGTCCTCAAAGACCTCATCGACGATATCCCAAGGCGGCAGCTCCTCGTCGTCTTCAACCTTCTCGGCAACGGCGGCTTTGACCTTGGCGAGCGCTACGGCCGTGTTGGCGCCGTGCTCTTCAGCGACCTCCTCGACCACGCGCGTCACCGTGTCGATGACCTCCTTACCCGAAACGCCCGTGTCGCATTGCAGCAGGCCGTCGGGAATGAGCATGCGATCCTCGCCGGCAATCTTGCGCTTCTTGTCCACGTAGCCGATCTCCATGGTGCTTGCGCGCACGATGGCATAGCTCGGCACCTTTTGCGAGGGGTTCGGCAGAATGGCGTAGTGGCGCGCGATGTCGTTGCGCACCTCCCCCTCCTCGCGGCCCACTTCGTGCATAAAAGCCTGCTTGGAGCCCAGCAGCATCACGGCAAACCAGCGGGCATCCTCATCGTCGTCAAAATCGGCCACGAGCACGTCGGTGGACTCGGCTTTCTCGGCTTTGGTGAGCTCGGAAGAGATAAACTCCGCAATCTGCTGCGACAGGTCCACGAACTCGCGCTCGCCAAAGAAATAGCCCTTGAGCTCGCCGCCAAACGCAGAGTTCTCGGCAAACGTGGCGCGTTTATTGTCGGCCGAGGTGCGTGCACGGCGCAGATGCGTGGTTACGAAATTGCGCACGGCACGGCTTTCGGTATCGAGCTCGCGCTGGCTCATAACGTTGACGGCAGAGTCAAAGTCCAGGATATGCAGAATCGCGTGATTGATTTTCATATACGGCATTCCGTTCTAGATCGATTTCGGCACGAACCAGTATAGCGGTCGAGCCCGCCCCAGGCGCATCGAAGATTGGTGCATCGGGGACAGGTTGCTTTGCACCAATGGCTAGCGCAGGAGCTCGGACTGCCAAGCCTCGAGCTGTTCTGCCAAACTCTTGCCGGCGGCGGGCATGTCGATCTGGGGTCGTTTGGGCAGCAGCGCACACTTAAGAATTGCCACGATGGTCTGCGAGACAAAGCGTCGCGTATCCTTGTCAAACCCTTGCGCAGCCTGGAGCATCACGGGCAGGCTCTCGCGCAGATTCCCAGCGATATCCGCAAACCGCTCAGCACCCGTAGCCTCAAACACGGAGAACAACGCATCTACAAAACGCTCGCGCTCGCTAGGCGAAACTGCAAGCAGCATCTCGCGAATGGAGCCATCAACGTATCGAGCACCGGCGGACAGGCGCTCACAGTACACGAAGTCGCGACCATCAACCACCCAGCTAAAGGGATTGTGCTGCAGCAGACTGAACTCGGTGCTCTCAACGATGGCATAGTCCTCCTGCGTCTCGAACATCATGCCAAAGATCGACGACCGAGGTAGCGTCTTGTCGATTCGACCGGAAAGATCGGCAAAGGCGTTGCCGTTCAGAAACTCCTCGACGAAACCCGGACCATCATGGGAATACGCCCGTTCGATTCGCGCACGGGCGACATCGGAGCACATCGCCGCACCGTACACCGCAAGGTTTCCACCCTTGGAATGACCTCCGCACAAAAGCGGCCCGTCAATCGCATCCGCCGCCTCGTCCACATAACGCGCCGCGGATTCCTGGGCCGGCACAGGATACCGGAACGCCATGTTAAAGTCCTCTTTCCACCCCACAATCGTGCTGTCGGTCCCCCGGAAGGAAAGATAGCTAAACCCCGCCGGAAACCGGAACGCCATGGCTGCAAACTGCTCTGTCGCCACCACATCGCTCACGGCACGATAGCCGCAAACGTGCACGCCACGGTAGCGAGGGCTTGCTGCCACGGCCTCCAACAAGGCCCTGCTCCCCTCTGGATCCCACAAGTCGTCAATCATGTCCCGGTAGCACTCGGCACGCAGCAGCTCGCGTACGTCTAGGCCCTGCCAGTTCGTCAGCTCCGCCATATCACCCGGCAAACGCAAATAGGACAACCACGCAAAGACGAGGCTATCCACCGCGCAGAACGGCCTCTCCTCAAACGGATCAAACGCCGTCTGGGCATAGGTCAAAAAATTAGGCGAATCCGACATGGCCCTCCCATCAACTATGGTGCATTGGGGTCAGGTTACCTTGCACCAAAAAGGCGCCCGGGCCGTGTGGACCCGGACGCCTTCATTGTAACTTTTTGCTCTAGCAAGCTTGATTTAGCAGGAGAAGTCGACGCTGTCGATGATGTCCTTGAGGGCCTTTGCAGAGGCGGTGAGCTCATGCTGCTCGCCATCGTTCAGCGGCACGGGGACGCGGCAGACAACGCCGTCGCGGCCAACGACCGTCGGCATGGAGATGGCAAGATCGGACAGGCCATACTCGCCCACCATGAGCGAGGAAACGGGCAGAACGGTCTGCTCATCGCGCATGACGGCAGTGCAGATGCGCTTGACGGCCATGGCGACGCCGTAGTAGGTGGCGTGCTTCTTCTCGATGATGGTGTAGGCGGAGTTCTTGACGTCCTCGGCGATGCGCTTCTCGGCAGCCTCATGCTCCAGATGACCGTGAAGCTCGCAGAAGGTGTTCAGCGGCACGCCGGCAACCTGGGCGCTGGACCAAGCGACAAACTCGGAGTCGCCGTGCTCACCCATGACATAAGCCTGAACGTCGCGCGGGTCAACCTCGACGTGAGCGCCGAGCATCTGCTGCAGACGGCCGGTGTCGAGCACGGTACCGGAGCCGATGACATGGCCCTCGGGCAGGCCGGACATCTTGATGGCGGCGTAGGTCAGAACGTCGACCGGGTTGGAGACGATGAGCAGAATGCCGTCGAAGCCGGACTTCTTAATCTCGGGGATAATGGACTTAAAGATGTTAACGTTCTTGTTGACCAGGTCCAGGCGGGTCTCGCCGGGCTTCTGGGCAGCGCCAGCGGTGACGACGATCATGGCGGCGTCGGCGACATCGGAATAATCGCCAGCGTAGATCTTCATCGGCTCGGCAAACGTCATGCCGTGCGCAATATCCAGAGCCTCACCCTCAGCGCGGTTCTTGTCCACGTCGATGAGAACCATCTCGGAGAACAGACCACTCTGCATCAGCGCGAACGCCGAAGACGAACCGACGAAACCGCAGCCGACAATAGCGACCTTCTTCTCGTTAACCATTAGAAACTCCCATCTCTCTCCACAAACAAGCCGCCCGGGAACGACCCGAGCGGCTTGCCGTAATCCCAATACATCCAATCGGGACTTTGATTATGCTCCTATTCGCAGCCAAATATCGACCGTTTGCCGAAATTATTTGCAGAATTCGTAAAATAACTGCACGAAATCGGTTTCGAGCTATTGACGAGCCGAAATAGCTTTCTAATACAGGCCCGCTTCGCGGATGGCCTCGACAGCCAAAGCGATCTGGTCGGGCGGCAAAACCAGCGCCATACGCACGTGTCCCTCGCCCGAAGGACCAAAGCTCGCGCCCGGCGTCACCACAACACCGGCCTTCTCCATGAGCTCCTCGCAAAACGTCATGGAATCGGTGCGACCACCGGGAAGCTTGGCCCACACAAACATGGAGCCATGCGCGTTGGGACGCTCCCAGCCCAGGCCCTCAAGACCGTCGCACAGGGCATCGCGACGCTCCTGGTACTTCAAACGCTGCGCCTCGACCTCATCACGCGGACCGTTCAGGCAGGCGATAGCAGCCTTCTGGATCGGGAAGAACATACCGAAGTCGATCTGGCTGCGTAGCTTGGCAAAGGCAGAGACCACGTCCTCGCGGCCGACCAAAAAGCCGATGCGAGCACCGGTGACGTTAAACGACTTGGAGAGCGAGAAGAACTCAACGCCCACCTCGAGCGCACCGGGATACTGCAAGAAGCTGCCGCCCGGCTCGCCGTCGAACACGATGTCGGAGTACGCGTTGTCATGGACGATGAGCAGGTCGTGCTCGCGGGCAAAAGCGATGATCTCCTCGTAGATCTCGGGCGTGCCCACCGAGCCCACCGGGTTGGCGGGCAGCGACACGATCATATACTTGGCGCGGTCGGCCACTTCGGGATCGATGCCCGCCACATAGGGCAGGTAATTGTGCTCGGCAACCAGCGGATAGTACTCGAGCTTGGCATCGGCGATCTTGGCACCCGCCTCAAAGACCGGGTAGCACGGATCGGGAACCAAAATAGTGTCGCCCGGATCGAGCAGGGCCAGGCCCAAATGGCCCACGCCCTCCTGCGTGCCGTTGCACGACTGCACCATGGACGGCGTAATGCCGGAGACACCAAAGCGACGCTCATAGTAATCGCACACGGCTTGCTTGAGTTCGGGCAGGTCGCGCAGGGCGTACTTCCACATCTCGGGATTCTGGGCGGCTTGTGTGAGCGCCTCCACCACGTGGCCGTACGGCTTAAAGTCGGGCGTGCCCACGCTCATGTTGTAAATGGTCTTGCCCTGGGCCTTCAGCGCGAGAAGTTTGTTGTTGAGCGAGGCGAAGACCTCCGCGCCAAAGCGGTCGAGACGCTGCGATGCCTGCATGGTGCCACCTTTCAATATAAAAAACGCAGCGCTCCGACAAGAGCGCCGCGCGATACGGGCCATCAGATTGCAAAAGTGTAACGCTTGCAAACCCCGTATTGGTTCAATTTAGCCAACCTTAGTCAACTGGATTGAGCGCGTCGATCTGCGCAAGCCACAGACGCGAGCTAGCGTCACTCGGCATACGCCAATCGCCGCGCGGGCTGAGCGTCACCGAGCCCACCTTGGGACCATCGGGCAGGCAGCTGCGCTTAAACTGCTGGGCAAAGAATCGACGGTAGAACGTACGCAGCCACGTGTGGACGGTCTTGGCATCGTAGACGCCCTCAAAGCTCTTGAGTGCCATGCGATAGATCTTGCCCGGCTCAAAGCCAAAACGCAGCAGGTAGTAGAGGAAGTAGTCGTGCAGCTCGTACGGGCCCACCAAATCCTCGGTCTTCTGCGCAATCTCGCCGTCGCCCGTGGGCGGCAGAAGCTCGGGGGACACCGGCGTATCGAGGATATCGAGCAAGACCTCGGCAATACGTCCGCCAAAGACATCGGCAGCATAGCGCACCAAGTGACGCACGAGCGTCTTGGGCACGCTCGCGTTAACGGCGTACATACTCATGTGGTCGCCGTTATAGGTAGCCCAGCCGAGCGCCAGCTCCGACAGGTCGCCCGTGCCGATGACAAAACCGCCGGCCTGGTTGGCCAGATCCATCAGAATCTGCGTACGCTCTCGGGCCTGGCTGTTCTCGTAGGTCACGTCTTGGACGGCCGGATCGTGCTCAATGTCCTTGAAGTGCTGTTCCACGGCCGCGTGGATCGAAACCTCGCGGAAGCTCACACCCAGGTCGCGGGCGAGCGACTCGGCATTCGACTTGGTGCGATGCGTCGTGCCAAAGCCGGGCATGGACACGGCCGTGATACCGGTGCGCGGCAGCCCCAGTGCATCGAAGGCACGCACGGTCACAAGCAGTGCCAGCGTGGAGTCCAGGCCGCCCGAAAGGCCGATGACTGCAGCCTTGGTACCCGTATGGGCAAGGCGGGTCTTGAGGCCGGCGGTCTGCAGGTCGAGGATGGTCTCGCAACGCTCGGCCAGGTCGCCATGGTCAGCCGGCACAAAGGGCGCGCGGGGGAAGACACGGTCGATGCCGAGTGCATCGTGCAGGACAGGTTCGTCTGCCAGCACGCCCTCAAACGAAAATTCAACGGTCGTGGCCTCCGGCGCATCGTCCGCGCGCGTCCACGTCGTTGAGCGACGGCGCTCGGCAACCAGACGGTCAAGGTCAACGTCGGCGACGGCCATATCGCAGGTGAGGAGCTTCGTGACGGCGAGCTTAGATCCGTTTTCGTAGACGAGGTTCTCGCCCGCAAAGACCATGTCGGTCGTGGACTCGCCCTCGCTCGCATCTGCATAGGCATAGGCACAGTACAGGCGCGCACTCTGATTGGAGATGAGGCTGCGGCGATAGTCTGCCTTACCGATAATCTCGTCCGAGGCCGACGGGTTGAGGATCACCGTCGCACCGGCAAGCGCCATCTCGGTCGAAGGGGGCGCCGGCACCCACAGGTCCTCGCAGACCTCAACGCCCAGCACCATGTCCTCGGCACCTTCATCACAGCAGCGGTAGACAAGCCCCGAACCCAGCGGAACCGGACCCTGACCGGCAAACTCGACCCACACAGGATCTGCGGGCGCCGGAGCAAACCAGCGGCGCTCGTAGAACTCGCCATAGTTGGGCAGATACTTCTTGGCCGTAAGACCCAAAAGCTCGCCCGCGCAGCACACGGCGGCGCAGTTGTAGATATTCTCGGCAACTGCAACGGGAAGACCGATGGTAAAGACAATCGGCAGCTCGCGGGTTTCATCGAGAATATGTGCCAGTGCGGTCTCGCAGGCATGCGGCAGCGTGCGGTTATGGAACAGGTCGGCCGCGGTATAGCCGCACAAGTTGAGCTCGGGCAGCACCAGCGCGCGAACGCCGCGCTCGGTAGCCTCGCGAACAGCCGCCAGCGCAACCTCGGCATTGCCTTCGACATCGGCCACGCGAATCTGCGGCGACGCCGCCGCCACACGCAAAAAGCCATCAAACTGAGAAAGGTGAAGATTCATAAGAATGCTCCCGTGCGTAGACGCCATTCACAACAATTAGCAAGCCCTATTGTAGTTCAACCGCCGGGTGCAACCGCATCCCACCAACTTGGTGAGCTATTGATGAGTTGATGGTATCTGTTAAATGTCACGTACGATTCACATCTGGTGGGTACCCTGATGGCTACATGAAACGAAGCAGATTTACACCGGGAGGGTCCCGCATGACAACCAAGTACACCGACGCGCCGCGCACACGCGTCATGACACCGGCCGCGCTCAACAACGGCGTTCACGAAAACCATTCCATCGGACAGACCATGGCCATCGCGCCCAAAAAGGGCCTGTTCGACGACATTTCCATTCCCCAAATCATCGCCGGCGCTGCAGCCGCCGCCACGAGCGTCGCGCTTGCTTCCAAAATCGGTATCGCCGGATCGGTGATCGGCGCCGCCGTGAGCTCGGTCATCACCGTTGTGTCCTCGCAGGTCTACCGCCACTTTATCTCTGCCAGCGCCAAAGCCCTCAAAGGTACGCACGCCGACGTCGACTACCCCGCCGGCGCCTATGAGCCCGTTGAATTTAATGCCGAGGAGCACCTGGGCGGCGCCGCGACTACGCAAGAGATGCGCCAGATTGCGGGGCGCGCGACCACGGCACGCGTCGCTCCCAACAGCCTGCGCGCCAAGGCGGCGGCAGAGCGCAGCCAGACGCAAAAGAAGGTCATCATCTTCTCGATCGCCATCGCCATCGTCGCGGTCATCGCCTGCACCGGTGCCATCCTTATCACCACCGCCGGTGAAGGTCTGGGCGAGCGTCCCGAGCCAATCCTTTCGTCGCGCACGACCGAGCACGACGCGGATAACACCGGTCAATCGCAAAGCCAGCAGGACGACTCGCAGGGCGCCTCCGCATCCACCGACTCGTCCTCGAACACCCCCGATCAGTCGCAGAGCGCTGATTCCTCTGCGAACAGCGGCGGCACGCAATCCAGCACGACCGACTCAAGCCAAACGACTGACGGCTCTCAACCGAGCACAGGCGACCAGACGAGTGGCAATGCATCGGGCACGGGATCTACCGACAATAGCAACACCAACAGCTCGAGCGGAACCGCTTCCGGCACGGCATCAGACAGCTCGAGCCAAGACACGGCATCGGGCAACTAAGCACGTTTGTCTCTCATAGATAACCGACCTGCATAACGGGCGCGAACCGGCAACGGTCGCGCCCGTTTGCCTTGGGCGACGAGATGGCAAGCCCCGCGCGATGGTAAGATGCTTTGGTGTGTAAAGAGGAGATTTGCCATGAGCAAGACAATAGTTAAGCCCACGCTATCGCTGGGCAACCACATCTATCTGTATCGCCTGCTGCGCGACGCGATTGGGTGCGGCAAGCAAACGTTTATGACGCAGGTCGAGGAGGCGCTCGCCGCTGGTGACATGGTCGCATATGACCTGGGCTTTGAGTCCACGCGCGAGCTGCTCGAGGAGCTCGACGACTGCATTAAGCTGACTGTCTTTAAGGGCGGTCGCCTGTATGCCACCGTCATCGCCAACGAGGCTTGGGATGCCGCCCTTGCCAAAGGCGAGGACAAGCCCAAAGCTGCCAAGGGCGCCAAGCAGTCCTACAAAAAGAAAAAGCGCGGCGAGAAGGACCTCAAGGCCGTGCGCCCCAAGCACGTTAAGCGTCCCGAGCCCGAAGCCATGGTTGAAGTCGTGCCGGAACCCGAGCCCGAGACAGAGATCGAAGTCGCTATTGAGGTAACGGCAGAAGCCGAAACCGAAATCGCTGCCACGACCGAGCCCGTAGTCATATCCGAGCAGGAAGCCACTGCTGAGCTCAACGAGGCTCCCAAGTCGACAGCCGAAGAAGCCGCTAACCTATCCGAAACGCCTGCGTTCCAAAACAGCGATGTCTTTGGCGACGAGGCTGAGGACGATCAGCCCGAAGAGCCCACAGAACAGGACGCTGCCGAGGCGGCATCGGAGCCCGAGGTACCGCAGCCTGCCATCTCGCTCACGGTCGTCTATGACCCCGAGAACGCCAACGCCGGCATCACCACCATGGCATCCACGCCCATCGAGGCAAAGTCGAGCGTCGAGAACGAGAACGCGACGCAGGCTGAGGTTGAAACTGCCGCTGCAGACGCGCCCGTCACCGTGGAGCCCGCAGATTCCACGACCAAGCCGGACTCGACGCCGGAGCCCGCGACCGTCATCGAGTCCGTGCCCACCGCTGCTTGCGACCAAATTCCCGGACCGGCACCGGCTTCGGCACCCGCAGCAGCCCCAACCCCCGCACCTGCAGCGCCCGCCATCCCCAAGGACTTCCCCGTCGATTTCACAACCGAGATCTTCTGCCCCGGCCCGCTTCTGCACCAGCTGTCAACCTATCTCCCCTACGGCGCCGACACCCTCGGCATCGTCGGCGAGTACTACTGGATCGCCCGCGAGCGCGGTACCATCGAGGTCGCGCGAAACCGCGCAAGCTTCCCCCTGCGCTACACGCAGGCCGGCGAGCGCCGCGAGGTTACCGTGCGCATCCGCCGCAACACCACCGGCGGCCTCGGAGCCGCCTGGACCATCGATAAAGTCGAGCCTTCTACCAAGTAACAAAAAGGGACGATAACCCTCAAGGTTATCGTCCCTTTCTCGTTAGGCCACCTGAGCTCGACTAGTCGCGCGTGAGCTTGCGGTGAATACGATGCGGCTGGGCTGCGTCCTCGCCCAGGCGCTCGATGCGGTTGGCCTGATAGGCCTCGAAGTTGCCCTCGAACCAATACCAGTTGCCCGGATTTTCATCGGTGCCCTCCCACGCCAGAATGTGCGTGGCGACGCGGTCCAGGAACATACGGTCGTGGCTAATGACCACCGAGCAGCCCGGGAACTCGAGCAGCGCCGCCTCGAGCGAGGACAGCGTCTCGACGTCGAGGTCGTTCGTGGGCTCGTCGAGGAGCAACAGGTTGCCGCCCTGCTTGAGCGTGAGCGCCAGGTTCAGACGGTTGCGCTCGCCGCCGGAGAGCACGCCAGCGCGCTTCTGCTGGTCCTGGCCCTTAAAGCCAAAGCTCGCCACATAAGCGCGGCTCGGAACCTCGGTCTCGCCGACCATCATGTGGTCCAGGCCATCCGAGACGACCTCCCACAGGTTCTTGTCGGGGTCGATGCCGGAACGGTTCTGGTCGACGTAAGAGATCTTGACGGTCTCGCCCACCTCGAGCTCGCCCGAAGTCAGCGGCTCCAGACCCACGATGGTCTTGAAGAGCGTAGTCTTGCCCACGCCGTTGGGACCGATCACGCCCACGATGCCGTTGCGCGGCAGGGTGAACGAAAGGTCATCGATGAGCACGCGGCCATCGAACTCCTTGTGCAGATGATGGGCCTCGAGCACCTTGTTGCCCAAACGCGGGCCCACAGGGATGCGGATGTCGGTCCAGTCGAGCTTCTGGCTGGCGCGCGCCTCGGCCTCCATCTCCTCGTAGCGAGCCAGACGGGCCTTGTTCTTTGCCTGGCGAGCCTTGGGCGAGCTGCGTACCCACTCGAGCTCGGCCTCCATGCGCTTGGCGAGCTTGGCGTCACGGTTGCCCTGAGCCTCGATACGCGCGGCCTTGGTCTCCAGATACGTTGAGTAGTTGCCCTTGTAGGGATAAAGGTGGCCACGGTCGACCTCGCAGATCCACTCGGCAACGTTATCCAGGAAGTAGCGATCGTGTGTGACGGCAAGCACCGCGCCCTGGTAGTTGTGCAGGAAGTGCTCGAGCCACAGGATCGACTCGGCGTCCAGGTGGTTCGTGGGCTCGTCGAGCAGCAGCAGGTCGGGAGCCTCGAGCAGCAGCTTGCACAGGGCCACGCGGCGGCGCTCGCCGCCGGAAAGTACGTTGACCGGCATGTCGGAATCGGGCAGCTGCAGGGCGTCCATGGCCTGGCCGAGCTTGGAATCGATATCCCAGCCGTCGGCGGCGTCGATCTCGTCCTGGAGCTTGCCCATCTCGGCCATAAGGGCGTCCATGTCACAATCCGGGTCGCACATCTCCTCGCCAATCTTGTTGAAGCGATCGACCTTGGCGATCATGTCGCCAAATGCCATGCGCACGTTCTCGATGACGGTCTTGTCGTCATCGAGCGGCGGCTCCTGCTGCAGGATACCCACGGTGTAGCCGGGGGTGAGCCTGGCATCGCCGTTGGAGACCTCCTCGATGCCGGCCATGATCTTGAGCAGGGTCGACTTGCCCATACCGTTGGGGCCCACGACGCCGATCTTGGCACCGGGGTAGAAGCTCAGGGTCACGTCGTCAAGGATCACCTTGTCGCCATGGGCTTTACGAGCCTGATACATCTGGTAGATAAACTCTGCCATTTGCCTGTTTTATCCTTTCTACCTGCTGTTTCCCTATTCTTGTTTCGCTTTAGTGGAAACGAAATGAGAAAACCAGCTCTGAAACTTAACGAAAAAGGGGCATGGTTGCCCACACCCCCTAATACTACCTGGGAAAAGTCCCCCTTAACACACTATGAACTGCGTACGCTAGTTTTCCGCAACCTTAACGAGCGGCTCGCTGCGATTTGCGCCACAGCAGATACGAGTAGACGTAGACGGCTCCAACCGAACCAAACGCCAGAACCGCAATCACCGCGGCGACGACTTCACTCGAAAGCACGCTGCCTGCCACGCCCATCACAATCAGGCCAAAGCCCAGCACCATAAAGCAGGCACCGCCAAAGCGCTGCGTACGGCGCCAGTTCTCGGGATTGGCAAGCGCCCAAGGCGTCTTGATACCGAGCGTATAGTTCTGCTTCACACGCGGCAAGTAGTTGCCTACGCCGATGAACAGCAAACCGACAACACCGGAAATCAGCACGTTGACCGAACCGACCGCCGGCACCACGCCCCAGACCGTAAGCTCTCCCAGCCAGCTTATGGCGCACATGAACAAGGTGAAGGCGATTACGAAGCCCTGATAGAACTTGCCCGAGGTTCGATATGCCTCACCTTTGGGATCGATGCGCGGCACCACGCAGAACATTGCGAGAAGCACCAGAGGCAGCACGCCGAGCGCGGAGGCCATCCAGCTGGGACCCCAACCGTCGACGGCGCCGTTCGCGCCCCAGTGCGTGGGAATCTGCCCAGGCAAGCTCGGCATCACCATGAGATGCGCTACGACATTGGCGACGCACAGAGCGACCAGCGCAATCCACACGCGCGACGATACCCCCGTGGGGTGAATGCCCTTGTTTTCGTTATTCATCCTTATCACCTTCCGTGTTTGTAAAGCCCATAAACCAACCGATCAAGTCCTGCATGACGGTAGTGTTTAAGCTGTATACGATGTTTTGACCATGACGTTCGTCGGTTACCAACCCGGCGTTTTTGAGCGTCGCCAAGTGATGGCTCAGCGACGGCTTACTGATATCGAAATGCTCGGCAAGCTCCCCCGCCGTGCAATTGCCCTCGCGCAGCAACTCCAAAATGCGCCGTCGCGTTGGATCGGCAAGCGCCTTAAAACCCTCTCCCGGCATAAGACCCCCTTTCATCATCTCTCATGACGCGCACACTATACTCGATATTTAGATGTTTGTCTAACTATCTAATACAGGAACATCTATAGAACATTCGTTCGTATTTAGCTACAATGGAAGTTGAAGCAGATGGGCCAGCTCCCTCTACCCGAGAAGGAGATGGACTATGAGTATTGACGATGTCCTGACGTTGTTATTGCTTGTAATCGCGGCTGTGGAGCTCGGCATCCACATTGGAGGTCGAATGAAATAGCCGCCCCCGCGTAATGCGAAGACGGCCACTTCTCACGCTACAAACGTGTTTGGGAGTTGGCCAACCCGCGGCAACGGGTGCCATCTGCTTCATCTTATGCGAATCACTGCCTCATTTCAACAAGCCCCTAGGGCTCAAATGGAATCGCGATAATACCTATAATGACGATAGCTAAAACACGATTCGCTTCCCCATCGGAGGATGTCTATGACTGAAACCACAGCCGCAACTCCCAACGAGACACGCGACACCAAGCTCGAGATCATCATGGGCCGCAAGGCACTCGATAAGCTCGCCGATGCTACGGTGCTGGTGCTCGGCTGCGGAGGCGTGGGCTCCAACTGCTGCGAGGCACTCGCCCGCGGCGGCATTGGTCATTTCGTCATTCTGGACAAGGACATCGTCGCGCCCAGCAATATCAATCGCCAGGCCATCGCCTTTCACAGCACCATCGGCAAGCGCAAGGTTGACGTGATGGAAGCCATGATCCACGATATCAATCCTGCCGCCACCGTCATCAAACGTACCGAATACCTGCTGAGCGACAACATCGATGATTTCTTCGCGAGCGTTTTGGAGCAGACGGACGGCAAGCTCGACTACGTCGTCGACGCCATCGACACCATCTCGGCCAAGCTCACCATTGCCAAATATGCTCAGGACCACGACATTCGTTTGGTTAGCTCCATGGGCGGGGCCAACAAGCTCCATCCCGAGTGCCTCCGCTTTGCCGACATTTTCGATACGGTACGTGACCCCATGAGCCGCATCATGCGCAAAGAATGCAAGAAGCGCGGAATCAAGAGTCTGCATGTACTGTTTAGCTGCGAGGAATCGGTTAAGACACAGCCCCGCGACCCTTCCAATATCCACGAGCGCACCGAGCTCGGAACCGCCAGCTTTATGCCGCCCATCATGGGCCAGATGATTGCCGGCGAGGTTATCCGCCAGATCAGTGGCCGCGGCACCGAGCGCGTGCGCGCCGATGGCCAGCGCTTGGACTAGCGGAGCGCGCCGAGATGGAGCCCCGGTTATTTGATGCACACTGCCATCTTGATTTAATGGCTCACCCGGACGCCGTTGCCGATGAGGCAACGGCGCTGGGCTTGGGTCTATTTGATTGCGGCGTCGATCCACGCGACTTTTCGGCCGCAAACGAGCGCGCTCGTCGCCACCCGGGCATCATCGCCGGCGTTGGGCTTCACCCCTGGTGGCTCGCCGATGGCCACTGCGGTTTTGCCGAAGTCAATCTGCTTTGCGAAGTTGCTGCCCAAGAACGCTACATCGGCGAAGTCGGACTCGACTTTTCCGCGCGCTTTGCTGGAAGTGAGCCGCTACAAATACAGGCACTTAACCGGCTCTGCGATGCGCTCGTGCAGCATCCTCTTACCGGGCGCGTGATATCAATTCACGCCGTTCGTTCGGCAGGAGCCGTACTGGACGTCCTCGAATCGCATGGACTACTCATCCCAAACCCCGACTCCCCCGCTATCATCTTCCACTGGTTTAGCGGCACTTCGGACGAACTCACCCGCGCGCGTAATGCGGGCTGCTATTTTTCCGTCAACGAACGCATGCTCGCGACCAAGCGCGGTCGCGAATACGCACGACAGATTCCACTCGACCGCCTACTGCTCGAGACCGATGCGCCGGCCGAGCCAAACACAGAAACAAGCGCGCAGTCGCTCATCAGGTCGCTCACAAGGACCTCAGAACGCATCACCTCGCTCAAAAACTGCGACGCAAAGCGCATCGAGTCGATAGTTTTAACAAATGCGCGCTCTTTTTTTGACCTTCGCTAACCCCTGGTGTGCAAAAAATGCCAAATATGAGTACTGCTACCGGAATGGATACATTTCTTTTAACTTTCCAACCGCCAGAATAATCCTCGATTGTCCGCTAATTAAAGCTTTTACAGTCATTCATCCTGCGTTTTCGCAAATCTTAAACCCCTCCAGACGCTCAAATCACGTCTGAAGGGGTTGATTTTGCTGCGACTAAATTAGTCACAGTACTCATATTTGGCATTTTTTGCACACGAGGTCCCGGGGAGGATCCTGCACCTCCCCGGGACCGCTCGGCTATTCGACGATTGGTGCTCCGTGGCCCCAAGAACCTTCCATGCCGCACACGGTCGAGGCAAACCCGGCAGCAAAGTCGAGCGCGCGCTCGATAGCCTCGGCGCCATCCTCTCCACGCTTGGCGGAATCGAGATAGCACATCAAAAACGAAGTGAGGAACGAGTCACCCGCTCCCATGGTGTCCTTCATGTCCGTTACCGGTTTAGCCAGCTGGCGGTAATAACGCTCGCCGTCGTAAGCAATGCAGCCCTCGGCACCCGCCGTAGCCGACACAAAACGCGGACCCAGGCCCTTCACCCATGCCAGACGCTCGCGAATCTCGTCCTCACTCGCGGCATCCGCCGCACTAAAGAAGGCAAAATCGACGTAGGGTGCAATCTGCTCGTAGTACTCGTCGGTGGAGTCGTCCGAAAAGTCAAAAGAGACCGTGACGCCCGCAGCCTTCAGCTTGGGCAGCTCGCGCTCGGTAAAGCAATAGTTGCCCGAATGAACCACATCGAACTGCTTCATGTACGCAAGGTCAAAGCGATCGAGGACATAGCGCGCATCGCCACGGATACCGCCCTCGTTGGAGCCGAGGAAGACACGGTCACCGTCAACGACGGTCACGCGAGCCGCTCCGTTCTCGCCAATCATCTGCTCGCACTTGTCAAGCTCGACACCCTCATCCTCGAGGCTTGCAATGACATGCTCGGCAGCGGCGTCATTGCCAAAAATGCCCATGTATGCGGAACGTGCGGCACCGCATTTCTTGGCATAAACGGCGAAGTTCACCGCGTTGCCGCCAGGATACATGGTGTGGATATGCTCGTAGCGATCGACGACGTTGTCGCCAAATCCGAGCGCGTTAACGTTAAATGCCATGGCCTTTGTCCCTTCTAGTACTCGACAACACCCATATAGCGACGGAAATCGGGATCGTGATCAAACACCTTGCCGCGTGCAGCACGCAGCTCGCAGTTCATGGCGTAGAACAGCACCGGGTCCAGATAGGCACGGACGCTCGCCGGCACGGCTTCCATACCGTACTCCTTGGCATCGAGCACCATCAGCGTATCGGTATGCGTCTTAAGGAACGCCAGGGCGCGCTCGTCCATAGCACGGCACTCGCTGGAGCCCATCTGCAGGAAGTAAAAAACGCCATCCTGAGTAGCCTCGAAGGGGCCATGGAAGTACTCGGCAGAGTGGATGTAGCTGCAGTGCTGCCACTGCATCTCCATAAGAGAGCAGATAGCGAAACCGTAGGTCTGGCTAAAGTTGGGACCGCTGCCCAGAATATAGAAGAACTCGTGCTCCTGGCAAAGCTTGGCAAAACGATCGCCCAGCTCGGCATTTACCTTCTCACGTGCCGGGGGAAGAATCTTATCCATCTCGGCGATACCGGCATACATATCGGCAAGATCGGCGTAGCCCTCCTGCTGATCGAGCAGCTCGGCCGCAAGCGACAGCGAAATGCCAGCGGGGACCTCAGCCTGCGGCACGCCCTCGCCCCATGGGTAGACCCACGTGGTCCACTTGCCGGAGTCGATCTTAGATCCAGCGTTGTCGGTCTGGGCGATCACCGTAGCGCCGGCGGCAAGGGCAATCTCGCAGCCCTCAACGACCTCGGGGGTGTTGCCACTGTGGCTGCAAGCAATGACCAGGGACTTCTCGCCCAGACGACGCGGACGCATGATATCGAACTCGCGAGCCGTATAGATATACGAAGTGAAGGTGGTTGCCTCGCGCTGCAGAAGCTCGTGAGCCGGGATCAAATCGATCATGGAGCCACCACAAGCAATCCAGTAGACGCTGTCGAACTTGCCCTTCTCGGCAATTGCCTCTTTGATCAGATCGTGTGCGTTCATATCCAGTTCCTTTCTTGTTTGGGCCGCAATCAATAACGTTGGTTGCGTGGCCGATAGTTGTTTTAGTCAATCAGATATTTCTCGAATGCGGCCATGTTCTTGGCATCAGCCGCCGCCGGGTCATCGTAGTAACGACCGTCCGTGATTTCCTGGCCCAGCATGCCGTCGAAACCATGGGCGTTGAGTGTGGCAACGAAGGCGTCCATATCGTGCTTGCCATCGCCCCACACCAGATGGCCATACGGGTCACCGTCGATAAAGTGCATCTCGTGAATTGCCCCATCACCAAAGGCGGCAAACCAGTCCTCGAGCGTCTCGCCTGCAACGCCCATCGCGGTTGTATCAACCATGGGCTGTAAGTACGGGCTCGCGACCTCGTCAATCATGCGCTTCGCATCGGAAACCGTCGTCACAAGGTTGCTCTCCTCGGGACGCAGGCTTTCCATCGTGAGCACCAGACCGTGCTCGCCGGCATACTCCGCCAGAATGGACAAGTGCTCGCGGCTGCGCTTCCAGGCTTCCTCGCGGTCCTCGTCCCAGTCGCCCCAGCCCGAGTTGATGGACATACGGTCGCACCCAAGTACCTCGGCAAGCTCAATGCCGTGTTTAAAGTACGCCAGACTGCGCTGTTCATGCAGCGGCTTGCGTGCGCAGTACTGCCAAGGATAGACAACGTTCTCGGGGCACAGAGTACGATACCTAAGCCCACGGTCTGCAGCCTTTTTCGCCAGGACCTCAGCCTCAAAGTAGCCCGTATGGTCGAGCGTCACATGCGGCTCTGCGCACCACAGCTCAATGGACTCAAAGCCCAAACGCTGCTGCACATCAAGGAAGTAATCGAGCGACCACATGATGTAGTGGATATTCATGCCCGCAATCTGCTCGCGGCGCAGCGTCGGTTTGGATTCAGACATCTTATGCCTCCTTATTTCGATCGAACACGATTTGTCCGTCCGACATCGTCATATCAACCGCAAGATCGCGTGCGTCGCGATAATCGAGGTCAAACACATCCCGATCGAGCACGCAGATATCGGCAAGCTTGCCGACCTCGAGCGTACCCAGCTCGTCTTCGCGCATCAGATCGTACGCGCCCCCGGCAGTCCAAGCGCGCAAGAGCTCGACAAGCGTCAGCGTGTTGACCTCATTCACAGGCAGTCCGTCGGCGAAGAATCCGCCGCACGCGCTGTAGATTGACTCGCCCAGGCTCGGAATCAGCAGCGGCAAATCCGTTCCACAGCACACTGTGCATCCGGAATCTTCCATGCCGCGGCGATTCCAGCTGTGCAAAAGTCGCGTCTCGCCAATTTGTCGACGCATCATCGACAGGCAATCCTCGCGTCGGTCCAGCGTCAGAATCTGCGGATAGACCTCGCAAATTCCACCTAACTTGCCAAACTCGACAAGATCGGTCGGGTCAGAGTTCTCGAGATCGGTAATCGCATGGCGGCGAAGCATCCGTCCATGCTCGTCTCGAGGCAGCGAGGCATAGAGCGCCACGGTGCGACGAACGGCGCCATCGCCCTGGCAATGCAAGGAATATCGGAATCCGTCAGCATCAATTGCACGCAGCTCGTTCTCAATCAGATCCCACTCTGGCTCCTCGACGACCGTCTTGCCGGCAGCGCCCGCATCGGCCGAGTCCTCATAGGGTTCTATCATCTCGGCAAGCCCCGCCCATACGCCGCGATCGGTCATACGGTTGAAGCCAGAAAAACGAACGAACGGTCCCCGGAAGCGCTCTCGTGCCTCGCGGGCATATGCAAGATTTGCACCGGCACCCACCGGCTGCGACATCATAGAGACGCGAACCGTCAGCTCACCAGATTCCTCACGGCGAGCCATTTCGTCGGCAAAGCCGTAGTAGTCATCAAACGCCATCTCCTTGATGGCGGTAACGCCGCGTTCGTTAAGCATGCTCATGTAGTCCGAATACCCTGCACGCACCTCGGGCAGCGCGAGGAAATCGCTCATCATGCGCCAGATCTTCTCGGCATAGCACGCCTGGGGTGTGAAGCCGTATCGCGCACTGGCGGCAGCATTGAGAACACAGGTATCCGCGCCCGGTGTAAAGCAGACGACGGGGATATCGCCAAAACACTCGTCAAACACAGCTGCTGTATTTGCGTTCTCGGCATCCGATGCCAACGTTTCGGGTAGGTTGTGGCCAAAAGCCGCCGCGCAATCCGGACGATCTTCTTTCCATGCACGCAAGAGCGACACGGCCTCTTTGGCATCAGCGATGCCGGACAGATCAGGCCCCAACGTCCGCAGCGCCCAGCCTGTATAGAAGGTATGCACATCGATCAGGCCAGGCATGACGGTGCGGTCGCCCAGGTCAACTACCTCGTCCGCCTGGGTCAAATACGAAGCTAGCTCACACTTGGTGCCAACAGCCTCAATTCGATTGCCACGGACCGCTACGAAACCTTCAAACGGCAGGTCCCCCGTACCGGTAAAGACGCTCTTAGACGTCAGGACCGTCAAACGATCAGACATCACAACCACCTACGCCGGAAGCATGCCAGAGATTGCCGTTACGATCAGGCCAAAGACGACCATGAAAATGAAGAACTTCCAAATGGTCTTCCACCATTGACCAAACGAGATCTTTGCCACGGCAAGACCGGCAACCGTCATGCCCGCCACGGGACTGATGGTGTTGATGGTCTGATTAGCAAACTGGAGCGCGGTAACGGCGGCTTCGGGATTGAGGCCCATAAGCTCGGTCAGCGGACCCATGACGGGCATGGTGAGCGCCGCAAGTCCAGAGCTCGAGGGAACCAGCAAAGAGAGCAGGCCAAGGACGATATACATAAACGTGGTGTAGACGGCGGCAGGTGCACCGGCCAGTGCAGTAGCGAGCGCCTGGAGGATGGTGTCGATGATCATGCCACCCTCTGCGATGACCAAGATACCGCGAGCGATGCCGATGACGATAGCGGCATACGCAAAGTCGGCAATGCCTTTAACGAACTCCTCGGCGATCGTCTGCTGGTCAAGGCCGCCCAGGATACCGGCAAGCAAGCCCATACCAAGGAACACGGCGGAAATCTCATTCATGTACCAGCCCTGGGTAACAAGACCCCAGACGATAATGCCCATGCCGCAGGCAAAATCGATAAGCACGAGCTTCTGACGGGTAGTGAACTCTTCCTCGATGGAGGCATCGGTCACGGAAAACTCAACACGCTTGAGCTTATCGTCCTCGTACACAATGGACGACTCGGGATTTTTCTTGACACGCATGGCGTAGCGCATGGCCCATGCGATACCAACGGCAGTGAAGATGACCCAAGAAACGGCGCGCAGCCACAGCTGAGGATTGCCCTCGATACCAATGATGCCTTGGGCGATCAAAACATTAAACGGGTCGATGGTCGAAGCACAATATCCCAGGTTAGGACCAAGGAAGCAGATGATAAACGCCGTCATCGAGTCATACCCGATACCCATCATGATGGGAATGAAGATGGCATAGAACGGCAGGGCTTCCTCAGACATACCAAACGTAGTGCCGCAAATGGACAGCAACGTCATCGTGATGGGAATGATGAGGATGTCCTTGTTCTTGAGCTTTTTAATCACACGGCTCATGCCGGCATTCAAAGCGTTGGTCTTGGTGATGACTGCGAACGATCCGCCAATCAATAAGACGAACGCAACGACGTCGGCAGCCTCCTGGATGCCCTTAGTAGGCGCTTGCAGGACCGCAAAGATATCCTGGCCCAGATTGATGGTCTCGCCGGTCTCGGAATCGGTGTAGTTCTTATCAACCTGTTCATAGGTTCCAGCAACGGCGACTTCACGCTCGCCCGCCGCTGTCGAAATCGTCTTGCGCTGATACTGACCAGAGGGAACGATCCAAGTCAGGACCGCAAAGACAACGATCAGCAAGAACATGATCGTATAGACATGCGGTAATTTGAACTTAAAACGTCTGTTTGTCTTCTTCGCCTTCGTATCTGACATAGATGCCTCCAAAGAACTCGAGACTGCATCGCATCTCGCTTCAACGCCTGCGCAAGGCAAACGTTCTATGACGTTCCATAGATTACCAGCAGTTTTTCCCATCATCAAGATAATTTCAAACTGATTGCCGCGACGCGGTTGAACGGTTGCGTTCGCGCCGTGAACGGTATGGAGACGCCCGGTGAGATGATCAACCGGGCGTCTCCATTCGCAATGTCCTAGATGTCAAAGACGTAGCGAGACCCAACGATCCGCTGACGACCGATGATAAACGGCCGCCGCTGCTCATCGAAAAAGAAGGCTTCCATATAAAACAAGGGTTCGCCAACGGGAACTGCCAACAGCCGAGCGACCTCAGGCGACGCGCACGCGATCTCGAGTGTGCACGGGTCGGTAAACGCGGGCGTACGGCCCGTCCGGTTACGCACGAACTCAAAAATGGATTGGTTAGATAGAGGTGCCGTTGATAGATAAGCGTTGTCCTCGTAAACGTATATATTGTTCTCGAGCATGACGGGGACTCCATCGGCAGTACGCACACGCTCAACGCAAATCAAATCAGTTCCAACGGGAACACCAAAGAACTGCGCTTCGGTGGAATCCGCCGGCAGTATCTTTCTCGAAATGACGCACGCCCCCGGCTCCATTCCGTTAACGCGGCATGCGTCCGAAAAACTCTGGACGTCATCCTTCTGGCGAATCTTGCGCTTAAGCTTGGGGGCATTGACAAACGTGCCTTTCCCCTGCCGCTTCGTTAGATAGCCCTGCTGGACGAGCTCCTCAATAGCGCGTCGCACGGTAACGCGGCCAACTTTATAGCTCTCAGCCAATTCGAATTCGTTGGGTATCCGCGCGCCCGCCTTGTAGGCACCGGAGTTGATTTCGTTTTTAATGATATCGATAACCTGTTGGTACAGCGGTATCGCTGCTTTACCGTCAGTTAGCCCTTCAGTCGGTGGCATATACCCTCTCCCAGCACAATTAAGTCTAAAGCGGGCCCAAGGGCATTCAGCAAGCCCTTAAGCCCGCATTAGCATTAAGTATGCTTGCTGCCGCACCAAAATGTCGGGTATTTACTCATCTGACCCGAAAAACGCGCAACTACCGCACTCCTAAGAAAGCGTGAGCAGCTCCGGCAGCTGGTCGATAATCTTGTCCGCGGCATCCTGGCTAAAGCCAAAGCGTTCCTCGCGCTTGGCAATGACTGTCAGGCCAGCTCGCTTGCCGGCAGTGATGCCAGGCACCGAATCCTCGACGCAGCAGCAGCGATTCGCGGGCAGCCCCAGCAGGTCCAGCGCATGCAGGTAGATGTCGGGCTCGGGCTTGCTCTCCTTAAACTGCTCGCCACTCACCACATGCTCAAAGGCATCCGACAGCCCGCATGCGTTGAGCACTTCCTCGATGCTATCCATGGGAGACGAGCTGGCAAGCGCCACGCGAACGCCACGGCGCGGCAGCTCTCGAATCGTATCCACGGCGCCTGGGTTAATCAAAGCCTGATAGTCGCGCGGACGCTTATGCGCCCACTCGTCCCAACGGGCCAACGCTTCCTCGCCAGTTAAATGCCCCTTACCGGCGCGCTCAAACCAATCGACCAGCATACGCAGGAAGAACTGATGCGAGGTACCGACCTGCCCATTCAACTCCTCTTGAGTCAGATTAAGCCCAAGCTCCTTGGCAAACGCGGCAGTCTCGCCCAGGTAGTAATACTCGGTATCGACAATGACGCCGTCCATGTCAAAGATAACGGCATCGAACGGAAATGCGGACACGGCACCCTCCCTAACAAAAGGACGCCCGCGAGCAGGCGCCCGAACCATGCATTAATCGGCGATTCTAACCCAGCAGCTTATCCAGCGCCACTGCAATACCATCTTCGTTGTTATTGGCGGTCACCATCTGGGCCACGGCCTTAACCTCATCGACGGCGTTGTCCATGGCAACACCGGTGCCGGCCCACTCAATCATGGACTTGTCGTTCTGGCCGTCGCCAAACGATACGACCTCGCTGGCATCGATGCCGAGCTTGGGCAGGGCACCCTCGAGCGCATGGGCTTTGTCGATACCGGGCGCCGTGTACTCAAAGTACCAGTCGGCCGTAAACATGCCCGAAAGCGTCTGGGTAAAGGGCGCATACATCTCCTCGTAATGCGCCTGCAGGTAGGCCGGATCGCCCGCAGTGAGTAGCTTGTCCACGGGATAAGCATCAGCGACCTCATGCAGGCTCTCCACCTCGCGAATCTTAAGATCGCACGCGTCGCGCTCATACTTGACGATATTCTTCTGCGAGCCGTCAGGCAGCGTGATCATGCAATGGTACGAGTCCTCGACATGCAAATCACGACCGAGCGAAATCATAGGGATCACGTCAAAATTACGCAGGTGATCAATCAGGCGATGCAATTCGTCGGCAGGCATAGCCTGGTCAAAAAGAACCTCATCGGTCTGAGCGTCGACCACATGCGCGCCATTAAAGGCAACTAGCAGACCGTCATGGTTTTGAAGGTCGAGCTCCTGCGCCAAGGCGTGCAGCCCCCATGCGGGACGACCCGAAGCCAAGATGAGCTTAATGCCCGACTCCTGCGCCGCGAGCAGCTTCTCGCGCGTACGCGGGCTAATGACCTTTTGATCGTTGGTGAGCGTACCGTCGATATCCATTGCGATGGCTTTGATTGCCATATGTGCCTCCTTGCATCGTTTTTATCGCGCACTATCTTATCCGAGCCGGGCACGTTCGCACAGCGCGCGTATGACGGTTGCAAAACCACCCCATTTGAAACAAAGGCAAAAAAGTACTTGTAAAGACGCGTTCCGACATATAAGTTGATAAAAGACCGCCGTTGCGGTTTTAAGTAGATCGAGCATATGAAGTTTGAGTTTTAGCGTGTAAGAGAAGGAAGATCGGCAAAGTACAACCCCAAACGCAATGACAACTTAATGAGGTGACTGCCACATGTGAGGCACCCAGGGCATTGCTGTCTCGATTTTGAGCACGATGCCTTCCGCCTTGCATGGGCCGTTCCATCCCGCCCCTGCAGCAACTGCCTCACGGGCTCATTGAAAACCGCATAGCACCCCAACGTCAGCACATCACCCACGGCAAGCACATCACTCACGACAACCAACACATCAACAAACAGCACGAACATCAACCGATTGGAGAAGCTATGACAAACCACCACGCAGAAGACGGCGATAAGAAAAGCATTCTGGATGCCCGCATTGAGCGAGCATATGCAAACGAATATGACGCCGCCTTTGCCGCCGCGACCATCAAGAACTACGCGTCGCTACCGCTCGCGACGATCTTGGCCGACCACCCTCAACTGCTGAAGCGCTGCGCAAAGATCATGGGCGACCCCGACATTCGCAAGCTGACAGACCCCTATGCCCCAAAACGCGACAACGATTCGTGCGTTCTTACCGTAGGCTGCCTAGCCCATATGCTTACGGCGCTCGACACGAAACTCAAGCTCGAATGGGAACCCGACGAGCGTCATGAACTCGAAAGCAAGCGGAACACCCTGCGCACCGCACTGTTCCTTCCGCTGGACGGCCTCAAGCGCTGCAACGTCGAGCTCAATACACAGGCGCGGCAAAAGCCCGGGACCACGGGGCAGAAAACTCCAAGACCCCATGCGGCCATCGTCGACCGCAACCGATATAACCGCATGACCGCGCACTTTTCCGCCGAGGGAGCAGCCATAAGGACGCTGATCGACCTGCTGTGCCTCCTGAGCATCAGCGAGCTATTTGAGGGCTATCTCGCCCTTGTTCCCGCGACGGCACCCAAGTCGGTAGCAAAGATCATCGAGACCTGCAGACGCCAGTTTGAGCGCCATCGCAATGGCAGCGAGATGAACACCAGCATCGCGCAGTACTACGCGGCTCATTACAAAAATGACGGATGTGCCCCTGTCGAGCATCAGCTGCGGCTCGCCTACACCACGCCCGCCGCAACGCTCTATCGCTTTGGAGCCCTTGGCGCTTGCGAGCCGCACGAACAGGCAGCCTGCCCCACAACCGAGCTCGATCTCAGGCTCGGACGAACCCTGTAGCCCGCCAGCCCCTCCGCGGGCAACAATCCTATTCCTCCACAACACAACCAACAGAAAGGAGTCCTCATGGACACCAATCATTCCCCCATCATCAGCCCCCTCACCATGCGTGAATCCGCCCGAGGCATCACGCTCACCAGCATTTACGATGAGATGCTCGCCCGTCGCGAGCTCTCCGTCATGGGAAACATCGAAACCCCGATGGCCCACGACCTATGCCAGCAGATCCGCCTGCTCGATGCCACCGACCCCAGCCGCCCCATCACCATATTTGTCGCCAGCGTCGGCGGAAGCGTGCGATCGGGTCTTGCGATCTATGACGCCATGCGCCTCGCATCGTGCCCCATCCGCACCGTCTGCCTGGAATTCGCCGCGTCCATGGGCGCCGTGATCTTTATGGGCGGCGACGATCGCCGTATGGCGCCCCATGCAGAGCTCATGATTCACGACCCGCTGATCCCCCAGGGGGCAGGCGGCTCGGCACTTGCGCTGCAGGAAACCAGCCGGCGTCTCATGCAGACCCGCAAGACCCTCACGCAAATCCTCTCGGACCGCAGCGGCCTCACGCCCAAGCGCATCCAGTCCCTCACTGCAAAAGACACCTACCTTTCGGCCGAGCGCGCCGTCGAGCTCGGCTTTGCCCACGAAATCCTCTCGACCACCAAGGAGGTCGCCCATGTCTAACCTCGCCAGCCGCCTCGCCGCATCTGAGTCCGCATCGTCCACCATCCTCGCCAAGGATCGAACGCTTTCCTGCGACACCCGCCAAACGGGACTCAACAACAACGCACTTGTGATCGGCCCCTCGGGAGCCGGCAAGACCCGAAACGTCCTCAAGCCCAACCTGCTGCAAATGAACGCAAGCTACATCGTGCTCGACACCAAAGGCACGCTCTGTCGCGAAGTGGGACCCGTGCTGGCAGCCCACGGTTACCGCGTGCAATGTCTCAACTTCGCCGACCTCAACACCGTCCCGGCCCTTGCGCCCGGCATCGAGCGCTGCGGCTACAACCCCCTGAGGCACATTCGCCGCAAGGCGGACGGCAGGCCCAACCAGCAGGACATCCTCTCGGTGGCAAAGGCCATCTGCCCCATCGAGGACAACAACCAGCCTTTTTGGGATCATGCGGCGGCAAACCTGCTGTCGTGTCTTATCGCCTACGTCACCGAACAGCTACCCGCCGACGAGCAGACGATCAGCTCGGTCATCAAGCTGATCGAGCACCTGCAGGACGGTGCCACGGGTCGATTGTTTGACGACCTGATCACGACCGACCCCCAAAGCTATGCCCTCTCGCTATGGCGGCGCTACGCCATTACGCAAAATGCCGAGCGCATGCACGCGAGCATCGTCGGCATCCTTGCCGAAAAGGTCATGTGTCTGGGATTCGACGGTGCGGCACAGCTCTATCGTGAGTGCCATCAGGTGGACTTCGCTTCCATGGGACACACCCCCTGCGCCCTGTTTGTAACCGTGAGCGATATTGACCGCAATCTCGATCCGCTGACCGGCCTCTTTATTTCGCAGGCGTTTATGGGCCTCATTCGTGAGGCCGATAGGCAGCCCGACGGCAGCCTGCCCGTGCCCGTGCGCTTTATGCTCGATGACTTCGCAAATCTGCAGATCCCCCAGATCGACAACGTGCTCTCGATTATCCGAAGCCGCAACATCTGGGCAACGCTGCTGCAGTCGACCAACCAGCTCGATGCGCTCTATGGCGAGGCACGCGCACGCTCCATCATGGGCAACTGCGACACGCATCTGGTGCTGGCGTTCCAGGATCCCGAGAGTGCCCGGGTGTTTTCCGACCGCGCCGACGCGCTGCCCAGCACGCTCATGGCGACGCCGATTGATCGCTCGTGGCTCTTTGTACGCGGTCGCACTCCCGAACAGGTCGAGCGCTTTAGGCTCGAAGACCATCCGCTCTACGGGGAGCTGCCCGAGGCGCAGCGAGGCCATGCGGAGGCCGAGATCTAGGCGCAGGGTTCTCGCAGCGCGCGACGCCCCGGCGATGTTCCAAAAGCCCGTGCGCCCCGGGACCACGGCAAAGCAAAGGGGCCCGCATCCGATAGGATACGGGCCCCTGACTATAAGGCGCGATGCGTTAACAGCAGCGACTACTTGCGGTGAGCGCGGTAGAACTCGATGAGCGCCTGGGTCGAAGCGTCCTGCTCGGCCTTGGCGGCATCGTCGTGGAAGGCCGGGGTAATCTGCTTGGCAAGCTGCTTGCCCAACTCGACGCCCCACTGGTCGTAGGAATCGATGCCCCAGACCGTACCCTCGACAAACGTGATGTGCTCGTACAGGGCGATGAGCTCGCCGAGCGCGAACGGGGTCAGCGTGTCGCCGAAGATCGAGGTCGTCGGACGGTTGCCCTCAAAGCAGCGGGCCGGGACAATCTGCTCGGGCGTGCCCTCGGCGCGGACCTCGTCGGCCGTCTTACCAAAGGCGAGCGCCTTGGTCTGGGCCAGGAAGTTGCCCAGGAACAGCTCGTGGACATCCTGGCCGCTGTCGGTTGCGGGGTTGGCAGTGTTGGCGAAAGCGATAAAGTCGGCCGGGACCACCACGGTGCCCTGGTGCAGCAGCTGGTAGAAGGCGTGCTGACCGTTGGTGCCGGGCTCGCCCCAGAAGATCTCACCGGTGTCGGAGGTCACGGCGCTACCGTCCCAGCGGACGTGCTTGCCGTTGGACTCCATGGTGAGCTGCTGCAGGTAGGCCGGGAAACGGTGCAGATACTGGCAGTACGGAAGCACGGCGTGGCTCTTGGAACCGAAGAAGTTGACGTACCAGACGTTGAGCAGGCCCATCAGCGCGACGGCGTTGCTCTCGAGCGGCGTGTTGCAGAAGTACTCGTCGATGGCATGGAAGCCCTCGAGGAACTGCTGGAAGCGCTCGGGGCCGAGCACGACGATCAGCGACAGGCCCACGGCGGAGTCGACGGAGTAGCGGCCGCCGACCCAGTTCCAGAAGCCGAAGGCGTTGGCGGGGTCGATACCGAAGGCCTCGACCTTCTCGAGTGCGGTGGAAACGGCGACGAAGTGCTTTGCCACAGCCTCGGCGTTCTGCTCCTCGGAGCCGTCGATGGCACCCTGAGCCTTGAGCTGCTCGAGCATCCAGGTCTTGACCTCGCGAGCGTTGGTGAGGGTCTCGAGCGTGGTGAAGGTCTTGGAGACGATAATCACGAGCGTGGTCTCGGGATCCAGGCCACGGAGCTTCTCTGCCTGATCGTTGGGGTCGATGTTGGAGATATAGCGGCAGTCGATACCGGCGTCGGCGTAGGGACGCAGAGCCTCGTAGGCCATGACCGGGCCCAGATCGGAGCCGCCGATGCCGATGGACACCAGATGCTCGATCTTCTTGCCGGTAACGCCCTTCCACTCACCGGAGCGCACGCGCTCGGCGAAGGCATACATGCGGTCGAGGACCTCGTGCACGTCGGCGACGACGTCCTGGCCGTCGACGATGAGCTGGCCCTTCTCGCTTGCCGGGCGGCGCAGCGCGGTGTGCAGGACGGCGCGGTCCTCGGTGGTGTTGATGTGCTCGCCGGAGAACATGGCGTCGCGGCGCTCCTCGAGCTTCACCTCGCGGGCAAGATCGCACAGCAGCTTGACGGTCTCATCGGTCACCAGGTTCTTCGACAGATCGAAGTGCAGGTCACCGGCGTCAAAGCTCAGCTTGTTCACGCGCTCGGCGTCAGCAGCGAACCAGGCCTTGAGGTCGATACCTTCGGCCTCGAGCTTCTCCTGATGAGCCTCGAGCGCCTTCCAAGCGGCAGTCGACGTAGCATCGATAGGTGCGGCAACAGTTGCCATAAAGTCCTCCTCAGCATACGGGCGCACGCCTCCATGCGCCCGGACATTCAGATGCCACTATTCTAGCGCAGGTCAAGACTACAATCAGCGAGCGTTGCCAATCCGCCCTCAAACGGCGACCGACCAAAAAGGGACAGGTTTTGACGATGTCCGCACAAGCGGGTATTATCGAACATGTATTCGATAAGAACATGTGTTTGATGGGAGGACGCATGGGGCACGAGCGTCACACCTATGTCTGCATCGACCTTAAGACGTTCTACGCTAGCGTCGAGTGCGTTGACCGCGGGCTCAACCCGCTCACCACCAACCTGGTCGTTGCCGACGAATCGCGCGGGCGCACGACCATCTGTCTCGCCATCACACAGGCCATGAAGGACCTGGGGATACACAATCGCTGCCGTCTGTTCGAAATTCCCGACGGCATCGACTACATCAAGGCCATACCGCGCATGCAGCACTACATGGAGGTGTCGGCGCAAATTTACGGTATCTATCTGGAATACGTGAGTCCGCAAGACGTGCACGTCTACTCCATCGACGAATGCTTTATCGACGTGACACCCTATCTGGACCTCTACCATACCGACGCTGAAGGCTTCGCCTGCATGTTGCGCGACGAGGTCCTGGCGCGCACCGGCATCACGGCAACGGTTGGCATCGGCCCCAACCTATTCCAGGCCAAGGTGGCACTCGACATTACCGCCAAGCACGTACCCAGCCGCATCGGCAAACTCGACGACGAGACCTTTCGCAAGGAGATCTGGCCCCATCGCCCCATCACCGACATCTGGGGCATTGGGCCCGGCGTGGCAGCACGACTCGAAAAATACGGCGTCTACGATCTGATGGGCGTCGCGGCGCTCGACGAAAACCTGCTCTACGACGAGCTCGGCGTCAATGCCGAGTATCTTATCGACCACGCCTTTGGGCGCGAGCCGACAACTATCGCCGATATTCAGGCCTATCGCCCGCAGGCAACCTCAACAACCACGGGGCAAGTGCTATCGAAGGGTTATGCCTATGAGCAAGCCTACACCGTGTTGCGCGAGATGGTCGACAACGCTGTGCTGGACTTAGTCGATAAGCACGTGGTGTGCAACAGCATCTCGCTCTTTGTAGGCTACGCGAGCGAGCGCGCCGACATACGCCGCCTCGACGCCAGCGGCACAGCGCAATATGTAGACGGATGCGGGCATTTGCGTTCGAGCACGTCGAGCATCGAACCCGCCGCAACCGCCGGCCCCAAGCTCGCACCCCGCGCGCCCAAGCCCGTCCAGCGCGATGACGAACGCCGACGTTTGGTGCGAGAGGCACAGGCGATTGACGGCATCTTTGTGGGCGAACACGGCGGCAAGCCGCGTGGTGGCTATGCCGCGCTCTTTGCGCACTCCAACGCCTCGCGCAAGCTGCCCGAGCGCACCAATTCGTTTAAGAAGATCATGGGCTATTTCGATGAGCTCTGGGCGCAGACTGTCGATCCCAAACGACCGGTCAAGCGCATCAACCTGGGATTTGGCAATCTGGTGCCCGAGGAATTTGCCACTATCGACCTGTTCAGCGATGTTAAGGCCGATGAGCGCGAGCGCGACCTGGCGCGCGCCGTCCTGGCCGTGAAGGGCAAGTACGGCAAGAACGCGCTCGTCAAGGGATTAAGCTTCACCGCCGGCGCCACCGCACGCGAACGCAACGATCAGGTAGGAGGACATCGTGCCTAAGTCCCAACAACAGCCGATGCGGCCACCGACGCCTTTTGAACGTCTAGCGGACCCCGAGGGAAGACGTCGATCCGCCGACCCCAAGCTCACCGCCAACGGCGCCGTCCGCGCCGGCCGTGCCGCACAGTTTATGCCCTTTGCCGCCCTCACGGGATACTACGAGCTCGTGCGCAAACAAGAGATCACTGTTGAGCCCAAATGCGAACTCACGGAAGAAAAAGCCCTCGAGCTTTCGAAAAAGCTCGAGGGCCTCAAACGCGGCGACCTGGTGCGCGTCACCTATTACGATATGTACGGCTATCGTAGCCGCACGGGCATTCTCGACGAAGTGTTACCCGCATTCAAGCTGCTCAAACTCAGGGATATCGCCATCGACTTCGACGATATCAAAAACATCGAGCTGCGCGGACGCGCCTAGCGACAAGAACGCTTGCGCAAGACGAGGGCAATGCCAAGCACCGCGGCAGCTGCAACCAGCAATCCCAAGACCAGCGTGAGGGTCGAGTCGCCAGCGTGAGGCAGCGAGCCGTCCTTCGGAGTCTTCTTAGTGGCCGTCGTGACGGTTGTCGTGGTGCTGCTCGACTGGTCGTTGCCGCCCGTCTGGCTGCCACCAGGCTGATCGCCGCCACCCGGCTGCGAAGGATTGGTGGGTTTCGTCGGATCCGGAGTACCGGGATCAATCGGATTCTCCGAATTCTCCTTGCGCTGGATCCAAACCTGGCAGCCATAGAACGGGTTGGCGGTACCAAGGCACAGACCCTGGTTGGTCACCGCAAAGGTGCGCAGACCATGGTTATACGGATCGTTAAAGCCATTGGTCGTCAGCGTCGTAAAGTTCACGCCGTCCTCGGTCACATACATATCAAAGCCGCGCTCGGCATCGCGCAGGTAGTACATGCACGTAAGCACGCTCTGCAGCTTCTTGAGGTTCTCCTCGCTCAGCAGCTTATCGAGCGCATCCTGAATATCGCCCGGCAGCTCGGTGCCATAGGCATCCTCGTACTGCTGCTTCAGGCTCTCATAGCTATCGAGCATGTCCTGATACTGGTCGGCAAAGGACTTGAAGTACGCGATCTCGCCATCGATCTTCTGGACATAAGCGGCGTCGTCCTCAAAGTCCTGGGACATCGTCGAGGCCTGATCGCAAAGATCGCCCGTGGCATCCTCCAGCGCATCGCTTAGATCGCCAAAGCCCTTAGCAACCTCGGTCTTCTCGTCATCGACATCGACGGCCTCGTTTGAATCATCAACCTCGGCAGCTTCGTTCGAATCATCGACCTCGACGGCCTCGTTTGAATCATCGTCCGCAAGCGTGTTCACGGGAACGATGGGGTCGTCAGGCGATTTCTTGTCGAGCAGGTGATCGAGCAGGTCCCTAAGGCGCTGAACCTGAGAGTCCCACTCCTCGGGCGTCATATCGATAATGTCGCCATTGGAGAACTGGCCGATCGGCTCAAGCAGGCTCGCGGTATCAAAGGTACCGATATACAGCTTGCCGTCGAACTTCTGCATGCGCCAAATGTACTGGTTCTCGTTTCGGCCAAAGCCCGAAGTCAGGCCGGAAATGCCGCCCTCGGGGAACATGTCGGTGCGATCGCCAACGACGAGCTCCATGTTCTCGTCCTTGTCCATGCGATAGATGTTAACCGACTGCTCAAGATTGGCATTCACAAACGAGCAGTCAACGCCGCCCATGCTGCTCTTGCCGCCCTCTTCGGTGTTGGATTTGTTGAACAGGATGCGCTCGAGGGCAATCTCCTCGTCGTTGTATTCACCGATATAGAGGTAGTCGTTGTAGACGATGAGGTTGGCAGCGCCAGAACGGGTACGGGCAGGATCGATGCCAAAGCAGTACTTTGCACGGCACTTTGGATCGGTCGCATCCTTATCGCCGACAATCGGAGTCCACGTATAGCTGCCGTCGGCGTTCTTGTCGCCACGGACCATGGCAAACGACTGCATGGAATTATCATCGGGAGCGTTCTCGGGCGTGCCGGTGCAGATGGTGACATAGAGATGGCCATTGTACGAGGCCATATCCCAAATGGCGCCGCCGTAGATGCTGTCCTGATAGCGAATCACCGGATAGCCAAACAGCGTGTCCGAGTTGGCAATCTCGGTGAAGCTGCCCTGGCCCTTCGAGGGGTCAGACGACGTCAGGATCGTCGCCACAAACTTACCGGCCGCATTTTTACCCACATTGCTGATGACGAGCTGGCCATCATGGACGCACATGCCGCGGATACCGGTAGCAATGCCCTGCTTGAAGGCGGCACCCTGATCCTGCGCGCTCGAAAGGCCCTGATAGACAACTTTGTACTCATCCGTCTTAGGATCGATCTCGTATACAGCAGGCAGGCCGTTTTGGCCGCCATTGTACCTGACGGTGCCGCAGAAATAGAGCTTACCCTTATAGCTCACGGCATTGCGAAAAAAAGGAGCGACGCCGTTGAGCGAATCAGAGATTAGCAGCTTGGTCTCACCGGTCTTGGTATTGATCTTGAGCAAGATGCTGTTGCTGTCCTTATCGGCCGTGCCGTCCTCCTTCTGCTGTCCATAGAAGAAGGTGCCGTTAAACATGGCCTCCAGCGTCAGGCGCATGGTCTCGGCATCAAAGGAATCGCCCAGCGCGCTTTTCATGAGCGTCATCGTGTTGCCCATCGCCGCATAGCAGGTGCCCACATAAAGCCAGTCACCATAGCTCGCAGCCGCCCAAGTGTAGCTCTGGCCGCGATCGCCTTCGTTGTTGGCCGTATTACCATCAGCGCCCGGAACGGCAATGGCACCGTCACCCTGGTAGTCGACGATGCCATCCGGCTGCGACGTTCCTACCGTAGGATGCGAGAGCTTCTCAAAGGAATACCCATTTCCCGCATTGTAGGTAACGGCACCCGAAGCGTCTTCGGCGTGCGCCGGCAGCGGCGATACCAAGATAGCGGCAAGCGCTGCCACCAAGCCAAGTGTTCCCACTCGTCTCATAAGGTTATAGCCTCCCCTGTCCTAAAGCCCAGTTTTAGCATTCTTCATTTCTGTCCACGATTAATTGCAATCTGAGCACAGCAATAATCAGCGTATAAATATACACCTGTAATTTTTTGGACGGGTTAATAGATGCTCGATTGGTGGCGAATTCCGCGCAAACCGTCACCAAACTCCACTTTTGCCGCATCTAAAGGTTATTTTTGCGCAAATTTTTGGATGCCGATAGTCACAATGGGCAGGAGGCTGGTACCCACCGGAGAGGGCAACGCCTACATTTTCATAACGTAATAACCCGCACCCCTCACCGCCGTCTCGAGTGCGTCGCGATCAACCGGGCGCTTCGAGCGCACACGTGCCGTGTGGTCCGCATACGTCACCGTTGCCCACACGCCATCCAGCGCATTGAGGGCATTGGCTACGTTCTGAGCGCAGCCGTCACAGCTCATGCCGCCGATAAGCAACTCATCGCTATAGGGATAGTGAGACTCATCGGTATCCATCACAACAACCTTTTTGGCCTTCTTGCCGCTCGCGCCATCGCTGCAACAACTCTTCCCGTGTGTCGAAGCGGCAATGCGACGCAGTCCAAAAAACATGCCGACGGCAATGACGGCCAGCACGATGAGATTTGCAGGGTTGAGCAAGTCACTCATGCGCTCCCCTTTCAAGTAGCCCTATCTAGATACCCCCCATGGGGTGTCCTCATCTTAACCCAAAATCATGTCCGTTCGGTCAATTAGTTTCCCTCTTCAAACTTTTTAGTTGACCATAGCTTACTTTCGTGTATAAGTTTTCCTAGGCTAACAGTTTAGATCCGCAAGGAGCGCCGTGACTCGAACCATAGACATCCCATCGTTTCAGGCAGCAGTCGTGCGCAACTGCTCTCCCACGCTCGCGGGCATCAAGCCGGCATCGCTCTTTACCTATCCCGGCGTCTACGCCCACGGGGACGGCTCGACCGCAACCGAAACCATCGCAGAACGCCGAGCGCGCCTGCTCAACGTTATCGCCCAGTGCAATCGCGAGCTTGACCCGCTCGGCATCCACCTGAGTGTTTTGGTCTGGCGGCCCTGCGGAGCGCTCGTGTACGCATATCGGCCCAATAGCCTCGCCACTTACCTTGCTGACCCGCGCACCAAAACGGCACTCGCCAAGGAGGGCTACGACACCGACAATCTGCCATTATGCCTTGCGCACCTGGCATCGCGCATCACGCTCGCAAGCAATAACGTCGCGGAATGCGCCTGCAGCCAGACTCGATGCGCACTACCCCAGCAAGCTAGCTGCAGCAAAGACTGCACCTGCGAGTTTCCGCACGAAATAGGCTACTTCCTTGGATATCCCTACGACGACGTCCACGAGTTCATCGTCCAGCACGGCGAAAACTATAAGGTCTTTGGCGCATGGAAGGTATACACAAACGTTGAGCAGGCGCTCACGACCTTCGATTCCTATCGCGCATGCACGCAATACCTTACCTACATCTATCAACAGGGCTGCAGCTTGGCGCAACTTGCCCAGGCGACCCGATAGAACGTACAAACCGCGGCCGCACGCCGCACAACCGAAAGGACAATACATGAGCAAGATTGCAGTCGTCTACTGGAGCGGCACGGGCAACACCGAGGCCATGGCAAACTTTGTCGCCGAAGGCACCACGTCCGCGGGCGCCGAGCCCGAAGTCATCCCCTGCGCCGACTTCTCCGCAGACAAGGCCGCCGACTACGATGCCTTCGCCTTCGGCTGCCCCGCCATGGGTTCCGAGGAGCTCGAATACGATGAGTTCCAGCCGATGTGGGACGAGGTCAAGGAGACCCTCGGCGATAAGAAGGTCGTCCTCTTTGGCTCCTACTCGTGGGCCGAGGGCGAGTGGATGGACAACTGGAAGGCCGACGCCGATGAGGCAGGTGTCAACGTCGTCGATTCCGTCATTTGCTACGACGCCCCCGACGATGAGGGCGAGGCGGCCTGCCGCGCCCTTGGAGCCGAGCTCGCCTAGTGGCAATGAGCTCCGCCCGTAACGCGCTCTGCACCAAAACACATTCGCGTCCCAACAAAAACGGGAGCCGGATCACATCCGGCTCCCGTTTTCTGCTATGTCAGTCATATAAAGCGGCTACGAAATATTGCCCAAGAACGCCTTGGTGCGTTCGCTCTTGGGATGGTCGAAAACCTCGCTCGGCGTGCCCTCCTCCACGATAACGCCGCCGTCCATAAAGACAACGCGGTCGGCGACGTCGCGGGCAAAGCCCATCTCGTGCGTCACGACGATCATGGTCATGCCGTCGCGTGCCAGGTCGCGCATGACACCCAGAACGTCGCGGACGAGCTCGGGGTCGAGCGCCGACGTAGCCTCGTCAAAGAGCATGACGTGAGGGTTCATCGACAGGGCACGGGCGATGGCCACGCGCTGCTGCTGACCGCCCGAAAGCTGGCTCGGCATAAAGTCGATACGCTCGGCAAGACCGACCTTGGTCAGCTCCTCGACGGCAATCTTTTCGGCCTCTTCCTTGCTGCGCTTGAGCACCTTTTGCTGCGCGAGCATGACGTTCTTTTTGACTGACAGGTGCGGGAACAAATTGAACTGCTGGAACACCATTCCCAGATGTGTACGAACCTTGTTAAGGTCGACGCCCTTGGCACACACATCCACGCCCTCAACGACAATCGAGCCGCTCGTGGGATGCTCCAGACGATTGATGCAGCGAAGCATCGTCGACTTGCCCGAGCCCGAAGGACCCAGGACTACGACGACCTCACCCTTGTGCACATCCAGATCGATGTCGCGCAGGACCACGTTATCGCCAAAGGCCTTCTGGAGGTTCTTGATGCTGACGACGACCTCGTTCGAGTTATTGGTTTCGCTCATGATAGGACCTCCTTACAGACCGGCGATGTGATCGGCGGGCGTCGCGACAACCTGTCCGGCACTCTTGGTGGGACGCTTCTTTTTGGTTTCGGCCGTCCCCAGAAGCCTCGCCTCAAGACCGCTCACCAAGCGCGCAAGCGGCAGGGTGATGACCAGATAGAACAGGGCGGCAACCACATACGGCGTGATGGACCCCGTCGTGGCCACGATGGTGCGGGCGTTCATGACGATCTCGACCACGCCCACGGCCGCGAGCAGCGACGTATCCTTGTAAAGCAGGATGAACTCACTGGTCAGCGTAGGCAAAACATTGCGGAACGTCTGCGGAATCATAACGTAGAGCAGCGTCTGGAAGGCATTCATGCCCAGCGAACGCGCGGCCTCATTCTGGCCCTTGGGGATCGACTGAATACCGGCGCGGAAGATCTCGCACAGGTAGGCGGATGAGTTCATGGCCATGACGATGACGCCCAACACATAGTCGTCCACCTTGACGCCGGCAAGCGGCAGGCCAAAGAACGCGATGTAGATCTGCAGGAACGCCGGCGTACCACGGATGATATTCACATAGATGCCGGCAAGCCAACGCAGGATGCGCGACTTGGAGATGCGCATGAGCGACAAGGCAAAGCCAAAGGGAATTGCCAGCGGAAACGCCACGAGCACGATCGAGAGCGACATGAGGAAGCCTTTGAAGACGATCGGCAGGCTCTGGACCAAAATGACCGGGTTCAGGAACAGGCGAAGGAACATGTTGGAATTCCATGCCTCGACCCACGGCTGCTCCTTAAGGTCGGCCAGGAAGTTGTCGAATGCCGTCACGCCCTTAATCTCGACGGAAGGAATCTTGGAAATCTTCTTGGTCGAACCGTCGGCGAGCGTATAGGTGCCGCTAAAGGCCTCTTCGCCGCCCTCGACGGGAAACGTCACGCCGTAAACCTCGACACGAAAAAAGCCGCCGGCAGGCGCCGTCTCGCCAAAGTCGATCTTGAGCGTCTGGCCGTCAGCCTTGCACGTGGGCTTCATGGGCGTACGATCCATGAGGTCCTCGCCCGAGAGCATCGTCAATCGCGTGTCATCGGTACCAAACGTCGTGCCGTCGACAAACGTCAGCGAAAGACCGCTCAGCTCCTCGTCGGCATCGGCCTGGACCTCCCAGGTAATGCGCGTCTCGGTACCGCCGACCACAGCGCTGCCCGAACCGGTGTTGGGTCGGGCGGTAATCTTTGCGGTCTCAAGCGCCTGGGCGGTCGTGGGCGCATATGCCCCCGCGCACACCAGCGCAAGCGCCACGGCCATGACGCAGACTAGCTTTTGGAGCAAGGCGGGCAGTGGAAAACGCTGCTCCGCGGCCCCTTTGTTCAGTCGAGACAAGGTGGCTCCTATCGTAGAAGTTGCCGGCAAAACGAGACGGAAATGCTCTCCGTCAAGAGAAGCGCAAAGGCCCTCTCCGCCAAAACGGAAAGGGCCCGCGCGCAATCAAGTAGTTATTTTACTTGATGTTGTACTTAGCCATGAGGGCGTCGACGGTACCGTCGTCGGTCAGGTCCTTGATGGCCTGGTTGATATCGTCCTTGAGCTTGGTGTTGCCCTGGTTGATGGCGATGGCGTACTCCTCGCCGGTGCTGATCTGCTTAATGGTCTGGCAGGTGTTGAACTGCTCGGCGGTCAGCTGGCTGGCAACGGAGCGATTGGTGACTACGGCGTCGCCCTTATCGGACTGCAGTGCGCTGAAGCACTCGGTAGCGTCCTTGTAGGGGACGATCTTGGCCTTGGGGAAGTTCTCCTGGGCAAAGGACTCGGCGGTCGAGCCAGACTGGACGATGATGGTAGCGTCGGCGTTGTTGAGCTTCTCGCTGTAGTTGTCGGCCGTGATGTCGGTGTTATCGACCTTGGTCACGATAGCCTGATCGTCCATGTAGTAGGAATCGGAGAAAGTGACTTCCTTCTCACGCTCGGGCGTGTCGGTGATAGCCGCGATGGAGACGTCATACTTGGCGCCCGAAGCGACGCCCGGAACCAGCGTGTCAAAGTCATTGTTGACATACTCGACATCCAGGCCCAGCTTGTCGCCGATAGCCTTGATGAGCTCAAGGTCAAAGCCCTGATAATCGCCGTTGTCATCCTTGTACTCAAACGGAGCGTACTCGGCAGAGGTGCCGACGGTCAGCGTACCGTCCTTGACGAGCGCGTACTCCTTGGAACCGTCGACCTTCTCGACCTTAGCGTCGTCAGAGCTGCTGGAACCGGCATCAGAACCAGAGGTGGCGTTGGACGAGCCACAGCCCGTCAGAGCGAGGGCGAGCGCCACAGCACCCGTGGCGGCAAATGTGCCAAGCTTCTTCAGCTTCATAATCAGTCTCCTTCCAATGACCCCACGTGATTCAGAGGTCTGCAAAAACTGAGGGTTATTATGCACCTGCTTGGAAGAATCTGCAATTAGAAAACTGATTGAAACAAACCCATAACGTGAATGGAACACTCCACTTAGCAACAGTCATTACTGCTGCAATGACCTTAACAGTTTGATTTCAGCCGCATAACCTGCAAGTTCGTTCGGTGTCTCCAAAATAAATGGCAATGAACGCAAGCGGCCATTCGATACAATATTCTGCATAACCTGCATACCGCCGCCAAACTCCTCACTACCCAGATAGCCCTTACCGATGCACTCGTGGCGATCCTTATGGGCACCGCAGGGGTTCTTGGAGTCATTGATATGCACGGCGCGCAGGCGCTCGATACCCACCACGCGATCGAACTCGTCGAGCACGCCATCAAGATCGTGGACGATATCATAGCCGGCGTCATTTACATGGCAGGTGTCCAGGCAAACGCCCAGCTTGGTCGACAGCTCGGGGCGCTTGTCGGCAACGCCCTCGATGATGAGCGCCAGCTCCTCAAAGCTGCGGCCCACCTCAGTGCCCTTGCCGGCCATGGTCTCGAGCAGCACCGTCGTCTGCTGGCCCTCAAACATCACCTGGCACAGGGTGTCGACGATCATCTGAATGCCGGCGTCGGAGCCCTGCCCCACATGCGCGCCGGGATGGAAGTTGTAGTAGTTACCGGGCAGCGCCTCCATACGCTGCAGGTCCTCGGCCATGGCCTCCAGGGCAAACTCGCGCGCCCGCTCTTTGGCCGAGCAGGGGTTATAGGTATACGGGGCATGGGCCACGAGCGGACCAAAGCCGTTTTGCTCCATAAGCTCACGCAGGGCCGCCACGTCATCCATGTCAAGGTCTTTCGCCTTGCCGCCGCGCGGGTTGCGCGTAAAGAATGCAAAGGTATTGGCGCCAATGGATAGCGCCGCCTCCCCCATTGCCCGATAGCCCTTCGTCGTGGATAGGTGACACCCGATCGTCAGCATCCCCAACTCCCCCTCATCAGTTGCGGTGAAATAGTTCCTGTTGGCGCTCTATTCTGCCGCAAACAGGAACTATTCCACCGTAACTTATAAAAGGGGCATCAGAGATGCGGGCCACCAAGCACCACGGGCACCGGCATCATGATCCCCCCATGCGTCAGCGCCAAGTCCTAGAGGGCTAGACGGATTGCATCGATAATGCGCGCGCAGCGCTGTGTGGCGGCAAGGGGCATGACGGGGCTCTCGAGTTTCCCCGCCCGGAAGAGCTGGGTCGCATGCTGGATTTCGCCATAGAAATCATCGACCTCAAACGGGGCATTTATTTCGAGCATTCGTCCGTCGGAGTACTTCACATGGGCGAGCTCGGGGCGATGGAGGCGTTCGATTTCCAACGAGCCCAGCTCGCAGACAATCGTTAAGCGGCTTTCATATGCTGCTTTACCGTCGCACACCATATGAATGGGTATACCGCCGACACTCATACGGATCTCATCGGCCCAATCCACGCGGCCGCCCGATACGTCACGCCAGCGAACTTCACGAGACGAAACATCGCACGCACCCGCAAGCAAATCCTCAAACCACCCGACCGCATAGCAGCCCATGTCATATAGACAGCCACCCTGCAACGAATCAAGCAGGTAACTCGAAGGGGACTCACCATAATCGAGTTTTTGTACGCTTTCGATCGAGACGATACGGCCGAGCTCGCCCGACGCAAGCAAACCCTTCACGCGAGTATGCATCGGACAAAACCGATTTTTCATCGCCTCCATAAACGGCACACCGCACCCACGGGAAACGGAGGCGATCGCATGGGCCTCTTCTTCATTCAAAACGGCCGGCTTTTCGCACAGTACGGCTTTTCCCGCGCGCAGTGCCCGACAGACCCAATGAGCATGCATGTCATGCGGAAGTGCCAAATAAATGGTATCGACATCGGGATTGGCAATCAGCGCATCATAAGCCGCATCGCCGCTATCGTCAGCCGTGGCATAACTGTGCGCGGCATCAATCGAAAACGCCCTGCAAAACTCCTCAACATGCGAAGGAGTGCGGCCAGCGGCAGCCACAAGCCGTGCCCCGTCCACCTCCCTGAGCGATGACGCAAATCGATGCGAAATGTGCCCAGCGCCCAAAACGCCCCAACGAACCTCACGCAAATCATCACATGAATCCCGATGACCCACGACAGCCCCCTTCAATTGCGGTGAAATAGTTCCTGTTTGGCCCCTATTCTGCCGCAAACGGGAACTATTCCACCGCAGCTAATAAAAGGAGCATCAGGAGCGCGTTTTGCAAAAGGCTTTAAGCACGGCCGTTACGGGGCCAGGCTGGAAACGTCGGCGCACATCGTCGAGACGCTCGGGGATATCAATGTGTTGCGGACAGTGGCGTGCGCATTTGCCGCACTTGACACAATTACTCACGAGCTTGGCCTCACTCGTACGCACCGCGCTCGCCGTAAAGTACTGTGACAGGCCCGTAAACCAGCTATGTGCATAGCTCGCGTTGTAGGCGGCAAAGCAGCCGGGAATATTGATGCCCCTAGGGCACGGCATGCAGTAGCCGCACGCCGTGCACGGAACGCGGTTCGATTTCTCAAACTCCGTCAGCACGCGTGCGATGGCATCGAGCTGAGTATCTGTCATCGAATCCGGCAGGGCCCGATCGGCCAGTGCCGCGTTCTCATCCACCTGCGTTGTATCGGTCATGCCCGAAAGCAGCATCGTCACCTGCGGATGGTTCCACACCCACGAAAGACCCCAAGCGGCAGGCGTGCGCAAATGCGGATCGTTCGCACCATCGAGAACGGCGCGGGCCCGCGGCGGCAGCTTGCCCGCCAGGCGTCCGCCCAAAAGCGGCTCCATCACAAACACCGCGAGCCCGCACTCGGCGGCAGCCAAGAGCCCCGCCGTTCCCGCCTGATAGCGCTCTCCGGCGTAGTTGTACTGAATTTGGCAGAAGTCCCACTCATATGCATCGAGCATCGTCAGGAAGTCCGCCGCGCTGCCATGATACGAAAAGCCTATCTGGCGAATACGCCCCGCAGCCTTTTGGCGTGCAATCCAGTCCTCGATTCCCAACGCCGTCACGCGCTCCCATTGCGCAGGCGAGGTGATGTTGTGCATGAGGTAATAGTCGATATGGTCAGTCTGCAGGCGGCGCAGCTGCTCGTCGAAAAACCGGTCGAAATCCTCCGCGCACCTGCACGAGGCGTGCGGTAGCTTGGTCGCCAGCAACACCTTATCGCGCAGGCCCAGGCGCTCCAGAGATGCCCCCACGCAAGCCTCGTTGCCGGGATAAAGATAGGCCGTGTCCAGGTAGTTAATCCCTTGCTCCACCGCACGGGAAATGATGACATCGGCCGTCTTTGCATCCGGGCGTCCCGGAGCACCAGGAAATCTCATGCACCCCAGGCCCAACGCCGAGATACGGTTGCCACTTTTGGGGTCAACGCGGTATTGCACAGACCCTCCCTTCGCCATCAGCGCCCCGGCAAGGCGAAACACAATGGTCACGCGGCCGAAACATCGTGGAATCGCAATCGAGAACGTATCGTAACGCAGCAGAAATCGAGCTGTCACGGCACCGCTTTAACATCAGCAAAAAGCCCGATGAAAGGAGGCGAGTGTGACCACGCGTGAGGACGCCTACCCCTACCCCGGCGAGCAGTACATCCTCTCGGTCGAACGTTACCAGATCGAGGTCATGGACCATCTGGACGAGCTTCCCGCCACAGGCGCCGTCATTTTTTGCACCTTCCCTAAGGTCCGCGATGGTGTCGGATACCCCGCACGCGTTTTTGCCATCTGCCCCGCGGCATAAGTTCCCATGCGTTTGTTCTTCTAAATTCAGCCTCCGGTGCACGCTACATACCCCAGCGGCATACAATCCATCAGGCGCCCCGCACGTGGGCACCTTTTGTGAGGAGATGATTCACATGCAGATCAACAAGGTCGCCTTTATTGGCAAGGGCGGCGTGGGCCTGCTCTACGGCAGCATGATCGCCCGGGCGCTCGGCAGCGACGCCGTCGAATACGTCATGGATGACGCCCGTTTTGAGCGTCATGCGAACGACGCGCTCACCGTCAACGGCAAGCCCTGCGATCTCATGTCCGTCCGTGCCAGCGAGGCAACGCCCGCCGATCTGGTCATCTTGACGGTCAAGACCACCGGTCTCGACCAAGCACTCAAGACTATGGAGCGCGTCGTGGGACCCAATACGCTCATCGCCTCGCTGTGCAACGGCATTACAAGCGAGCAAAAGATTGCCGAGCGCTTTGGCTGGAAGCACACCGTCCTGGGTATCTGCCAGGGCATGGACGCCGTATTCCTCGACGGCGCGCTCACCTTTACCAATGCGGGCGAAATCCGCTTTGGCGCGGCGGCCGGTACGGATTCCGCAACCGTTACCGCCATCGACGAGCTCTATACGCGCTGCGGCATCACCCATACCGTCGAGAGCGACATTGCGCACCGCATGTGGGCCAAACTCATGCTCAACGACGGCATCAACCAAACCTGTATGGCCTACGGCGGGACCTACGGAAGCGCCACGGAGCCGGGCTCCGAGCAGCGTCGCTGCTTTGTCTCCGCCATGCGAGAGGCACTTACGGTCGCCAATGCCGAGGGCATCGAACTCACCGAAGCGGACCTGACGCAGATGGTGCATCTCATCGAGGGAATCGACCCCGCCGGTATGCCCTCGATGGCGCAGGACCGCATCGCACAACGAAATACCGAAGTCGAGGAGTTCGCGGGCACCATCTGCCGCCTCGCAGCCAAACACCATATCCAGGCACCGCAAAACGAGTGGCTCTATCGGCGCATCCGCGATATCGAGAAAAGCTGGTAGCGCCAACGCGCCGCATTCAGCAGCCTTAACAGCAAGGCCGCCGCAAGGGAACCTTTCCCCTGCGGCGGCCTTCATCTTCGTCTATGACCGGCGGCCAATCTCACAACAGCTAGCGTTGCGACTCCGGCACCTCGTCCTCATCGTCGCGACAAAGGACTACACCCGCACTTCCCAGCAGCGCGGCCGCGATCAACGCGCCGACCACAATAGAGGCAGCCCCACAAGACCCCTGCACACCTGCGACGAGCGCGGCCGTAGGACCAAGGCAACCAAGCGTCAATGCAATGGCGGCAACGGCGATATCTCGAGCGTTCACAAGACCACTTCCTCCACGAGAAAGACCTTATTTCTCATGAACCAGTGTGCCCCGCGCCCATATGCGCGGCGTACTGCCACGGTAAGCGCTCTGTTAACCCAAATGCACATAAACAAGGGCGCCTTTACGTTGTCCAAAGGCTCGGTAAAGACGCCCGTCCATCATGCGCAATCGATGCCGGCAGATTACCAACCGGTGTAGTAATCGGTAGTTCCGGCTGCGCAACCCGAACCCGACCTGGCGAATGCGGCCCGCCGCACACAGCCAAATCCCATCACAGAGAGCCAGTTGCCACATTCAGGGTCAACGCAATTCTGCATGTTCGTTGTTCACGCCCCAAATCCAAATTACAGCAATCTATATAAAGCTAAGGAATCCAAGGGAAGCCGCGCAGGGTGACGGCTACGGCTTTCTTGTTTTTTCCTTCTGATTCTTTGGGCGAGTTTGCCCATCGCTCGATAACTGCTTCAAGCTCCTCGCCAAGTCTAAATAGCTCGTCAGAATTCAGATGAAGGACGGTGTCGAAGCCAAGCTCAGCCCCGTGCCAGCAATCATCATAGTCATCAAACTTGTCGAGATATCGTGAATAGGCGGCAAAATAAGACTGGCTCGAGGCCCTTCGAACGGCAAGCAGATCGGTAACTTCCGCTCCATCATCAAATTCTTCAAGCGGACCTAAAGGCAGGGGGGTAATGGTCCACCAGCTTTGACGTTTATCGCCTTTGCCTTCGCACTTCGTTATAAGCCCCGCGGCGCTCAACCTTTTAAGGTGATAACTCACGCTTCCCGGAGCAAGCCCAATCTTATCGCTAATCATTCCAACATTACATGGGCCAATATTGCGCAATACTGCAAGGATTCTCATTCGCTCAGAGTTTGCATAAACCCTCAAAGTGGAAGAATCAGTCGCCCTGTTGATACGATCCACCATTTCTACCTCCAATCATCATTCTCCCATAGAAAAAGAAAAGATTTGTTGTAGGTTTCTACAACAGTCGTTGTACAATTCTATTTCGAAAGGAGTCTCGCACATGCACATCAATTCACTAAGCGAGTACAACGAGCTCGCCAAGGCATAAGACATATTTAAACGGGACGATAATTATCCCGCCTTCTTCTCCCTCCTAAAAAGGGAGTTTATCGATGCCTGCAAGCTGGGCAGGGATGTACATTCACTCGAAGTTGGCTGCGGTACGGGGACGTTCACACATCTCTTCAATGAAGCCGGATTTAACATTGATGGAGTCGACCTTTCTCCAAACATGATTTCTGTAGCACAAAATAAATACCCGGATTTGCGCTTTGCCGTAGCAGATATTTCGAAAGACCCTCTCAATACTAGCGAATACGGTTTATGCGTAGCTCTCGATGATGTTTTGAACTGCTTGCCCGACGAGATTTCTCTAAGGTCTGCAATTATCAATATCGCATCAAGCCTTACTGCGGGCGGTTACTTTCTCTTTGATCTAGTTTCACTTAGCTCTTTCAAAAATTACATGGGCTCAGTCGATTTTCGCAAATATGAAGACGCTTGCGTTCTTTCCTATCCCCTATCCTCGTTATATAACACAGGTCGAGACCCCTTCGTCTTAGGCTTCTCAATCCTGACCTTTGACGGTCGTGCGGCCACCTGGAACAAAAAGGACTACACAGCAACGGAGCGATTCTTCCCAAAGGAAGACGTTGAGCCGATTCTTCTCAAAGCGGGGCTATCCATCGCTGCAAAGCGCGATCTCGTTCAGGGCGAACTTGTCGCCCCGGATTCAGCAAGCGCTTCTTGCATACAGAAACACCTTTACTTGTGTAGAAAGGAGGCAACAAATGACGATCGAAGAGCAGGCCAAAAAGCTTGATGCATCTGAAATTATCAAGAACATCTAGCGCAATGGGGCGGCATGCCGAAATGGCATGCCGCCCCATAATTGGAAGGGGAAAGATGGATAATATCAGACTAAAATCTGGCGTAGATTTCTTTATTTCTGCTCATTCAAAATCACTGATAATTAGCCCCACATTCGGAACATCTACATTTCAGATAAATGAGCCTTACGATTTAGCATGGCAAATGCTGAAAACGCTTTCAGAACCAATATCAGTAGCAAATCTAAAGAAACGATTCAGATCTGATGATCCAAGCTCATTCGACGTATTCCTTAACTTTCTTGCAGAGAAAAGGCTAATCACCAGCCAAAGTAACGACTCACAGCTGAATAATCACGACGCGATTAAGTACAAACGGCAAATGGCCTATTTCGAGCAATCTGAGACCTTTTCAGAAGAACCCTCAAGATGTCAAAAAGGTTTAGCTACAAAAAGCATTGCAATCATAGGTTGTGGGGGCGCTGGAGCGCCGATAGCGGAGCTGTTGGCGGCTTCAGGTATTGGGGCAATTAAATTAATAGACGGCGACACAATCGAATTAAGCAACCTTGGACGACAGATAGCCTATGACGAACAAGATATAGGGCAACCGAAGACTATATGCCTTTCAAAAAGGCTCAAGCGGATCAATCCCGACATAGCAGTCAAGACGACCGAGTGCTTCGTTACAGAAGAAAATATGCGCCGGGTCCTATCCGAAAATGACTTCACAGTAGTCGCTGCAGATTGGCCAATGCCCGATTTACTTTATTGGGTTGATAACGTTTCCTTCAAAAATCAAACATGCTATGCCTGCATCAGCAACTCTCTTCCGACAATACGTATCGGGCCCATTTTCGACCCAAGTAAATCTCTTTGCTATCAAAAATACGAAAATGCGTTAGAGCAGAAATGGCCAGAGGTTATAGAATACGAAAGAGTTGCGAATTCATTCGAATACAACAAATCAGCCACGCCCTGGGCCTGCTATTCCGCAGCATCAATTCTTGTTGGCCAGATCATCCTGAAACTACTAACGGGACATTCTGTTTTAGATGGAAAGACATTCCTGCTGAATCTTGAAACTCTAGTTGCCCGCAAGGGAATTGAAATATGAAATCGAGCTACTCTACCTTCCTATCATCCGTTGCGATAGGTCAAATCTGTGATGCTCTTTTACTAACCTACTTGTCTATTTGGGCACTGGCGCTTTCGAACGACGCTTTAGCCCCATCACTCGTTCTCTCGGTTTCATCGATTACCCGCTCGCTTCTATTCCTCCCTGCGGGGAGAATGTGCGACAACCATCCCCCTAAAATAATATTTACAACGATTTCGCTAATTCGACTTCTTGTGTTTTTGGGTTATTTCGCAGTAACCGTATTATTTACACAGAGCTTAATAAGCATCCTAGTAGCCTCGGCAGTTTTAGGAGTTATAGAGGCCCATTATGCGACTTCATCCCAAGCCGTGGTCATTCAATCCTCCGCCCACCAAGGCATTGCAAACCTTCAAAGGCGCTATTTAACGGCCCAAAAAGCCGCTGCCGTAGGCTCCGCCCTTCTTCTTGGATTGCTTTCAGGGTCAACGGCCAAGCATGTTATGGCCTTACTATCGGCCCTCGCGCTGTTGTCCACTAGCCTCCTCTGGATTAGCCCGATTCTCAAGTTAAGCCCCGAAACGTCTCAGAAAAAGGTCGAATCAGAACCAAAAACTATAGTCGAAACCGTTAAAGCGGTCATGAGCAGCAGAAGCGCCCGTTTGATGTTGCTGTTTATTCTAATTGCCGAAACAGCGACGTCATCTATTCAAGGGCCGGGCTACATATCCTTGTGCGCGCAGAATAAGTGGGGGGATGCAATACTGAGCAACCTGCTTCTTGCTTTTTCAATCGGAACAACAGCTGGATCGGCAGCAACGCGTTTATATAAAAAAGGCCCATTGACGTTACGGATACCGTTGCTAGTTCTTGTAATATCTTTTTGCGCGATAGCGTTCTTTTCATTATGGCAAATAGCGATCATCTTATCGTTGCTTTCAGGCATTTGTTGCGGATTGATCTCAACGCAACTTATAACTGAATACCTGAGAAACACGAAAGAACTAAATCGGCCGGGCACGATAACCTCAGTTCTCAACCTCGCCGCTTTCGGTGCCGTTTCCATAGGAGCTTTACTGTTTGGATTTATTGCCAACATAGCAGGCCTGGGAATCGCCTTTGGATTTTTCAGCGCATCTTTACTTTTGGTAGCGTTGCTCATGTGAGCAGCGAAAGAACGGAAACGCAATTGGCTCGAATCGTAATCTTTCGAAGGCCCCTTCAAGCATAACCATGACAAAAGCATCAAACATATTTCGGACAGGTCGGAAGCAGATCGCTACGTTTCAGCAGCGCCCTCTTCATTGCCACGGCAGAAATGAAGCCCGACGCCAGAGAGGATGACAATCGCAAAGGCCACAAAGCCAGCGACCATCGCCGTCGCGGCGAAGCTCAGACGCACCTGCGCCTCGACAGCCAAGACCACCGCCGACTCCAGACCGCCCACCAAAAAGGGGAATGCCGCAATCAAGACATCCTTCATCTTCACGAACGCACTGCATCCATACCGGGCTCCTTGCCCGCGGGTACGGATGTGAGATGTTTGACGCCTGCGTCGCAAACGCCAGAACTCCGTTAACTCAAGCACGCACAAAACGGACGCCCTTACGTTGCCCGAAAGCTCGGCAAAGGCGCCCGTCTGTCATATGCAATCGATGTCGGCAGATTACCAACCGGTGTAATAATCGGTAGTTCCGGCTGCGCAACCCGAATCGTAGACCTTGCACTCGCCCTTGGAACCGGTAAACGTGGAGCCCTGAGCCTTATCGCCCGCGGCAACGACGTAGTAGCCATCGGAATCGCGCCAAAAGCCCTCGGAATCCTGCGTCCATTCGCCCGTGCGGTGGTGATACAACACGTTGCTGCTGTAATAAGTCTCGCGGCGGCCGTTATAGTTATTGACGCCGCTCGAGCGCGTCAGGCCCGAGCCGTTCGCGTAATACGCAGCGGACGTGTAAGACGAGCCGGAGCCGGCGTTGTAATACGAAGCCTGAACGGCCTCAGCGGCCTCGGCTTCGGCTGAGGCAGCCTCGAGCGCCTCGCGCTTGGCATCCTCAAGCGTGGAGCGAAGCTCGTCGAGCTCGGTCGACTTGGCGTCGACCTCCCCCATCGTCAACAGGCTGCCCGCACCGTCGATGCAGCCCTGCAACACAGCACGCTCGTCATCGGTAGCATAGTCGCCATACATATTCATAATGATCTGAGCGCGCATCTCCAGGGAATCGCGCTTTGCCCCCATCGAGGCGTTCCACTCCTGCATAGAGCCATAACCGTCGCCGCGGTAGTCGACGGGCTGCACCAGCGTCGCCTCGGACGGCGTAGATCCAACCGTATCGGATAGTGTTGCCGCGTGGGCATCAGTTGCGCCGGCGCCCGCCAAAAGTGCCACGGTCAGAGCGGCGGAAAGGGCGGCGGCTTTCGGTTTTCGTGAATCGATCCTCATGTAGCTGGAAACCTCCGTAGTGCGTTTTTTGCTGCGTTTGAGCTGCGTGTGATTCAATCGCGCTGCATAGTACCCCGAGCAAATCGCGACCTGCGGTTTTACTCAAAAGGCGCACGTCAATTGCGTAAAACTCACATCCACTCAACAGGAGTTTTCCATAACTCGAATGCATAAAGCGTGTCAAAAACCCTGTTTTTGACACGCTTTATGCAAAAAAGGCGCCTGTGCAACCATTGTTCGCACAGGCGCCTTGAGCAGGCATTTCATGCAGTTATACCTATCGAGTCGCAAGGGGTCCTTGCACAAGTCGCCCTACTCGTCCAGCGCGGCGAAGGCCTGCTTCAAATCCCAAATGATATCCTCGGCGTTCTCGGTACCGATGGAAAGACGGATCGTGGAGGGCGTGATGTTCTGCTCGGCGAGCTCCTCGGCAGAGAGCTGGGAGTGCGTGGTGGTAGCCGGGTGTACGACGAGTGACTTGACGTCGGCCACGTTGGCGAGCAGCGAGAACACCTGCAGATGATCGATGAACTTCCAAGCTGCCTCCTGGCCACCCTTAATCTCAAAGGTAAAGATCGAGGCACCGCCACGAGGGAAGTACTTCTGATAGAGCTCGTGATCGGGGTGCTCAGGCAGGCTCGGGTGATTCACCTTGGCAACATGGCTGTCACCAGCTAGGAACTCAACGACCTTCTTGGTGTTCTCGACATGACGGTCAACGCGCAGCGACAGGGTCTCGGTGCCCTGGAGCAGGACCCAGGCGTTGAACGGGCTGATGCAGGCGCCCTCGTCACGCAGCAGGATGGCGCGGACATAGGTTGCGAAGGCGGCGGGACCGGCAGCCTCGGCAAACGAGACGCCATGGTAGGAGGGGTTGGGCTCGGCGATCTGCGCATACTTGCCGCTCGCCTTCCAATCGAAGTTACCGCCGTCGACGATCACACCGCCCAGCGAGGTGCCGTGGCCGCCGATGAACTTGGTTGCGGAGTGGACGACGATGTTGGCACCATGCTCCAGCGGACGGAACAGATACGGGGTGCCGAAGGTGTTGTCGACGACAACCGGCAGACCGTGCTTCTTGGCGATCTCGGAGATGGCGTCGATATTGGGGATGTCGGAGTTGGGGTTGCCGAGCGTCTCGAGGTAGATGACCGTGGTGTTGTCCTTGATGGCGCCCTCGACCTCGTCCAGGTTGTGGGCATCGACGAAGGTGGTCTCGACGCCAAACTGGGAGAGCGTATGCTCCAGCAGGTTGTAGGAGCCACCGTAGATGGTCTTCTGAGCCACCACATGGTCGCCGGCCTGAGCGAGCGCCTGCAGGGTATAGGTGATGGCAGCAGCACCGGAGGCGACGGCAAGACCTGCCACGCCACCCTCGAGGGCGGCGATACGGTCCTCGAAGACGCCCTGGGTGGAGTTGGTCAGACGGCCGTAGATGTTACCGGCGTCGGCAAGACCAAAGCGGTCGGCGGCGTGCTGGGAGTTGCGGAACACATAGCTCGTGGTCTGGTAGATAGGCACGGCACGGGAGTCGGATGCAGGATCGGCGCTCTCCTGGCCAACGTGCAGCTGCAGGGTATCGAAACCAAAGGTGTGCTCGGGGTTGTTAATGAACTGGCTCATGATGGTCTCCTTGATCGAACAAAAGTAAATAAAAAGAGAGAAGTAAGTCGCTGTCTCCTGATCACGCCGACGGGCGCAAACAGGAGCCCGGCATTCGTCTTGGCAAGCAATTCATATGCGGGCCTCCTTTCGCATCCCGGTTCCGTGGTTGGCTTAATTACCTACCACCTTTGTGTGTTTTGAATAGTACGAGCATTGTTTCCCTCGGTCAATCACTTAAAAGCGCTAACCTGTTATCGGTTTTATAGATAGCTATCGAAGGGACGGGCGCCGATGACCCTCCAGCAGCTTCGCTTTATGATCGCCGTGGCAGAGTCCGGTTCGATCAACGCCGCAGCCCAGCGCCTCTATACGGCGCAGTCCAATATCTCCAATGCCGTCAAAAGCCTGGAGCAGGAACTTCATATCGAAATCTTTACGCGCTCCAGCCGCGGTGTTGCACTCACCAACGACGGCACCGAGCTTTTGGGTTATGCACGCCAGGTCGTAGAGCAGGCCGACATGCTCGAGGCCCGCTACGAGGACGGCGGCACCCCGCAAGCCCGCCTCGCCATTTCCGCCCAACACTACGCCTTTTCGGTCGAGGCCTTTGTCAACGTAGTCGAGCGCTGCCGCGACAGCAAGTTCGAGTTCATCATGCGCGAGACCACCACAGCGCAGATTATCGACGACGTGCGCGCGTTTCGCAGCGATATCGGCATCCTCTATCTGGATGACTTTAATACCCGTGTCTTGCAGAAGGCCTTTACCGATGCCCGAGCGAGCTTTCATCCCCTCTTTGATGCGAAAGTCCACGTGTTCGTCAGCGAACGCCACCCGCTCGCCCGCCGCCCGCAACTGTCCCTTGCCGACCTCACACCCTATACGCGCTATAGTTTTGAACAGGGCACCTCGAACTCCTTCTATTACGCCGAGGAACCGTTTAGCTATATTCCCTGCAACCGCAATATCCGCGTATCCGACCGCGGGACGCTCACCAACCTGCTTATCACCTCGAACGGCTATGCGCTGTCGACCGGCGTACTCTCCAGCGAAATGCAGTGGGGCATGGCCTCGATCCCCCTGGCAGACGCCCCGACGATGCATGTGGGCTACATCATGCATGACGACCGCAAGCCCTCTCCCCTCTTGCAGCAATACCTCGACGAGCTCAACCGCATCATCCATGCCAACCAACTGTCGGAAGACGGGGTAGAAATCGTAGATTGCTAGCCCCCGGCGGGCATGGCGCTACAATGGTCACTCACACGAAACGTACCCAACGAAAGGAACCATGTGAAGGTCATCATCTATACCGACGGCTCGGCCCGATCAAATCCGGGACGCGGCGGCTACGGCGCCGTGCTCAAATACACCAACCCCGCCGGCAAGACCTTCACCTCCGAGCTTTCGCGCGGCTACGCCAAGACCACCAACAACCGCATGGAGCTCATGGCGGTCATCGTGGCACTCGAGGCGCTCAACCGCCCCTGCGACGTCGAAGTCCATTCCGATTCGCAGTACGTCGTCAACGCCTTCAACAAGCACTGGATTGACGGATGGAAAAAACGCGGCTGGAAGACCGCCAACAAGCAGCCTGTCAAGAACCGCGATCTGTGGGAGCGTCTGCTCACCGCAAAGAGCAAGCACAAAGTGGAGTTCATCTGGGTTAAGGGTCACGCCGGCCATGAGCTCAATGAGCGCTGCGACGAGCTCGCCACCACCGCGGCCGACGGAGCCAACCTCGATATCGACACCGGCTTTAACGAGAACGACCTGTAATAGCATTTTCGCGCAGCTTTATATCCCCACGCGCTACACTCATCCTGTAGACCAAACAACGCAAGGGGGACGTATGCTGCGCATCGCGACCATCGGCACATCCATGATCACCGACGACTTTATCCAGGTCGTCAACGCCAACGACCAAGCCGCGTTTGTGGGCACGCTCTCGCGCGACGCAGATCGCGGCACCGCCTTCACCGCTAAGCACGGCGGCGAGCGTAACTTCACCGCACTTGACGAGCTTGCGTCCGCTGCCGACGTCGACGCCGTCTATATCGGCAGCCCCAACGCACTTCACTACGAGCAGGCCCTTGCCTGCATCGCCGGTGGCAAGCACGTCATCGTCGAGAAGCCCTTCTGCGCCACCGAGGCGCAGGCGCTGGAAGTCTTCCGCGCTGCCGAGGCAGCAGGTGTCGTGGCCCTCGAGGCCATGCGCCCGCTCCATGACCCCGCTTTCCACGCCATCGAGGACGCCCTGGGCGAGATTGCGCCCATTCGTCGTGCCTCATTGCGCTTTGGCAAGTATTCCTCGCGCTACAACGAGATTCTCGCGGGACGCTCCACCAATATCTTCGACTGCAATATGGCATCGGGTTCCCTCATGGACATTGGCGTCTACACCGTCGAGCCCATGGTCGAGATTTTCGGCATGCCCTCCGGCCTTACGAGCATGGCTACTCTGCTCGACCCCACCACGCGACAGCTCACGCACGGCCCCATCGACGGCTGCGGTTCTATCCTCGCCAGTTACGGCGGTGGCCGCATCTCCGTCGAGCTCGCGCACTCCAAAATTACGAATGACCTGCTGCCCTCGCAGATCGAAGGCGAGCGTGGCACTATCCAGATCGACCATCTGTCCACGCCCCGCAACGTCCGCATCGACTATCGCGGCGATGTCGTACGCGGCTCAGCGACCGAGGCACCGCGCGAACAGGGCGACAACGGCCGCGTGCTCGACCTGCCCAAATCGAGCAACACCATGGAATACGAACTCACAGACTTTATCACCGCCATCGGCGGCATCGATAACGTCAAGGAAGAGATTTGGGAGACCCCGGCGGGACGCCACGAGCTTGGCCACTACCGCGATGTCACGCTCGTCTCACTGCGCATCATGGATGCCGTGCGCCAGCAGGCCGGCATAACCTTCCCGGCCGACGCAGGCAAGCAGGCATAGCGATGGGCTTCTTCGATACGTTCTTCTCCAGCGTCACCAGCGGCAGTCGAGAGCCTCAAAAGCCGTCAAACGTCGAGCTCGAGCTGCGCCGCAGGCTTACTGTGCTCGCAAGCGACGGGGTCACTCAAGACACTCCCCTGCGCTATTTCCTGCGCTGGGCGGGGCAAGTCCAAGGCGTTGGTTTTCGCTTTACCAACACCAACCTCGCGCAGGCACGCGCGCTCACCGGCTGGGTGCGTAACATGGAAGACGGCTCAGTCGAGATGGAGATACAGGGAGCTCCGGCAAACATCCTATCTCATCTCGAGGCGCTTCATGCCTCCTACGAGCGCATGGGGACGCGTTTTCGCCTCGTAGACGCCCAGGTCCGAGCCCCACTTGCCAATGAAGACGGTTTCACTCCTCATTATTAGTATTGTGTGCTAAATACGGTATCATTTACCTACGACCGTTAGTAGAAAAGAGGCGAGGCGCATGGCGGTGCAAAGAAGGAATACCAGGCAGCGAAAGCTGGTTCTTGACGCCGTGCGCCAAAGCTATAACCATCCCACCGCCGACGAAATCTACAACGTCGTGCGCGCGCAGGATGACAAAATCAGCCGCGGTACGGTCTACCGCAATCTTAATCTCTTGGCAGATGCCGGAGAAATCCTCTCGATCAAGACGCCGGGCGGGAGTCGCTTCGATCGCACCATCGAGCCGCACGCACATATCATCTGCACCTCGTGCAGCCGCGTCATCGACGTACCGCTCCCCTTCGATGCCAGCTCGACGCCAAGGCGTCCGAGCAAATCGGCTGGCACGTCACGTCGCACTACACCATCTTCGAGGGTCTCTGCCCTGACTGTCGGTAGATGTTTGGAACATGCCTTAAAATCCACCTTTCCGCACTTTGCAGCAAAAAGTAGATTTCTAGACATGTCCCAAATGTCTACTCAGCAAGTAGACGACGCAGCTCTTCTTCGACCGTGCGCACGTAGCGGACGCGGTCGTTAATGCCACGCATAGAGGGGTTGCAGCTCTCCATCAGATAGGGATGGCCCACGACGTTGAGCATGTCGCGGTCGTTTTCGTTATCGCCAAACGCCATCATCTCATCGGGCGAAATCCCCAGGGCACGACCGTAATCGGCAAGCGCGGAGCCCTTGCCCGAACCGAAACCGATAAAGTCCGTCCATTCGGTTCCCGACGTCATCACGTCGACACGGTCGCTAAAGAGGCGCTCAAAATGCTCCAGCGCCGCCGGCTGATCCACCTCGGGCGTCTGGAAGGCAATCTTAATGACGTCCTCGTCGATGTCCTCGGGACGGTCGACCACCGCCACGTCGCAGTGGACCTCATAGCGCAAATGGTCGACGAACGCATCGTTGCCGCTCATGGTGTAGAGGTGTCCCTCACACGAAAGGGTCACGTCGGCATGGGGATACGCAACCACAGCATTCGCGATATCCATAGCAAGGCTACGCTCCATAGAGCGCTTGACCACGGCACGCCCCTCGCTCATCACCAGGGCTCCGTTTTCGCATACATAGGCGAGCTCATCGGCCACCGGGGCAAACAGGTAGCGCAAGCTCGCATATTGACGACCACTCGCCGGCATAAACACGATACCGCGACGATGTAGCTCATCGATAAGCTCAAAGGCCTCGGAACGCGGCTCGCGCTCCCCCGGATGCAGCAACGTGCCGTCCAAATCGCATGCAATCAGCTTGATTCCCTCAAGACCCATATGCTTTCCCCCAAAGCACCTCATCAACAGTAAGACGGACTTTGAATAGCTGCCTCTCAAAGTCCGTCTTACTCATACGCACGTTAACCGCGCGCCTTCTTTACGATGGTAAAGTCCGGAGCCATGCTAACGACGACCTCCGCCGCACTCGACGCAAAGCGCCGGTCCGTATCGAGTTCACGGGTAACCACCGAGAGGCGAACGCCCTCGATACCCCGGAGCATGCGGCCCAAAACAGGCTGCACCGGCGTATACATGCGCACGGTATGCTCGTCCGAGTCGCCCCGGAAGAGCGGCGCATGCATGTTGCCGATCTCCCAGCACGCATGCGCGAGCGCAATCGGATCCATGCGGTCGACTTCGACCAAATAAACCTCGGCGCTGCGCAGGCGCACGACAACCGCCACGGGCACCACGCCCGAACGGTCAATGGCGAGCACGTCGCCGTCGGCAAGACGACCACCGTCGGTAGCATCCAGCCGAACATCGATCGTGCGCCCCAGCTCCGTCACGCCCACAAACACGCATACATCAGCCTGGTCCCAATCGAGCAGTAGCTCATCGACCTCAAAGACACCGCCCAGCTCCCGGCGAAGCAGGAGTTCATAGGACGGATCGTTGAGATTTCCCAAACATGTCGTCGAAACCAAGCGTTCAGGCATGCTCTAGCCCTCGACCTCGACGAGCTCAATATCAAAGTTGAGGTCCTTGCCGGCCAACTCGTGGTTGGCGTCGAGCGTCACGGCCTCGGGCGTCACGTCAATGACGACGGCGGGGACAGGCATGCCGCTCGGCGTGGACAGGAAGAGCTTCATGCCCTTCTCGATCTGCTCGATGTTGGGAACCTGCTCGGCCGGGAAGGTAATAACCATCTCGGGATTGTGCTCGCCGTAGGCATCGGCAGCCGGGATGTGCACGGTCTTCTTCTCGCCCACCTGCATGTCGACAACAGCGGCGTCGAAGCCCTTGATCATCTGACCGGCGCCGCAGGTGAACTCCAGCGGCTCGCCGCGATCGTAGGAGCTATCGAACTGCGTGCCGTCATCGAGCGTGCCGCGATAATGGGTCTTGACCTTCTTGCCCTGGTTGGACATGGTAACCTCCGTAATAAGGGCGGCGCACAACGCGGGCCGCCATGAACATATGGCGCTAACTATACCCTAGTCATACAATTCAATGACAGTTTGCAAAGAAACGCTGCAACCGGAGGAACCATGGCATATCCCGTATTTGACCTACACTGCGACACCGCTGACCGCATCGGCTGGGCCACGCTCGATCTCGACCTGCGCTTTACCGCCGGCACCGACGGTTATTTCCCCGGCGACGAAACGCATCCGCAAGATTTCGATCTCATCGAGGGCAACGCCTGCGCCATCTCGCTCGCAAAGATCGGCAACACGCCGTGGGCACAGTGCTTCGCCACGTTTGTCCCCGACGAGATTCCCGCCGCCCACGCCGCGCGCTTCCAGGCGCAAATCATGGCGCATATGAGCGGCCAGGCAATGCTCAACCACGACCGCATGGTCAACGTACGCAGCGCCGCAGACATTCGCCCCGCGCTCAAGGACGGCAAGGTCGCTTGCATCCACACCATCGAAAACGCCACGTTCTTTGCCGAGGACCCCGCGCTGATCGAGGTGCTCAAGAGCTTGGGCGTGCTTATGTCGTCACTCAGCTGGAACGCGCAGGGACCGCTCGCGAGCGGGCACGATACCCACGCCGGCCTCACCGCCGCCGGCATCGAGGCACTTACGCAGATGGAGCACGCCGGTATGGTACTCGACGTCTCCCACCTCAACGATGAGTGCTTTGACGAGGTTGTCGCCCACGCCACGCGCCCCTTCGTCGCCAGCCACTCCAACTCCCGCACCGTCTGCGGCGTCAAGCGCAATCTCACCGACGACCAGTTCCGCACCATTCGCGACATGGGCGGTATCGTCGGCCTCAACTACTGCAGCGAGTTCCTTTCCAACGACGCAACCGACGAGACCGCTGCAGACGTCGCCTTCGACCAGCTGGCGGCACATATCGAGCACTGGCTCGACCTGGGCGGCGAGGACGCCATCGCGCTCGGCGGCGACTGGGACGGTGCCACGGTGCCCGCTTTCCTCTCCGATGCCAGCAAGATGCCCGAGTTCCAGAACATGCTTTCCAAGCATTTTGGCAAGACCGTGATGCAAAAGCTCTGCAGCGACAACGCGCTTGCCTTCTTTGAGCGCTATTAATTTCACATCCCTTGAGCGGGCCGGTATGCCGAACGGTCGACATGCCGGCCCGTCCCCAATCTGAAGGACCGCTTTTGACGCAGCAATTTACGATTACCGTATCCCGACCGAATGGCACATCCATCCCCGTCGTCGTTACCAAAAAGCGCGTCAAGAACTTCAACCTACGCGTCACATCGAGCGGTGAGGCCCACGCCAGCGCACCGCTCGGCGCCAGCCGCGAGCGTATCGAAGTGTTTGTGAAGCGCAACAGCGCCTGGATTATCAGCCGACTTGACCAGCGTGAGCAACATCAGGCGACGGCGCGAGAGCCGCTCAGTCCCTCGTCCATCATTGCGCTTTGGGGCAAGCCCATCACGGTACAAGATGCGCTCGATCACAACTTTGCATCGCCCGCACCGCGGCCCAAGCAGGCCACCTTCGCAAGTTTTATGGGCGCCGACAAATCGAACGAACGCCTACAGGCCGAGCGGCGCGCAATCCTCGACGGCCTGACGCCCGATGAGCTCCAGACCCGCATCGACCAGCTCTATGCATCCGAGGTCACCACAGCGCTGCGCGATATGGTGCATGCATACGAAATCGCAATGGGTATCGCCGTTTCCCGCGTTTCCGTACGCAGTATGAAGACGCGCTGGGGCTCATGCACACCCAAAACCGGCGCCATTCGCATCGCGCGCGAGCTCGCCGCCTACCCTGTCGAATGCCTCGACATGGTTGTCGCCCACGAGCTCGTCCACTTGCTCGAGCCAAGCCACAATCAGCGGTTTCACGCCCTGCTCGACACGTACTGCCCCAACAATAGGGCTCTGTCGCAGCGGCTCAAGCGGCCACCCCTCAACAAGCTCTAGCGTCGACTAGCGCACTCGCTCGATCTCGACGCCGCAGCTTGCCAGGGGAAGACCGACGGGAGCCCAAGGCTTATCGAGCTTAACACGCACGCCAAGCAGCAGGGGGTAACGACGCAGCAGCATCTGGGCCACACCCTCGGCTGCAGCCTCGATGAGCTTAAACGTATGCTCGCGCAGATATCCGTCGACATCGTGACACACCGAGCCATAATCAATCGAGGCATCCAGGTTGTCGTGCTCCCCTGCTGCACGCAGGTCGGCATAGAGCACCAAGGACACGATGAACTTCTGGCCCAGCGCGTTCTCTTCGGGATACACACCGTGGTTGGCAAAGACCTCGAGACCGTCGATAGTAATGCGGTCAGCATGGCGCAGGTCGTCATAGCTCACGTGGGGCACCGCCGCTGCGGTGGATATTTCGCCCCTTCCACGGCGGGCGAGCTCGGCGCCTTCAGTCTTGGTTGCATTCTCGGGCAGTTTCTTGTTACTCATCGCGATCGTCTCCTTCGTTTAGAACCCCGACCGCGCAAACTAACTACACGCGAATCGACAGGTTCTTTTTATCATCGCTCCAATTGCAAGCATTGCGCGCGGGGCATGCAAAGCAGGCGCGCGACGCTTTGTCGGCTGCATAGAGCAGACGCTCGAGCGGTTGGCTGTTCACGCGCAGCTTTCGATGGCCCAGAATGGCCGTCTTAATGGCCGCAGCATCGGCCGGCTCAAACGCTACGTCATCGGGCATGCCGCCGAGAATCGCATCAGCGACGCGTTCGCTTGCAACATCATGGGATATACCCGATTCATACTGTTCATCTTTGCCGATATCGTGAAGAAGTGCCGTGGCGTAGATGACCTCGCGGTCAAATTCGAGCTGTTCCTCGAGATTCTTGATCCACATAATGCGAGCGACATCGAGCAGATGGTCAATACCGTGGCGGCAGAAGATACGCCCCGATTCCAACTGTGCAATGTTGCCCAGGTGCCGCCGGAACAGGCCGTTGGCACAGATGTAATCGATACGAGGCATGGCACCAAAGGGGGCTAGGCCCGAAGCCATAAAACCGCGACGCGGCGTTCCCTCATCGGTCTTCGATGCAAAGTCGTTAACGGCTCTCATGGTTAGCGGTCCAGCATCCTAAAGAATCGCTCCTCGAGCGACGGATCGGTCTCAAAGATGCCGCGGCGAGCGAGCGACACGGTCTTGGTGCCGGGCTTTTGCACGCCACGCATCGTCATGCACATATGCTCGGCCTCCATCAACACAATCGCTCCCTGGGGAGCAAGATACTCCATGAGAGCATCGGCAACCTGCGCACACAGCTGCTCCTGCAGCTGCAGACGGCGGGCATAGACCTCAACCGTGCGGGCGAGCTTGGAAAGTCCAGCCACCCGACCGTTAGGGATATAACCAATGGCGGCCTTGCCATAAAACGGCAGCAGATGATGCTCGCACAGCGAGTAGAACGTAATGTCGCGCTCGATAACCAAATCGTTCGAAGCGACGGCAAAAGTTTTGGACAGGTGCTCCTCGGCACTCTGGTCCATACCGCCGGCAATCTCGCCATACATACGGGCGACGCGTGCCGGAGTCTCCAGCAGGCCCTCACGAGTTGGGTCCTCGCCTATACCTTCAAGCAGCAGCTTAATGGCAGTCTCGACTTTTTCCTGATCGACCATCTGGGCCTCACTTTTTTCGATTTCGCGTTCGCGCTATGGTACCACGCCGGCACGCAACCTCTGCCAGCTACATAGTATGGGTCGAATAGACCGGATCGTCCCGCCAAAGCTCCACAGCATCGCAAAGCGCAACGCCCTCACGTGCAGCACGAGCGCGCGTGGCGTTCATGTCGATCACGCGCTGATTGCTCGAGCCCCTAAAGCGCAACGAGATATCGTACAGATCCTGAACGAACGGGCCGTCCACCAACATGTCGAGGCAGGCCAGGATACGGTCCGTCACCTCGGTATGATGACGGCCACCCGGCATAAGCTCCTCGAGCACGTCACCGGTAAAGCACCAAATGGTCTTGCCCGACCCAGCAGGATAGGCCGCACGCACGCGCTCGATAAAGTCAACGAGACCCGCCTGATTCTCGGGTTCCATGGGCTCGCCACCCAGAATCGTCAGGCCATCAATAAAGGGATGGTCGAGACTCTCGATAATCTTGTCCTCGACGGCACGGTCGAACGGTTCACCCGCGGCAAAGTCCCACGCGACGGAGTTAAAGCAATTTTTGCACCCGCGACGGCACCCGCTCACAAACAGAGAAGTACGAACACCTTCCCCATCAGCAATGTCGAAATACTTAATGTTCGCGTAGTTCATAGGTAACTCTCCCGGGAGGCCGGGGCATATCATCCCGTCCTCAAACATTCTCGGCCTGCGGCCTGCGAAACTGCGGGCGGGACGATATGTCCCGGCCTCATGCAAAGGGTAACTCAATGAACGAAGCGAACATCGAGCATAGGGTTCGAGGTCCAATAAATACTTTGTTGCAGCTCAACCGACTCCGCAAGCAAACCGTTGTTGCAAGTCAACTCATTTCCGCTAAGAACTTCGAGGGGTGAGCAGACCGCGTGCTGCATCTCAGCTACATCAACTTGGCTGAACCGAGAGGGCCGCTTGGGCTTTTGCTCGATATGAGTTCCGCACGCAAAGAAGGCCACTTAATGTGGCCTTCGTCTTGCGCAGGACTGTCCGAAATAGCGAGCAAATGCCCAAGCGGCCCTCTCGGTTCAGCCCCGGAGCGGTATTAGAGATGCAGCACGCGGTCGCGGATCTCCTCGGTTCGACCCTGGTTCCAGAATTGAGTACCGATGTAGCCGCACGTACGACGGGCGACATTCATCTTCTCCTGATCGCGGTTGCCGCAGTTGGGGCACTCCCACACCAGCTTGCCGTCATCCTCGACAATCTTGATCTCGCCGTCATAGCCGCACACCTGGCAGTAATCGCTCTTGGTGTTGAGCTCGGCATACATGATGTTGTCGTAGATGTACTGCATCACGCGAATGACAGCCTTAAGGTTGTCCTGCATGTTGGGAACCTCGACGTAGGAGATGGCACCGCCCGGCGAAAGCTGCTGGAACATGCCCTCAAACTTGAGCTTATCGAAAGCATCAATCTCCTCGGACACATGGACGTGGTAGCTGTTGGTAATGTAGCCCTTGTCCGTCACACCCGGAATAATGCCAAAACGGCGCTGCAGGCACTTGGCGAACTTGTAGGTCGTCGACTCAAGCGGGGTGCCGTACAGTGAGAAGTCGATATCGCTTTCGGCCTTCCACTCGGCGCATTTGTCGTTCATGTGCTGCATGACGGCCATGGCAAACGGCGTGCCTTCCTTCTCGGTGTGGCTGTGGCCCGTCATGTACTTGACGCACTCATACAGACCGGCATACCCCAGGCTGATGGTGGAATAGCCGCCCACGAGCAGTTTGTCGATCGTCTCGCCCTTCTTAAGGCGCGCCAGGGCGCCGTACTGCCACAGAATCGGTGCGGCATCCGAAAGCGTGCCCATCAGGCGCTCATGACGGCACAGCAGGGCACGATGGCACAGCTCAAGGCGCTCGTCGAAGATCTTCCAGAACTTGTCCATGTCCTGATGCGAGCTCAGTGCGACATCGGGCAGGTTGATGGTCACAACACCCTGGTTAAAGCGGCCATAGTACTTAGGTTTGGTCGGGTCATAGTTCAGCGCGTTGGCAACATTGTTAAAGCCGTTGCCCGAACGGTCGGGCGTCAGGAAGCTGCGGCAACCCATGCAGGTGTAGCAATCGCCATTGCCGGCGGTCTCACCCTTAGACAGCTTGAGCTCACGCATCTTCTTCTCAGAGATGTAGTCGGGCACCATGCGCTTGGCGGTGCACTTGGCAGCCAGCTGGGTCAGGTAGAAGTACGGGGAATTCTCGTGAACGTTATCGTCCTCGAGCACGTAGATAAGCTTGGGGAATGCCGGGGTAATCCACACGCCAGCCTCGTTCTTAACGCCCTCGTAGCGCTGGCGAAGCGTCTCCTCCACGATCATGGCAAGGTCGTGCTTCTCCTGAGGCGTACGGGCCTCGTTGAGATACATAAAGACCGTCACGAACGGCGCCTGGCCATTCGTGGTCATAAGGGTCACGACCTGATACTGAATCGTCTGGACGCCGCGACGGATCTCATCGCGCAGGCGATCCTCAACGACCTCGCGAACCTTCTCGGCAGATGCCGAAACACCGAGCTCCTCAAGCTCGCGAGCGACCTCGCCGCGAATCTTTTGACGGCTAACCTCAACGAACGGGGCGAGATGGGTCAGCGAAATTGACTGGCCGCCGTACTGCGAGGAAGCAACCTGGGCGATGATCTGCGTCGCGATGTTGCAGGCAGTCGAGAAGCTGTGCGGCTTCTCGATCAGCGTGCCCGAGATAACGGTGCCGTTCTGGAGCATATCCTCCAGGTTCACCAGGTCACAGTTATGCATGTGCTGGGCAAAGTAGTCCGAATCGTGGAAGTGAATCAGACCCTCGTTGTGAGCATCCACGATCTCCTGAGGCAGCAGCACGCGCTGCGTCAGGTCCTTGGAAATCTCGCCGGCCATGTAGTCGCGCTGAACGGAGTTGACGGTCGGGTTCTTGTTAGAGTTCTCCTGCTTGACCTCTTCGTTGTTGCATTCGATCAGCGACAGGATTTTGTCGTCGGTCGTGTTCTTTTGGCGCTTCAAGCTCTGAACATAGCGATAGATGATGTAGTGGCGGGCAACCTCGTAGCAGTCGAGACGCATAATCTCGTCCTCGACCAGATCCTGGATCTCCTCGACCGATACGGTGTGGCCGGCATTCTCACATGCCTCGGCGACGTTTTGCGCCGCATAGATCACCTGGCGGTCGGTAAGGCGAGAGCCTTCCTCGACCTCCAAGTTTGCGGCGCGGATCGCATTGACGATCTTATCGATGTCAAAGGTAACCTCGGTGCCGCTGCGCTTGATGATCTTCATCCTCTTGCCTCTTTCGCATCGTAGCCTCATTGCGCTTCAGAGCCAAACGATGCCCGGCAGGGCTTACCCTGTCTTGCGGCGCCGTCGCGCAATCTGTGTTTTCGATAACCATAGGCCCTCATGCGGACAATCCTCGCAGCCAATCAAGGGGCTCAAAGATCCATCCAAATGGGGCGAATAAGGTCCTCGTTCTCTGTCCGTCATCTATCATACGACAAAGAGGCATCTATATCCTGTATTCTTTTTTTAGGTCAAACACAACATATAGTGTTTCAGCAGGTCAAAGCAATTGGTCAATTTGCAGACGCATTATAAATGAAGACCTCTTGGCAGGCTGCTAAAACGTTATCAACCCAACTACCTGCACAGCAGTTTTGAAACCCCCTCAACCGTGCCGCCGCCAAATAGCACCAAAACCAAGCCGCTCACGCCAAAAGAATCCAAAAGATTATGCTTGACCAACATGTTGCGGTCATGATGGGCCAGGACACATGCAATCTGCCGGCACCCCTACGGGATGCGAAGACCATCGCGTACGGACCTTGGATCAATATTTGATGACTTATTTGGCGGCGTGCTTGGTGGCAAAAAACAAAACAGCCCAGAGGACATAGCCTCTGAGCTGCGAACATTTGGTGGGCGTTAGAAGATTTGAACTTCTGACCTCTTCCGTGTCAGGGAAGCGCTCTCCCCCTGAGCTAAACGCCCGATTAAGGGTGCGCGAGTGCGCAGGGAATAATATAACGGAGCTCCCGCCCAGTGGCAAGAACTATTTTTAAAAAGCGGCGATTTGCGACCCTATCCGCCCCGATGCAGCGCGAACAGCACGCGGAAAGTCGCGATTGTACCCCCGATGAACTGCACATTCGCGTAAAATAACTCCATTATGGGCAAATGGTGTCCAGGTAGTTTACAGCACAGCATCTGGGGGAGGGGCATGTCGGACGCACGCTCGCTGCGAAAACAGTTCAATCGCATGCTCGCCACGTTGCTGGTGGCGCTTGCTGCTGCCGGAGCTGTAACGTATGCCTGGTACATCTACAACGCCAACCGCCATATCACCGATGTCAAGATGGCCGCGGGTACGGGCGTGACCTTCCTCATCTCCAACGAGTACGACGGCGAATACAAAACCAACGCTGGCCTGAGCTTTGCAGGTCTGCTCGATCCCGTCTCGACCGACAACGTGCTCAACGGCTTTCAAAAGGTAACGGGCTTTACCGGCGGAACCACGCAGGACTCTTTGTTTGCCAGCATGTTTGGCGCGGCTGAGCATTCCGACTACTACAAGACCTCTCTGTACCTGGCCACTAACTCGGCCGCAACCGACGTGTACCTGTCGGGCATCGACTTTACCGAGCAGGATCCGGCAAAACCCATCTCCACCGCCCTGCGCGTGGGGCTGGTTGCCTATGCTCCAGGGCAGAGCGACACCGTTACGGGCCAGTACGTCTTTGAGGTCTCGGGCGAGCACAATCCCCAGGCGCGCTATAACACGCTCGATGGTAAGGACGCCGGCGAAAGCGAGCAGAACCACCTGGTACTCGACAGCACCCGCTCCGATGGTGCCACGGTCCATTTTGACCAGCTGACCAGCGCAAACTTCTGCGACTACAACGAAGACACCGGCATCGTGAGTCTCAAGGAGGCCACGACCAAGATCTGCAGCTTGCCCGCCGCTGCCAAAGGCGCCGATCGTAGCACGCCCGTGCGTGTGGATGTATACGTGTGGCTGGAAGGCTGCGATCCCGACTGCACCAACAACCTGGCTGCCACCAGCTTGCAATCGCTGGCGCTGCGCTTTGCCGGCAAGCGTTCGTAAGGGGGCTGGGTATGAGTGCATCGAACATCAAAGACATCCTAAGCTCGCGCCGTCGCATGGTTGCCGCGGCCGCATGGATGTTGGTGCTGGTAGCCGCCCTGAGCGCCGCCACCTACGCCTGGTTCAGCAACTCGCGCTACACCAACGTGACGCCCGTGGCGCACACGGTAAGCGACGAGGGTTCCGACCTGCAGATCGGCCTTTCGGCTAACGGGCCCTGGGACACAACGGCAACGCTTGCCGCGGCCGACAAGACGCTCTATCCCATCTCGACGGCAGACCTTTCCCGCTTTTGGCGTGGCACGTTCCAAAACGCCGCGGGCATCACGACCAACTTTGCCGACTGCACCGCGCAGCTGGACGACTACGCTCTTTCGGGCACGCTGTACCTCAAGGGCAACGACAGCGCGCTCAACGTGTATCTGTATCAGGGCCAGATGAGCGTGACGAGCGACCCGCAGCTGCTGGCCGCGCTGCGCCTGGGCCTGGTCATCACGACCCAGTCGGGCACGCAAACGCATATCTTTACCTGCGATGACCTAGGTAACACCGCTGGCGCTACCAGCAGACGCACTACGGCGCAAGACGGCGTGGTTGTGGCGGGCGGCGCTTCGGGCTGGGCCTACACCGCCGACCCTGCGCGCGCCATAAGCGCTTACAGTATGGACGGCGCCGGCGACACGCCCACGGCGCGCGCGGGCGCCACGCCCATCTGCACGCTGGCCGCCAACGAGGTGGCAAGCGCTCATTACGTTGTGTACATGGAAGGCTGCGACGCTAATTGCATCGACGAGGCCCAGGCCCGCGATGTGGTACTGCAGCTTGCCTTTGCCGCGGCCAAGGCATAGGGGGGCGAGCTAAATGCACAAGAATAAGCACATGCAGGTAGGCGCCAGCGAGTCCGCGGGCGCAACCCCGGGGACCGCACCCGCCGCTGCCGCCGAGCGCGCTGTGGGTTCGGACTCTGACACCCGCCGCCACGCCCACCGCGCGCGTGCCTACATCGCGCTCGTCATGGTGGCACTCGCCGCCACGCTGGGCGCCGCGACCTACGCTTGGTTCACGAACAACATGAAGGTCAACACCAACTCGGTGAGCGTGCACAGCGACACGTCCAAGCTGGTGCTGGAGCTGGGCGATGCCGACCGCGGCAGCTGGTCGCAGCAGGGCGACGTTTCCCTAGCTTCTATCGCGACCGGCGCCGTGACGCTCTACCCGGTCTCGACCTTCGATCTCAACGGCTTTGCTGCCTGTGCGCAAAACAACTCTGCCGGCGATGCCACAGTGTTTGAGCAGGCAAAAGACAACGGCTCCGCCTTCTACCACGGTTGGATCGACCTGCGCTCCACCATTACCGGAACGGGCGCCAGCAAAGTAAGGGGCAAGGTCAACCTGTATCTGGCCGAATCGCTGGTCCCGCAGGGTGCCGATGCCGAGCTGCTGCGCGCAGCCCGCGTGGGCATCAAGATTTCGAGCGGCAACCAGGTGCTTGCCACCAACATTTTTGAGCTCGACAGCTCTGATAGCGGCCATCGCGACGAGCATCCCGCGACCGCGCCTTCGGGCCTGGCGGGCTACACCGAGGGCATGCTTCTGGGTTGGCAAAACGGCCAGCTTGCTTGCGGTGCCAACGTAACGCAGGACCCAGCCGCCTTTACGTTGGACACGAGCGAGACGGCCGCGCGTCCGCAAAACGCGCTTGCCACGCTTGGGCTTGGCCAGACCTATCGTTTGGATATCTATTACTACATCGAGGGCACCGATCCCGATAGCGCCGACTATCTCTATCAGGATCCGGGCACCTTGCACCTGGCGCTCTTTGCGACCTTGGACGGTGAGTAGCAATGGCACGCGTTGAATCAGACGACCGCCGCTCGGCTACCGGCGACCGCCGTCCAGTCGCCGCCACCGGCAAGCCCAACGCCGCCGCGCCCACCGACACCGATCTGCGCCGCAAGCTCACCACAACCGTGGTGTTGGTGCTGTTTGCGCTGGTGGCGATAGCCATGGCAACGTTCGCCTGGTTCTCCATCGCCGATAGCGCCAAAACCCGCATGCTCATGATCGACGCCAACGCCGATGGCTCGCTGCGCTTTGACCTGGACGAACACGCCACATTCGACGAATACGTGCACAGCCTGGGCTTCGATCAGATCTCGGCGCGCATCGCTAGCGAAAAGGGCGTGGACATCGATGCGTCCAAGCTCAAGCCCGTCACCACGAGCGACTACCAGACCTTCACCTTCGAGGACGGTTCCACTGCCGATCCCGCCACCGGCGCCTACCTGGAGTTCACGCTGCACTTTATGAGCAGTACGGACCTGCGCGTTCGCCTGACCGGCCAGGATGGTGACGGTGGCGTGTCCGGCACGCGGTTTAGCTCCGACACGCAGGGCATGGCCAGCGCCATGCGCATGAGCTTTACCGCCGACGGCCACACCTGGGTCTACGACCCCAACGGGGGCGGGAGCTCGTCCGGCGCGGCCACCGTCTTTGGGCTCGACTCGGGTGCTGCCACCGCGGCCAGTGATATGTTCGACCTGATAAAAGATACGGATAAGCCGGTAACCGTTCGCATATGGCTCGAGGGAACGGACCCAAATTGCACTAATATGCTAAAGGGAGCTAACTATTCAGTATCGATGCGCTTTGAGGGCATCGAGGAACAGTAGATATGCACGGCGGCCACCGGGCCGCGCACGACCTAGACAGACACGGTAGTAAGGGACATCATGCAATCTGTTAAAAAAGCCGCATCCATCGCGTTGAGCGTCGTCATGTGGATCATCATCCTGGTGGCGGCCCTGTATGCGTTTACCACGCTCGCCACGCGCGAGGACGGCAGCGTCTCTGACATCGCCGGCTTCACCCCGCTCGCCGTGCAGTCCGACTCCATGGCGCCCACGTTTAACAAGGGCGACCTTATCTTCATCAAAAAGTGCGACACCTCCAAGCTCGAGGTGGGCGACATCGTGACATTCCATACCATCATCGACAACGAGTACGCGCTCAACACGCACCGCATCGCCGCGATCGACGAGGTCAACGGCATGCGCAGCTTTACCACCAAGGGCGACAACAACGACGTGGCCGATACGCACATCATCAGTGACGGCGACATCGTGGGCAAGTACCTGTTCGCGTTGCCGCAGATGGGCAAGGTCATGGACTTCCTGTCCAGCTCCATGGGCTTCCTCATTGTGATCGTGCTGCCCATGCTGCTGTTCTTTATCTACCAGGTGTATCACCTCATCGTGGTGGGCATGAACCTCAAGCGCGCTATGGCCGAGGAGGACCGCCTGGCCGCCGCGGCTGCCATCGTGGACGCCGAGGGCAAGGGCGACACTACCGTCACGGCCGATAACGCCGCCGAGCAGCTCGCCCAGGCCGAGGCTAAGCTCGAGGAAGCCCGTCGTCTGAAGGCCGAGGCCGAGGCGGCGATGAGCGCGTCCAAGCAGGAGGGTACCGACGGTGAGTGAGTTTCTGGGATTTGCCTGGGAGTTGCTGGCAAAGGTCGTCTACAACGTCGTTGCCGTCGTGAGCTCCATTCTTAACCTGCTGGTGTTTGGCTGGGTTGAGTACTTCAACATCTTTATGACCTACTTCACCACGTTTGACCTGGTGGGCAAGATCGGCGCGGTCATTCTGTTTGCCATGCTCATCGCGGTCCCCGTGCTGATCGTGGCCATTCTGATCCACCACTACCGCATCAACCGCCGCCTGCATCGCGACGACACGTCCAACAAGGCGCTCTATCGCGAGATCGGCCGCCTCAACAAGCAGGTGCTCGACCTCATGGACGAGAAGAACAAGCTGCTGGCGCTCAAGGTCAATGCCATGGGCGGCACCAAGCAGATTCCGTACGTGGGCGCCTCGGCCCTGGCCGACGACCACCTGCCCACGGTGGGCAACGTGGTGGGCGCCGCCGCGGGTGCGCCTGCGGCCGAGGGCGCCACGGCTGCCGTGGTGTCGGGCAACGCGTCGCTCGCGCTCGATGGCGATGGCGTCAAGGACGCCGCGGCCGCCATGGCCAAGGCCACCGTCGAGGCCAAGACCCTTGCCGAGGAAAAAGAGATCGCCCAGGCCAACCGCTTCCCCAAGCTGTCCCTTGTGGACCTTAAGTACCGCGACTGGGAGTCGCCGGTCTACGACGACGCCATCTCGCTGGAGGACTTTGTCGACAGCTTCCGCGCGTTCGCCTGCAGCCAGATGAAGCTCTACTACACGCCCGAGGTCATCCGCCGCTTTGTGGCCGGCATGGCCGCCTCCAAGCTGCTGATTCTGGAGGGCATTTCGGGTACTGGTAAGACGTCGCTGCCCTACAGCTTTAGCCGCTATCTGGACAACCCCGCAACCATCGTGTCGGTGCAGCCGAGTTTTCGCGATCGCACCGAGGTGCTCGGCTACTTCAACGAGTTTTCCAAGCGCTTTAACGAGACCGAGTTCCTCCGCGCCGTGTACGAGGCGGGGCTTCGCCAGGACCCGTCCATGATCGTGCTCGACGAGATGAACCTCGCCCGCGTGGAGTACTACTTTGCCGAGATTCTGTCGGTGCTCGAGATGCCCAGCCACGACGAGTGGGTGCTCGGTCTGGTCCCCACCCAGTGGGCGGCCGACCCCAAGGGCCTGCACGACGGCAAGCTCACCATTCCCGACAGCCTGTGGTTTATCGGCACGGCCAACAACGACGACTCCACCTTTACCATCACGGACAAGGTGTACGACCGCGCGATTCCCATCGAGCTCAACGAGCGCGCCGACGCGTTTGAGTGCGAGCCGCACGAGCGCGTGCACGTGACGGCCGACCACCTGCAGTATCTGTTCCAGAAGGCCAAGGTCGAGTACGTGATCGATGACGATCTGCTCGAGAAGATGCACAAGCTGGACCAGTACCTGCAGACCCGCTTTAAGCTGGCCTTTGGCAACCGTATCATCAAGCAGATGTACGACTTTATCCCCGTGTACGTGGCGTGTGGCGGCACCGAGTTGGGCGGCATGGACTACATCATCGCCCACAAGGTGCTCAAGAAGTTTGAGTCCATGAACGTGAGCTTTGTGCGCGACGAGATGAAGGGCCTGATCGAGTACATCGAGAAGACCTTTGGCGAGGGCGGCCTGCCCGATTCCGTCATGTATCTGCAGCGGATCCAGAACTTCTACTAATGCTGTAAGCGCGGGGCGTGGGACAAGACAATCAGTAGCGTTTGCCCTACATGATGTCGCCCCGCCCCTTACCAATCGATCCAACCTATGGAGTAACCCATGTCCGAGACCATTCAGGACCTCTATACCAGCTTCTCCGAGCAGATGGAGCCCATCCAGGAGGACAGCCGCTACTTCCGCTATCTGTTTGAGATGGCGCAGGCCTCGGGCACCACGATCGAGCAGCAGCGCGAGGAACTCGTCAAGGTGGTGGACGAGGAGTGGATCAGCATGATCGAGGACTCGCTCGACGCCATCAACACCATCATCGAAAATCCGCGCCGCTTTATCACCACCGAGGAAGAGGTGGTGCCGGTCTCGCTCGCCAAAAAGATCAGCGCCGATAGCGTTCGCCATCTGAGCCGGAACACGCAGTTCCTGGCGCCGAGCGACGATGGTGACGTCCACCCCACGCGCATTCTCAACGTCAGTACCGTCGAGACGTACGACCTGTACGAGAACCGCTTTATCTACCACCTGATTCAGCGCCTGCTGACGTTTGTGGACAAGCGCACCGACGTGATCTTTTGGTCGACGGGCAACGAGATTCGCAACCGCTTTAAGATGCACAGCAAGATTGACGACGCGTACGAAGAGATCGAGTACAACGTCGAGATGACGGTCAAGAACCGCCAGAGCTTTGCCGAGAACGACGCCGACAACATGGACGTCTTTATGCGCATCGACCGCGTGCGCCGCCTGGTCATGGCACTGCGCGGTGCGTCGTTCTGCCAGATCATGAACGGCTGCAGCGCGGTTCGCAGCCCCATCCAGCGCACCAACCTCATCATGAAGGACCCCAACTACCGAAAGTGCTACCAGCTGTGGCAGTTTATGGAGCGCTACGACAAGGTGGGCTACAACATCGACGTGCAGCAGCAGGCGCTGGCGTTCGATGACGAGTACATGGTGCAGATGTACACCAACCTCATCAACAACTACACCGTCTTTAAGAGCCTGACCGACGACGAGCGCAACCTGCAGGAGCTCGAGAGCGTGCATCCCGAGCCGGTGGCGCCCAAGTTTATTAAGGAGATTAAGGAAGTGCAGGTCGACAGCCCCGATCTGCCCGATGTTGAGGTCCGCCGCGTGTTTGTGGAGGAGGTCACGCAGGCCCAGCTCGATGCCGAGCAGGCGCTTGCCGAGGCCCGCGAGCAGATTGGGGAGCTGCAGGGACAGGTCAAGTCTTGGAAGGTTCAGGCCCATGCGCTGACCAACGAGCGCGACGACCTGGCCGACGAGCTGGACGAGGCCAAGACGCGTGAGCTGGCATTGACGCAGCGCGCACAGATTGCCGAGGCCGATGTCGAGGAACTGCGCTCCTCCCTGGAGGATGTCGAGGCGGGCAAGAAGACTGCCGAGAATGCTGCCGTTGAGGCGCGCTCGACCGCGGCGGCCCAGCTTGAGCAGATGCGTGCCGAGGCTGATGCCGAGGTTGCGGCCGCAGAGCAGGCGGCCGCCGAGCAGGTCGCGCAGGTTAAGAGCGAGTCCGCTGCGGCCCTGGCTGCCAAGACGGCGACCGATGCCGCCGAGCTGCAGGCCGCCAAGGACGCCGCCGCGGCTGAGCTTGCCGGCGTGCGCGAGGCATCTGCCAAGGAGGTGGCCGAGCTGCATGCCAAGCTGGACGCCGCCAAGCTGCAGATCGAGGAGGTGCAGCTGACGGCCGAGCGCGATGCCCGTGCCGCGGCCGAGGCCGCCGACGCCGCCGCTGCTGTGGCGGAGCAGAAGCTCGCCGACACCGTCGCCGCGGCCGAGGAGAAGGTTTCCGCTGCACAGCAGGCAGCCGATGCCGCGATTGATGCCGCCCGCGCGGCCGCCGATTCTGCCGTCGAGCAGGCTGCGGTGGGCGCCAGCGAGAAGGTCGCCGCAGCCACTGCCGAGCGCGATGCTGCCACGCGTGCCGCCGAGGAGGCCCGTGCCGATGCCGACGCGCGTATCGCCGCGGCCGAGCTCGAGGCGGGGGAGCGCATTGAGCAGGAACTCGCCGCCGCCAAGGCCACGCACGAGCACGAGCTCGAGGCCGTCCGCGCGGAGATGCAGCAGCGTTTGGACTCGTTGGCGCATGAGCTGGAGCAGGCCGAGCGCGATCGCGCCCGTGCCGAGCGCCGTGCCGAGGGCAACAGCCTGTCGCGCTATCTGCTGGCTCGTCTGCGCGGCGAGGCTGGCGAGGGCGTGGCCGCCGCGCCTGACGAGGATGGCGCTTCTGCGGCGGATGCCACCGAGGCCGAGGTCGCTGCCGACTCCGAGACTTCCGCAAAGGACGTCGACAAGTGATGAAGCACGTGCTCCGCGTGATCAACGTGCTGGCGACCGTGGTGATCCTGGTCGCCTTTGTGGTGCTGCTGCGCACGGTGTTCACGCCCGCCGGCGAGATTCCCACCATCATGGGCTATGGCTTTATGCGCACACTGACCGGTTCGATGGAGCCTGCGATTCCCGTGCATTCGTTTATCGTCGTCGATACCGACAACAGCCAGGTCTACCAGGTGGGCGATATCATCACCTTCCATTCGTCCGATGACGTGCTGGAGGGTTCGCTCAACACGCATCGCATCGTTGCCGTAGAGGATACGGCCGACGGCTCGCCGGTCTACCACACCAAGGGCGACGCCAATCCGGTCGAGGACGCCGCGCCCGTGCCCGCCGCTGACGTGGTGGGCCGCGTGGTCTTTGTCTCGGCGGGGCTGGGCGTGGTAGTCTCGTTGCTCACCAACCCGCTGCTGTTCTTCCCGCTTATCGTGGTGCCGCTGATCGTGCTGCTGGTGCTCGAGATTCGCCATATGGTCAAAACCACACAAGAGGTGGCACGCGCCGAGGACGAGGCCGCCCTGCGTGCTGCCGTGGAAGAGATTCGTGAAAAGCGCCGTCGCGAGCAGGAGGAGCAGGGCGACGCCAAGGACCAGAACGACGCCGACCATACCGATGAAAATGCGAAAGCCGACCCCGGCGCCCTAGACGATTCCAACCGCTCGGCATAGCGTGTCTGTGCCTTTCGTCCCTGCAATTTGGACGCCCATAGATGTTCCGAATCATCTGCTTTTTCATGCCGATATTCGTGCTACAGTTTGAGCGCTTTGTTGCCAATTGATTTCGGGGGAGTGGAATGGAGCAGGAGCGCACAGCTCAGCGTGCACGCGAAAAGGCTTCGGTACCGATGACGGCGGCGTCCGACTTTGTCGTGCCCGAGGGAACTGACGAGCTCAGCCGCAGCACCCGCCGTGCATGGCGCGAGCGCCTCAACGATGCGTCGTCGCGCAAGATGATTACGGGCGTTCTGGCCACGCTGGCGGGCGGTTCGTTTTGGGGTTTTTCGGGCACCAGCGCGAGCTTCCTGTTCGATACTTATCACGTTGATACCCTGTGGCTTATGAGTGTGCGCCAGATTCTCGCCGGCCTGCTCTTTATGGCCGTGGTGGTCACGCGCGATCGCGAGCGTCTGGTTAGGCTCTGGACCACGCCCGCCGACCGTAGGCAACTGCTGCTTTTTACCGCTTTTGGCCTGCTGTTCAACCAGTTTTGCTATCTTTCGGCCGTGCGTCTGACCAATGCCGGAACCGCGACGGTGCTCCAGTGCCTGCAGCTGGTCATCATCATGGGTTACGCCTGCGTGGTCGATCGCCGCATGCCGCGCGCACGCGAGACGATCGGCATTGGTCTGGCCCTCGGTGGCACCTTTTTAATCGCTACCGGCGGTGATCCCACCAGCCTGAGCATTTCGCCGCTCGGCCTGGTTGCGGGCCTTATGTGTGCGGTCAGCGCTACCTGCATGGCGGTGATTCCCGCCAAGATTCTGCCCAAATACGGCAGCCCCATCGTTACAGGCTCTGCCATGCTCGCAGCGGGCGTGGTCTCGTGCGTCTTCGTGCAGCCGTGGGCTCATATGCCGGCGCTCGATGCTGCCGGTATCGAGGCGCTCGCGGTGTTTGTGGTCATTGGCTCGTTTTTTGCCTACATGCTGTATATGCAGGGCGTTAAGGACATCGGCTCGGTGCGTGCGAGCCTCATCGGAACTGTGGAGCCGGTTTCGGCGACCATCACCAGCGCTGTTATGCTGGGCACGGTGTTTTTGCCGACCGACCTTATCGGCTTTGCCATGATCATCGTGATGATGTTCCTGACGGTATAGCTTACGCCGCTGCCTAGATGGACACGGTGTTGCACCACAATTCCGCGAATTGGTGCCTGCATCTGGAGTTTAATTGACGATGCCAAATATGTCATAAACTAATAGCGTTATTGACTTTTAGTATTGCGAGGACTCCTCTATGGCTGGTAACCACTTTAAGAACGGCGACGGCGAGCGCCCTGCAGTTCCGCCGCGTTCAAATGGGACTGGAAACGCTGGCGTACCGAGTGGATCCAGCCAAAACGGTGCTGGCAACCGTACGTCTCCGGGCGAAACGGCGATGTTTACCGCTCTGTACGAACAGTCTCAAAAGGCAAAACAGGCTGGTCGCGTAGGCAGGCAGACATTTTCGGGCGGGGCGGGCTCTGCGGCTTCGTCGGCCGGGGTTCGTCCGGCGCCAACGGGCGGTGCAAATGTCGCTGACCCTGCTAACAACGCTCATCGCGCCCACAACGCCGGCCCCGTCAACTCTGCCAATCCCGCCAATAGTGCTTCTTCTGCTGGAGACGCAGGGCTTACGGGTAACCTAGGCACTATCTATACGGGCGCTTCCGAAACCGGCACGTTTGCCCGTCTCAATGACGACGGTGCCGAGTTTAAGGGCTCGGGCTCTAAAGAAGATTATTACGATTTTGGCTTGAACTACGGCGGTGATTCCTCGACGAGCCCGACCTCGAACGGCCTGGTTCGCCATCGCCATCGCAAGGGCGAGCGCAAGAAGCGCCGCGTTGCAGCCGTTGTTGCTGTCATCGTCGCGGTGGTTCTTGTCGCTTTTGGCGTGAGTGGCTTCATGCTGTTTAACTCGGCAAAAACCGTGAAGAGCCAGGCAAAGGAAACAGTCGAGATCGTCGGCGGCCTTAAGGACAAGGTCACGTCGGGCGATTTTTCGACCCTGCCCGACGATGCGAAAAAAATTGACGAGCTCTGCAGCAGCATGAAGAAGGAGACCTCGAGTCCGGTGTGGACGATGGCTTCGTTCATTCCGGTGTACGGCGGCGATATTAACGCCGCCCGCACCATGGTCGACGCTCTGTCCGATGTTTCGAGCGGCGCGCTGGTCCCCATGGCCGATAATCTCGCTCAGGCAACGCCCGGCAAGCTGTTCCAGGACGGGACAATCAACGTGTCCGCGCTGCAGGCGGTCGCCGATTCGCTCTCCGATAGCTCGAAGGCGTTCAAGGGCGCCAACAAAAAGGTGCAGGGTATTGGCGATACGCATATCGCCCAGGTGACCGAGCTGGTCGATAAGGCAAAGGACGGCTTTGCCACCCTGGACGGTGTAGTCGATGCGGCAGAGAAGATCGCCCCCGTTCTGCCCCAGATGCTCGGCGCCAACGGCCAGACGCGCCATTATCTTGTGCTCGCGATGAGCAATGTCGAGATCCGCGCCTGCGGCGGTTTCCCGGGTTCTCGCGGCGTGATGTCAGTGACTGACGGTAAGCTCGAACTGGGCGATTTTGTCAAAGTCGACATGATGAAAGAGCCCTTGAGCCCGCTTCCCATCACCGATGAAGAGGCAAACTTGTTCACGACCGGATGGGGCCTGACCGGATTCAACACGCTCGGATACACGATGGGCGATGTTACGATGACGCCCGATTATCCGCGTGCGGCTCAGCTTGCCAGCGATATGCAGAAGGCCATTGTCGGAGATGACATCGACGGCGTATTTGCAGTCGATCCGGTATTTTTGCAGTATATGCTCGGCATTGTAGGTGGCACGCAGCTTCCCGACGGCACCGTCGTCGACGGAAGCAACGCTGCAAAGGTGCTGCTGCACGATATTTATTGGAATTACCCGGTAGAGGAACAGGACGCCATTTTTGCGGCGGTTGCCGGATCGGCTTTTAACAAGATCGTGGACGAACTGGGCTCCAGCGATATTACTAAGATCGCTGGAGCCATCGAAAAGGGTGCTTCCGAGGGTCGCATCCTCATGTATTCGAGAAACGATGACGAGGAAAAGGCCGCGAAGGCCCTTGGCATTTCCGGCGCTCTCCAAAATGATGCGTCTGAGGCTCCGATTTTGGGCGTCTATGTGAACAACTACAGCTATTCGAAGATGGATTGGTTCCTTGATAAGCGAGTCACCATCGATTCTTCGGTTGAAAATGCCGATGGCTCGACGACGTATCGAGTAACCACTACGCTCAAGAACACGATGACCCCCCAGGAGAAGGCCGAGATGCCTGGTTATTTCCAGGGCCATAACGGCATTAGCCAGGATATTGATGACGAGGTGCTGAGGCTCTATCTCTACGCTCCCGCGGGAGGCAGCATTTCGGACATTAAGACTTCGGGCTCCGGTTCTATCGAGATGAACGAAGCGACGCACGATGGCCTGAAGGTTGCATGGGGCGGCGTCCACATGCTTCTTGGACAAGACATAAAGGTCGAGTACACGGTTACGACTTCGAAGGACTCTGGGCACAAAGCGCTTAAGGTTCGCACCACGCCAACCGCTCAAACGTCTGAACAGGATAAGTAAGATATGAAGTACTTTGGCACCGACGGCTTTCGCGGCGAGGCCAACGTTGGACTGACGGTAGAGCACGCTTATAAGATCGGCCGCTTTGTGGGCTGGTATTACGGCGCCAACCGCTGGATCAAGGCGCGCGTGATCGTGGGCAAGGACACGCGTCGCTCGAGCTATATGTTCGAGGCGGCGCTGGTGAGCGGCTTGGTCGCGAGCGGCGCGGACGCCTATATGCTGCACGTGATCCCGACGCCGGGCGTGGCGCATCAGACCGTGGAGGGCTGCTTCGATTGCGGCATCATGATCAGTGCGAGCCACAACCCGTTTTGCGATAACGGCATTAAGCTCGTCAACAGCGACGGCTATAAGATGGACGAGGACGTGCTGGAGCTCATCGAGGATTACATCGATGGCAAGAGCGAAGTGCCGCTGGCCACGGGCAACCACATCGGTGCCACGGTGGACTACATGCAGGGTCGCAACCGCTATATTGCCTCGCTCATTGCAAGTGCGAACTTTTCGCTGCAGGGCGTCAAGATCGGTCTCGACTGTGCCAACGGCTCGGCATCCTCGGTGGCCAAGCCGGTGTTCGACGCGCTGGGTGCCGACGTACGCGTGATTAACGCCGCGCCCGATGGCTTTAACATCAACGTCGACTGCGGCTCCACGCATATGGAGCGCCTGCAGCGCCACGTGGTGGAGCAGGGCCTGGACGTGGGCTTTGCCTACGACGGCGATGCCGACCGCTGCCTGGCCGTGGACGAGCGCGGCCGCGTGGTCGACGGCGACCAGATCCTGTACGTGTGCGGCGTGTACCTGAACAAGCACGGGCGCCTCTCGGGCGGTACCGTGGTGCCGACGATCGCCAGCAACTTTGGCCTGGTCAAGTCGCTGGAGCTTGCCGGTCTGAGTGCCGTGACCAGCGGCGTGGGCGACCGTCATGTGTATGCCAAGATGCGCGAGGGCGGCTACAGCCTGGGCGGCGAGCAGACGGGCCACACGATCTTTGGCGATATCGAGCGCACGGGCGACGGCATTATGACCTCGCTGCGCGTGATGGAAGTGATTCGCGCTGAGCGCGAGACACTCTCGCAGCTCACGGCTCCGTGCAAGCTGCTGCCGCAGGCTCAGGTCGCCGTGCGCGTGGCGGATAAGGACGCCGCGCTGGGCAACATGGGCGTCCAGGCCGCCATTGCCGAGGCCGAGGCGTCGCTGGCGGGCGAGGGCCGCGTACTGGTGCGCAAGAGCGGAACCGAGTCGGTGATTCGCGTTTTGGCTGAGGCTCCGGACCAATCGGCCGCCGACGCCGCTATGAAGCGCATCGCCAACGCGCTGGAAGCTTTATAGTTACGCGGTTTTACCAAACCGCGTAACTGCTCGACGCTGCAAACGGCCCCAATGACTAGGTGAAAAAGGGGGCGCCGCGGGATAGATCCCGCGGCGCCCCCTTTGCGTTGACGTGTTGCCTAAGCTTTACAGCTGGTACAGCGTGGTGAACTTGTCCTGCAGGTAGCTGCAGTAGTAGCGGGCGTCAAAGTCCATGCCGCAGGCGCCCTTGATGAGCTCCGGCGCGTCTTTGGCGCGGCCCCACTGCCAAATGTGCTCGCCCAGCCAGGCGCGAACGGGCGCCAGATCACCGCTCGCGCAGGCATCGGTAAGGTCGACGCCGTCGCGGCACATGGCCGGCACAAACATGGCGTCGTAGGCGCTGCCCAGCGCATAGGTGGGGAAGTAGCCAAACGAGCCACCGCTCCAGTGCGTATCCTGCAGGCAGCCGTGCGTGTCGTCGGGAACGGGAATGCCCAGGTACTCGTTCATAAAGCGATTCCAAAGCGCGGGGATGTCCTTGGCCGTGGCCTCACCGGCAAACAGCATGCGCTCAATCTGGTAACGCACCATAACGTGCAGCGGATAGGTGAGCTCGTCCGCCTCGGTGCGGATCAACGACGGCTGCGCGATGTTCACGGCGCGGTAGAGCGCGTCCTCGTCCACGTTGCCGTAGACCTCGGGCGCGTGGCGGCGCAGCACCTCGAGCAGCGGTCCCATAAAGGCGCGGCTGCGACCCACGGTGTTCTCAAAGAAGCGGCTCTGGCTCTCGTGGATGCCCATGGAGGTGCCGCCCTCCAGGCAGGTGCGCGCATAGGCGGGGTTCACGCCCAGCTCATACATGGTGTGACCGGCCTCGTGGATGATGCTGTAGACGTTGGAGATGCAGTCGTTCTCGTAGATGTGCGTTGCGATGCGCGCATCGCCCACCGAAAAGCCCTCGCTAAACGGGTGCTCGGTAAAGGCAAGCGTGGTGTCGTCCAGGTCCAGGCCGACGAGCTTCATAAGGTCAAAGCTCATGGCGCGCTGGGCAGCCTCGGGCACATGGGCGTGCAAAAAGTCGGCAGCTGGCTGCTGGCCGCGCTCACCGATGGCGTGCACGAGCGGCACGACCGTGGCCTTGACCTCGTCGCAAAACGCATCGAAGCTCTCGGTGGAAAGGCCGCGCTCGTACTGGTCGAGCCACACGTCGTATGGGTCGCGCTTGGGGTCCATGAGCTCGGCCTGATGCTTAAGTTGGGCGACGATTCTATCCACATAGGGTTCAAAGCTCGCCCAGTCATTGGCCGTCTTGGCCTTGTGCCACACGGCATCGGCCTCGCAGGTGAGCCTGGTCCAGGCCTCGGCCTCCTCGGTGGGGATGGCGCTTGCCTCGCGCTGGTCGCGGCCGAGTACGCGAATCTCGTCGAGCAGCTGCGGGTCGTCGATCTTGCCGCCGGCGACGGTCTCGCGTGCCAGCGAGCGCACGAGCTCAACGGACTTTTTGCTGGTCAGGAGTTTGTGATGTTCGCCGGCAAGGGTGCCCATGGCATCGGTGCGCGCTGCGGCGCCGTTGGCGGGGGCAATGGTCGCGCCGTCAAACTCGGCAATCTTGAGCAGGTACTCGCGAGTCCACAGCTTGCCCTCGAGCTTGCGGAACTTCTTGACGGCCTTGTCGGCCTTCATGCCTTTGGCAGCTTTTGCCACGGCGGCCTTGGCCATCTTATCCTTGTTCTTTCCCATACCATATCCTTGGTCTCGTGAGCCGAGCGCCTCGGGTGCGCGCGGCCAGTTTGCACAGCTACCTGCCTTGTACCCAGCACGAACAAAACGGAACGCGGCGATATGCTCGCAGAATGTGTTATCCTATAGCCCAATGCGTTGACGGAGAGGGTTTTGCCCGTCGCGTCGCCGGCAAGAGAGGGAAGGTCATGGGCTGCAAGCCTTCCTGCGGTGGCAAGGGCCAAGCGTTCACTCCCGAGCAGCAACCTCAACGGGTACGCGGCCAGCGGCGGCGAAGCCCCAGTAGGGAAGCCGTGAGCCTCGCGACAAGGGGCAAAGAGTGGGCGCGGCGGGCCAGACATCCGCCGGGTCAAACAAGGTGGTACCGCGGAATTCAACCGTCCTTGGGCAATGCACATGCCCGAGGACGGTTTTTTGTTACCGAACCGGGCCGCGTTTTCGCAGCGCCAGGCGGCATCGGTCGCCCCGGCGAGCGGGGAGCGCGAGAGACGAAAGGGAAGACATGAGTCTGATTGATGATCTGGTCAAACTCGAGGAAGAGGCCAAGGAGCTCGTTGCAGGCGCCGACGATGCCGCCAAGCTCGAGGCTGCGCGCGTTGAGCTGCTCGGTCGCAAGGGCCGCATCACCGGCCTGATGCGCATGATGGGCAAGCTCGCCCCCGAGGATCGTCCCGTGATGGGCAAGCGCGCCAACGAGATGCGCCAGCTGATCGAGGGCATGCTCGACGAGCGCACCACCGAGATGAAGGCCGCCGCCCTCAAGCACGCACTCGAGCACGAGGCCGTCGACATCACGCTGCCGGGCATCCGTCCGCAGATTGGTCACCAGCACCTGATCAAGCAGATCATCGAGGAGGCCGAGGACATCTTCTGCGGCATCGGCTACACCGTCGAGTCCGGCCCCATGGTCGACACCTCCTATTACAACTTTACCGCGCTCAACGCCCCCATGGATCACCCGAGCCGCTCGGCCCGCGATACCTTCTACGTGGTCGACAACAACCCCGGCAGCGTCGCGCACCCCGAGGCTCACGCCCACGGCGAGTCCGACGTGCTGCTGCGCACCCAGACCTCGGGCGTGCAGATCCACACCATGGAGTCGCAGAAACCGCCCATCTATATGATCTGCCCGGGCACCGTCTACCGTCCCGACACGGCCGATGCCTGCCACCTGCCGCAGTTCAACCAGATTGAGGGCCTGGTCGTCGACGAGGGCATCACCTTTGGCGATCTTAAGGGCACGCTCGACTACTTTGTTAAGTGCATGTTCGGCGAGGACCGCAAGACGCGCTACCGCCCGCATTTCTTCCCCTTCACTGAGCCTTCCTGCGAGGTGGACGTGAGCTGCCACGTCTGCGGCGGCAAGGGCTGCAACTTCTGCAAGCACAGCGGCTGGATCGAGATCCTGGGCTGCGGCATGGTCGACCCCAACGTTCTGATCAACTGCGGCATCGACCCCGAGAAGTACACCGGCTTCGCCTTTGGCATTGGCGCCGAGCGCGTCGCAGCACTGCGCTACGACCTGCCCGACCTGCGAACGCTCATGACTGGCGATATGCGCTTCTTGAACCAATTTTAAGTTGACCTGTCCCGGCGGCTTCCCGAGCCACCGCACCTTGCCTTTCAATCGTCGGTTGCGTACCTAAGTACGCGGCCCTCCTCTTTCAAGGCAATCTGCGGCACCTCGGAAACCCGTCTCCGTAGCTGGAGTTTTCCGTCTGTTTATTGCAGACGTTACAGATGAAAGGAGACCAGTTAGATGCGCGTTTCTTACGACTGGCTCAAGACCATGATCGATATTCCGGAGGATCCCAAGACCCTTTCGGACGAATATATCCGTACCGGCACCGAGGTCGAGGCGATCGACACCGTGGGCGAGTCCTTCGACCACGTGGTGACCGCCAAGGTGCTCACCAAGACCCCGCACCCCGATAGCGACCACATGTATGTGTGCTCGGTCGACGTGGGCGACAAGAATCTCGACGCCGACGGCAACTCCGCCCCGCTGCAGATCGTCTGCGGCGCGCAGAACTTCGAGGCCGGCGACCACATCGTCACGGCCATGATCGGCGCTGTGCTTCCCGGCGACGTCAAGATCAAGAAGAGCAAGCTTCGCGGCGTCGTGTCCATGGGCATGAACTGCTCCGCGCGCGAGCTCGGCCTGGGCGGCGACCACTCCGGCATCATGATCCTGCCCGAGGACACGCCCTGCGGCATGCCGTTTGCCGAGTACGTGGGCTCGAGCGACACCGTGCTCGACTGCGAGATCACGCCCAACCGTCCCGACTGCCTGTCCATGATCGGCATGGCCCGCGAGACCGGCGCCATCTTCGACCGCGATTTCCACGTTGAGCTGCCCGCCATCAAGGCCGAGACCGGCCGCGCGACCGACGACGAGCTTTCGGTCGAGATCGCCGACGAGGGCCTGTGCGACCGCTACGTCGCCCGCATCGTGCGCAACGTGAAGGTCGGCCCCTCGCCCGACTGGATGGTCAAGCGCCTCAACGCCCTGGGCGTGCGTCCGCACAACAACATCGTCGACATCACCAACTATGTGATGATGCTCACCGGTCAGCCGCTGCATGCCTTTGACCTGGACACCTTTGCCGAACGCGATGGCCATCGCCGCGTGGTGGTTCGTGCCGCCCAACAGGACGAGAAGTTCACGACCCTCGACGGCGAGGAGCGCACGCTCGACGCCGGCATGGGCCTCATCACCGACGGCGAGCGTCCCGTGGCGCTGGCCGGCGTTATGGGCGGCATGGATTCCGAGATCGAGGATGACACCGTCGACGTGATGGTCGAGAGTGCCTGCTTCAACGCCGGTCGCACCTCGCACACCAGCCGCGATCTGTCGCTGATTTCCGACGCCTCCATTCGCTTTGAGCGCCAGGTTGACGAGACCGGCTGCGTGGATGTTGCCAACGTTACCTGCGCGCTGATCGAGGAGATCGCCGGCGGCGAGGTCGCTCCCGGCTACGTCGACGTGTTCCCCGCGCCCAAGACCATCGACAGCATCAAGCTGCGACTGGCCCGCGTGCACGCCATCTGCGGTGCCGACATTGAGCCCGAGTTTATCGAGCGTTCGCTCACTCGCCTGGGCTGCACCGTCGAGCGCGACGGCGAGGACTTTATGGTCACCCCGCCGAGCTTCCGTCCCGACCTGCCGCGTGAGATCGACCTGATTGAGGAGGTCCTGCGCCTGTGGGGCATGGGACGTGTGACGGCGACCATTCCGGCTGCCAAGAACCACATTGGCGGCCTGACCCGCGAGCAGAAGCTCACCCGCAAGGTCGGCGAGATCCTGCGCGCCTGCGGCCTCAACGAGACCACGACTTTTGGCTTTGCCGCCCCGGGCGACCTGGAGAAGATCGGTATGTCCACCGAGGGCCGCGGTTGCCCCGTGGTGCTCATGAACCCGCTGGTGGCCGAGCAGACCGAGATGCGCCGCTCGCTGCTGCCGGGCCTGCTGCAATCCGTGGCCTATAACGAGGCCCACGGCACGCCCAACGTGCATCTGTACGAGGTCGGCAGCCTGTTCCACGGTCGCGAGAACGCCAGCCTGCCCAAGGAGACCAAGTCCGTGGCGGGCGTGCTCTCGGGCCAGTGGAGTGAGCAGTCTTGGAACATGAAGTACCGCAAGCTGCGCTTCTTCTTTGGCAAGGGCATTGTCGAGGAGCTGCTCGCCCAGCTGCGCATCGAGAAGGTTCGCTTCCGTCCCGTCGAGGGCGAGGGCTACGCTTTCTTGCAGCCGGGTCGTGCGGCCGAGGTTCTGTCCGGCGGCACCGTGCTGGGCTGGGTCGGCGAGATTCACCCCGAGGCGCGCGAGGCGATGGGCATCGACGAGGTCGTCGTTGCCTTTGAGCTCGACCTGGACAAGCTGATCAAGGGCGCCCGCAACCAGGAGAACTACCGCGAGTTCTCGCAGTACCCTGCCGTTGAGCACGACCTGGCTATCGTGGTCGACAACTCCGTGACCTGCGAGGACCTAGAGCGCCGCATTACCAGTGCCGGCGGCAAGCTACTCGAGGGCGTGCGCCTGTTCGACGTCTACCGCGATCCGGTCCGCGTGGGCGTGGGCAAGAAGTCCATGGCCTTTGCGCTTACGTATCGTTCCGACGACCACACACTCACCAGCGAAGAGGTCGAGAAGGCACACCAGAAGATCGTCACCAAGGTGTGCAAGGGCGTAAACGGCGAGGTCCGCGGCTAGGTCCTGCGTTGGGTATAGGTCAGCGGTGGCTGCTGCCGAGTCCTACGTGACCGCTATGCTCGGTATAAGGCGCTGCTGAGCCTGCATATATGACACGCGCATTACATAACGGCGTGCTGCTTTGTCGGCAGCGCGCCGTTTTGCTATGATAGCCCGCGGCGTGTTACGAATCTGACATTACGTAACACTGACAAGGTGATTTAGGCGACGTTGCAATTCCGTGCGCCGATAACCGGGAGGCGTATATGCACATTCCAGACAACTACCTATCCCCGCAGACCGATGCCGTCATGGCGGTGGCGATGGTGCCCGTATGGGTTCACTGCATCAAAAAGGTGCGCGCCACGCTCGATCGCGAGCATATGGCGTTCCTGGGCATCTGCGCCGCATTCTCCTTCTTGCTCATGATGTTCAACGTGCCGCTGCCCGGCGGTACCACTGGTCACGCCGTTGGTGGTGCGCTCATCGCACTGCTGCTTGGTCCCGAGGCTGCTGCCATTGCGGTTTCGGTCGCGCTGGCGCTGCAGGCGCTGCTGTTTGGCGACGGCGGTGTTCTGTCCTTTGGCGCCAACTGCTTTAACATGGCCTTTGTGCTGCCGTTTGTCGCTGCTATCGTGTTCCGTGCGCTCAACAGCCGTTTGCACGACAAGAGCTGGGGCACCTCGGTTTCTGCCATCGTGAGCGGTTGGGTCGGTCTGTGCGTAGCGGCCCTGTGCGCGGCAATCGAGTTTGGTATTCAGCCGATGCTCTTTACCAACGCTTCGGGCGCGCCGCTGTACTGCCCCTTCCCGTTGTCTGTGGCTATTCCGGCCATGTTGATCCCGCATATGCTGGTTGCCGGCGTGGTTGAGGGCGTGGCGACGGCCGCCATCTACGGTTTCATTAAGAAGACGGCGCCGAGCATTATCGTCGGGCCCGAGGCCGTCGATGGCCAGCTTGCCGCCGATGGTACCGCCAAGAAGACTTCCCTGATTCCCACGCTCATTCTGGTCGCCGTGCTCGTGGTGGCCACGCCGCTGGGCCTGCTGGCCACCGGAGACGCCTGGGGCGAGTGGGACGCCGAGGGCGCCGCGACTGCCGTTCAGGAGGCTGGCGACGACAGCCTGCAGGCTTCGGTCGGCCTCGATACTCCGACCTTTGCCGACGCGCTGCCCACGGGTGATTACCTGCAGGCCTATTCCGAGGAACAGGGCCTTGGCTTTGCCGGCCAGGCTGCCATGTATATCCTTTCCGGTGTGATTGGCGTGGCGGTGCTCACCATCGCATTCCGCCTGATCTCGCTGACGGTTAAGGAAAGCTGAGCGCATGCAAATGGTCGAGCTGCCTAGCTGGCTTGCGGCCGAGGAGCGATACGAGCCCGCGGGGGCTCGGCATCGTGTGATGCAAAAGAATGTCCTGCACCTGGCGAGCCTGCTTGAGCGGGTTCGCCTGGGTGGAGGTGCGCACGAGGGCGGGTCGATGGTCGACCGCGCCCTTTCTTGCGTTTCGGCTCCGGTGCGTCTGGTGGGGATGTTCGTTTGCGTCCTGTGCGTGTGTCTGACGCAAAGCCCGCTGTACCTCATGTTGATGGCGGCTATCGTGTTGGTGCTCGTTGCCGTACGCCCCGTACGCGGGCTGCGGGCAACCTTTGTGCCGGCGCTTGGCGCTGCGGGGCTCGCGGTGGTTCTGGCACTGCCTGCCCTGCTGCTGGGCGCGTCTGCCACGGGCGCCATGCTCAAGATCGCGCTCAAGACGTTTATTAATGTGTCGCTGGTGCTGGGTGTTTCGTGGACGCTCACCTGGAGCCGCATGTCGGCGGCGCTCAAAATGCTGCACCTGCCCGATGAGGTTATCTTTACGTTTGATATGGCACTCAAGCATATCGAGGTGCTGGGACGCACGGCGCACGATCTGTGCGAATCGGTCATGCTGCGCAGCGTCGGTTCCGCGCCTGCGGGTTTTTCGCGCACCGACTCGCTGGCGGGTATCATGGGCATGACGTTTATCAAGGCGATGGAATGCAGCCGCGCGATGGACGAGGCCATGCTGTGCCGCGGCTTCGCCGGCGTGTATCCGGCGCCTGCACGGAGCGGCTTTGGCTGGCGCGATGCGGCTTACGCGGCCGTTGTGACGTTGCTCGCCGTGTTGTGCGCGATGTTGTAGCGCGGACGGTCGAACCGTCGATGTGAGTAGGGAAGGGCGACGTTTTGGCAAACGATACGAATAACGCGATGGGTGTGAGCGGTGTTGCCGGCGCCGAGGTCACGCCGCTCATCGAGTTTCGCGACGTGGTGTTTTCCTATGCGGGTCATACGGTGGTCGACGGCGTTTCATTGCAGGTGAACCGTGGGGAGCTCGTTGCTCTGCTTGGTCCTAACGGCTGCGGCAAGACGACGATCATGCGTCTTATCAACGGCCTTGAGCTTGCGGACGCGGGTGCGTACCTGTTCGACGGGTATGCGGTCGATGCCGCATATCTCAAGGATTCCGCGACGGCCCAGCGGTTCCATCAGCGCGTGGGCTTTGTGTTCCAAAACGCCGATGCGCAGCTCTTTTGTGCCACGGTCGGCGAGGAAGTCGCGTTTGGCCCGGCTCAAATGGGGTTGCCGGCAGACGAGCTCGAGCGCCGCGTCCGCGATGCCATGGAGCTATTCCAGGTTGCCGACCTTGCCGACGTCTCTCCCTATCAGCTCTCGGGCGGGCAAAAGAAGCGCGTTGCGCTGGCTGCGGTGGTGTCGATGAACCCGGATATCCTGGTGCTCGACGAGCCCACCAACGGACTTGACGAGGACTCGTGCGACATCGTGGTCAACTTTCTACTGGCCTATGTTGCTGCCGGCAAGACGGTCTTGATGAGCACACATCACCAGGATTTGGTGCGACGCCTGGGTGCCCGCGCCATCTATATCGATCGATATCACCATGTGGTCGAGGTGCCTTCGCCGTCGTATGGAACCGAGAGCGGCGCTGCGGAATAGTTGCTGCGTAGAGCGTGCGTAGCCGCCCGCGTGGCTTTGCCGTGATGGTATAGTTATCCAGGTTTTATGGGGGTGGCTATGCCAAGCTGGAACATTCATATCGCTCAGACGGAGCGTTTGCTGGAGCGCACCGGTGCGCTTGCCGATAGCGTGCGCGACCGCAATGCCTTTTTGTTTGGCTGCGTGGTTCCGGATATCTTCGTGGGCTATATGGTCCCTGGCATCGCTGATCCCATTCCGTATCGCATCACGCATTTTGCCAATCCTGAGCCTATCCCTAAGCCGCGCGAGCATGAGTTTTGGGACACCTATGTGGCGCCGCTGCTCAAAGGCGCACCAGCGGGCGAACCCGCTGAGGCCACCTCGATTGTCGAGGAGCGCGAGCGACTCAATCGGGTGCATTATCCCCAACGTTACAAGGACGCCGAGCCGGTTGTCGGTCCCGGTGCTAGCGAGCTTTCGCTCGCGCCCGATGACGTGGCGCAGTCGCTGCTCGATTTAACGCTGGGCGTTTGGTCTCACCTCGTGGCCGATACCGTGTGGAATACGCGCGTGAATCAGTACCTGGAGGCGCACGGCGGCAAGCCGTGCGAGGAATTCCGCATTAAAAAGCAAGGCGACTTTGACTGGTTTGGCAAGACGCTCGGCATCGTTTCGATTCCGCGCGCGACCGATCGCCTGTATACTGCGGCGACGCGTTTTGGTCAGTATCCCATCCATAAGGAGTATGTGCTCAAGACCATTGGCGTTATGCACGAGATTGTACGCGAAAACCCCGGCGAGCTCGATCACCCGCCATACCGCCTGCTGACCGAGGAGTTCTTCGGCGCAACGTTTACCGAGGTCATCGATTTGACCGAGGCGGGATTTGCCGCCCGCGTCGCAACACCCGGTGTGCCCGCTCTGCCCCTGATCGCTAGCTGCTAGCCGGCCGGCTTGACGGTGAACAGTTCATCCCAATTGACCAACAGCTCCCGCCGCAGGGCATCTTCGGTGGAGCGTTCCTGATCGGTCTTTGGGATGTGGGGAAGCCCCGCCTTTTTATGGATGAGTTCGGCGATGTTGTTAAAGCTCTTCGTGTCTTTGATTTGCTCATAGGTTATCTGGATAACGTCATAGCCCATGCTGGTGAGCGCAGTGGTGCGCTCGGCATCGGAGAGGCTTGCGGCTTCGCCATCGTGGGCGGAGCGGCCTTGGCATTCCAAGATAACGCCCATGCTGTCGGTGTTGCTCTCGATGAGGATATCGGCGTAGCAGCAGGTTTTGTCATACAGTGAGCGCGCGGCGTCGCTGAGCGGGATGCGCACGTTGTTTGCGATGTTGATGCCCATGCCGCCCTCGTCGCGGGGGAGCGAGACAAGCATGGAGGTCTGTACTTCGAAGGGCGAGGCGGTCTGCCCTGTCATGTGCTCGGCCGCCCAGCGCAGTTGTTTAACGCCGCGCAGGCCTGCGGCCTGCTTGGCGAACGCGGCGATATCCGCTGCGGCAAGAAGCGGTGCGCGCTTCCACAAGTTGGTGTCATTTCCCTTGGTGTTGACAACACGCTTCCAACCGCAGCCAGGCGGAATGAGCTTAAGCGAAATAGCTTCATCGAGTTGTTGTTGCGTTCGCTCGCAGGGCTTAAACACTGCAAAGGAGCCGCACATCTCGTAGCAAGCCATGAGTAACTGGCTGCGTGAGACCTGCGTGGCAAGGCTGAGCAGCGTGAACTCCGGTGAAGTGACATCAAACCCATGCTCAGTCTGCCTAAACGACCCAGGAGGCGGCTCTTGGGTTAGCAGACGGCTATGAAATAGCTTTCCGTTCGCGCGCTGTTTCCTTTCACTCACGGATCTCCAAACTGGTGTGACGAGCAAGTCTTTAAATACCGGTTGTTTTGAGTAATGCACCAAGCGATGGTCATGGTCGGGCGGCAGGATTGCTGGATAGAGTCCCAGTATTTGGGGCGGGATGCGATAGTACTGAAAAGCCGTGGGTCCGCAGGCAAGAAATGACATAGCGATCCGATCGTTTGAGCGTTATTTGGGCTAGAAAAGCTATCGGTTTCGGAAGTGCGGTGAAAAAGACAAATAGGTCAGGTACAAGCGGTATTTAAGCCAACTTTATCAGGGGTTTTGTTGAAATAAAAGGACTTATGCTCGGGGGTAAGCAATTTTTCCCCGCACTTCTGAAAACGCGGTTGATCTGGTTCTTGCTAAAACGATTTAGCAGCGTCGGTTAAGGTGTGGGTTTGCCACCGGGCGAACACTTTTAGCGCTTGCGGCTTTAGTTTTGGGCCTCGAAGGGTGGATTTCGCGCTTTTGGTAAAGAAATGAGTGCGTGTTTTGCCATGCGGCGGCATTGGCACAGAAAAAGGGCCCGGAAGGCGAAGCCTTCCGGGCCCTTTGCAATGCAAGTATGCTTGCAAGTGCGTTTTAGCGCACCTGAGCGACGTAAGCGACGTTGGTCGAGGAGACCTTGTCCTCGAGCTGGACGCTCATGCGGGGGTCGCCGGCGGTGGCGACGGTCAGATCGCCGGCCTCGACGTAGCCGAGCTCCTTAGCGGTCTCGATCGCCTTGACGATCGTGCCGTTGACGGTGCCCTGGGTAATCTCGGCCTGGTGCGGGATAACGCCCCAGTACATAATCATCTGCTGGACGGCCCACTCGTGGCGGGAGAACGCGCAGATCGGCATGTTGGGACGGAAGTGCGAGATCAGGCGAGCGGTACGACCGGTGGTCGTCGGCACGGTGATGCACTTGGCGCCAACGGTGGTAGCCATGTTCACAGCGGACATACCCACAACGTTGTTGACGACGCGGGTGCCGTGAGCGTCAGCCGGAACCTCGAGCGGAGCGTGAGCCGGGAGGTACTTCTCAGTCTCGAGAGCAATGCTGGCCTGCATCTTGACGGCCTCGACCGGGTACTTACCGGCAGCGGACTCGCCAGAGAGCATAACGGCGTCGGTGCCGTCGTAGATGGCGTTAGCAACGTCGGCAACCTCGGCGCGCGTCGGGCGCGGGTTCTGCTGCATGGAGTCGAGCATCTGCGTAGCGGTGATAACGGGCTTGTAGGCCGCGTTGCACTTGGCGATGATCTCCTTCTGGATGTGGGGAACGAGCTCGGGCTTGATCTCGATGCCCAGGTCGCCACGGGCGACCATGATGCCGTCGGAAGCCTCGAGGATCTCGTCAAAGTTCTCGACGCCCAGGGCGCACTCGATCTTCGGGAAGATTGTCACGTGCTCGCCACCGTTCTCGCGGCAAAGCTTGCGAATGCCGCGGACGGACTCGCCGTCACGGATGAAGGAAGCGGCGATGTAGTCGATGTTCTCGGTCAGGCCAAAGAGGATGTCCTGACGATCGCGCTCGGTGATAGCGGGCAGCGAAATGTTGACGTTGGGCATGTTGACGCCCTTGCGCTCGCCGATCAGGCCGTCGTTCTTAACGACGCAGGTCATGTCCTGGCCGTCGACGGACTCGACCTCGAGGGCAACCAGACCATCATCGATCAGGATAAGGGAACCCTTCTCGACCTCGGAGGGCAGAGCCAGGTAGTCGAGGGAGATGTGCTCAGAGGTGCCGTGGAAATCCTCGGACGTGGGCTGAGCGGTGACGACGATCTTATCGCCGGTCTTGACGGCAACCTTCTTGCCGTCGACCAGAAGGCCGGTGCGGACCTCGGGGCCCTTGGTGTCGAGCAGGATGCCGACGGGCAGACCGAGCTCCTTGGAAATACGACGGACGCGCTCGATGCGACCGTGGTGCTCGTCGTAGGATCCGTGCGAGAAGTTAAAACGGGCGACGTTCATGCCCGCCTTGATCATCTCGCGGATGGTCTCGTCGCTATCGCAGGCGGGACCCATGGTGCATACAATCTTGGTGCGCTTGTACATTCAGACCTCCATCTGACATCGTCTTGCGCTGATAGATAAACCATAAGAAATAAAACTGAGATGATTATAACGAAATGCCGACCGAATACCCCAAAAAATCGACCGTATGCCGAATTAGAAGTTCATTTTTTGCGAATAAACGGTATATGCAAAAACTTTACCAACCGTTCTAACCGCTGCTATCTGGGCGATATTTCAGTTTGATGATGCACCGAAGAAAAAACGTTTTATCAATGTCGAACATCATACGGTCTGCATCGTTGCACTCGAGCCGTGTTTCCAATTGGAATGTTTTGGCTAGACGCGCCGCTTTGGGGTACCATAGCTCCACTATCAACTGCCGCTCAGCACGGCAGCCTTGATGAGCCCTTGCCCTTCTCCTGGGAATTATGATCGGGCATCAATCTGCTGAGTGGCCCGAATCCCAGGAGGGGACTCTATATGCAAAAGGAATACCTGTCCGCCGCGGCGGAGGTACTCAGCGACCAAGGTGTCGATGAGGACCTCGGCCTGAGCAACGACGAGGCGTCGTCGCGCCTCGCCAAGACAGGCCCTAACAAGCTCGAGGAAGCCGAGAAGACGCCGCTGTGGAAGCGCTTCTTTGAGCAGATGGCCGACCCCATGGTCATCATGCTGATCGTTGCCGCCGTCATCAGCGCGCTCACGGGCATGGTCAAGGGCGAGGCGGACTTTGCCGATGTCGCCATCATCATGTTCGTCGTTATCGTCAACTCGGTGCTGGGCGTGGTCCAGGAGGCTAAAAGCGAGGAGGCTCTCGAGGCCCTGCAGGAGATGAGCGCGGCGCAGTCCAAGGTGCTGCGCGACGGCAAGCTCGTGCACCTGCCGAGCGCCGAGCTCGTGCCCGGTGACGTGATCATGCTCGAGGCGGGCGACTCCGTCCCGGCCGACTGCCGCGTGCTCGAGAGCGCCACGATGAAGATCGAAGAGGCTGCACTGACTGGCGAGTCCGTGCCGGTTGAGAAGCACACCAACGTGATTGAGCTCGCCGCGGGCACCGACGACGTGCCGCTCGGCGACCGCAAGAACATGTGCTACATGGGCTCCACCGTGGTGTACGGCCGTGGCCGCGCCGTCGTGGTCGGTACCGGTATGAACACCGAGATGGGCAAGATTGCCGGCGCCCTGGCCGAGGCCAAGGAAGAGCTCACGCCGTTGCAGGTGAAGCTCGCCGAGCTCAGCCGCATCCTTACCATCATGGTTATCGTCATCTGCGTCGTCATCTTTGGTGTCGACATCATCCGCCACGGCGTGGGCAACGTTCTCACCGATCCGACCGCGCTGCTCGACACCTTTATGGTCGCTGTCTCGCTCGCCGTCGCTGCCATCCCCGAGGGCCTGGTCGCCGTCGTGACCATCGTGCTGTCGCTCGGCGTGACCAAGATGGCCAAGCGCCAGGCAATCATCCGCAAGCTTTCCGCCGTCGAGACCCTTGGCTGCACACAGACCATCTGCTCCGACAAGACCGGTACCCTCACCCAGAACAAGATGACCGTCGTCAAGCACGAGCTCGCTGCGCCTAAGGAGAAGTTCCTGGCCGGCATGGCTCTGTGCTCCGACGCCCAGTGGGACGAGGAACTGGGCGAGGCTGTGGGTGAGCCGACCGAGTGTGCGCTCGTCAACGATGCCGGCAAGGCGGGGCTCACTGGCCTGACTGCCGAGCATCCGCGCGTGGGCGAGGCCCCGTTTGACTCGGGCCGCAAGATGATGTCCGTGGTCGTCGAGACCCTGGACGGCGAGTACGAGCAGTACACCAAGGGCGCGCCCGACGTGGTGATCGGCCTGTGTACCCATATCTACGAGGGCGACAAGGTTGTCCCCCTGACCGAGGAGCGTCGCGCCGAGCTCGTGGCCGCCAACAAGGCCATGGCCGACGAGGCCCTGCGCGTGCTGGCGCTGGCGAGCCGCACCTACACCGAGGTCCCGGCCGACTGCAGCCCCGCCGCGCTCGAGCATGACCTGGTCTTCTGCGGCCTGTCCGGCATGATTGACCCGGTCCGCCCCGAGGTCGCCGACGCCATCCGCGAGGCGCACGACGCCGGTATCCGCACCGTCATGATTACGGGCGACCACATCGACACCGCCGTGGCCATCGCCAAACAGCTGGGCATCGTCACCGATCGCAGCCATGCCATCACCGGTGCCGACCTCGATCGCATGAGCGACGAGGAGCTCGACGCGCACATCGAGGACTACGGCGTGTACGCCCGCGTTCAGCCCGAGCATAAGACCCGCATCGTCGAGGCTTGGAAGTCGCGCGACCAGATCGTGGCCATGACGGGCGACGGCGTCAACGACGCCCCGTCCATCAAGCGTGCCGACATCGGCGTGGGCATGGGCATCACCGGTACCGACGTCACCAAGAACGTTGCCGACATGGTGCTCGCCGACGACAACTTCGCCACCATCATCGGTGCCTGCGAAGAGGGCCGTCGCATCTACGACAACATCCGCAAGGTCATCCAGTTCCTGCTTTCGGCCAACCTTGCCGAGGTGTTCTCGGTGTTTATCGCCACGCTCATCGGCTTTACCATCTTTCAGCCGGTGCAGCTGCTGTGGGTGAACCTGGTCACCGACTGCTTCCCCGCGCTCGCGCTGGGCATGGAGGATGCCGAGGGCGACATCATGAAGCGCAAGCCGCGCAACGCCAAGGACGGCGTCTTTGCCGGACATATGGGTCTGGACTGCGTGGTCCAGGGCCTGATCATCACCGTGCTGGTGCTGGCGAGCTTCTTTGTGGGCGTGTACTTTGACATGGGCTACATCCACATCGCCGATATGATCGCCGGCAATGCCGACGAGGAAGGCGTGATGATGGCGTTCATCACGCTCAACATGGTCGAGATTTTCCACTGCTTCAATATGCGCAGCCGTCGTGCGTCGCTGTTCACCATGAAGAAGCAGAACAAGTGGCTGTGGGCTTCCGCCGCGCTGGCACTGGTGCTGACGGTGATCGTGACCGTGCAGCCGACGCTTGCCGAGATGTTCTTTGGCCCTGTGACGCTTGAGCTCAAGGGCGTTCTTGCCGCGCTGGGCCTGGCCTTCCTGATCATCCCGCTGATGGAGATCTACAAGGCGATCATGCGCGCGGTCGAGAAGGAGTAACGTTCTCGTCCGGGCCCGCCCCATGCCCTTTCTCCCTCACTGGTCCTCGCGCTTCGCGCTGCGGGATCGTTCGGGAGAAAGGGCTTCCGGGGCGGGCCCTGCGGTATCCTTGCTGGCTTTTCTCCCGCGCGGATGATAAAGGGCTGAGGGAAAGTTTGTGAGCCGATCGAGCGTTTGCTCGACCGGCTCTTTTTGATTTAGGGCTTTGCCCGGCCAGCTCTTTTTGATTTAAAATACCTGCTCAGTTGTGATTTATGGTGCTGGGAGGCGCTTGTGGGCAAGGCTAAGGCTAAAGCGAAGAAAAAGACGACGGGGGCGCGGGCTAAGCGCGATCGTCGTCGGAAGCTCGCGACCGAGGCCCCCGCATCTGCCGAGGAGCTGCTGGCAAACGTGCCGGGACTCGACGTGCTGCAGGATGTTCCGGCGTTCGATGACCTGCCGGTCGATGAAGCCCAGCAGACTGTCTTTGATGATTTCTGCGCACATGCCGAGGAGCCCGAGCAGATGCAGCTTGGCGCCGTGGTGCGCTTGGATCGCGGGTTTCCGCTGGTGGCGACTGCCAACGATACCTTCCGCGCCGAGCATGCCGTGGGGTTTGCCAAGTCGCGCGGCGAGGACGAGGTCCTGCTGCCTGCCGTGGGCGACCGTGTGGCGGTGCGCCGCGCTCCCGGGCACGATATGGGCGTGATTGAGTGCGTGCTGCCGCGCCGTACGAGCTTTGAGCGTTGGCGCGGCCGTGCCCGCGGAGAGCGCCAGGTGCTCTGCTCCAACGTGGATAGCGTGCTAATCGTGCAGGCGCTCGGTGCCGGCGAGGTACTGCTCGACCGCGTGGCGCGTTCGCTGGTGTTGGCGCTCGACTGCGATGCCGAGCCGGTGGTAGTGCTCACCAAAGCTGACCGTTGCGATGCCGAGGAGCTCGAGCGCGATCTGGACCGCGTGCGCTGCCTGGTGGGTCCGGACGTGCGCGTAATCGTGACGTCCTCTGCCGAGGGCCGCGGCCTGGACGAGGTACGCGCCTGCGTGCCCGCCGGGAGCTGCGCCATGATTTTGGGCGAATCGGGTGCCGGCAAGTCGACGCTGCTCAATGCGCTGCTGGGCCACGATGCGTTGGCGACCGGCGGTGTGCGCGAACGCGACGACCAGGGCCGTCACACTACCGTCGCGCGCGTGATGGTGGCGCTACCGGGCGACGCCGGCGTGATCGCCGATGCCCCGGGCCTACGCAGCCTACCGCTCGTGGGTCACGAGCGGGGTCTGGCGCGCGCCTTCCCCGAGATTGTCGAGGCATCGCGTGCGTGCCGGTTTGGCGATTGCACGCATACCCATGAGCCGGGTTGTGCCGTTCGCGAGGCCGAGGACGCCGGGCAGATCGACAGCCTGCGTTTGGAAACGTTCCAAAACCTGGCGTCATCCATGCGCGTGAGTGCTCAAATGCTCGATCCCGATGTCCATCTGTAATTGATTTTTCCTATGACAGCCGTCTCCCAACTGTTCGGGAGACGGCTTTTTTGCTGCGGAAAAGCCTCGAAACATGCAGTTTGCTGACGTACTGACCAAAACCTTGCCACGAGCTTGACGGGCTGGTCAGCTTTTGGTCAGCGATTGGTTTGACATCGAAAACCAAGATCGCGATTGCGCCGCTTTGCACTCTGACCGCCCAGACAATGGTGGTACGGGCATTCGCCCGGCACTGCCATGAGAGGAGCGGCCGTGAACAAGAGCAAGCGCATCGCCATCAGTCTGGTCGCGGGCGTGCTCGCTGCTCTGCTCTGCATGGTTTACGGCTCGTCGATCCGCTCGCAAGCCGAACAGGTCCAGGCTGAGACCTTGGCCAAGTACGGTGGCGATCGCGTCGAGGTATGCGTCGCGGCGCGCGATATCGATGTGGGCGAGACCCTCGATGAGACCAATGTCATAACCCAGGAATGGCTGACAAGTCTGCTGCCGCGTGACGCGGCGACCGAGCTGCGCCAGGTGCGCGGCGACGTGACGACTTCGCGTATTCCCAAAAACGCCGTGATCTGCAATGTCTACACCAAGGCCGAGAGCCACAAGCTCGAGGTGCCTAAGGGCAAGGTCGCCGTTTCGGTGGCGGTCGATGCCGAGCACTCGGTCGGCGGTGCTACGGGTGTGGGCAGCTACGTGGATGTGTATGTGCAAAAAGACGGCGTAACCGATCGGCTGTGCGGCGCGTACGTGATCGATACCAGTGAGGATTCTGGTGCCACGCGCGAGGGCAAGATCGAATGGGTGACGCTGGCGGCTGACCCCGAAGACGTCAAGGAACTGCTGGGGGCATCGGGCAAGGGAACGGTCAGCTTGACGATTCCCGCCACGGCGCGCGGCAAAAAGAGCGGAGGCGACGAGTGATGAAGGCGATCTGGCTTGCGTGCTGCGCGTGCGGCGATTACGGATTGCTGCAGCGGGAAGTCGAGGGCCGTGATGCGGGTGCACAGGTGCTTCGCGTGGGTGACCTGGACGGGCTGGTTTCCATGGCTCGGGCGTTTCCGTCGCGCCGCGGGGCTGCCATCATCGCGGCGTCTCTGTTTGATATCGAAGATGTGCGCAAGACTGTTGCGCGCCTGACGGCCGAAGGCCGCGTGAGTCGCGTGGTCGTGTTGATAGAAGTGCTCGATCCGTCGGATATCGAGGGACTGTTTCGCGCGGGGGCGACCGAGGTCATCGCTGCGCGCAGTATATGCGGCAACGGGCGCGCGGGCGAGGGAGCGGTTGATTCCGATCGGCGCATGACGATTGAGCCCGATGCTTTTGTTGATAGGGAACCCGGGGCGCCTCGCGCTACAAGAGGCCCGCGTGTTGATGATTGTGGAAAAGCGGAAGCCGAGCATGGTCGGTGTCCCCGGGACCCCCTTGCATACGATGAAGTCGGAGAGCCGGTGCCGTATGGCGAGGATCTTTTGGCTGTAGATATGGGATACGTGCATGGCGTGAGCCTGGTCGATGAGCTCGACGAGGTTGAGGGACTTGCCGGGAACGACAATGTTCGTGTCGATGCGACCGTGAAGTCCCCAGATTCGGCCCCGCGGACCGAGCAGCCTGCCATGCCGGCTTGGGCGCAGCATATGAGCGCTGCCGGGGAGACAGGGACGTTGCCGCCCGTGCCGGCGCCGCCTGCCCCCACGCCGTCGGCGGATGCCGCCGCTTCGTCGCATCGAGCCCCGGTTGTCTGCGCCGTCTCGGGTTCGGGCGGTTGCGGCAAGTCGACGATCGTCGCCGCCATGGCGCACGCGGCGTCGCTGCTGGGCCTGCGCGCTGCCGTGCTCGACTTGGACCTGATGTTTGGAAACCTCTACGACCTGTTGGGTGCCGATGCCCCGCATGACATGGCGACGCTTATCGAGCCATCGGCTGCGGGCGCACTTGCCGAATCGGACATCGTGGCCGCCTCGATGCGCGTGGCCCCGGGCGTCACGCTTTGGGGTCCGGTCGCCGCGCCCGAACAGGCCGAGCTCATGGCGCGTCCGGTGGAGCTGCTGCTTGACGTCTTGCGTCACGAATCCGACGTGGTGCTTGTCGACACCTCGGTCTTTTGGGGCGACGCCGTGGCGGCCGCGGTGGCGGCGAGCGACCGCTGCCTGGTCGTGGGCGATCCATCGGTGTCGTCTGCGACGTCCGCGGCACGCGTCATCGAGCTGGCGAGCCGTGTGGGCGTGCCGCGTACGCGCATGAGCGCCGTATTCAACCGGTTTGGCGCGCGCGGCGCTGACGAGGATGTCGCCATGCGCTTTGAGATTACCTGCGCGTTGAGCTCCAAGATCCGCATCGCCGACGGCGGGCAGGACTTGACGGCGCTCATGGCATTCGGCCGTGCTGACGAGGCGGTGGGCCAGACCAGCGCTTTTGCCACCAGCGTGCGCGAAGCCACGCGCGAGATGCTCGTGGAGCTGGGCTGCGCCGTCGGTCCCTGGAGTGACATGGTCACCGACCGCGCGACGCGCACCGAGCGCCCACGTATCCGTCTTCCCTGGTCGCGCGAGGGTGATTCGCGATGAGCTTGCAAACAAGGATTAAGGAAGCCGGTGCGGCCGCGGCGGCGGCGCCTGTTGATGCGGGGCGCCACCGTGCCGTCAAGCGCCGCACCAAGCGCGCCGTGATGGACCGCATGGGCTATGACGAGGTGGCGCGTATCAGCGCATACATCGATCCGGCGCGCGCCCGCTCGGAATTGCGTCCTGCGGTGGAGGCGGCGCTCAACGTGGAGGAGCCGGGCGACCTGGCGACGCCCGAGCGCGAGACCATCATCGACGAGATCTTGGACGACGTGGTGGGCCTGGGCCCGCTGCAGCCGCTCATCGAGGACGACACCGTCACCGAGATCATGGTCAACGGTTGTCGCTCGGCTTTCTTTGAGCGCGGCGGCGTCTTATATCCCATCGAGCATGCGTTTGAGGACGATGAGCAAATCCGCGTGCTCATCGACCGCATCATCTCGCCGCTGGGCAGGCGCATCGACGAGCGCAGCCCTATCGTCAACGCTCGCCTCAAGACGGGCTATCGCGTCAACGCGGTGATTCCGCCTGTGGCGATCGATGGGCCAATCCTCACCATCCGTAAGTTTTCAGACCGCATCTGTTCATTGGACGAGCTTGTGGGCCTGGGGTCGCTACCGCTTTGGTATGCGCAGCTGCTGTCGTGTGCGGTATCGCTGCGTCAAGATCTGGCGGTTGCAGGTGGCACGGGATCGGGAAAGACCACGCTGCTCAACGCGCTGTCGTGCGAGATATCCACCGGCGAGCGCATCGTGACGATTGAGGACTCCGCCGAGCTCAAGTTTGCGCATCACCCGCATGTGGTTCGCCTGGAGGCACGCGAGGCTTCAATTGAGGGCGAGGGCGCGGTGACAATCCGCGATCTGGTGACCAACGCCCTGCGCATGCGTCCCGACCGTATTGTGGTGGGTGAGGTGCGCGGTGCGGAATGTTGCGACATGCTGCAGGCCATGAACACCGGGCACGACGGATCGCTCACCACGCTTCATGCGGGCACCGAGCAGGAGACCGTGGTGCGTTTGACGCTGCTTGCGCGCTATGGCATCGATCTGCCGAGCGAGCTTATCGAGGAGCAGATTGCCATGGCGCTCGACGGCATCGTGATGTCCGAGCGTCATGCGGACGGCAGGCGTTTCGTGTCCTCCTATTCGGGGGTGCGACGCGGCGCGTCGGGCGGCGTGGAGCTTGAGCGCTACGTGACGTTCGATGCCGCCACGCGCACCTGGACGCTCGATCGCGAGCCTCCGTTTATCGCGGAGGGCCTGCGCTCGGGAACGCTCACACAAGAGGAGGTGGACGAATGGAGATCGTTGTGCCCCTCGTCGTAGGGGGCTTGACGGGGCTTTCGGCCGCGGTGGCGTGTGGGGCGGAGCCTCGTGCGCCGCGCGTGCCGCCGGCGGAGCTGGTCAGTCATGCGCTTGAGTCGGTTGCCGAGAGGCTGCCGCGCGAGTTGGTAGAAAACGACCTGCTAAAAAAGATTGCCCACTCCTGGGCGGCGCTGGTTCCGGCACATCGCGTTGGCCTTGTCATCGAGGATGACAAGGCGCGACTGGCATGCTTACTGCTGTCGAGTGGTGTCTGCGGCATTGCCCTGACTGTCGTATCGTTGTCGCCTATCGGCTTTGTCCTGGGGCTGCTCGCACCGTTTGGTGTAGGCGCCGCTCGCGACACTTTCGACCGTCGCCGCGAGCAACACGATGTGGAAGAAGCCATGCCCGAGGCCTTTACGGCGCTCTCCATGTCGCTCGCCTCGGGTCATTCACTGGCCCAGGGCATGAGGTTTGTGGGAACTCACGCGCAAGAGCCGGTGCATACCGAGTTTTTGCGCGTGGCGACGGCGATCGACTGCGGCGTCTCGGCGACTGATGCGTTGGATGACCTACTCGACCGTATCGATGCCCCCGGCCTTTCGCTTGTCACCTTGGCGCTCAAGGTGTCGCAGCGAACCGGTGCCCCGCTTGCCGACCTGTTGTCCGAGGCGTCGAGCATGGTGGGGGAGCGCATTGAGCTCAAGCGCCGCTTGGACGTCAAGACATCGCAGGCTCGTATGTCGGCACACATGGTCTCGGCGATGCCGGCGGGTATGTGCGCGGTGCTGGCGCTGCTTTCGGCCGACTTTCGCCGCGGCCTTGCAACGCCGGCGGGTGCCGGTGCCGTGGTACTGGGACTTGCCCTCAACGCCGTCGCCCTGGTGGTCATCCGACGCATTATGCGGGTGGAGCTATGAGCGCCCTGGTCGGGGTCGCGGCATGCCTGTGCGCGCTCAGCGTGTATATCGTGACAGGGCTCAATCGTGCGGACGCATGCAAGATCGCCCAGGTCTGCAAACGCGAGGCGCTGCTGGTTGTTGCGGCTGCCCGATCGGTGACCGATGTCCTGGTAGCACGGTTGAGGGGCATGCTCGGCACGGGTGGTACGGCGCAGGTGTCGCTCGGCGAGGTGTCCGAGATGATCGACGTGGTGCGTCTGGGGCTTTCGGCCGGCCTTTCGTTCGATGCGGCGCTTGAGGTTTTTTGCGCCAATCGCCGATCGACGTTGGCGCTCCGCCTTGAGCGAGCCTGCATGGCGTGGCAGGTGGGCGTGGGGACGCGCGAGGACGAGCTCCTGGCGGCCGCGCGCGACCTGGATGTGCGGGCGCTCGAGACCTTTGCCATCACAGCGGGGCAGGCGCTTGCCCTCGGTGCCCCGCTTGCCGAGACGCTGGCGGCTCAAAGTCGCGAGATTCGTGCGGCCCATCGCGCTGCAGTCGAGCGCGAGATTGAGCGCGCGCCGGTCAAGCTGCTGATTCCCACCGGCACGCTCATCTTGCCGGCGTTGCTTCTGTCCATATTGGGCCCGCTGCTGGGAGCAGGCGGGATGATGTAGGGAGGAATACATGAATACGATGACTGACGTTGCTGGCAAGGTTTGGAGCTGGGCGTTTTGCCAGTCAATTCACGCTCGCCAGCGTGTCGAGGAACTGCTGCGGGAGGAGAGCGCACAGGGCACCACCGAGTACGCCATCCTAGTCGGTGTGCTCGTGGTGATTGCCATCATTGCCATCGTCGCATTTAAGGGCAAGGTCCAAGATTTATGGAGCGCTATCAGCGAGGGCATCAACAGCCTGTAGAGGGCGCCCGTCCCGTCGGCGCGTTGCTGGTGCTCGCCTGTGCGGTCGTGGCGGTGGCAGTGGCGGTTTGGGGGCTTAACGCAGCACGGCAACAACGTTTAGGGGCTGCCGCGGATGCGGGATCGGGTTCGGCTGCGGCGTCTCAAATAGACGATGTGCGAGACGCGGCCGATGCGAACGCCGCCGTCACGGCGCAAACGTTCTTGCAAGCACTCGACGAGCGAGCGGACGCTGCAACGGGTTCATCTGCAAACAATGCCGTCGCTGTTCGTCTCGCATGGTCCGAGTGCCGACCGATGACCGAGGCGGCGGCGGATATGCTGCGTGCCTATCGCGAGGTGCCCACGGCGCAACTTGCTCTGAGCGGCTATCTCGACATCAAGGGCAACGTGTGGGGCGCCATCGTGCGTGACGGACGCGGCTGGGTCGATATGGTGACGATTGCCGCGGATGCTGGTGATACTTCGTGTCGCCTGCGCGTGGTCCGCCTGACCCCGCAGACAACGAACTCAAAGGAGGGGTCGTGAAATGCATTATGTCCTGCGCGAGGAATCTGCCCAGGCAACGGTCGAATACGCCATCGTCACGGTGGCACTGCTTTCCATCGTGCTGGCGATCGCAGGGCTTTGGCGTGCCGGTGCCGATGGGCGCTTGGCGGCGCTGGTCGAGCGGACGGCATCTCACGGCGTCACCTCGACATCGGTTGTCGACGCTGCTGCGGGTGCTAAGGACATCGTGCTGTATTGATGTTGCGCGCGAGGACCGGGCTCAGTCTACGGTCGAGGCGGCATTCCTACTGCCGACGTTTCTGACGCTCGTCCTGTTGGCGCTGCAGCCGGTGTGCCTGCTCTATACACGCGCGGTCATGGAGTCTGCCGCCGCCGAGACCGCGCGGCTCATGACCACGACGACGGTGGGGGATGACGAGGATATTAAGGAGTTTGCCCGCCGCCGTCTTGCCGCGGTTCCCGACGTTTCGATTTTCCATGCCGGCGGGCCCCTGTCGTGGGATATCGAGCTTGGTCGGGCCGATGCGGGCGGCGTCTCGTCCGTTTCCGTTACCGGCGAGGTTAAACCGCTGCCCGTGATCGGTGCGTTTGCGCAGGCTATGGGTAGCGCAGGCCAAAACGGCTATGTCGAGCTTAAGGTCGACGTCTCGTATCGATCGCGTCCCGAGTGGCTGGAGGGAGATTATGATTCATGGATTGCTGCATGGGATTAAGCGCTGCCTGTTGAAGGTGACGAGGGGGCTTGCGGGCCGTTGCCGACCGCGTGCTCGCTGCAAGCGAGGCGGCTTTATGGGTCGAGCCGGGATCGACCTGTTTATCGAAGACGGTGCCTATACCACGCTCTCCTCTGCGGTGGTCATCTTGGTGGTGCTCACGTTGCTGTTTTCGTCGACGGCAGCGATATGGAGCATGTCGCGCGCGGGGGACACCCAGGCGGCTGCCGATAGCGGCGCGCTGGCAGGCGCCAATGTGGTGGCGTCCTACCATACGGCTGCGACAGTGGTGGATGCGAGCATATTGAGCTTGGGCCTAGCGGGGTTTGCCACGATCGGCACCGGCTTGGTCGCCATCCTTATTCCGGGTGCCGAGCTTGCCGCGGGCGATATGGTCGACACGGGGATCGAGATCATTAAAACGCGCAATAAGTTTGCCAAAAGCGCCTCCAAGGGCCTGCAGAAAATCGAGACGGCTCTACCGTATCTGGTTGCCGCGCGAGCTACGCAGGCCGTGTCGGCGCAGGATACCGAGGGTGCGACCTATACCGGTACGGCGCTTGCCGTGCCCAGGACGTCCGAGTCGGATTTCGTTGCGCTCGAGGGGTCCGAGATCTCGACCGATGTCATTAAAGACACATCGAAAGATCTGGAACGCGCAGCAGATGAGCTGCAGAAGGCCTCGGAGGAGACGGCGAAAGCAAAAGAGCGCGCCTGGCTTGCGGATTGCGGCGGGTCGGATCCGGCTTCGGTCGGCAGTTGCTCATGCATGTGGGAACGCGCGAGGAGTTTGGCGAAGCTTTCGGATATTGAGAATCCGCACTATGCCTCGAGCGTCACATGGGAGCCGCAAGTGGCGCTCGATCGCGCGAAGGCCTATTACCGCTTGCGCCTTGCAAACGAGGCGCCTCAAGGCTCAAGCGTCGAGACGAAGGCGGAGTCGGCGGCGCGCAAGGCGTTCTATACCTATGCGAGCGCAGAGGTCAATCGCGCATATATAACCGAAGACGGAGACCGGACCACTTCCTATATTCCGTTGTTGCCGCGCAACACTGACGAGGTGCGAGCGACGGAACTCTATACCGATGCGGCGTGGCCAACTAGTACCAACGATGGCAAAACGTATCTGCATTATGGAACGAGCTGCCCCAACTATAAGAAAGGGACGCCAGGCGGGCTAGCCTCGGTCGCTGCTTATGACGGGCAGGACAAATGCAACAGATGCCATTTTGGTGTTTCGTCGCTCGGCGCCGTTGCGGCTCCTTCGACTTCTATCGAAAACGGCTTCGAGCACCACTTTGATCGATTCAAAGACGCCCTGGAGAAATACGTCGAATGCCGCAACAAAGAGCTCGAGCTCATGCGTCAGACCGAGGACGAGGCTGACCGTGCGGGCAATGCGTTTGATCAGGCCATTAAAGCGCTTTCGGGCGAGCGTCCGCGTATCGCTCCGCCCGGTCGCAACGGCGTGGTTGCCCTTGCGGTTTCGGGTGCCATCTCGAGCCCCGATGAGCTCAGCTCTTCGTTTAACACGACAGTCAGGCTTGGCGATCGCGGCGCGATCTCTGCTGCGGTGCTGGCGCCCGATGACGCGACGGCGCAGAACAACGTTCTCTCGCGGTTTTTCTCGACGCTGGAGGAGCGTTCGGGTGGCGTTGTCGGCGTACTCGATGGCGTCATGGATGTTTGGGGACGGCTGCTTGTGGGATACGGAGACATCCAAGGCTCGGCCGACGAGCTCATGGACGAGATGATCGATGACCTGGGAGGGGGCAGCGGTGCGTTGGGTTCCATTGCGTCGTGGCTTGGCGATACCGTTTCGGCGTCCGTGGCGGCGCTGGGCTTGGAGCCGTGCGACTTGCGCCTACGAAAGCCGGTGCTGACCGACACCGCCAACGTCATCAAGAGCCCGGGGTCTGACATCACGGGTCTTTCTAATGCGCAGGACAAGCTACGAAGTATTCCGTTGGGCGTGACCGATCCCAAGGCGCTTTGCGAGGCGCTGGAATATCAAGTCGAGCGCACCATCAGCGGCACGGTGTTCACGCTTGCGGAGATTCCGCTGCCCGGCGGCGGTTCCATCCCACTTACCGTCGATGTCGCCACACTGGCGGGTGCCTTGGGCGGTGGGTCGTAATGGGCATCCGCACGCGCCTGTGCGAGGAGCGCGCCCAGGCGACGGTCGAGATGGCCGTGGTCACGCCCGTCCTGCTGGTTCTGGCGCTTATCGTGTACAACGTCATGGTCTTTGCCGGCGCGGTCGCGCGCTTCGATCGCGTGGTGCCCGATATCGTGCTAGCGCATGCCGTGGCGCCGAGCGGGGAGGGCGATGACAGCTCCATCGATGCCTCCGCGACCGTTCAGGCTCAGATCCAACATGCCATGGAAGGCTATGACTTGCAGATTGAGGTCTCGAGCGAGCAGGGTGCGACGACATCGGATGGCGGTCTGCTTTCGCTTTCCGGCACGTTTAGGACCTATACCTGTACCATGCGCTACGAGCCGTGGCCGAGCTCGCTCAGCATCGCCGGCGTTTCGCTGGGGGCACCGGCAAAGTTGTCGCACGAGCGCGCAGTGACGGTCGATCCGTGGCGTCCGGGGGTGGTTATGTGACCGCGGCCTCATCCTACATTGCCTACGCGCGGGCGCTCAACAGGCTGGGTTGGACGCCTGCCGAGTTTGTGGTGGCGGAGTCGTTTGCCGTGCGCCTGCGCGGCATGCTGGGACGGTCTCCGATTGCCGCCAACGGGTTGCCGCTCGTCATGGCGTTTCCGCGCTGCTCTTCGGTCCACACCTGCTTTATGGTCTATCCCATCGACGTTGCCTTTATTGACCGTAACGGCAACGTCCTCGCGCGCTACGAAAACGTCCGTCCTTGGCGTATGTGTTCCTGTCCCGGTGCCTGGGCGGTGCTGGAACGCCCTTTAATCCTCGCTACACCTCCCGCCTTTCAACAAGTGCCGGCGTAAGAATTGGCGACAGCGGACTTTCGTCATACGAAATTGAGTAAGATGGAGGAGAAGATGCATGGATGTTGAGATCCATCCCAACGCTAAAAAGCACCTGACGGAAGGGGTCGATGATGAGCAAGGCGTATACGGCTGCCAATGGTCAGGTTGTAACGGATGAAATGATTGACGCGTGGTGCGAGTCGTACGAGCATGGCGGGTTTCCGGACGGCGAGCATACCGTTGGGGGGATCGTGCACGGGCGGCCTCCGCTCTCAAGCGAAGGGACGGCAACGCTATCGGTCAAGATTCCCCTAGGGATGAAGGAGGCGATTCGTCGTCGGGCGGCGGCTGAAGGAATGACGCCAAGTGAGTTTGCCCGTGCAGCCTTGAGCGAAAAACTTCTTGCGGTGGGTTGATGTCTCTAACGTGCTGTTCTATAGGGTCGGCCTTGTGGCTGGCGCCGTGCTCAAAAACTTTTTTCAAATTCTCGGTTGACCGGAGCGCGTCCTTGGTTATACTAATCAAGCCTTGAAACAAGGCACACCTCAAATGGCTGGGTAGCTCAGTTGGTAGAGCAGAGGACTGAAAATCCTCGTGTCAGGGGTTCGATTCCCTTCCCCGCCACCTTGAATTGACTAGGACCTCTGCAAAGGGGTCCTTTTCTTTTATGTGGACCATGCATGGAATCGAACCCCGTGAGGGCGCGGAGCTGAGGAAACGCGCAAGCGTTTTCCAGCGTAGCTCGCAAGGCGCGCAAGCGCCGCGGCGGTCCGTCCGCGCAGCGCGCGGACGCGATTCCCTTCCCCGCCACCTCGAATTGACTAGGACCTCTGCAAAGGGGTCCTTTTCTTTTATGTGGACCCGCGGAAAGCGCATCCCATTATTGAGCGAAAGAATGGAATGCGCTTTCCGGCGCCTGCCCTCGGCGTGTATGCGCATCTCGGTACGTCATCTTGACCCCGCTCGCCCCAGACATTCCTCCCGCTTTTGCGCCACTTTACAGACCGTTCGGTCGTCTGTCCGCACGCGCGGGTATACTCAAAACGATACTTTTCCTATGCAATACGATGCAGGTTTGGCCTGCACGATCCGAAGGGGGCAGTGATGGAGAGGATACTCGGCGTTAATCTCTCTGGCTGGTTTATTCCCGAGCCTTGGGTGACCCCGTCGCTATACGCGGCGACCGGTGCATCCAACGCGGCCGAGCTGCAGGAGGCCATGGGCACCGCCGCCTATAACGAGCGCATGCGCCGTCATTACGAGACGTTTGTGAGTGAGGACGATTTTCGCCGCATGGCGCAGATCGGTCTCAATGCCGTGCGTCTGCCGGTGCCCTGGTATGCCTTTGGTTCGCAGGAGGCCGATGCGTCCTACATCTCGGTTGTCGACTACATCGACCGTGCAATTGAGTGGGCTGCCAAGTACGACATCCGCGTGCTGCTCGATCTGGCGACGGTGCCCGGTGGCCAGGGCGATTCCAACGATTCGCCCACCACGCCGGAGGCTGTTGCCGAGTGGCATTCGTCCACCAACGGCCGTCATGTCGCACTCGACGTGCTCGAGCGCTTGGCCGATCGCTACGGCGAGGCCGAGAGCCTGCTGGGCATTGAGCTGCTGGACACGCCGCAGATGAGCGTCCGCAAGAGCCTCTTTACCATGACGGATGGAATTCCGGCCCACTACTTGCGCAATTTCTATCGCGATGCCTACGAGCTCGTCCGTTCGTATATGCCCGAGGACAAGATCGTCGTCTTCTCGTCTTCGGGGCATCCCAGCGAGTGGAAGCATTTTATGCGCGGTGCCAAGTACAAGAACGTCTACATGGACCTTCACCTGTACCATTACCGCGACGAGTATGCGCTCGACATCACGAGCCCCCGCGGGCTGACGACGGCGATTTCGCGTAACAAGCGCGAGCTTAAAGAAGCGATCTCGACAGGGTTCCCCGTGCTGGTGGGCGAATGGTCGGGCGCGGCGATCTTTGCCAACTCGTCGGTTACGCCCGAGGGCCGCAATGCCTACGAGCGCGTGTTTATCGCCAACCAGCTGGCTTCGTTTGCGCCGGCTGCCGGTTGGTTCTTCCAAACGTGGAAGACCGAGAAGCGCATTGCAGCATGGGACGCCCGCGCGGCACTCGGTACGCTCGAGCGCGGCATGATTGAATAGGTTGATATGACGCAAAACAGCGCCCATACGGGCAAACTCTATGTGGTCGGCACGCCCATCGGCAACCTGGGCGACCTGTCCCCGCGCGTTGGCGAGGCCTTTGCCGCCGCCGATGCCATTTGCTGCGAAGACACGCGTGTGACGTCAAAGCTGCTGATGCATCTGGGCATTTCCAAGCCGCTTGTCCGTTGCGACGAGAATGTGATCGCCAGTCGCGCCGCCGGCCTGGTCGACCGCCTGCTGGCGGGGGAGACCCTCGCCTTTGCCTCGGACGCCGGCATGCCGAGTGTGTCCGACCCCGGCCAGGCGCTGGTCGAGGCAGCGCGTGAGGCCGATGTGCCCGTCGAAGTTATCCCCGGGCCCTCTGCTTGCGTCACGGCGCTCGTTTCGTCCGGCATTCCCTGCGAGCATTTTTTCTTCGAGGGCTTTTTGGGCCGAAAGCACGGCGACCGCGTGCGCCGTTTGCAGCGCCTTGCCGTAGTGCCCGGCGCGCTCATCTTCTACGAGTCTCCACACCGCATCGTGGCGACGCTCGAGGCCGTGGCGGAGGTCTTTCCCCGGCGTGAGGTTGCCGTCTGCCGCGAACTCACCAAGCTGCACGAGGAGGTCTTGCGCGGGCCCGCTGCCCAGCTCGCCGAGGAACTGCGTGCTCGCGGCGAGGTAAAGGGCGAGATTGCGCTGGTCATCGCGCCGCCGAGCGAGGATGAGGAGGCCGGTATCGTGCCGGTTGGCGCCGCGGCAGCGGATCCCGACGAGGCCCTGTGCGAGGATATCCGCTCCGCGCTCGAGGAGGGGGAGCCCGCCTCTGCGGTGGCCAAGCGCCTGTCTCAGAAGTATTCGCGCCGCAAGCGCGATGTCTATGCCATGGTGCTCGATATGCAATAGATGGAGGATATCCAGCCCTTGCGCTAGAATCATCCCCTGTATGCAACGTTTTTCTGGAGGACAAACCCCATGGATCAAAGCAAGCCTTCGTTCTTTATCACGACGCCCATCTACTACGTCAACGCCGATCCGCACCTGGGCACGGCTTATTCCACCATCATCGCCGACGTTCAGGCTCGCTATCGCCGCTCCGCCGGCTATAACGTCAAGTTCCTGACCGGTATGGACGAGCACGGCGAGAAGGTCGCCGAGGCCGCAGCCAAGCATGGCATGACGCCGCAGGAGTGGACCGACAGCCAGGCTCCGCACTTCAAGGAGCTTTGGAGCAAGCTCGAGATTTCCAACGACGACTTCATCCGCACCACCGAGCCGCGCCAGCATCATGCCGTGCAGTACCTGTGGGAGCGCATGAAGGAGTCCGGTTACCTGTATAAGGGCAGCTACGACGGCTGGTATTGCGTGCCTGACGAGACCTACTTCACCGATACGCAGGTCCAGAAGGGCGACGAGGAGTACGGCAGCGTCGGCCAGCACCTGTGCCCCGACTGCCACCGTCCGCTTGAGCGCGTGCAGGAGGAGTCCTACTTCTTTAAGCTTTCCGCCTTCCAGGACAAGCTGCTCAAGCTTTACGACGAGCACCCCGACTTTGTCGAGCCTGCGTTCCGCATGAACGAGGTGCGCAGCTTTGTCGAGGGCGGCCTTAACGACCTTTCCGTGAGCCGCACGAGCTTTGACTGGGGCATTCAGGTCCCGTTTGACGAGGGCCACGTGACCTACGTGTGGTTCGATGCGCTGCTCAACTATATGACGGCCGTCGGCTACGGTGTCGACACCGACGAGGCGCGTGCCGAGCTGGCCTATCGCTGGCCCGCGCAGTTCCACATCGTGGGTAAGGACATCATCCGCTTCCACTGCGTCATTTGGCCCGCCATGCTCATGGCCATCGGCGAGGCCCTGCCCGAGCACGTCTTTGCCCACGGCTTCCTGACCGTGCGCAATGCCGAGACCGGCAAGGCCGAAAAGATGTCCAAGAGCCGCGGCAACGCCATCGCTCCGCAGGACGTTATCGACATGCTGGGCGTCGAGGGCTATCGCTATTACTTCATGACCGACGTCGTCCCCGGCACCGACGGTGCCATCAGCTTCGATCGCATGGAGCAGGTCTACAACGCCGACCTGGCCAACAGCTGGGGCAACCTTATCTCGCGTTCGCTCAACATGAGCGGCAAGTACTTTGACGGTTGCGCGCCCGCCAAGCCCGCATCGTTCGATGCGTTCGACAACCCGCTGGCAAAGATCGCCGATGGCCTGGTCGAGCGCTACATGGCCAAGATGGACGTGCTCGATTACGGTGGAGCTAAGGACGAGGTCATGGAGCTCATCCATGCCGCCAACCACTACATCGAGGACTCCGAGCCCTGGGCGCTTGCCAAGGACGAGACCAAGGCTGACGAGCTGGCATTTGTGATCTACAACCTGCTCGAGGCTATCCGTATTGCCGCTCACCTGCTGATGCCGCTCATGCCCCAGACTTCTGCCGAGGCCCTGCGCCGCCTGTCGTGCGAGGACGAGGCCGCGAGCGACGACCTCAAGGGCATTTGCGCTTGGGGGCTGCTTGCAGGTGGTCAGCCCGTCGAGAAGGGCGAGCCGCTGTTCCCGCGTCTGGGCTAAGCCGCCGCGCGCCATATCGGCAATTTGCTGTTTAGATGTAAGGGCATGGCCGCAACGGTCCATGCCCTTTTGTTTCAAGACGCCGCCACCATGCTAAGGAGGCAACTATGACAACTTCGCCTTTGGCAAACCCCACGGCAACAAGGGAGCTGCTGGAGGAGTTTGGCCTTGCGACCAAGCATCGCCTGGGCCAGAACTTCCTGATCGACAACCATGTAATTGAGCGCATTTGCGAGCTTTCCGAGCTTGCGGGCGATGAGCGCGTGCTCGAGGTCGGTCCGGGCGTTGGTACGCTCACGCTTGCGCTGCTGCAGGAGGCGGCGTGCGTCACGTCGATCGAGGCCGACCCCGAGCTCGAGCCGGTGCTCGATGCCCATGCCGCTGACTACGCCAACTTCCGCTTTATCATGGGCGACGCGCTCAGGGTGACGCCGGAGCAGATTGAGCAGGTTGCGGGCGGTGAGCCGACGGTATTTGTCGCGAACCTGCCCTATAACGTGGCGGCGACGATCATCCTGCAGTTCTTCCAGACGATGCCCGCGCTCAAGCGCGCCGTCGTCATGGTTCAAAAGGAGGTTGCCGATCGCATTGCCGCAGTGCCGGGCAATAAGACCTATGGCGGCTATACGGCAAAGCTCGGCCTGTATGCGCAGGTGACGGGTCGCTTTGAGGTGCCGCCGCGTTGCTTTATGCCGGCACCGCACGTGGACTCGGCCGTCGTGCGTATCGACCGTGTTGACGGCGTGGTGCCCGAAGGACTCGATCGCGAGTTTGTGGCCCGCGTGATTGACGCCGCATTTGCTCAGCGTCGCAAGACCATCCGCAATTCCATGAGCGCCAACGGCTTTGCCAAGGACGTGCTCGATGCCGCCTTTGAGGCTTGCGGTATCTCACCCACCACGCGCGCCGAGACGCTTGATGTTGCTGACTTTGTCCGCCTGGCCCAGGAGCTCATCCATGACGCTTAATGCCGAACGCGTGACGTTTACCAAGAAAAAGAAGACTGTTGCCTGCCCCGTGCCCTTGGCACCGCTTGCCGACACGCATGCGCATCTGCTTTCGTTTTGGGGCAAAGAAGTGCCCGAAACGCTCGTGCGCGCCAAAGCCGCGGGCGTCGATCTGTTGGTGACGATGCTCGACCCCATCGCCGACAAGCGCAGCGTGACGGACTATAGCGACTGGCTCGTGCGCGAAATTCTGCCGATGCGGGATATTCCGCAGATCAAGTATCTCGTTGGCGTTCACCCCTATGGCGCGCCGGATTATACCGACGACATTCACGCACAGGTTGTTGCTGCGCTTGATGACCCTTTGTGCGTCGGCATCGGCGAGATCGGTCTGGACTATCACATGGATTACGACGACGACATCGCGCCGGCGCCCCACAGTGTGCAGATTGATTGCATGGCACGTCAGCTCGAAGTTGCCGTGCGCCGCAATGTGCCGGTGGAGCTGCACCTGCGGCACGAGGACTCGGATGGGGAGCGCACTTCGCACGTTGATGCGTACAACGTGCTGCGCGAGGTAGGCGTGCCTCAGGCCGGTTGCGTGCTGCACTGCTTTGGCGAGGATCGAGCTACGATGGAGCGCTTTGTGGGTTTGGGCTGCTATATCGCCTATGGCGGCGCGGCCACCTTTAAGCGCAACGACGACGTGCGCGAGGCATTTGCGGCGACCCCGCTCGATCGCATTTTGTTCGAGACGGATTGCCCGTATATGGCACCGGAGCCCATTCGTGGTCTTGAGTGCGAGCCGGCAATGATTTCTATCACGGCAAACACGCTGGTCAACGACCGTGTCGATCGTACCGGCGAGGATGCTGAGGCAATCGCGCGAGCAGCTTGGGAAAATGCCTGCAAACTTTTTCAAAAATAGTTCTTGCGTTCGCGGTAGCGCTCCGTTATTCTAATTCCTGCACGCGGGCGTGGCGGAATTGGCAGACGCGTACGGTTCAGGTCCGTATGGGGGCAACCCCATGAAGGTTCAAGTCCTTTCGCCCGCACCATTGATTGAAAGAGCTCCCAGCAATGGGAGCTTTTTTGTTATGGGCCTCCTGTTGGTGTCACGTGGCTGCTTCGTGCGGGTATCCTAGTGCCAACGTGTGCCTATCAGAGGAGAGACCATGCTGTTGTCCGGTATTATCGCTGCTCTTACGAGCCTTCTACTTCCCATCATCATTTTGTTGCTGCTGCTCCCCAACGCCTGCTATGTCGTTGAACAGCAGCATGCCGTGATCATCGAGCGTTTGGGCAAGTTTAACCGCATCGTTAACGCGGGCTTCCACATGAAGGTGCCCGTGATCGACCGCAAGGCCGCCACGGTGAGTCTGCGCACCATGAAAAACGGTTTTGGCATCGACGTTAAGACCCAGGACAACGTGACCATCGGCCTTGAGGTCTCTGCTCAGTACCACGTGAGCTATGACATGGGCGCCGGCCCGGCAGATTCGGGCATCTACAAGAGCTACTACATGCTGCAGGAGCCCGTCGACCAGATGCGTGATTTCATCACCGACGCCCTGCGCTCTTCCATCCCTGTCTATACGCTCGATGAGGTCTTTGCCAAGAAGGATGACATCGCCAAGGACGTTAATGCCACCGTGTCCGAGCAGATGGCTGCCTACGGCTTTACCCTCGTGTCGACACTCATCACCAAGATCGCGCTGCCGACCGAGGTCGAGAACTCCATGAACGACATCAATGCTGCCCAGCGAAAGCGCGCTGCTGCGCAGGAGCTCGCCGAGGCCGACCGCATCAAGCGCGTCACCGAGGCGACCGCCGAGGCCGAGGCGATGGAAAAGGCGGGCGAAGGCATCGCCAACCAGCGCAAGGCCATCGCGCTGGGCATCAAGGATTCGCTCGAGATCATCCAGGAGACGGGTGTCGGTAACGACGAGGCCAACCAGCTGTTCATGTTTACGCAGTGGTCCGAGATGATGACAGAGTTCGCTCGCACGGGTAAAACATCGACGGTCGTACTGCCGAGCGATTTCTCGCAGTCGGCCTCGATGTTCGAGCAGATGCTGACCGCCAGCAAAGTTCAAAACGATTCGAAGGAGTAGACGCGCGTGAAATACACCGTCGTTTGCGTCGGTAAGCTCAAGGAGCGCTTTTGGAAGGACGCGTGCGCTGAGTACACCAAGCGCCTAGGTGCCTATGCCAAGGTGGATATCCGCGAGGTGGCCGATATCGACCCGGCTAAGGCGGGCGGCGTGGATGCCGCACGCGACAAGGAGGGTGCGGCGATTCTCGCAGCCCTGCCGCCTCGAGCGCATGTGATCCTGCTTGCCATTGAGGGCAAAGAGCGCTCGAGCGAGGAGCTTTCGGCGCGGCTCGACGATCTTATGCTGCGTGGTAACAGCGACATCGCCTTTGTGATTGGTGGATCGGACGGCGTGAGCGATGACGTGCGCACACGAGCCGACGAGATGCTCAGCTTTGGACGTATTACCTTGCCGCACAACTTGGCGCGCGTGGTGCTGCTGGAGCAAATCTACCGCGCCTGCAAGATCAGCCGTGGCGAGCCGTATCACAAATAGGTCGGCAATACGAAACAATGCCGTGGGACAATAGCCTTCGTTTTGAAGAGCGTGTCTGAGAGGACTATGAGATATGAAGATCGGATTTGTCGGTTTTGGCAATATGGCGAGCGCTATGGCCGATGGCTGGATCGCCGCCGGTGTGGCTGCGAGCGATATGTGCGCCTGCGCGGGCCACTACGACGCCTTGGTCGAGCGTTGTGAGGCACGTGGGATGGTTGCCTGTCGTGATGCGGCGGAGGTTGTCGCCGCATCCGATATCGTGGTTGCTGCGGTCAAGCCATACATGATTGAGAAGGTCTTCGCTCCGCTCAAAGAAACCCTTGCCGACAAGGTTGTCCTTTCGGTCGCCTGGACCTGGGATAGCGCCAAGTGGGAGCAGGTCCTGCCGGGTGTCGCACACATCTCGACGGTGCCCAACACACCGGTTTCGGTGGGCGAGGGCGTTATCGCCTGCGAGAAGGCTTCCACGCTTAGCGATGAGCAGCGTGCCACGGTGCTCGGTCTGCTCGGAAAGCTTGGCACCGTCGTCGAGCTCGATTCGAGTCTGCTGTTTGTAGGCGGTACCGTGGGCGGTTGCGCACCGGCATTTGTCGCCATGGCGATTGAGGCCTTGGGCGACGCGGCCGTCAAGCACGGTATCCCGCGCGCCGATGCCTATCGCATTGTGAGCCAGATGGTGCTGGGCACGGCAAAGCTACAGCTTGCGACTGGCCAGCATCCTGCGGCGATGAAGGATGCCGTATGCTCACCCGGTGGCGCCACCATCAAGGGCGTCGTCGCGCTCGAGGATGCTGGCATGCGCAGCGCCCTGGTCAAGGCCATCGACGCCACCCTCCAGTAAAACCTGCCATTTAGGGACAGGTTTATTTTGGCAGGTTTTTCCTGCGGTTTTGTCGTATATGCGAAAAGCGCCCCGCAACTGGCTCAATTCCAGTTGCGGGGCGCTTGCGTTTGCCCAGATAAAACCGACCAAAATAAACCTGTCCCTTTTTGGCGGGTTAGTCCCAGAAGTCGTCTTGATCGTCCTCGGATTTGGGTCCGCGGTCGACGTAGAGCTTATGGGTGCGCTTCTCCATTACAAAGGCAAGAATCGCAAACAGTAGGATGCCGCCGGCGAAAAGGATGGCAAAACCGGTGCGGGTGCCAAACAAAAAGGAAAAAACTGCGTCCATTGGGTGCCTTCTTGCGTAGTTGGGTTGGGTCGTAAACGCTCATAAGTATATACTTGCCCATACATGTACAAGGTTGCAACCTAAATGGAATGTATATCGCCGGAGGATCTAATGCTTGATATCAAGTTTGTTCGCGAGAACCCCGATGCCATCGATACCGCCATGGCCAACCGCCAGACGTCTTGGGATCGAGAGAAGTTCTTCGAGCTCGACGACGAGCGCCGTGCCGTCATCACCGAGGTCGAGGAGCTCCAGGCCACGCGTAATGCCGAGTCCAAGAAGATCGGCGCCCTGATGAAGGAGGGCAAGAAGGACGAGGCCGAGGCCGCCAAGGAGGCCGTGCGCGCCGTCAACGAGAAGATTGACGGTCTGGCCGAGCGCCGCACCGCTCTCGAGCAGGAGCAGTACGACTTTATGGCTCACCTTCCCAACATCCCTTGCGAGGCCACGCCGTACGGCAAGGACGAGGACGAGAACATCGAGCGCCGTCGTTGGGGCACCCCGCGCGAGTTCGACTTCGACTTTAAGCCGCACTGGGACCTGGGCACCGACCTCGACATCCTCGATTTCGAGCGCGGCAACAAGCTCTCCGGTAGCCGCTTTACCGTTCTCGGTGGCGCCGGCGCCCGTCTTGAGCGCGCCCTCATCAACTTCTTCCTTGACACGCACACCAGCCGTGGCTTTAAGGAGTGGTGGCCGCCCATCGTCGTCAAGCGTCAGACCATGTTTGGCACGGGTCAGCTGCCCAAGTTCGAGGACGACGCCTATCACGTCTCGGGCGACAACTTCCTGATCCCCACCGCCGAGGTCGTGCTTACCAACCTGCACGCCGGCGAGGTTCTCGATGCTGATACCCTGCCGCGCCGCTACACCGCCTTCACCCCCTGCTTCCGCGAGGAGGCCGGCTCCGCTGGTCGCGACACTCGCGGCATCATTCGCCAGCACGAGTTCGACAAGGTCGAGATGGTCAAGTTTGCCAAGCCGGAGGAGTCCGACGAGGAGCTCGAGAGCATGACCGCCGAGGCCGAGTTCCTGCTTCAGCAGCTGGGCCTTCCGTATCGCGTGATTAGCCTGTGCACCGGCGACCTGGGCTTCTCTGCCCGTCAGACCTACGACATCGAGGTCTGGCTGCCGAGCTACAACGCCTACAAGGAGATCAGCTCCTGCTCTAACTGCGGCGATTTCCAGGCCCGTCGCGCCAACATCAAGTATCGCGACCCCGAGAACTTCAAGGGCTCGCGCTACCTGCATACCCTCAACGGTTCCGGCCTGCCGGCTGGCCGCACCATGGCCGCCATTCTGGAGAACTACCAGAACGCCGACGGCACCATCACGGTCCCCGAGGTTCTTCGTCCTTACATGGGCGGCCTCGAGAAGATCGAGCCGGTTGCGTAGGTTGCCTGCATAAGCGATTTGCAAGGGCGCTCCTTTCTGGGGCGCCCTTTTTGTGTGCGGTGCTTTACCATATCGCGCGGACAGCTCAATAGAAAACACACGAACAAACGTTCTGTATACAGCCATCTACCTGCTATGCTTTTGTTAAATAGAAGCGAGAGGAAGGGGATGCGATGGAGCTGTTTGATGAGCGGGTAGTTTTGTTTGAGAGCGATGAAGGTGGGGAGCACCTACTAGTTACGTGTGAGCCATCCGGTATGGGTGGTTTGGTGGTGCGGCAGACGAGCGAGGGTCCGTTGACCCAATGGTGCTTTGAGGAGTCGCCGCATGTAGTCGAGACCTTTGTGACACACGAGGGGCTTGTGGCACTTGAGCGGTTCTATGGAGTTGAGACTTCTAACCAGGTGGCGCGCATGTTGAGTATCTCGTTTGCCGATTATGACTGTGCCCAGCGGGTGCGCTCGCTGTTGAGGGAGCTCGGTGCCGGGTTCGATGTGGTTGAAAAACCGATTGATCGCATGGGGGACGCTGGCGCATGCGGAGCTGTGTAAGGAACATATTCTTCAAAAAGTTTGAGATTGTGCTTGACTCCAACTAACTAAAGTGGTTTTATATGTCTTGCGCTGCGGCGTTACCTCAGCTGGATAGAGGGTCTGACTACGAATCAGAACGTCATAGGTTCGAATCCTATACGCCGCACCAATTGAACTTGAAGCCTCCGGCAACGGAGGCTTTTCTTTTCAAGACTTTAGTCTGCTGGCCGCGCAGCGGCCAGCTTTGAACCACCCGCTACGCGGGTGGAGACAAACGGCTTTACAAAGCCACCCCTCCGACC
>URCO01000003.1:0-107335 GCA_900546375.1 uncultured Collinsella sp.
CGAGGTAGCCCTCCTGGTCGAAGTGCATGATCTCGATCTTCTCGGTCTCCTTCATTCCCGCTCCTTTCACGAGCAGTTTGAATTGTCGCACGGAATGAACGGGCTTGCCGCCCCGTCGCACCGCTTAACCTTGTGGACATCTTGGCCCCAAGCTCAACAATTCAAAGGTTCTTAATACCAGTGAACGATTACAGGTTAGCCGTTTTTAATACCGATTTTATGATTTCATCCTCCCCTCTCGGTAGACGGTCAGTTTTTGCCGCTCATCGGTCAAGCGACATATATCCGTAAAAACGAGCGCCCCCGCCATGCGCAGGGACGCTCTAGACGCTAATATTTGTAGGTATATCCGCCGGCGTCGCCGCGGGTAAAAGACTTGGCATGTTCGATTGCCTGCCCACTCGAGTCATAGGTCAGGCCTTCCAGCACGAGCGCCAGATCGCCCGGCTCAAGATTGAGCAAACTCGCATCGCGTGCGCCCAGCGCCTCGATATCGAGTTTCTCTACCGACTGATCTGGCTTGCGTCCCAACATATCGTAGGTCTCGAACAGGCTGAAGACCGAAATGTCCACGCCTTCGATGCCCGGAAACAGCAGGCACGGAATCAGTGTCATCTCGATCGATACGGGCTCACCATCGATGCAGTTGAGGCGGCGCACCGAGTAAAGCAGATCGTCCTCGGCGATGCCAAACAAGTCGGCATAATACGGGCCGGCGTAGCGTTTGGAGCGCGCCAGGATGCGCACCGACGGCGTCGCGCCCGATGCCAGAACCGACTGGCGGAAGCCGCCCTTGCGTTCGTGCTCGTCAAACCACTTGTGTCCCACAAAGGCGCCTTTGCCCTGCACGCGACGAATCTGGCCACTTTTGACCAGCTCGTCCATGGCGCTTCGGATTGTCAGGCGCGTCGTGCCAAACTCCTCGGCCAGCTCGTTTTCGGACGGAATCATCGAGCCCGTCGGGTAGTCGCCGCGCTCGATTCGCTCCGCAATGCAGCGGCGAATTTGCTTGTAAACCGGCAAGTCTTCTACTGCATCAGCCATTCGACACCCACCTTCGTCGCAACGCCGTCTGCCTCGCCGTTATCGGCAAAACGATACTTGGTCGGCAGAATCACGGACTTGCAATACTCGACAAAGCCATCGGTCTCGTCGCGCTCGTGCGAAGCCTTGTAAAACACCGGCGTGCCCTCCTGAGCGCCCAGTAACTTGGCCTCGTCGGCGTTCAGACGGCTGATGGAAATATGCTCCTTGCCGTGCGCCACATGGACATTCCCCTCTTTGAGCAAAACGTCGTAGAGGCTCTCCTGCTCAAAATCATGATCGGGAAGCGAGGGGCACAAAGACAGATTGACGTAAGCCGTCTCGATCGATGCCGGAGAACCGTTGACCACACGCACGCGCCGAATGCAGAAGAGCGGCATGCCCAGGTCAATCTGGGCTTTTTGGGCAAGATCGATATCGGCATACACGACCTTGGACCAAACCAGGCGTGCGGTCGACTTTGAGCCAACCCTCTCCACCGCCTGCGTATAGTTCCATGTTTCCTGAAAGATGTTCAGCGGTTTGGGAGGACACACATAGGTGCCCGAACCGCGGCGGCTTTCCAAAGTTCCGCACGAAATAAGGCGCGTGATCGCAGCACGCAACGCCGTGCGCGACACGCCCAGCTCTTCACAGAGCACACGCTCGGCGGGCAGCCGGTCGCCACTCTGCAGGTCATAATGTTTGATATACCAAAGAATGCCCTCAAAGGCGCGATCTTTGGGCGGAATCGCATATGGTTCACTCGACATGGGCAAGACTCCTCAACCGCTTGATGCTGCAGGAATCATTGCTCCGGACGCCCCATGGCGTCGAAGGCTTCTTTGATCTGCTCCGCAACGTTCCGATACGACCGATATAGGCCGGAGTCTCGCTTGACTTCGCCCGCGGTCACCGGAATCTCAAGCTTCGAAATCTCATCCTTGCCGGTTTGCACGACAACGATGACACCCATACCAAGGCACATATTACGCTTGGCAGCGTTGTTTTTGGTAGCCTGAGCTGGATTAATCAAAATCTGCTGAGCCAGTTCGCGTTTGCTGGGCTCCGGCACATCCTCGGGATTTCCGGTCTCGGCAATCTCGCACTGCAGCACATCCGCATAGTCAAAAATCTTCGGCTCGCCGCCGCGCTGATGCACGGCCCACTTGCGGCGCGTGGCATCCTGGTAGATAGCCGGCAAAAACGTAAACCGCGGTGGGTCCAAAATCGTATCCGTGATGGTAAACACATCGGGATCAAAGGCATCCTGCGGGTTTTTCTTCTTGAACAGCCCCATATCAGCCTCCCGTACTAGCATTAAACAACTCAAGCTGAATATAGCACCAATTTCAAGCCGCTGCCTTACCCTATCGGTGCGCGGCGTCTAAGGCTCGCCCAGCGGAAGAGTTAACGGACGAGGGCCGGGGTGCCTGCCTTGTTTTAAGAAGTGGGCTCCGCGAACTTCTCAAAACAAGGCAGGCACCCCGGCCCCGCCGGCAAATAGCGGACACTCCGCATGCAATCTATGCAAACAAACAAGTACGCTTAGCTACATTCAAGTACGCTTAGCTACATTCGGTAAGTTCGAGCACGCTGCCCTTAACGATAAGCGCCGGCTCCAGGACGACCTCTTCGGCACGCCTGCCGCCCCTACCGGCAAGACGCTTGGACATGCAGCCAAAAGCATGCTCCGCAAGGACACCAGGATCCTGCTCAATCGCGGTCAGCGCCGGCTCAAAGAGAACGTCGGCCGCCGAGTTGTCATAGCTCACCACCGAGATATCGCCCGGAATGCTCTTCCCCATCTCGTGCAGGCGCTTGAGCAAACCGAGGGCAATGTTGTCCGAGCTTGCGAACACGGCGGTGGCGTCAGTTGCGAGCACCGCCTCCGACGCCTCGTATGCGCTCGGAATGTAGTACTCGCTCTCAAACTCCAAACGTGCGTCGATCGGCAGCCCCACCTCGCGCAGCGCACGCTCGTAGCCGGCAAGACGTTTACGACCCGTATTGGAACGGCGAGCATTAACCAAGCAGGCAATGCGACGGTGACCCTGCTCGATCAGATAGCGGGTAGCCATGTAGCCACCCATCTCGTGGTCGAACATCACCTTGTCGCACTCGAGCCCCTCAATGGCACGGTCGACCATCACGGCAGGGATGGGTAGATGGCTGACCTCTTCGCGCAGGGCGCGGTCGTCGGAAAACTCGTCGCCTACAACGAGGAAGACGCCGTCGACGCCGCGCGTCACCAGCTGACGCAGCAGCTCAAGATCGTCGTCGGCACTTCCACCCGAGCTGGTAATAAAGAGCGCGTAGCCGTCCTCGCGGCAGCGCTTTTCCAAACTGCCGGCGAGTGAGGCGAAAAAGCGGCTCTCGATATTGGGAACGATAAGGCCCAGCGTGCGCGACTCGCGCATGACCAGGCTGCGCGCGATCTGGTTAGGGACATAGTGGTTGCGCGCCGCGACCTCCTTGATGAGCTTGCGGTTTTCTTCCGAGATGCGGCAGGGCCGATTATTGAGAACAAGCGAGACCGACGAGGGGGAAAGCCCCACCTCCTGGGCAATCTGCTTGAGAGTAACTTTGTTGCCCATCTCGCTCCTTCCGAGTATTCGCGCAATCTCTTGAAAGTATAGCGACTGCCCCTCTACCTCGGTGATAAACACTTTACCAATCCGGTAGACGGCTGTTTTATCGCCGCCAGCGCACCAAATCCGTCCGGGTGGGGTATATTGCAATCGATTGATGACAACGACCACCAAAAGGCGGATATTCGTATGCACGAGAACGACTTTTTTAACGAGGACCTGCTGTGCGCGCTCGCTGGCGTTGCCGGCGAGGACAACGTGCTGATGAGCGAGCCCATGCGCGAGCACACCACGTTTAAGATCGGCGGCCCGGCCGACGTCTTTGTCACGCCCGATACCGAGCAGGGCCTCGTCGCCACGCTCGATACCTGCTATCGCTGCGATCTGCCCCTCACCATCGTGGGCAACGGCTCCGACTTGCTCGTCGGTGACAAGGGCATCCGCGGCGTCGTCGTGGCACTGGGCGAGAGCCTCTCCGACATTACGGTCAACGGCACGCACGTCACGGCAGCAGCCGGCGCCTTGCTTTCCGATGTCGCCGCGGCGGCAGCCGAGGCCGGTCTCACCGGCATGGAGCCCATCTCGGGTATCCCCGGATCGGTCGGCGGCGCCTGCTACATGAACGCCGGCGCCTATGGCGCCTGCATGGCCGATGTGCTGGAGTCTGTGCGCGTCTACAAGCCCGCCCGCATGCTCGACGACGGCACCCGCGGCAGCGGCAACATCATCGAGTTCGATGTCGACGAGCTTAACCTGGGCTATCGCAAGAGCCGCATCGCTGACGACGGCTTTACCGTGCTTTCGGCCACCTTCAATCTCGCCCCGGGCAACGCCGCGATGATCAAGGCCGACATGGACGACTACCGCCAGCGCCGCGAGGACAAGCAGCCGCTCGACATGCCGAGCGCCGGCTCCACCTTCAAGCGCCCCGAGGGCTACTTTGCCGGCAAGCTCATCATGGATGCCGGCCTGCGCGGCCATGCTGTCGGCGGCGCGCAGGTGAGCGAAAAACACTGCGGCTTCATCGTCAACGCCGACCACGCCACCGCCGCCGACGTCGATGAACTCATCCGCCACATCCAAGCCAAAGTCAAAGAGCAGTTCGACGTAGACCTAGAACCCGAAGTCCACCGAGTCGGCGAATTCCTTTAACAAAGAAGGCCCCGAAAGGGGCCTTCACTTTCTTTAATTCAGACAACTAGTCCGGTGTGTCGCGCTCAGGACCCGAGAGGGCCGGGACAGTCCGAGAGGCATAAGGTTGATCGCGAGTTCCGCACGAGCCGGAGAGCACTTAATGTGCTCTCCGTGCGAGCAGGACTGTAGAGCAGGAAACTTTACCCGCGGCCCCCGCCGGGAATAGCAAAAGGGCGACCCCCTGAGGAGTCGCCCTTGTTGAGCTGCTTATATGCGGCTGTTACTCGGCGTCGTGGTGACGGCGGGGCTTGCGGCCTCCGTTGTCGCCGGGACGGCGCGGACGGTCACTGCGCTCGGAGCGCTCGCGACGCGGACGCTCACGGCGCTGGAAGTGCTCGCCATCGCCCTCGGAGGAACCCTCAGAGCGAGCCGGGGCCTCGGGCTTGTCGAGACGATCAAGCGAGATCTTGCCGCGATCGTCGACCTCGATGACGACGACCTTGACCTCGTCGCCCACGTTGAGAACGTCCTCGACCTTCTCCACACGGCCCTTGGCGACGCGGGAGATGTGCAGCAGGCCGTCCTTGCCAGGCAGCAGGTTGACGAAGGCGCCGAAGGGCTGGATGGAGACCACGCGACCGGTGTACTCCTCGCCCGGCTCGGGAACCTTAATGATGAGCTTGATGCGCTCAACGGCCTGGTCGACGGACTCGCCGGTGCCGCCGACAAAGACGGTACCGTCCTCCTGGATGTCGACCGAAGCGCCAGTCTCGTCCTGAATGCCGCGGATGACCTTACCGCCGGAACCGATGACGTCGCGAATCTTATCGGTCGGAACCTGGATGGAGACGATGCGCGGAGCGGTGCTGCGCGTGGTGTGGCGCGGCTCGGGGATCACATCGAGCATCTTCTGCAGGATGAAGGCGCGACCCTCCTTGGCCTGCTGCAGGGCGCGGGCCAGGATGTCGAAGGTAAGACCGGTGGCCTTGTTATCCATCTGCAGAGCGGTGATACCCTCGGTGGTGCCGGTGACCTTAAAGTCCATGTCGCCCAGGAAGTCCTCGAGACCCTGGATGTCGGACAGGACCACGGTCTTGCCCTCCTCCTGGATCAGACCCATGGCGATACCGGAGACCGGGCGCTTAATGGGCACGCCGCCGTCCATAAGGGCGAGCGTGGAGCCGCAGGTCGAAGCCATCGAAGAGGAGCCGTTGGACTCCATGACCTCGGAGACGACGCGGATGGCGTAGGGGAACTCGTTCTCGTCGGGGAGCACCGGGAGCAGAGCGCGCTCGGCAAGGTTGCCGTGACCGATCTCGCGACGCTTGGGGCTGCCCATGCGGCCGGTCTCGCCGGTGCAGAACGGCGGGAAGTTATAGTGGTGCATATAGCGCTTGCCCTCGGTGGGCTCGATGGTATCCAGACGCTGGCCCTCGTTGAGCATGCCGAGCGACAGGACGGAGAGCACCTGGGTCTGGCCACGCTGGAACAGACCGGAGCCGTGAACGAGCGGCAGGTAGTTATCCTTCACCATGATGGGACGGATCTCGTCTGCAGCACGGCCATCGACGCGCTCGCCAGTCTCGACGACCATGGTGCGCATGGCCTTCTTCTCGAGCTTCTTGAGCGCCACGGGGATCTCGCGCTCCCAAGCGGCCTGCTCCTCCTCGGTAAACTCGGCGCGGATGGACTCCTTCAGAGCCTCGACCTTACCGATACGAGAGAGCTTGTCGGCGTCGCGAAGGGCAGCTGCCATCTCGTCGTAGTGGGCAAAGATGCGCTCCTGGACCTCCTCGACGGGCTGGTCGAGCGGGTACTCCTTCTTGACGATGGGGCCGTTGACCTGCTCCCACTCGGCGACGAACTCGTCCTGGGCCTGGCAGAAGGCAGCAAGGGCCTCCTGGCCAAACTTCATGGCGGCGAGCATGTCGTCCTCGGAGATCTCCTCGGCGCCGGCCTCGACCATCGAGATGAAGTCGGCAGAGCCGCCCAGCTCCAGGTCCAGATCGGAGTTCTCGCGCTCCTCGTAGGTGGGGTTGACGATAAACTCGCCAGTCTCCACGTTACGGCCGATGCGCACGCAGGCAAGCGGGCCCTCGAAGGGCACGCCACCGAGCGTCATGGCCAGGGAAGCACCCATGACGTTGATGACGTCGAAGGGGTTGACCTGGTCGGCGACGAGCGAGGTAGCGACGATGTGTACCTCGTTGCGGAAGCCGTCCGGGAAGCTCGGGCGAATCGGGCGGTCGATCATGCGCGCGGTGAGCGTGGCCTTCTCGCTGGGACGGCCCTCACGCTTGAGGTAGCCACCCGGGATGCGGCCGGCGGCGTACATCTTCTCGTTGAAGTCGACGGTCAGCGGGAAGAAATCGTAGTTCTTGCGCTCCTTAGAGACGACCACGGTGTCGAGCATCGTGGTGTCGCCCTGCTTGACCAGGCAGGCGCCGGTGGCCTGCTTGGCAAGCTCGCCCGACTCAAAGGTGTAGGTCTTGCCGTACAGCTCAAAGGTCTTGGATACGAGTGTCATTGTTCTCCTTTACCCCACAGGCCCCTTGCCTGCGGGCTTCTCATGTGACGCGGGCCCCCTGCCCCCGCCACGCTTCAGAGCGTGATTGTTCGCGCCCTTACACAAAAAGAGCGCCCCGCTGCGCAGGACGCTCTTAGCATGTACAAATCCTTACTGGATGTTGTCGCGGATGCCCAGAGCCTTGATGAGCTCACGGTACTCGACGATGTCGTTCTTCTTAATGTAGGAGAGAAGACGACGACGACGGCCGACGAGCATGAGCAGGCCACGACGGGTGTGGAAGTCCTTCTGGTGGGACTTCATGTGCTCGGTCAGCTCCTTGATGCGCTCGGACAGGATGGCGACCTGAACCTTGGGGTTGCCGGTGTCGACCGGGGTGTTACCGAACTGGGCAGTCAGCTCCGCCTTGCGCTCTTTGGAAACAGTCATTGTTTCACCTTTCGTTTCTTGTCGCCCTCGGGCGACGCTATTCGCCTCGGACTGGGAAGCCGCCGGTGGAGCGAGCATCCAAGATCGAGGTACCAACAGGTCGGTATGTTACCACAAGCAGCCCGCGCCTGCGCATCATCACCGACCCAACATGAATTCCATCGCACGGAGGCGCTGATCGGTATGAGTTGCCGCCCAGACATGCGAAAGCCCCAACAAAAAAGCGGCAGTATGGGGATCAACCCTCTCGGCCATGAGCGCATCGAAGGTCATGGACATGAGGGCGCGCAGCCACGCGACCTCACCGGTCGACACCAGCTCGGCACCCGGAACGCTCGACGCACACGACCCGCACATGAGACCGCCCGCCTGGGGCGAAAAATACGACAGCATGGGGTCTCCGCACAGCACGCAGGCCGAAAAATCGGGTCGGTAGCCAACGTGCGACAGCAGCTTAAACACATATGCCGCCACAAGTAGATCCATGTGCGCCGTGTCGAGCCCGCTGCCCACCAGGGCAAGCGCTCGCTGCGTGATGGCAAAGGTAAACGGGTCCTCGGCGTCCTCAAACGAGCACACGCGCGCGACCTCGGCGATTGCGCTTGCGGCGCAAGTCGTCTCGTAATCGGGCGCTGCGCCGAGCGGCGCCTCCATAAGCTCGGCCTGCGAAACCACGTCAAGCGACCGTCCATGCGCGAGCAGCATATCGACGGTACAGAACAGCTCGCAGCGCGCAGCCAGGCGCCCACCGGGTTTGCGGGCGCCCTTTGCCACGGCGCGAACCTGCCGACCCCGTTCGTCAAGCATCGTCAGGATCAGGTCCGTCTCTTTGAGCTTCGTCTTGTCGAGGACGAGCGCCTTCGTGCGATATGTCCGGGAGCCTGCCATGCGCGCCGCGCGTCCTTAGTCCTCGGCGTTGTAGCCAAAGCGGCGAATCTGGGCCTCGTCGTCACGCCAGCCGGCCTTGACCTTCACGTCCAGCTCCAAAAAGACCTGCGTGCCAAAGATGCGCTCAAGATCGCGGCGAGCGTCGATACCGATATGTTTGATCATCTCGCCGCCCTTGCCGATGATGATGCCCTTTTGGCCCTCGCGCTCGACGTAAATGGTAGCGTGCACGCGCAGCACCTTCTTGGTCTGCTCGAGCGCATCGCAGATCACGCCAACGGAGTGCGGGATCTCATCACGGGTGCGGCGCAAGACCTTCTCGCGCACAAACTCGGCAACGAGCGTCTCGTCGGAAGCGTCGGTACCCATGTCCTCGGGGAACCAACGCGGGCCCTCGGGCAAAAAGTGCGCAACGGTCTCGATAAAGGCATCGACGTTGAAGTTCTTAACCGACGACGTCACGATCTCATCGTCATATTCCATGAGCTCGTGGGCTGCCTTAAGCTGCTCCATGACCTGTGCGGGGTCGGCCTCATCGGCCTTGGTGAGCACCAGGACCTTCTTGGAACGGGCGTTTTTGACGCGTTCGGCAACCCAGGCGTCTCCCCTGCCGATCGGCTTGGTGGCATCAATCAAAAACGCGACGACATCGACATCGTTCAGCTCGAACAGCGCGCTCTTGTTGAGCTCGGACCCCAGACCGTCCTTGGGCTTGTGGATACCCGGGGTATCGACAAAGACCAGCTGGTAGCCGGGACGGTTGACGACGGCACGCATGCGGCGGCGGGTCGTCTGGGCCACCGGCGAGGTGATGGCGACCTTTTTGCCATAGCAGGCGTTGAGCAGCGTGGACTTGCCGGCGTTGGGGCGGCCGACCAGCGCCACGAAGCCGCTGCGGAAACCGGGCTCAACGTCGCCAAAGCCCGCGAAGCTGTCGCCCTCGTCGCACAGGGCGTCGAGTTCCTCGTCGCTCATGCCCTCAAACGGATCGAACTCCTCGACATCCTCATAGGCATCGTTCGCTTCGGCATCCACCGCATCCAGGGACTCGTCGTCCAGAGTTTCATCGATAGGCTGCATATTGTCGGACATGAAAATCCCTTTCTAAATAAAGTCGAGCGCGTGGGCAAATACCAGCAAGCCAACAATCGCGGCGGTGATGGAAAGTACGTACACGGAGGCGGCGGCGATATCCTTCGCACGCTTTGCCAGCGGATGAAGTTCCTGGGTCGCCAGGTCGACGATCGCCTCCATGGCGGTATTGCACAGCTCGCCGTGAATCACCAAGCCACAGCAGATGATAACTATGGCCCACTCGGCAATGTCGAGGCCGACAATGCAGCCGGCAACGACGGTACAAACGCCCGCCGCGAGCATAACCTTAATGTTGCGCTCGGTCTTGACGGCGGTGACGAAGCCCTCCATGGCGTAGGAGAACGACTTTAAGAAGGACGGATGGTCCTTGTTCGATCCGGGAATCATAGACGGCTCCTAGTCGTGGGCGTGGTTGGTGATGGGGCCGACGTGGACCAGCTTGGGGTCCTCGCCGCGCTCGAGCGCCAGATCGCGCAGGATGGCATCCTCGCGGGCCTCCATGGCCTCAGCCTCGTCGTCCTCGATATGGTCATAGCCCAGCAGGTGCAGCATGCCATGCACGAGCATCAGGCGACACTCGTCGGCAGGGCTATTGCCAAAGCCGGGGGCCTGACGGGCAATGACCTGCGGAGCCAAGATGATATCGCCGAGCTCGAGCGTCTCGTCGGCGGGAATATCCTCGTCAAAGGCCGAGTCGCATTCAAACGAGAGGACATCGGTGGTACGGTCGATACCGCGCCACTCGTGGTTGAGCTCGTGCATCTCGTCCTCATCGACATACGAAAGAGAAATCTCGACTTCACGTTCAACGCCCTCGGCGGCAAGCACGACCTCGCAGATGTGCTCTAACTCCTGCGCGTCGAGCAGCGTATCGAGCTCGGCATCGTTGCTGATCAATACACTCAACGGGACTCCTTTCGGTCGTGCACGCGCTTCTCGCGTACATCATCATAAGCATCGTATGCCTCGACGATACGCCCCACCAAGGCATGACGCACCACGTCGGCACGCTCGAGGTGAGAAAATGCGACATCGTCGACACGACCCAAAATCTGCTCGACGTCGGCAAGACCGCCGCGACCCACCAGGTCGCGCTGACTCAGGTCGCCGGTAATCACAAACTTGGAGTTAAAGCCCAGGCGCGTCAGGAACATCTTCATCTGCTCGGGCGTGGTATTTTGGGCCTCGTCGAGCACCACGAAGGCATCGCTCAGCGTGCGGCCGCGCATGTAGGCAAGCGGGGCGATCTCGATCACGCCGCGCTCCATAAGCTCATCGGTGCGCTCGCGATCCATCATGTCAAAAAGGGCGTCGTAGAGCGGACGCATGTAGGGATCGATCTTTTCCTCAAGGGTACCGGGCAAAAAGCCCAGGTTCTCCCCCGCCTCGACAACCGGACGCGTCAAGATCAGACGGCCCACCTCGTGACGCTTGAGCGCGGCAACGGCGAGCGCCATGGCCAGATAGGTCTTACCGGTACCGGCGGGACCCAGGCCAAACGTGATGGTATGCGAGCGGATGGCATCCACATAGCGCTTTTGGCCGAGCGTCTTGGGGCGAATGGCACGACCGCGATACGAAAGCAGCACATCATCGCGAAGCGACGTAGCCTCGTGCTCACCGTCGCGCAAGACGGCCAGGCAGCGAGAGACATCGTCGGAAGACAGCGTGCGTCCGGCGGCCGCCTCGCGAAAAGCATGCTCGAAAAAGCGTGCCACGAGCTCGACCTCGTCCGGGTCACCGCTCGCGGCGATACTGTCGCCACGGGCGACCACGCGGGCACGAACCAAGCTCTCCAGCGCACGCAGGACGCCGTCGCCGGCACCCAAAACGCGCGAAGGATCAATTCCCTCGGGAACGGTAAGTCTAATCTTCGAGGCTTCCATGGACCTCCCTGCGTGCATGGACCAAGCCGGAATCATCGACTCCGATGATAGCAACATCGAGCAGGCACGGGGCTGCGAGTCCACGGGTATCGTCAAGACGGGCATGATGGAACGAACCGAGCGTCAAGTTGTCGCCATACTCGAGCACGGCGCGCTCGACGGTTCCCACGCGGCGGCGAGCGTCGGCAATGGCGAGCTCCTGCGCCGCGGCTCGCATGCGGCGGCTGCGCTCGGCCATAACCTCGGGCAGTACCTGGTCGGGCATATCGGCAGCAAGGGTACCGGGACGCTTGCTGTAGCGGAACACGTGCATACGCGAGAAGCCCACGCGACGGCACAGCGCCAGCGACTCCTCAAACTCCTCGTCCGTCTCGCCGGGAAAACCGACGATGACATCGCACGAAAGGGACGCCTGAGGCAAGTTGGTGCGAATCATGCGCGCCGTCTCCTCGAAGGCCTCGGCGCTATAGGGACGGCCCATGCGATGCAGTGTCCTGGTGCAGCCGGACTGCACGGGCAGGTGCAAAAACGGGGCGATGCGCTTCGGATAGCGCGCCATGACCTTAAGCAGGGGCTCGGAGATATCCATGGGCTCGACCGAGGAAATGCGCACATGCGGAATAGACGTGCGCTCCATGATCGCCTCGAGCAGCTCATCGATCTCAACGTGTTCATCAGTCGCGCTCTTGCCATCGTAGGCGCCCAGGTTCACACCCGTCAGCACCACCTCGGGCACGCCGGCCTCCTGAGCCTCGCGAACTTGCTCGAGCACAGACTCGACCGGCACGGAGCGCTCGGGGCCGCGAGCCTTCCACACAATGCAATAGGTGCAACGATGGTTGCAGCCGTCCTGGATCTTCACGCCCAGACGCGAGCGACCGAGTGCGTCGACAACCTCGCCGTCGCTGCAGGCGGGAACGTCATCGGACTCAACGCCCAGCACCTCACAGACGCGTTCGGCGACATCGATCTTGGACGGCTCGGCGATCACGCGGTCCGAAAGCTCCAGCAGCTCCTCGGGATGCAGATTGACCACGCATCCGGTCACGACCACATAAGGCTCATTTGGATAGGCCAGCGCATGGCGAACGGCCTTACGGGTCTTGGCCTCGGCCTCGCCCGTAACGGCACAGGTGTTAATGACGATCAGCTCAGCATCCTGAGGCTCCACCATCGCAAAGCCCAGGCGCATAAGATCGGCAGTGATACGGTCGGACTCAACCCGGTTGACACGGCAGCCGAGGTTGACGACAGAGATATGAGGTGCGAGCACGCGGGCTCCTTAATCGAGGATGTCGTCGAGAGCGCTCTTGATGCGATCGGTTACCGATTTCTTACCGGAAGCGACGTCATCGCCTATCTCGTCGGCAAAAGCGCGAAGCAGCTCGCGCTGCTTATTGGAAAGGTTCGTGGGGACGAGCACGCGCAGCTGAACGATCAGACGGCCACGCGAGCCGCCACCGCCGATACGGGGCATACCGTAGTTGCCAACGCTTACGGTGTCGCCGTACTGCGCACCGGCAGGGACGCACACCTTGACGACCTCGTCAGGCATAATGCCCTCGACCTCGATCTCGCAGCCGAGCGCAGCCTGCGCAATCGAGATATCGCTCACGAGATACAGGTCGTCGCCGTTGCGCTTAAAACGCTCGTGGTCGGCGACACGCACGTTGACGATCAGGTCGCCCGACGGCTCGCCGCGAAGGCCGGCCTCGCCAAAGCCACTCACGCGCAGCTGGCGACCGGTCGATACACCGGCGGGAATATCGATGTCGATCTTTTCATGCGAAGGCGTGCGGCCCTGACCGTCGCAGGTCTCGCAGGGATGGTCGATAACCGTGCCCTCGCCGTGGCAGTCAGGGCAAGGCGAAGAGGACTGAACCTGGCCCAGGAACGAGCGCTGGACCGTCGTGACATAGCCCGTGCCGTGGCAGCGGCTGCACTGCTTTTCCTGTGCACCCTCGGCTCTACCGGAGCCGTTGCAATCCTCACAGGGGGCAAGGCGGTCATAGCTGATGGTCTTTTTGCAGCCGAGTGCCGCCTCCTCAAGGGTCACCGAAAGGGAGATGGCCATATCGCGGCCGCGACGACGCTCACGGCGATTTCGGGCGCCACCGCCGGCACCGCCGCCAAAGAACGACGAGAACAAGTCGTCCATGCCCATGCCACCAAAGATATCGTTGATATCGACGTAGCCGGAGCCACCGGGGCCGTCGGCAGTGCCGTAACGGTCGTAGTTAGCACGCTTCTGCTCATCGGAAAGAACGGAATATGCCTCGTTGAGCTCTTTGAACTTAGCCTCGGCCTCGGGGTCGTCCGAAACGTCCGGGTGTACGGTACGGGCCTTCTTTAGAAACGCGCGCTTAATCGTCCGCGCGTCGGCATCCTTGTCGACGCCAAGCACCTCGTAGTAATCCCTATTTTCCGACACGACCGAATCCTTCCGACTTTCATTATTGTCACAGTGCGTCCTATACCCAAGCTGGGCCGGCCGCAAACAGAGGGTTTGATGTTATTGCATTGCGTAGGGCGAAAGCATGGCACGTTGCGAGCAGCTCGCAAACCAAACCGACACGAGCGCAAACATAAATCCGTTGGCAAAACCGTTGGCAAACTGCATCGCGCCGCGCTTCCACCACAGCAGGCTGCGGTGCAGCACGCCGTCCGAGAGCACCATGAACAGGCCCATGGCAAACGGAATAAAGCACATCACGGCAAAGGCCGAGAACACGCCCGAGATGGCCGATAGCACCAAAAACGGCGCCACGATGCCCATCAGGTAAAAACCGGTACGGGCCTTGCCTTCCAGGCGCTCGGCCTCAACATGGGCCCGACCGACCAGATCACCGCCAGAGGCGCCGTTGGTGCCGGCGTGACCCATGCCGCCAATACGGACCTCGTCGCCATCGTGCGTGCCGGCGGGAAACTCAATCGTCTGCTCGGAGGTCACACGGACACGGCCGCTGCCGCCGCAATCGGGACAGGGGTCGGCGACGACCTTACCGGAGCCACCGCACTCAGGGCAGACAGACTGGAACGTGCCGGCACCAAACAGAAAGGACAGGTCGACATCGATGTGGCCGCGACCGCCGCAGCTCGGACAGGTATGTGCATGCTCGGACGAAACAGAGCCCGAACCGCCGCAGCGACCACAGGTATCGAAGCGCGTATAGCGGACGGTCTTGCGGGCACCGCCCTTGGCCTCCTTGGCGTCGAGCTTAATATCGACGACCACGTTGGCGCCGTTCTCGGGATTATAGGCAGCCTGCCCGCGACGCGGCTGACCCCAGGCGCCACCAAAGGGAAAGCCGCCCTCAAAGGGATTGCCGTAGCCCGCGCTGCCGGCGTAACCGCCGCCATAGGGCGAAGCCGTAGGAGCGCCGGCGAAGGGGTTGCCCGAGCGCATGGCGTCGTAGCGCGCACGCTTCTGCTCGTCCGAAAGCACAGCATAGGCCTCGGAAACCTCTTTGAACTTTTCCTCGGCATCCGGTTCTTTGTTGACGTCCGGATGGAGCTTGCGGGCCTTTTGCTGGAAGGCTTTCTGTATATCACGCGAGGTGGCGTCCTTGGAGACACCCAAAATCTCGTAGTAATCTTTTTCGTTCATCGTCGCCATGCGCGGCAACCTCCTGCTCACAGCAGCGTATATATTGCGGTAATTCTACCCGAGCGGCCTAGGCTAGACCCCAAAACAGCTCGAACAGCACATTTCCATCGAGCCAGCCCAAGTGAGTGGGCGCTAAACGAGCACGGACGCGACCTGCGATAACGTCTTTCGAGGTGACGCGCCCCGCATGTCCTTCAATATGATCGGGCACCCAGGTGGCAAGGCCCAACTCGACCGCACGGTCGCAGGCCGCCGCCAACTCATCTGCAGCGATCACGCTTGCCGAGCGAACCAACAGATCGGGCCCAATGCCACGCGTCATGCGACAGGCAAGCATCAAATCCTCGGCCGCCGCCTCGCGCTGCGACAGATACTCGGCATCAAACGTCGTCGCGGCATCGTCGCGTTGCACCAAGCGCACGCGATACGCATCGCCGCGAGCAAGCACGTCGGGAAACAGCCCGGCCAAGCGATCGAAATCCTCGGCGTCGAGCATACCGGCGGCAGAGCGGCCCAAACCCAGATAGCCCTGTCCGGTCCAATAGGCAATGTTGTGGGCGCACTCATGGCCGTCGAGCGCGTAGCTTGCCACCTCATACGGGTGATAGCCGGCCGCACTCAGGCGCTCACGCGCCGCATCCATGCATGCAGCCTGAAAATCCTCGTCGGGCTCGAGCGACTCGTCGCGACACGCCATGCGATAGAGCGGCGTGCCCTCCTCGAGCGTGAGCGGGTACACCGACACATGATGCGGCGCCGCCGCCAACACGCCATCGAGTGTGCGCTGCCAGCTTAGGTCGGTCTGCCCGGGAAGGCCGCACATCAGGTCGCACGACACGACAAGCCCAGCGTCCTTGACCGTCGTGATGGCAGCGAGCGCCCGATCGGCATCGTGAATGCGGCCGATGGCGGTAAGTTCGGCGTTATCGAGCGTTTGCACGCCCAGAGAGACGCGCGTGACACCCACCCCGGCAAGCGCAGTGGCAAGCTCTGCGGTCAGCGATTCGGGATTGGCCTCGCAGGTAAACTCAACAGGCTTGCACCACGCAGAGATACGCCGGGCAAATTCTACCAAACGCTCCCCCGCCAGCGACGGCGTGCCGCCGCCAACATAGACGGTGCGGATCTGTGCAAGCGCGCCTGCGTCGCCAAAAGCATCGAGGCGCGCATACAACTGCTCAAAATAGGTATCGAGCGCAACGCTCATGTTGCACGGAGCAAAACTGCGTGAGTCAAAGTCACAGTACCGGCATTTTTGGGCGCAAAACGGCACATGCACGTACAGCGCGGTAACGGCCACCGTTAGGCCTCCAACGGATGAGCGGGCACCGACTCGCCGGCGGCAAGTGCGGCCTCACAGGCCACCACATCGTGCTCGATATCATCGACCAGTGCCATGAACTCCTCGTATGTGGAGCAACGCACCACCTGAGCGCGCCAGGCGGCAGCATGGGGCATGCCCTTTAGATACCAGCTTGCGTACGTGCGGGCACGCGACATGAGCGGCAACAGCTCGTGCGTGAGCGTCAGGTGCTCGCGCAGGGCATCCAGGCGCTCAACCGAGGAGCGAGAAGGAACCGGCGTACCATCGAGTGCAAGGGCTCGGGCATCGCCGAACACCCATGGATTGCCGTAGATGCCGCGCGCGATAAACACCGCGCTGGCACCCGAGCTTTGCAGATGCTCAGCAGCGTCCTCTGCCGAGAACACATCGCCCGAACCGATAACGGGAATCTCGACGGCGTCGGCCACCTCATCGACGACCGACCAATCGGCCTGGCCCGTATAGAGCTGCGTGGCGCAGCGACCATGTACCGCCACCGCGGCGGCCCCTGCTCCCTCAAGCATCTGGGCAAACGTCGCGGCGTTGCGGTCTTCGGCGTAAAAGCCCTTACGGATTTTTACGGTCACGGGCACATGCGCCGCGCCCACCGCCGCCTCGACGATCTGCTCGGCCAGATCGGGAGTGCGCATAAGCGCCGAGCCCTCGCCCTTGGTGACGACCTTGCGAGCCGGGCAGGCCATGTTGATATCGATCAGCGACAGGCGATCGCCCACACGCTCCTCGACGGCAGCGACGGCGCTCGCAAACTGATCGGGCTTGGAGCCAAAGAGCTGCACGCAGATCTGCTGCTCCTCATCGGCCGGCAGTACCAGGCGCCACGTCTTATTGCTGGCATAGGCAAGGCCCGCCACGCTCACCATCTCGCTATAGGCAAGATGGGCACCGCGACGGCGGCACATGATGCGATAAGCGGGATCGGTCACGCCCGCCATGGGAGCCATAAGGAACGGCTGCTCGGCATAGGCGCCAAGCAACCGCTTGCTGTATTCAGAAAGTGCCATGGACCTACTCGTCCACCTTGAGAATCGCCATAAAGGCCTCCTGCGGAACCTCGACCGAGCCGATGGCCTTCATGCGCTTTTTGCCCTCTTTCTGCTTCTCGAGCAGCTTGCGCTTTCGCGAGATATCGCCGCCATAACACTTGGCCAGCACGTCCTTGCGGCGCGCTTTGACGGTAGAGCGGGCAATGATCTTGTTGCCGATGGCGCCCTGGATAGGCACCTCGAACAGCTGGCGCGGAATGATTTCCTTGAGCTTGTCGCACAGACCGCGGGCCAGGCCATAAGCCTTATCCTTGTGCACGATAAACGACAGCGCGTCCACCTCGTCGCCCGAAAGCAGGATGTCGAGCTTGACGAGCTCGGAGGGGCGATATTCGTTGAACTCGTAGTCGAGCGAGGCGTAACCCTTGGTGCGGCTCTTGAGCTGGTCAAAAAAGTCCAGAATGAGCTCGGCAAGCGGCATGTCGAAACGCATCTCGACCGATTTGCTCGTGAGATGGATCATGTCGGTTGTAATGCCGCGATGCTCGATAGCGAGCTGCATGACGGCACCCGTATACTCGGGCGGACAGATAATCTTGGCCTTGAGGTAGGGCTCCTCGATGCGCTCGATGCGCGTAGCCTCGGGCAGATCCTGCGGGCTGCGAATATCAATCATCTCGCCGTCGGTCTTGTAGACGTGATAGTCCACCGAAGGGCTCGTGGCAATCAGGTCCAGGTTGAACTCGCGCTCCAGGCGCTCCTTGACGACCTCCATATGCAGCAGGCCCAAGAAGCCAACGCGGAAACCAAAGCCGAGCGCCACCGAAGTCTCGGGCTCCCACACCAACGACGGGTCGTTGACATGCAGCTTATCGAGAGCGTCGCGCAGGTTCTCGTAATCCTTGTTGTCGATCGGGAACAGGCCCGTGTAGACCATGGGCTTGGCCTCACGGTAGCCGGGAAGCGGCTCGGGGCAGGGATTCGACGCCCACGTAAGGGTATCGCCCACGCGCACGGCCTCGGGGTCCTTCAGGCCCGTGACCACGTAGCCCACCTCGCCGACCGTCAGTGCGTCGACCGGTGTCTCGGCGGGACGCTTGACGCCCACGCCATCGACCAAAAAGTCACCCTTTGCCTGCATCATAAGGAGGGTATCGCCCTTTTTGATGGAGCCGTCAAACACGCGGACCGTGGCAACGACGCCGCGGTACTCATCAAAATACGAGTCCAGGATGAGCGCCTTGAGCGGCGCGTTTGCATCGCCCTTGGGCGGAGAGATCAAAAAGACGATGGACTCCAGCAGATCGTGGATGCCCTCGCCGGTCTTGCCCGATACGCATACGGCATCGTCGGCAGGGATCGCCAGGTCGTCCTCGATCTCGGTCTTGACCTCGTCGGGGTGTGCCGACGGCAGGTCGATCTTATTGATGGCGGGCACGATATCCAAGTTGGCGTTCATGGCGAGCGTCGCGTTGGAGACGGTCTGCGCCTCGACGCCCTGCGTGGCGTCGACGACAAGCACCGCACCCTCGCAGGCGGCAAGCGAACGCGAGACCTCATAGGTAAAGTCCACGTGGCCCGGCGTATCGATCAGGTTGAACTGATACGTCTCGCCATCGTCGGCGTCATAGGAGACGCGAACGGCATTGGACTTGATCGTGATGCCGCGCTCGCGCTCAATATCCATGGTATCGAGCAGCTGCGACTCCATGTCGCGCTCGTCGACGGTATGGGTGAGCTCGAGGATGCGGTCACTAATCGTGGACTTGCCATGGTCAATGTGCGCAACGATCGAGAAGTTGCGGATGTGGGAAATGTCAATTGAAGTATCCATGCGGACTATCTTACCCGAGCGGTACAAAAAATGGAGCCTGTTCCATAAAACAGGCTCCATTTATGCGCGTAATCTGTGTGGTGTGAAATTTACAACTTAGGCGTTGATGCTGTTCACGAGCTTGGCAAGACCGGACTTGCGGTTGGAAGCCTGGTTCTTGTGGATAACATGCTTGGCGGCAGCCATGTCGAGACGCTTGGTGACGGTCTTGAGGGCAGCCTGGGCCTTCTCGGCGTCGCCCTCGGCGACGGCGGACTGGACGTGCTTGGTCAGCGTCTTGAGCTCGGACTTGACAGCCTTGTTACGCATGCGAGCTGCCTCATTGGTGCGGATACGCTTCTTCTGAGACTTGATGTTTGCCACTTCTGGAGTTCCTTTCGAGTTCCTTGCAAAAAATGTATGACACCTCTGAGACACGGTGAGGTCATGCAAGCGCCTACTATAGCACGCTCCCCCTCAAAGGGATAGAACGAATTTGTCAAATAGGCAGGTATCATCACGATTTTCTCAAGATGTTCGTAATCCAGAGCAAAAGCGCGGTCTGGGAATCAGCCGAACCCTTCAATGCGAGCTCCACATCGACCGCGCCCTCGAGCGCGGCAACGAGCTCGGTCATCGAAAAACGACGCGCCCAGGTCAGGTGATTCTTGACCTGCCAAGACTGGAGCTTGAGCGTCGCGGCAAGCTCGCGGCCCTGTCCACGCGCATCGAGTGCCTTGGCGACGATAAGCTCGCGAATGCGTCCGCACAGCAGCGTGTAGGTCCACACATAGCTCTTGGTGGGTAACAGCCCAAAGAGCTCAAGCGAGCGGCGCATATCACGAGCCGAGACCGCGTTGAGAAAATCCCAGGGCTGGACTTCGGCCGTGCGCACGATCCAGCATTCCACATCGGCAAGCTCAATTTGCGGCGCCTCGACCATCTGGGCAAGCTTGGCCAAGTCGTTATCGAGCATGCGAGTGTTCTCACCCGAGCGCGAAACGAGCTCCTCGGCGGCCGCCGTCGAGATGGACTTTCCGTGCTGCGTCGCCATCTGCTGCACGCGGCGCGGGAGCTCCCAGCGCTTGGTGCCCGAACAGTCGATCACGGCCTTCTTGTCAATCTTGGCGATTGCCTTGTACAGGCGCGTGTTCTTGGCAAGCGAATCGGCGATGATGAGGCAAACCGTCGTGGGGCTGGGACTCGCCAGATACTCGACAAGCGGCTCGGAGATCGCTTTGACGAGTTTTGAGCAGCCGTCAAGGATTACCAGGCGAAACTCGCTGCCCATGGGAAAGGTGTTAAGCGACCCGATAATCGACTCGATATCGGGGTCTTTGGTCATATCGCGCTCGTCGAGGTTGAACTCGACCATGCCCGTCTTTTCCAGACGAGCCTTCATACGCGAGACGGCGTGGTCGCGTTTGACTCCGTCGGTACCGACGATCAGATACGCCGGCAAAAGACCGGTTTCGGACATCGCGCTCCCCTCCCGCAGGCTCTCGTGCTCGTACCGTGTCATTCTATCCCACGGGTTGGTCCCACGCCAACGGCAGCATCAAGGTCGCTGGCATCGCATGGCAAATCCGGTTACGGTCGGCGAGACGGTGATGTCTCCTTGTTCGATGGTGCATGCGAACGCGCCGCCCGCATCGCGAACGGCATCGATGCAGGCATCGGTTGGATGGCCGTAGCGGTTGCCCTCGCCCGCACTCGCGATAGAGAGCTCGGGCTTAAGCGTTTCCAGCAGGTCTGTATCGACAGAAACTTTTGAGCCGTGATGCCCCAGCTTGAGCACATCGATATCCCCCACCTCCTGCACGAATTCTCGCTCTTGGTCGAGCTCGGCATCACCGGTGAGAAGTACGCGCAGGCTCTTGCCTTCCTGAGCATAGGAGAGCAGCAAGACAAGCGAGTCCTCATTGCCCTCGCCATCTACCGTGTCAAACGGCCACATCACACGAGCCCGAAATGCGCCGATATCGACCGTGTCTCCGCGAGCCACCTGCCGATACGTTACGCCGGGGCGATTCAGGACCTCAGCAGGCGCACCGTCCAGCGCATCGGCTGCAACCGCAATGGTTCCAACAGAAAACCGATCGAGTACGTCGGGAAGACCGCCCCAATGGTCTTCGTCCCAATGCGTCACGAAGACGGCATCGATATGGTGGACATTATTGCGAACCAACGCCGACACCACGCGCTCATCGAGCCCACAGTCGACGAGCGCCACAGTGCCACCCTGACGAACCAGAATCGCATCGGCCTGGCCAACATCGAGGACCGTCACCGAAGGCGGCGCGCATCGATCCCAATAGATATACGGAACACCCGCTGCAAGCATCAGGCACACCAGCCCCGCTGCCATGCTCCGTGCGCGGGGGCGTGGCCACCAGACCAAGAGGACTGCCAGTGCAAACGGCACCACGTATACCAAGGGCGTATCGGGCGGCACGCTTACGGATGCGCCCGGAACGGCAGCAAAGAGCTGCTCAAAGAACAGGGCACAGCGGGCGACAATCATGGGCACCACGATCGTCCCGTGGCTCAACAGCGGCACAAGCGAGCAGGGTGCCAGCACAACTGACGATGCGAGCAGCACGCTTATCACCGGACCGATCACGGCATTTGCAAGCGGGGCAATGAGCGAAAACGTCCCAAATGCGGGAATGGTTACGGGAAGTGTCGCGAGTTGTGAGCACAACGTGACAGACAAAACGCTGGCGACACCCGATGGCATGCCCAGCTCGCCCAAGGCGCAGGTGGCGTAGGGGCAAAAACAAAGGATGGCAAAAACACTGGCGCACGATAGTTGAAAACCCATCTCGAACAATACCGTCGGTCGCAGCAACACAAAGATTGCCATGGTCAAAAATAGGGCCGAGAGGCCATGCCGACGACGTCCGGCGCCGTTGGCGACAAGCGTCGCCGCCACCATGCAGCACGCGCGCACGGCCGAGGGCGAGGCGCCCGTAAAGACGGCATAGGCAATAAGAGCCAGCATCAACAGTCCCCGCTGCAGCCCACGAGAGAGGCGTGTCTTTTGCAGGGCGCTCTCAATCACAAACCCCACGATGGCAAGATGGCTGCCCGAGACGGCGATGAGATGTGCGGTGCCCGTTACCGAAAACCAATCGCCCGCCGGCTGGGCGCGCAGCTCGGACGAGCGTCCACAGACAACGCCGGCAATGAGCGAGCGCGCTGGATCGGTCGCGGGCGCGATAACGGCAAGGAGCTCGTTTCGAAGCCAAGACAACGGGCCTGGAGGGCCCTCGTCGATCGATACCAACCGGACGACTTTAACCTTTCGAAGCTCGCCCCGAAGCACGCGTGAGCGCCCATACGCATCATTCTCAAAGCGCGAAATTCGACCGATAGCACGTACATGCGAACCGGCGCCAAGCTCACGATCACACGACAGCCGTACCTGACCCAAACGCTTTTCGCCCGCATACGCATCACAGGTATAGGAGTACGCACCGTCATTGATGGACGGGTCGCCACACACAACAAACTCGAGACTGCTCGCAGCCCGATTATCCAACGCCCTCGAAGCGCGCAGCGCCCCTATCGCCCAACCCGCGGACACTACCGCTCCCGCCACGAGGCCGAGGGCCGCGGCATACAGCCATCGCCTCCACCGCACAAGGCGCATGCAGGACCGAGCCAATACGATGCACCCTGCTGCCGCAACGGGAATGGCCATAAGCAATGTGACGGGCGCCGCCCGCTCTCCCAGCAGCGCATCGGCCGCCATGTTAAGCACTAACCCACAGCTCGCACACAAGCCGGCACAAAGGGCTATCGTCCACGGCATCAATGGGCGCGGTGGCATCACATGCTCGCGCTCGGTCGCACTCATACGCAGATGCAATCTTTAATTTTGGCGAGTTTCTTCTCACCGATCCCCGATACGCGCATAAGGTCATCGACCGAGGCAAAGGCCCCGTTTTGCGTCCGTTCGTCGATAATTGACTGGGCCATAGAAGGCCCGATGCCCGAAAGCGTCTGCAGCTCCGCCGCACTTGCCGTATTGATATTCACAAGTCCCGACGAAGACCCTGTACCAGGGGTCGTGGAAGCACTGCTTTCGGCGGCGCCGACGGCCGCAGCCGTTTGTTGCTCCCCTACCGTCGGCACATAGATCTTTTGACCATCGGTGATCTTGGACGCACGGTTAAGAACCGTCACATCCGCCTCGGCCGTAAGCCCTCCGGCGGCATCAATCGCCTGGGACACCCGTGCTCCATCTTTAAGCCGGTACACGCCAGGCTTCACAACGGCGCCATCAACATCGACGTACACCTCGGCAGCAGAGGAGCTCTTGGCAGACGGCTCATCGGCATCGTCAGGAGAGGCATCCCCGGCCCCGCGCACATCCGAGGCGCTCGCCTCATCACTACGCTCAAACGATACGTCGCTGGAGTGACCACCAAAACCTGCCATCGCCAAGCCGCTCGCGGCGGCAATGACAACCAGGATCGCCACGACCATCGCCTTATGGCCGAGCAGCTTTTCTGCCCAGCGGTCCATCCGTTTAACCCGTTCGTGTTGCTCGCGCTGCGCCATAGCAAACACCTCCCAACACCATCGTGTCAGGAAACGAACGCCGCAGCCTCCGCACGCCCACACCGGTTTTCGCGGTCAAACCAAAAGCTGACCAAAACCTTGCGGAAAAGTGTCCATTTATTCAGGCACACGTCGACAAATGAACCGTTTATCGCCTAATGCCCAGATAGAAAAAGACCGACGATGCAAAATCACCGCCGGTCTATACACAACATTATTCGTGATCTTGGTAAATCTCACGTGGAGCGAGCTCGGAATGTTTGCGTTTTAAGGTCTTAGGGGCCTTATACGTGTTGCTCTCAAAGTCGATGTACTCAGTCTGTTTGAGCAAACGCTCAATCATCTCCTCGTGGTCGAACAGCTCCCAGGCCTCGTGCACGGCATCGAGTTTGGCGTGTGTCTCGGGACGACGCGGCATAAACAGCGTGCAGCAGTCGGGAGCAGCCTCGGTCGAGATACCGAACGTACCGATCTCCTCAGCGCGTGCAATGATCTCCTGCTTGTCCGAACCGATCAGCGGGCGGAACACGGGGATCTTGACGGCCTCGTTGACGGCCATAATGTTCTCGAGCGTCTGGGATGCAACCTGACCGAGCGATTCGCCGGTCACGATAGCCTTGGCGCCCTCGATATGCGCAATGCGCTCAGCAACCGAATACATAATGCGGCGATACATGATCACCCGCAGGTTGCTGGGGCAGGTCACCGAGATCTCACGCTGACAATCGCCAAACGGCACCACGTACAGGCGGCCGATCTGGACACCCGGCTCAAGCGCACGGATGATGTCCTGCACCAAATATTCGCTCGTATCGGGCGTCTGAGGACGACCGGAGAAATGTACCGGCACGCACACCGCGCCGCGACGCGCGAGCATCCAGGTCGCCACCGGAGAATCGATGCCCGAGGAAAGCAGCGTCACAACCTTGCCGGCAGACCCCACCGGAAGACCACCCACGCCGCGCTCAGAGCGCGCATACACATAGACGCTACCCTGGACCACCAGCACGTGCACCATCGCGTCGGGATCGTGCATCTGGACCTTTTTATCGGGAAACGCCTCGCACAGTACCTCGCCAACCTGTCGATTGATATCAATCGAGGTGAGCTCGTAGTCGGTGTTAGAGCGCTTGGCGTGCACCTTAAACGAATCGAAGGAACCAAACTCGCGCAGCGCCTTCACGGCGGCGGCGCAGTACTCCTGCGGGTCGCGGTTGGTGTGGTACGCCAGGGACACGCGGGCAACACCGGGGACGGTGCGGATAACGCGCGCCGCATCGTCGGCCTGATGCTCGTTAAAGGTCACGAGGATATAACCGGAAATTCGAGACACGGCATTCACGGAAAAGGCGGCCAAGGCCGCCTTGATGTTATCCATGAGGATATGCTCAAAATGTGCGCGGTTCTTGCCCTTCAGTCCAACCTCGTGATAGTGGACCAGGCAGACGCGAGCTGCCATTTAGGCTTCAGCGACCTTGTGGCCGAGCGCCTTCTCGTAACGGGCCTCGTCGTAGGAGATGTCGCCGTCGACAATCTCGTCCATAGCCATCGAGATGGTATCGGCGCCGGAAAGCGCAATGGTGATGTCATCGACATCCTGGACGGCGAGCACGCGGTTGTGCTGACCACGCAGCATGCTGTTAATGTCGCAGGCGCGCTTGGAGGCAAGCGAGGCGAGCAGGAAGCGGTTGTGATCGGTCTTCTCCAGAAGATCGTCAATGCAAGGCTTTACAACGGACACGGACCTCAGATCCTTTCATGCATATCGAGAACGCGAACGAGCTCATCGGTCGCGCGGTCGAGATCGTCATTCACCACGACGTCGTCGTAGCGGTCGGCAAGGGCAAGTTCATCGGCGGCGTTTGCCATACGCAGCTCAATCGTCTCGGGCGTCTCGGTACCGCGACCGACCAGACGCTCGCGGAGCACCTCGAGCGAAGGCGGCTTGATAAAGATCAACACGGCCTCGGGGAAACGCTCCTTGACCTGCAGGGCTCCCTGGACATCGATCTCCAAGATCAGAGACGAGCCAGAGGCGAGCTTGGATGTGACCTCGCTCACCAAGGTGCCGTAGCAGTTACCGTGGACCTCGGCCCACTCAACAAACTCACCGTTTGCCACGCGGCGGTCGAACTCCTCGCGCGTCAGGAAAAAGTAGTTGACGCCGTCGACCTCACCTTTGCGTGGTGCTCGCGTGGTAGCCGAAACCGTCAGGCCCAGGTTCGAGCGACGCTCGCGCACACGAGTGACGAGCGTGCCCTTGCCTGCACCTGACGGTCCAGAAATCACAAAGAGCTTTGAATCCTGAGCGCTCACTTATTTGGTCAGCTGCTCGAGGAGCTGCTCGCGCTGGCGGACGCCGAGGCCCTGGACGCGACGGGTAGCGGAGATGCCGAGCTCCTCCATGATCTTGGCGGCCTTGGCCTTGCCATAACCGGGGAGAGACTCGATGAGGGTGGAAACCTTCATGCGGGAAGCGATGGGGTCATCGGAGTTGAGCACGGACTCGAGGGACTTCTCGCCCTTCTTGATCTGCTCGCGAAGCTCAGCGCGGGCGTGACGTGCGGCGGCAGCCTTCTCAAGAGCCTGCTTGCGCTGCTCGTCGGTAAGCTGAGGGAGTGCCATTCGAACCTCCAAATAGTTGGGTTATATCTGATGCAATAATTGGCATTTTAGCACGTCAAACGCACTAAATGCCCAATCGACGGCACCATAGGTTAGACGATACCTGCGAAAAGTGCAATATACGGAGGTTAAAGTTGAGCCCCTGACCTGCGATTCCACACAAAGGATGGGAAAGTTTTCGCAGGCACAGGGGCTAATTTGTGCTAATGAGACCCAAAAGTGGTGACTTGAGGGAATCTTTTAGGCGACGTTTTCGACCAGCTCGGCAACGATAGCGTCAAAGGCGGCAACCGGGTCGTCGGCACCGGTGATGGGTCGGCCCACCACGATATGGCTCGCGCCGCGCTCGATAGCCTGAGAAGGCGTCGCCACACGGGACTGGTCACCAAGGGCGGCACCCACCGGACGAACGCCCGGAGTCACGATCAACGCGTCGGGGCCGAGCAGCTCGCGCATGTCATGGGCCTCCATCGGCGAGCACACGATGCCGTCGATACCGTTGGCCTGGGCAAGCTTTGCCAGGCGGGCGGCCTCCTCGGCCACGGGTGACTCGACGCCGATCTCAGCCAGCGAATCCTGGTTCATGCTCGTGAGCACGGTGATGGCGACGAGCTTGGCGCGGTCCTCGCGCGCCTCCTCGGCACCCTCACGGCACGCAGCGAGCATAGCACCAGAACCCAGGCCGTGGACCGAGAGCAGGTCGGCACCGGCAAGCGAGGCCGAACGGGCGGCACCGCGCACCTGATGCGGAATGTCATGGAACTTGAGGTCGAGGAAGACCTTAAAGCCCAGGTCCTTGAACGTCTTGACGATCTCGGGCCCCTCGGCGTAATAGAGCGTCATGCCCACCTTGAGCCAAGCGGCATGACCAGAAAGCTCGTGGGCGAGCTCGAGCGCACGCTCACGGTCGCAGTCGAGGGCGACGATAACGCGGTCGCGGGCGTCGGTCTCTAGCATTCGAAAGCACCTACCAGCTCGTTGATGTCCTTCACGCCCTGGGACTCCGCCCAGGCCTCGAGCTCGTGCGCGATCTTAATTGAGGCGCACGGATCGACGAAATTGGCCATGCCGACCGACACGCAGGTGGCGCCGGCCAGGATAAACTCGGCCGCATCCTCGCCCGTCATGACGCCGCCGACACCGTTGATGGGGATATCGACGGCCTGAGCGACCTCCCAGACCATGCGAACGGCGATGTGGTGGCACAGCGGACCCGAAAGGCCGCCCTTGGGCTTGGCCACACGGGACTTGCGGGTATGAACGTCAATGGCCATGCCCTGGATGGAGTTGATGACCGAAAGGCCGTCGGCTCCCGCGGCCTCGAGAGCCTTGGCAATCTCGGCGACGTTGACCGGCGCCATCTTTACGAACAGCGGCTTATCGGTCACCTTGCGGCAGGCAGCCATAACGGCAGAGGCGCCCTCGGGCGAGGAGCCCATGGCGGCACCGCCGGCAGCAATATTGGGGCAGCTCACGTTGATCTCGTAGCCGGCAGCCCAGGGGCACAGCTCGACATACATCTCGAGCGCGCGGACAAACTCCTCGACGGAATGACCGGCAACCTGGCAGATGACCTGGCAACCGTCCTTGGAAAGCTGCTCGAGCCACGGACCGGACTCACGGGCAAAGGCGGCCACGCCGGGGTTCTGAAGGCCCACGGAGTTGATCATGCCGCCCGGGATCTCGGCCATACGGGGCGCGGGGTTGCCGGGCCAGGGCTCGGCAGCACAACCCTTGGTGGTGATGGCGCCCAGCTGGGAGACATCAAAGAAGTTCTGGAACTGCCAGCCGTAGCCAAAGGTACCGGCTGCGGTGTTGATGGGGTTCTGCATCTTGACGCCGCCGAAATCGACGGCCATGTTCACGGTACCCACTAGAAGACCACCACCTTGGAAGCATCGAACACGGGGCCGCACATGCAGGCGCCCTTCATACCGTCGACCGTCTCGACATTGCAGGTGTTGCAGGCGCCAAAGCCACAGCTCATCATGCGCTCGAGCGACACCTCGCAGTACGCACCGGCCTCGGCAGCAGCGGCGGCGACCTTCTTCATCATGACGGCGGGACCGCAGCTGGCGACGTAGTCGTAGCCGCCCTCGCCGAGCAGCTCGGCGGCAGGATCGGTGCAAAAACCGTGCGTGCCGAGCGAGCCGTCGTCGGTGCACACGTAGACCGTATCGCACAGAGCGCGGAACTCATCGATGCCCACGGCCTTGGACGCGGTGCCAAAGCCCAGGCACACGTCGACGGCCACACCCTGCTCGGCAAGCTTGCCGGCAAGGCACAACACGGGCGGAACACCGATGCCGCCCGCAACGAGCAGCGCTTTCCTGGTGCCCTCGGGCACATGCCAGCCGCGTCCGCCGGGGCCCAGCAGATTAGAGGTGGAACCGGGGGCCATCTGCGACAGACGACGGGTGTCGTCGCCCACGACGGCGTACCACAGCTCGACGGTGCCGGCCTGGGCGTCGGCGCGATAGAAGCTCAGGGGCACGCGAAGCAGCGAGGACGCATCGCCGGGCACGGCAATGTTCACAAACTGACCGGGCTTGAGCGCACTTGCAAGCTTGGGGGCCGAGATAACGAGCGAGAAGATGCCGTCGGCGATCTCCCGGTTCGAAACGACCTCGAAGTCGTGCATGCGTGCAGTGGAAGGTGTGGGCATAGACGCTCCAATCCCCCATGCGGTTGCATGGTCAAAACGAACAGAAAGCGCGGCGCCGCAAGGGCACCGCGCACAAAAGCGATAAGGCTATGCTAGCAGATGCAGCCGTCGGCGAGCGTCTGCTTGCCGCCGACAAACACATCGGTGGCACGACCGGTGAGCGTGCGGCCGGCAAAACCGGAGTTCTCAGCACGCGACTCGTAACCGTCCTCGCCGACCGTCCAGGTGACAGCGGGATCGAACACGGTCAGGTCGGCAACGGAGCCCGCCTTGACCTGAACCTGGTCGAGGCCCAGGATCTCACGCGGCTTGATAGCCATGAGCTCGACCATGCGGCCCACGCTCATCTTGCCCGTGTTGACCAGCTCGGTGAGTACGAGCGACAGCGAGGTCTCGAGGCCGATCATGCCAAAGGGCGCAAGCTCGAACTCGCGGGCCTTCTCCCACGGGGTGTGGGGAGCGTGATCGGTGACGATAGCGTCGACGGTACCGTCGATGACACCCTGACGGATAGCCTCGGCATCCTCGTCGGTGCGCAGCGGCGGGTTAACCTTGAGCGAGGTGTTGTAGGTCTCGTCCAGGTCGTTCTCGGTCAGGAACATGTGGTGCGGGGTGGCCTCGCAGGTAACCTGAACGCCAGCGGCCTTACCGGCACGCACGATCTCCAGGCCATGGGCGGTGGAGATGTGCTGGATGTGCAGCTTGGCACCGGTCAGCTTGGCGATCTCGATGTCGCGAGCGATCTGGAGCTCCTCGCCGGCAGCCGGCCAGCCCTCGAGAGCCAGACGGGTCGAGACCTTGCCCTCGTTGATCTGGCCGTGGCCGACCAGGTCCTCGTCCTGGCAGTGGCTCATAAAAACCTTGCCGAACATCTTGCCGTAGTCCATGCAACGACGGAGCATGCCCGCGCCCTGCACGCCGCGACCGTCGTCGGTAAAGGCGACAACACCGTGGGCGACCATATCGCCCATCTCGGACATGGCCTCGCCCTTAAGACCGCGGGTCATGGCGCCCGACGGATAGACGCGGCAGTGACCGACCTCGGCAGCGCGGGACTTGACGAACTCCACGACGGTGCCGTTATCGGTGACGGGATCGGTGTTGGGCATGGCGCACACGCCGGTAAAGCCGCCCTTGGCAGCTGCGCGGGTGCCGCTCTCGATGTCCTCTTTGACCTCATAGCCGGGCTCGCGAAGGTGAACGTGCATATCCACCAGGCCGGGGACGAGGTACTTGCCGGAAAGGTCGCGGACCTCGGCTCCCTCGACGGCGAGATTCTCGCCGACCTCGGCGATCTTGTCGCCGTCAATCAGGACGTCAACGACACCGTCAAGATCGACGGACGGGTCGACGACGTGGGCATTCTTAAGAAGCAAGGCCATTATCGGCACCTCCAAGCAGCAGATACAGGATAGCCATACGCACGCAGATACCGGCGTAGACCTGCTCCAGGATGACGGAGCGTTGCGGGTGGTCGGCCATATAGGAGTCGAACTCGACGCCGCGGTTGATGGGACCCGGGTGGCAGATGATCGCATCGGGCTTCATGAGCTTCTCGCGGTCCTTGGTCAGACCGAAGAGCTTGTGGTACTCACGAATGGTCGGGAACGGGGCGCCCTCGAGGCGCTCCTGCTGCACGCGCAGCATGTAGACGACGTCCAGCTCGGGCAGGACGGAATCGAGGTCGCTCGTCACGTGGTCGCAGCCCAGGACCTCGGGCGCCGGCGGCAGCAGCGTGCCGGGGGCGACGGCGTAGGTCTCGCAGCCCATGATCTTCAACGCGGGGATCAACGAGCCGCAGACGCGGGAGTGAGCGATATCGCCGACGACAGCGACCTTCAGACCGTGGAAGTCACCCTTGTGCTCCCAGATGGTGTACAAGTCGAGCAGGGCCTGCGTGGGATGGTTGTGCTTGCCGTCACCGGCGCAGATGACGCTTGCAGGCGAGTTCTGCGTGACGATGTAGGGAGCGCCGGCGTGCTTATCGCGCACGACGATGCAGTCGATCTTATAGGCGTTGAGGGTCTCGACGGTGTCGACGAGGCTCTCGCCCTTGACCGTGGAGGTCGAGGAGCCGCCAAAGTTGAGGCTGTCGGCCGAAAGACGCTTCTCGGCGAGCTCGAAGGAGCTGCGGGTGCGCGTCGAGGGCTCGTTGAACATGTTGACGATGGTCTTGCCCTTGAGCGTGGGGACCTTCTTGATCGCACGCTCGTTGACCTCGGAGAACGCCTTGGCGGTCTCGAGGATGAGCTTGATGTCCTCTTCGGAGTACTCGGTAATGTCGATCAGGTGCTTATGGTTGAACGCCACGGTACTACTCACCTCCCAGCGGCGCGGAGCCCACGTGGGAACCCGGCGCGACGTCGTTAATCTCGACAGCGGTGTGGCCGTCGACTTCCTTCATATATAGGTGCACGTTCTCCTCATGCGACGAGGGAACGTTCTTGCCGACAAAGTCCGGCGAGATGGGGAGCTCACGGTGGCCGCGGTCAACGAGAACTGCCAGCTCAATACGGCTCGGACGGCCCAGGTCCATGACGGCGTCGAGAGCGGCGCGAATGGTACGGCCCGTATACAGGATGTCGTCCACCAGCACGACGCGTTTGCCGTCGACGCTAAAGGGAATATTGGTGGCGTGGATCGCGGGAGCGAAATTGGTAGCGTAGTCATCGCGGTAGAAGCTGATGTCGAGGCTGCCGAGCGGAACGTCGACGCCCTCGATCTCCTTGATCTCCTCGGCGAGTTTCTTTGCCAGAAGGTCGCCGCGCGTGACGATGCCGACCAGAGCGAGGTCTTCACAGCCCTCGTTGCGCTCGAGAATCTCGTGCGCGATGCGGGTCATCGCTCGATTGACGGCGGTCTCGTCCATGATGACCGCCTTGGGGGAAGTCGTGCCCATCGATCTCCTTCCTCACATGTCTTGACTGCTGACACAGTCAAAAAAATAGATGCCCGACCGCTCAAAGCGGACCAGACACCCACAGGAAAGGCTGCTCTTTGGCAGCTATGTAATTCCATGTGGGTATCTCGTACCCCTTTAATGGTCAAGGGATAGTTTAGCCAACCTCGAACTTAATTGCGAGCATAAATACAGAGCAATCCGCAAACGGAGCCCAATGCTCAATAAACCTATATATATTTGTGGGACGAGCTTGAAAACGCACACACGAGCTGGCATAATCCCCTCTGCTGCACGCAAATCGGATCTACGTCCAGGGCCGTGGCGTGGGCACTATCGCCAAAAGAGAAATATCTCTGTGTAGATTACGCACAGGGAGCTGCTTCTGTGCTATAGTTCAGGCTTGTTTGTTAACGCGACATGTTCGTTTGTCGCCCAAGGAGGGTCAGTTATGTCCAAAGTTTGCGAAGTTTGCGGTAAGCACCCCGTTGCCGGTCGCTCCATCAGCCACTCTCACCGCGTCACCAACCGTAAGTTCCGCCCCAACATCCAGCGCGTCTACGTCGTCGTCGATGGTCACCGTCGCAAGATGAACGTTTGCTCCACCTGCCTCAAATCCGGCAAGGTTGCGCGCTCCTAAATAAGGTCTTACCAACAAGTACCTCGGACTCTCCGGGTCAAAGACCTCGCGTTCACATAGAACTTACCAAAGGCGCCCTCCCCTACGGAGGGCGCCTTTTTGTACTCATTGGGGACAGACTTACATGAGCGAAAACACCCGTGTAAGCCTGTCCCCAATGAGTGGGGCGATGCTATAGGAAAGTTTAGTTAAAACGCTTCAGTATATTGAAGCGTTTTAGTGTGCCTTTTACAGGAATCTGACCGTTCGCCGAATAATTTCTTGCTATCATGCAAGGCGTAGGGTAAATCTCCGATCGCAAGGAGACACAAATGGTGAAAAAGTCACCGGAAAACACTACTCCCGCAATTGTGGACAACGTAGAGGCGCTTGAGGCTAAGCTCGCTCAGATGCGAGAGGCCCAGGCGCTTTTTGCTACGTACACGCAGGAGCAGGTCGACAAGATCTTCTATGAGGCCGCCATGGCCGCCAACAAGGCTCGTATCCCGTTGGCGAAGATGGCCATCGAGGAGACCGGCCGCGGCGTTCTTGAGGACAAGGTCATCAAGAACCACTACGCCGCAGAGTACATCTACAACGCTTACAAGAACACCAAGACCTGTGGCGTTCTGGAGCGCGACGAGGCTTACGGCATCACCAAGATCGCCGAGCCCATCGGCATCGTGGGTGCCGTCATCCCGACGACCAACCCCACCTCCACTGCGATCTTCAAGACGCTGATCTGCCTGAAGACCCGCAACGCCATCATCATCTCCCCGCACCCGGCTGCCGCCAAGTGCACCATCGCCGCCGCCAAGCTCGTGCTTGACGCTGCCGTCAAGGCCGGCGCCCCCGAGGGCATCATCGGCTGGGTCGATGTCCCCTCCATCGAGCTGACCAACATGGTCATGCGCGACGTCGACATCATCCTCGCCACCGGTGGCCCGGGCATGGTCAAGGCAGCCTACTCCTCGGGCAAGCCCGCCCTGGGCGTTGGCGCCGGTAACACCCCGGTCGTCATCGACGACACCGCCGACGTGCTGCTCGCCGTCAACTCCATCATTCACTCCAAGACCTTCGACAACGGCATGATCTGCGCTTCCGAGCAGTCCGTGACCGTCATCGACACCATCTATGACCAGGTCAAGGCCGAGTTCCAGAAGCGCGGCTGCTACTTCGTCAAGCAGGGTGCCGAGATGGAGGCCCTGCGTGCCGCCATGTTCAAGAACGGCGCCCTCGATCACCGCATCCCCGGCATGGCCGCCGCCAAGATCGCCGAGCTCGCCGGCATCGAGGTTCCCGCCAAGACCAAGATCCTGATCGCCGAGGTCACCTCCACCGACCCCGCCAAGGAGGAGTTCTCCCACGAGAAGCTCTCCCCGGTCCTGGCCATGTATCACGCCAAGGACTTCCAGGAGGCCGTCGACAAGGCCGAGCACCTGGTGCTCGCCGGTGGCCCGGGCCACACCGCCTCTCTGTACGTGCACCCCGCCCAGGCCGAGAAGATCAGCCTGTTCGAGCACGTCATGAAGGCCTGCCGTATCGTCATCAACACCCCGTCCTCGCACGGCGGCATCGGTGACCTGTACAACTTTGGCATGAAGCCGTCTCTGACCCTGGGCTGCGGCTCCTGGGGCGGCAACTCCGTCTCCGAGAACGTTGGGGTGAAGCACTTGATCAACGTTAAGACTGTGGCCGAGCGCCGTGAGAACATGCTGTGGTTCCGCGCTCCCGAGAAGGTCTACTTCAAGAAGGGTTCCACGCCCGTCGCCCTCGACGAGCTCGGTACCGTCATGGGCAAGAAGCGCGCCTTCATCGTCACCGACCAGTTCCTCTTCAAGAATGGCAACACCCGCGCCATCGAGGCCAAGCTCGACGAGATGGGCATCGCCCACGACTGCTTCTACGACGTCGAGCCCGATCCGTCGCTGCAGTGCGCACGTCGCGGCGCCAAGCAGATGGCTCTCTTTGAGCCGGACGTCATCATCGCCGTCGGCGGTGGCTCCGCTATGGACGCCGGCAAGATCATGTGGATGATGTACGAGCACCCCGAGTGCAAGTTTGAGGACATGGCCATGGACTTCATGGACATCCGCAAGCGTATCTTCACCTTCCCCGAGATGGGCAAGAAGGCCTACTTCGTTGCCGTCCCGACCTCTTCGGGTACCGGCTCCGAGTGCACGCCGTTCGCCATCATCACCGACAAGGAGACCGGCATCAAGTGGCCGCTCGCCGACTACGCGCTGCTCCCCAACATGGCTATCGTCGACGCCGACAACTGCATGACCGCCCCGCGCGGCCTGACCGCTGCCTCCGGCATCGACGTCATGACCCACGCCATCGAGTCCTACGTCTCCATCATGGCTTCCGACTACACCAAGGGCCTCTCCGAGCGCGCTGCCAAGCTCGTCTTCGAGAACCTGCCCTCCAGCTTCACGAACGGCGCCAAGGACCCGCATGCCCGCGAGGAGATGCACAACGCCTCCTGCATGGCCGGTATGGCCTTCGCCAACGCCTTCCTGGGCCTCAACCACTCCATGGCCCACAAGCTCGGCGCTTTCCATCACCTGCCCCACGGCCTCGCAAACGCCGTCATCCTGACCCGCGTTATGCGCTACAACGCCGCCGAGGCTCCCGTCAAGATGGGTACCTTCTCCCAGTATCCTTACCCCAACGCGCTGCACAACTACGCCGAGATGGCCAAGTACTGCGGCATCGAGGGCAAGGACGACAAGGAGGTCTTCGAGAACTTCATCACGAAGCTCGAGGAGCTCAAGGACTTCATCGGCGTCAAGAAGACCATCGCCGACTACGGTGTTGACGAGCAGTACTTCCTCGACACCCTCGACGAGATGACCGAGCAGGCATTCAACGACCAGTGCACCGGCGCTAACCCGCGCTACCCGCTCATGAGCGAGATCAAGGAGCTCTACCTGGACGCCTACTACGGCCGCGAGCCCCAGGACTACGCCGTCTGCTAGTTTTTAGCACGGTTATTTGCGGCGGGGGTGCACGGGTGTACGCACGCCCCCGCCGTTGCTTCTATCGCATCGTTGAAAGGATGCAATCATGCTGCTCCCCGATTCCAAGACCGAGCTCGTCCGTCGCGGCAACAAGGTCGTTTACGACCTGGGCGACAAGATCGTCAAGGTCTTTAACGAGACCAAGCCCGTCTCCGACGTGTTCAACGAGGCTTTGAATCTTGCCCGCATCAATGAGTGCGGCATCCGCAGCCCCAAGGCTCTCGAGGTTTCTCAGCTCGAGAACGCCAACGGCTGGGCGCTCGTGACCGAGAAGGTTCCGGGCACCACCCTTGCCGAGAAGATGGCTGCCGAGCCCCAGCGCTTTGGTGAGTACCTCGAGATGTTCGCCGACCTCCAGATCGAGATCCACGGCTACACCTCCCCGCTGCTCAACCGTCAGCGCGACAAGTTCGCCCGCATGATCGACAGCCTCGATCAGCTCAATGCCACCACGCGCTACAACCTTCAGGAGCGTCTGGACGGCATGACCAAGGAGTTCAAGGTTTGCCACGGCGACTTCAACCCCTCCAACGTCATCGTCGGCGACGATGGCCAGCTCTATGTGTGCGACTGGGCACACGCCACCCAGGGCTCCCCTGCTGCTGACGTTGCCACCACCTACCTGCTCTTTGCCCTCAACAGCAAGGACCAGGCCGAGGCCTACCTGGAGCTCTACTGCGACCGCGCTGACATGCCCATGCAGGTCGTGCGTCAGTGGACGAGCATCGTTGCCGCTTCCGAGCTCGCTCGTAAGCGCAACGTGAACGATGAGTTCCTTAAGGACTGGATCGACGTCGTCGATTATCAGTAATATCTGAGCGATTCATTTCGCATCGGAGGCACAAAGGGAAACCCCGCAGCTCGAATGGGCTGTGGGGTTTTTCTTTTAGCTATAAAAGATTCTTAGACGCAAAAGCGGCCCTGCGCCTCTCCCTCGAGAGACGCAGGGCCGCTTCGTAAGCGCACTCAACGCAGCGGGCTCGATTAACGGCGTGCTGCCTTCACAAGCTCGGCGACCTTGGCGACAACCTCATCGATTACCACATCCTCGCGCTCGCCCGTAGCACGGTCCTTAAGCTCAACGGTACCGTTCTTAAGACCGCGCTTGCCCAGAATCACCTGATATGGGAAACCCATAAGGTCGTTGTCGACAAACTTAAAGCCGGGACGCTCATCACGGTCATCGACGACAACCTCGATACCCTCGGCGCACAGACCCTCGACGATCTGCCCGCAGACGGAAGCGCACTCCTCCTTCTTGGGATCGAGCGGAATCACCGCGACCTCGTACGGGGCAACGGAGACCGGCCAGACGATACCGTGCTCGTCGTTGTGCTGCTCCACAACGGCAGCGAGCGAGCGAGACACGCCAACGCCGTAGCAGCCCATGATGAGCGGCTTCTCCTTGCCGTCCTCGTCCATAAAGGTGGCACCCATGGCCTCGGAGTACTTGGTGCCCAGCTGGAATACCTGAGAGACCTCGATACCGCGGGCAGCGGAGAGCGGCTTGCCGCAGTGCGGGCAGGGATCGCCGGCAACGACGGTAACCAGGTCGGCCCACTCGTCGACGGTAAAGTCGCGCTCAGGGCAGGCACCGGTAAGGTGATAATCGACCTCGTTGGCACCGCAGGCCCACTGCTTGGACTCGCGCAGGCTCTCGTCGCAGACCAGACGGATGCCCTCGGGCAGGTTAACCGGTCCGATAAAGCCCTTGTGCAGACCGTAGGTCTGGAGCTCCTCATCGGTCATCATGCGATAGCCCTTGCCAAAGACGTGCTCGGCCTTGCAGTCGTTGAGCTCATGATCGCCCGGAACGATGGCCACAACCGGCTTGCCCTCGGCGTCGATGAGAGCCAGGGACTTGCGCGTGCCGTTCTCGGGGAACCCAAAGAACTTGGCAACGGCCTCGATGGTGCCCATGCCCGGAGTCTCGACCTTGGTAAGCGTACCGTCGCCGGGACCCTCGGTCACGACAACCTTAGTGCTTGCCGCCTCGTCGTCGGCAGCAAAGCCGCAATCGTCGCAGTAGACCAGCGAAGCCTCGCCGGCCTCGGCCAGCGCCATATACTCGACGGAGGTGTCACCGCCGATCTCGCCGGAATCGGCGACGACGGGCAGGGCCTTGATGTAGCAGCGCTCGCAGATATTGGCGTAGGCCTGCTTCATCTTGTCATACTCCTCCTGCAGGCTCTCCTGCGTGGCAGAGAAGCTGTAGGCGTCCTTCATGATGAACTCGCGACCGCGCATCAGGCCAAAGCGGGGACGGAACTCGTCACGGAACTTATCCTGGATGTGATAGAGATTCACCGGCAGCTGCTTGTAGGAACGCAGTTCATTGCGCACCAAGGCGGTCACGGTCTCCTCGTGCGTGGGGCCGAGCACGAACTCGCGGCCGTGGCGGTCATCAAAGCGCACGAGCTCCTTGCCATAGGCATCGATACGGCCGGACTCACGCCACAGCTCGGCATCGACCATGATGGGCATCATGAGCTCCTGGGCACCGGCAGCGTCCATCTCGTCGCGCACGATGTTCTCGATTTTGCGAATCGAGCGCCACGCGAGCGGCAGATAGGAATAGAGACCGGCGGCCTCCTTGCGAATCATGCCGGCACGCAGCAGCAGGCGATGGCTCGCAAGCTCGGCATCGGCCGGATCCTCTTTGAGCGTCGGAGCATACAGCTTAGACATATACATTGCTCGAGTCATTTATTTCTCCTCAATTAGCTTGTCGACCTCGGCCATAAGCGCGTCGACAATTTGGTCCTCAGCTACTTTACCAATGATCTGGCCGTGCGAAAAGAGCAGGCCCTGACCTCGTCCGCAGGCAACGCCCAAGTCGGCGTCAGAAGCCTCGCCGGGGCCATTGACCGCGCATCCCATAACGGCGATCGAAAGCGGCGCGGAGTAGTTCTTAAGCCGCTCGGTGACCTCCTCGGCGATAGGAATGAGGTTGACCTGGCAGCGAGCGCACGTGGGGCACGAGACGATCTCGGGGCCACGGCGGCGAAGGCCAAGCGACTGCAGAATACCCCAGGCGACCGGCGGTTCCTCGACCGGATCGGCCGTAAGCGAGACGCGCATGGTGTCGCCAATGCCCTCGGAAAGCAGAATACCCAGGCCCACAGAGCTCTTAATGGTGCCCTGGAGCTTGGTTCCGGCCTCCGTAACGCCCAAATGAAGCGGAACATGGGGGATTTCGCGCGACAGAGCACGATAGGTGTCAAGCGTCGTGGACACGCTATGAGCCTTGGCGGAAAGCACGATATTGGTAAAACCGCGGTCCTCAAAATGTTTGACGAAACGCTCGCTCGACATCACAAGCTTTTCGGGCTGCGTAAGGTCATCGCGCTCGGCGATATCCTGCTCAAGCGAGCCGGCGTTCACGCCAATGCGAATCGCGCACCCAGCAGCGCCCGCGGCATCGATCACGGCATCGACCTTGGCCCAATCGCCGATGTTGCCGGGATTGATGCGGAGCTTAGCGGCACCGGCCTCCACGGCGCCAATGGCGAGCTTATGGTTAAAGTGGATATCGGCAACGATCGGCACCGGAGACTCCGCACAAATCGTGCGAAAGCCCTCGAGCGCAGCCTCAGTGGGCACGCTCACGCGCACAACATCACAACCCGCCTGGGCAAGCGCACGCACTTGCGCAAGCGTTGCCTGGGCATCGGCGGTATCGGTGCAGGTCATGGACTGAACCACCACCGGAGCGCCGCCGCCTATCTGCACGTCGCCCACAAACACGGGGCGCGTCAGCTCGCGCGGGAAAGGATGGGACAAAGACAATCCAAACACTCCTCTACAAAATAAATCGAAGGACGTCGGAACGAAGCATATAGACAAACAGCAGCGCAAAGAGCGCGATGCCGACATAGCTGACGATTGTCTGTACCTTGAGTGGCAGCTCGCGACCGGCGACCTTTTGGATGATCTCGATAACCAGCTTTCCCCCGTCGAGCGGCGGAATGGGCAGCAGGTTCATAAAGCCCAGCGAGAACGAGATGAGCGCGGCAAATGTCAAGAATGTCGCGGGGCCGGCTGCCGCCGCCTGAGAAGACATGACGCTGATGCCAACAATCGAGCTGGACTGATCGAGTATCTCCATCGTATGCTGCGGCTGCAGCAGACGCATAACGCCCTCAGCAGTCTGCTGAACATAGGAGAACGACAGGCGCGCCGAGGTGATAGGGTCCAAATGGACCACCTGCGTAGAAGCATAAACACCCAAACGCTCGTCCTCCTTGAGCGCGACCGAGGTCGAAAGTTTCTTACCGTCGCGCTGGTACTCAATGGCGATATCGTCCTGACCGGCAGCCTTGCCGATGGCATCATACACATCCATCCAGCTGGAGCAGGACACGCCATCGACACTAAGAATCGTGTCGCCGGCCTCGATGCCCGCCTTGGCGGCTATCGAGCCTTCTTCGACCTGACCGATCACATTGCTATCAACCGGCACCGATACGCCGGCGATAGAGTAGATGCTCATAAGCAGCAAAAAACCCGTCAGAATATTGACGAGAATGCCCGCGAGCAGCATAAAGGCACGCTTGAGAAAACCCTGGCCCAGATAGGTATGCGATCGCTCCTGCTCAAGAAACTCCGAAGCAGTGACCGGCAGCTCCCACACATCGCCCTCGGCAGTCGCATGCTCTCGATCGAACTTGCGGCCGTCAAAGGTGGTATATCCTGCAGCATCGCGCGGCAGCGTCTGGTACCTAACCGGATAGTAGCTGGGTGAAGGCTTCTCCCCTTCCTCGTACCAAGGCGCAATGGAACCCCAGCCCAAAAGCAAGGCACAAGCCTCGAGAACATCCTCCTCGGGCAGCTCCAGCTCGACGGAAAGATCTGCAACCGAAACGCGACCATGACGATAGATCGCCGCAAGCACACGGTCGGCGCACGAGGCATCGGTCGGGTCCATACCGCAGATAGCGGCATAACCACCCAGCAGCAGCGGCGTCACGCCAAACTTGGTACCGATGCGACGCGACGTATGGTGAATGTCGAAGCGGAACGGCAGGCCCAAGAAAAACTCGGTGACGCGCACGCCGCACGCACGGGCCGCCAAAAAGTGGCCGCCCTCATGCAGAAACACGAGGACGGATAGCATCAAAAGGCCCCAAAAGACTGAGGAGAGAACGCTCAGAACAGTATCCATAAAACGAAAAGCAATCCTTACGATTAAGAGCGGGTTGCAGCGAGCACCTCGGCGGCCTTGGCACGAGCCCACGTATCGATATCGCGAAGCTGTTCAAAGGATGCGACCGCCTGCGTATCGTGTGCATCCATGCAAGACTCGACGATACGGTCGATATCGGTAAAGGTACAGGCATCGTGCAGGAAGGCATCGACGGCAACTTCGTTGGCGGCATTCAGCACGCACGGCATGGTGCCGCCCGTTCTGCCGGCACGCTCGGCCAGCGCCAGGCAGCGGAATGTGTCCATATCGGCAGCATCAAACGTAAGCTGCCCGAGCTCGCGGAAATCGATTCGAGGCGCTGGGGTATCCCACCGCTCGGGATACGAGAACGCGAACTGGATGGGAATGCGCATGTCGGACGCACCAAGATGTGCCATCACAGAGCCGTCCGCATACTCGACCATCGAGTGGATCTTTGACTGGCGCTGAACGACCACGTTGATAAAGTCGAGATCGCACCCGAACAGGTGCATCGCCTCGATACGCTCCAAGCCCTTATTCATGAGGGTCGCAGAGTCGATGGTGATCTTAGCACCCATGGCCCACGTGGGGTGTGCCAGCGCATCGGAGCGTGTCACGCAATTGAGCTCGTCGCGCGTACGGCCAAAGAACGGACCACCCGAGCAAGTGAGCCAAATGCAGTGAGCCTCGCGCGGATTCTCCCCCAGATAGCACTGGTAGATGGCGGAGTGCTCGGAGTCGACCGGAATTAGCTGACCCGGTTGCGCCAACGGCATCAGCAGGTCACCGCCGACAACGAGAGACTCCTTGTTGGCAAGTGCGAGACGCTTGTTCGAGGTCAGGGCCGCATGGCTCGCTTCGAGCCCGGCAGCGCCCACAATGGCAACAAGGACACAGTCGACGTCATCGCGACGCGCGAGCTCACAAACCGCCTGCGCACCAACACCGAGCTCGGTGCCCTCGGGCAGCTCCTGCAGTACAGCGTCCGCACCGTGGGTGGTGTCGGCCACAGCAACGGCCGGGACCGAAAACTCGCGGGCGGCGGCAACGAGCTCCGAGGTGCTGGAGTTAACGGACAGTGCCGTCACCTGCAGTCGATCGGCATGCTGACGGCATACATCAAGTGCCTGGGTGCCAATAGAGCCCGTACAGCCCAGAATGGCAACCCGCAGGCGTCCATCGGGGCCATACGTCGTCTGGAATGACATTACAGCACGCCTCCGATCATCAAAAGCAGCTGCGCGGTAATGCAGCCAAAGATAAGCGAGTCGCTTCGATCGAGCATGCCGCCATGGCCCGGAATAAGGTTGCCAGAATCCTTGACGCCCACGCCACGCTTGATGCGTGACTCGATGAGGTCACCGATAACGCCCAGGATGGACACAACCACGCCGCAAAGCAGCGCATAGGGCAAGCTCAGCTTATAGAAATGCGTCGCCCACAAAATAAGCCAGATAAGAACCGAGCCCAAGATGCCGCCGACAAAGCCCTCCCAGCTCTTTTTGGGAGAGATCTTGGGGACCATCTTGTGCTTGCCGATACGGCTGCCCACGATGTAGGCAAACGAATCGGAGACCCAGAGAGACGCGCAAACACCCACCGAAAGCAGGGCGCCGGCAAAACCGGGCACGGCATCGCGCAGCAGCACGATGGCCGACAGCATAAAACCGGTGTAGAGGGGACCCATGAGTGTCACAGCCACATCGGATATGCGGGTACGCGACGAACAGACATACCAAATGCCCACCGCAAGCATCAATGCAAAAAGCAGCGCATTCAACAGCAGCGAGTCGCCCAGCGCCGAGAGCGGAAAGAGCACGGCGGCAGCGATACCCAGGCGCTCGTTGGCCACCTTGCCATCGAGCTTCGTCATGCGGAAATACTCAAAGCAGCACAGGCCGCTCATGACGGAGACGAAGATGGCGGTGGGAACGATACCCAAAACCAGGCAGAGAATAAATACGACGGCGTAGACGATACCTGCGGCGGCACGGGTAATAAAGCCGGCAAGCCACGAAGTCGCGGCCGCGCCGCTCTTGGCGGCAGGCGCCTTGGGAGCAGACGCCTTGGGACGATCGGACACGATTAAGCCTCCTCGGTCTTGCTCAGTCCACCAAACCTACGGTCGCGGCCCTGATAGGCCAAAATGGCGTTGACAAGACCCCAACGATCAAAGTCGGGCCAATAGGTATCGGTGACATAAAACTCGGAATAGGCAACCTGCCACAGCAGATAGTTCGAAAGGCGTAGCTCGCCGGAGGTGCGAATCACAAGCTCCGGATCGGGCAGCCCAGCGGTGTAGAGATGGGAGGCAACCATATCATCATCGATGGCGGCAGGGTCGATCTTGCCGGCAGCGGCGTCGAGCGCAATCTGACGGACGGCACGGGTGATCTCGGCACGGGCGCCGTAATTGACGGCAAGCGCCAGCGTCATGCCGGTGTGGTCGGCACACTCGGCAAGACCGCGCTCAAAGACATCGCGGGTCTTCTTGGGCAGTGCGGAAATATCGCCCAAAAAGACAACGCGCACGTTTTCGCGCTTAAGCAGCGGCAGCTCATCGATAAACGTCTTGGCAAACAAATGCATCAAAACGTTGACCTCGTGCTGCGGACGATTCCAGTTTTCGGTGGAAAACGCATAGGCCGAAAGGACGTCGACGCCCAAGCGCACGCATGCGGTAATGATCTCGCGCAGGGAGACGATACCGGCCTTGTGGCCCTCGGTGCGGGCAAGACCGCGCGCCGTGGCCCAACGACCGTTACCGTCCATGATGCACGAAATATGATGCGGGATCTTATTGAGGTCAAGGTCGGAAAAACCGACGCCCGCAGGGGCGTCGGCAAAGTACTCGACCAGTTTGTTCTCGTCGTATTGCACCTTAGATCTCCATGACCTCGGCTTCTTTTTCCTTCAGAAGCTCCTCGACCTTGGCAACATACTCATCGGTATGCTTCTGGACCTTGGCCTGCTCGCGACGGACATCGTCCTCGGTGAGCTCTTCGTCACGCTCGAGCTTGTTGTTAAAGTCACGACGGATGTTGCGAATGGAAACCTTGGCCTGCTCGGCATACTCGCGGCACTCCTTGACGAGCTCGCGACGACGCTCCTCGGTGGGAGCCGGGAACGGAAGGCGCACGACGGTACCGTCAGAGTTGGGAGTAATACCCAGATCGGAAGCGCTGATAGCCTTCACGATGGCGTTGACGAGTGCCTTGTCCCAGGGCTCGATGAGCAGCATGTGGGCCTCGGGAGTCTTAACGGCGGCAACCTGGGTAACCGGCGTGGGAACACCGTAGTAATCGACCGAAATGTCGGACAGAATGTTAGCGTTGGCGCGACCCGTGCGAACCTTGGAGAAGTTGTGCTTGAGGGACTCGAGCGACTTGTCCATGTGGGCGGTGATGTTCTCTGCCATGCTTAATCCTCCTGATAGACGAGCGTGCCGACGGGCTCACCCGAAAGCGCGCGCTTGACGGTGTCCTCGCCATCGATGTTGAGGACCAAAATCGGCATACGGTTATCCTGGCACAGTGCCGTAGCCGTGGAATCCATAACCTGCAGGCCACAGACGAGAACCTCGTGATAGGTAATCTTGTCAAAGCGGACGGCATCGGCGCACTTGACAGGATCCTTGTCGTAGATACCGTCAACCTTGGTGGCTTTAATCAGAATCTCGGCACCGATCTCGCAGGCACGAAGAGCCGCGGCGGTGTCGGTCGTAAAGTAAGGATTGCCCGAACCGGCGGCAAAAATAACGACGTTGCCCTTGGAAAGGTGGTTGATGGCGCGACGGCGAATATAGGGCTCGCAGATCTCGTTCATCTGGATAGCGCTCATCACGCGGCAGGGAACATCGTTGTGCTCGAAGGCATCCTGCAGGGCAAGCGCGTTCATAACGGTTGCCAGCATGCCCATGTAGTCGGCCTGGGCGCGCTCCATGCCACCGGCAGCGCCGGCCATGCCGCGGAAAATGTTGCCGCCGCCGACAACGACGCCGACCTCGTGACCAACGGCGAGCAGCTCCTTGACCTGCTTGGCAAGATGATCGGTAATCTTGGGGTCGATGCCATATTGGCCGTCGCCCATCAGTGCTTCGCCGGAAAGCTTCAGAAGCACGCGTTTATATCGGATGTCGGACAAAGCGATCCTCCTTTAATTAGACTCTCAATATGATAGCAAAGGCTCTGATAAGAGCCATGAAAAAGCAGGCTGTGAGTAAAACCCACAGCCTGCTCATTACCAGCTACAAGAGCTTATTTACTCGCCACGGACCAGACGGTCGAAGGCAACGACGGTAATGGTATCGCCGAGCTCCTTGGAGACCTGCTCAGCGTACTTCTTGATGGTGAGGGAGCTGTCCTTGATGAACTCCTGCTCGGTGAGCACGGACTGCTTGTAGAACTTCTCCAGACGGCCAACAGCCATCTTCTCCTGAATGGCCTCGGGCTTGCCGGACTCGGCAGCCTGAGCCATGTAGATCTGCTTCTCGTGCTCGACGGTCTCAGCCGGAACCTGATCGCGGGTAGCGCAGATCGGGGCGACGGCGGCAACCTGAAGGGCAACGTCGTGAGCGAAGGTCTTGAAGGAGTCGGCCTGAGCGGTCTCGGCCTTCTCGAAGGCGAACTCGACGAGGACGCCAATCTTACCACCCATGTGGATGTAAGAAGCGAGAGCGCCGTTCTCGGCCTTGCGGGCGGCGAAACGAGAGATCTTCATGTTCTCGCCCATGATGTGAATCATCTCGGTGAGCTCGGAGGAAACGGTCTCCTCGCCCATCGGCTTCTCGAGCAGAGCGTCGACGTCAGCCGGCTCGGTGGTGGCGACAACCTCGGCGACCTTGGAAGCAAAGCCGGTGAACTTGGCGTTGGAGCCGACGAAGTCGGTCTCGCAGGAGAGCTCGAGCAGAGCGCCGGTCTTGCCATCCTCGGAGACGAACGCGGCGACAGCGCCCTCGTTGGTCTCACGGCCAGCCTTCTTGGCAGCCTTGGCGAGGCCGTTCTTGCGCAGAACGTCGACGGCGGCATCCATGTCGCCGTCAGCCTCGACGAGAGCCTTCTTGCACTCCATCATCGGGGAGTCGGTCATCTCGCGGAGCTGCTTGACCATAGCGGCAGTAATCTGGGCCATTGTGGTTCCTTTCAAAGAGATGAAAAAGACTTAAATAGGACTGATTTACTCGGCCTTGGGCTCGGCGGCCATCTCGGCCTCGGAGACCTGCTCCTTGCCGGAGCCAGCGAGGCAGGCGTCGGCCATGAGCTCGCACATAAGGGTAACAGCGGAGATGGCGTCATCGTTGCAGGGGATGCCGTACTCGACCTCGTCGGGATCGGAGTTGGTATCGATCAGGGCGACGACGGGGATGTTCAGGCGCTGGGCCTCCTTGATGGCGTTCTCCTCGCGCTTGGTGTCGATGACGAAGAGAGCCTGGGGCAGACCCTTCATATCGCGGGCGCCACCGAGGTTGGTCTGGAGCTTAGCAAGCTCCTTACCCAGAACAGCCTGCTCCTTCTTGGGCAGGACTGCCATGCGGCCGTCCTCGACCATGGCCTCGAGCTCCTCCATGCGGTTGATGCGGGAGCGAATGGTGACGAAGTTGGTCAGCATACCGCCGAGCCAACGCTGGTTGATGTAAGGCATGTTGGCGCGCTCGGCTGCGTTCTTGACGGCCTCCTGAGCCTGCTTCTTGGTGCCGACGAACAGCACGTTGCCGCCCTTGGCGACGTTCTTGACGAAGGTGTAGGCCTGGTCGGCGTCAAGGATGGTCTGCTTGAGGTCGAGGATGTAGATGCCGTTGCGCTCACCGAAGATGAACGGCTTCATCTTGGGGTTCCAGCGACGGGTCTGGTGACCGAAGTGGCAGCCGGCCTCGAGCAGGGTGCGGATATTAATCTTGGTAGCCATGTTAAACCTCCTGTGGTTTGCCTCCGCGCGGGGTCATCCTCCATAACCAACCCGGACATGTGCTACCAAAGCCCGGGCACCACGGTATGAAGTAGCCGCGCGTGCGTGATAAAAACATGTTGCCGTGAAGCAACCCGATGAATGATAGCAGGATTGCTTCTTCCTGCCAACCCGCAATCAAAACCACACACCTCGGTGCGGGAAGAGCACCCTTCTCCTACTCGCCGCGGGGGTGGGCCTGACTCACGGCGCGTTTGAGTCGGTCGGGCGTGAGATGCGTATAAATCTGCGTCGTGGACAAGCTCGCATGCCCCAGCAGCTCCTGAACCGAGCGCAGATCCGCACCGCCCTCGAGCAGGTCGGTCGCAAAGGTGTGGCGCATCGCATGCGGGGCGATGTCGGCAGGAATGCCGGCAAGTGCCGCAAGCATGTGGAACCGCCTCCTAAGCATGGCGGCACTCATTCGGTTTCCGCGCGCCGAGATAAACAGCGGATGAACGCCGTTCGCACCGTCGCTACGCTTTGCCTGCGAAAGGAGCTGCGGCCTCCCTTCCTCAATATAGCGACGGGTCGCCTCGAGAGCGCGTCGATACAGGGGCACGATACGCTCCTTGCTCCCCTTGCCCCAAAGTCGAAGCGTTCGCTCGGACCAAGCAACGGACTCCACGTTAAGCGCCGCGAGCTCGGAGATTCGCGCGCCGGAGGCATAGAGCAGCTCGAGCATCGCCGCATCGCGCAGCCCCGCAGGCGTCGAGGTGTCGGGGGTCTTGAGCAACGACTCGACTTGCCGGGTCGTCAGAACACCGGGAAGATCGCGCGGCAGCTTGGGCGAGGATATCGCCGAGACCGCATCGCCCTCAATGATTCCCTCGGCAGCCATCCACCGATAGAGCGAGCGAATGGCAGACAGGTGTGCCGCAAGGGTCCGAGCCGCCACCTGGCCACGCGAAAGCTCGGCCAAATAGGAACGAACGGTCCTTACGTCGGCGGCGCGAGCGTCGATGCCCTCGCGGTCGCACCACGCGGCGAAGCGCTCGAGCCGCGAGGCGTAGGCGGTTACCGTATTGGGAGCGAGTCCTTCGACGCGTGCAATGTAGGCAATGAACGAGTCGACGGCATCGTACAGGTCAAAAGCTATGACCTCTCGCCTCCAAACAGATCGGAGCGCGTTTCGAGATAGGCATCCAGGGCCTTGAGGGCGCGGTCCGCGTAAGCCTGGTAACGATCGCGCTTGCTGCGACGCTTACCGTCCTCGAGCGGCGGCACAAGACCAAAGTTGACGTGCATGGGCTGGTAGCCCACCGTAGCCGGATCGGTCGCATACCCCACAAGCGCACCCAGGGCGCCCACGCGCGGCAGCTCGACGCCCGCGGCACCGATAGCCTCGGCATAGGTGTTGAGCGCGGCGAGCAGACCCGTCGCCACGGCCTCCATGTACCCCTCGGTACCAGTAATCTGACCGGCAAGGCGCACGCTCGTGCCGGGAACGGCAAAGGTGCCATCGAGCACGTGCGGCGCATCAACAAAGGTGTTGCGGTGCATGACGCCGTAGCGGAAGAACTCGGCGTTCTCGAGGCCGGGAACCATATGGAAGACGCGCTTCTGTTCGCCGAAGGTCAGGTTGGTCTGGAAACCAACCAGGTTATAGGCCGTCTTCTCCTTGTTCTCGGCGCGCAGCTGAATTGCCGCCCAAGGACGGCGACCGGTGCGCGGGTCGGTGAGTCCAACGGGCTTCATGGCGCCAAAACGGATGGCATCCTTGCCCGTGCGCGCGACCTCCTCGGCAGGCTGGCAGGCCTGGAACAGGTCCCCGCCCTCAAAGTCCTTGAGCACCACGCGATCGGCCGTGGTGAGCGCCTCGATAAAGGCCTCGTACTCTTCCTTGTTGAGCGGGGCATTGAGATAGTCGCCACTCCCCTGCTCCTCGTAGCGTGACTGCGAGAACAGCACGTCCATATCGAGCGTCGAGGCATCGGCAATCGGGGCGGCTGCGTCAAAGAACGCCAGGGCGTCACCACCGACAAGCTTCATGACTTCCTCGCTCAATGCCGGCGAGCACAAGGGGCCCGCGGCGATAACCACATGACCCTCGGGGATCTGGGTGACCTCACCGTGGACGACCTCGATATTGGGGCGGGCGGCAACCTCGGCCTCGACGAGCTCGGAGAATGCAACACGGTCGACCGCAAGGGCGCCGCCGGCGGGAACAGAGGCGCGATGAGCACAGTCGAGCAGCACCGAGCCCATACGCTCAAGCTCGGCCTTCAGCAGGCCGGCGGCGGAATCGGGTCGGGTCGACTTAAACGAATTGGAGCAGACGAGCTCCGCCAAGTGATCGGTATGGTGGGCAGGAGAGCTTACCTGCGGGCGCATCTCGCACAGCTTTACGGTGAACCCGCGATCTGCCAGCTGAATCGCGCATTCCGATCCCGCCAGACCGCCACCGATAACTGTCACCTGATCAAACAGCATCTGCAAACACCTTTCTAATTGACACGTTTTCCATTGTGACCGAAGGGCGTCTGGGCGTGAAGGGCAAACTTGGAGGGCGCATACCTTCCATCCATCATGCGCTCGATGAGGCCCTCGAGTTCGAGCGAACCCAGAAGTTTGAGCACGCCGACGGCATCGAGCGAGACGAGTGCCGCGATGTCGTCGACCTTGAGCGGCGAGGCGATGAGCGCATGCATCACGGTCTGCTGCGTGGGGTCCAGATCTGCGATACCGGGTGCATCAGGACGCGAATAGCGCAGGGTGCCATAGATTCGCGAGATGGCCATCTCGATTGACTCCTCGTCAATAATGCAGCAGGCCCCGTTGGCAATGAGGTAGTTGGTACCGCGCGACTCGGGTGACAAAATCGAACCCGGCACGGCAAGAAGCTCGCGACCCAGGTCCATGGCGGCCTCCGCCGTCGAGAACGTGCCCGAAGGCATGCCAGCCTCCGACACGAAGAGCGCCTGCGAAAGCGCGGCGATCACCCGGTTACGCCGCGGGAAGGCAAACTTACGTGGCCCCATACCCCAAGGCGAGATGGACACGACCGCGCCGCCCGTATCGATCGTGCGCGCGATGAGCCCCGCACTCGAGCGCGGGTAGACCACGTCGGCGCCCGTACCCAACACCACGACGTGCCTGCCACCGGCGTTGACCGCGGCCCAACCCGAGGCCTGGTCGCAGCCGACCGCGCCGCCCGAGACCACCGTCACCCCCGCCTCGACCGCAACTTTCGCGGCCAGTTCTGCCACGGCCAGGCCGTACGGCGAGGCCTTGCGAGCGCCGATGATGGAGAGTGCCGGCGTCGAAAGCACCTCCGGGTCGCCACGCACGAACAGCGTCTGGGGCACATCAGAGAGCTCCAAAACGGTATCTGGATACAACGCATCACCGGGATGCAGCTCAAAAGTCTCCTCGCCCATCACTGATCCCTCCTTCCCTGGTACATCGCCGCCTCGAGCACGTGGTCTTGCGTCACCCGCTCGCTTTCGGCGACATCGGCAATCGTGCGCGCGATGCGAACCAGGCGCACGATGCCGCGCCCCGTGAGATGAGTGCGTTTCGACAGGCCAAGTACGCATGTCTCGGCGGCCTCGTCGAGTGCAAAGGTCGACACGACGCCGTCAATGGACCGTGACTCATCGTGCTCGGCCTCGGCATCCGCATCATCCATACGGGACTCGCGCCAGGCACGAAAAGCCCGACCGCGGACAACGTAGTCGCGCAGCTCGGCCGACGACATGCCCTCGGCGCCCTCGATAATCACCTGCGGATCGGGGCGGGTCACATCGAGCATCAGGTCGATACGGTCGGCCAAGGGACCGCGCAGCTTGGACCGGTAGCGCTCGACCATCGATGCCGAACAGCGACACGGGACCTCGCGATCGCCCAAAAAGCCGCAGGGACAGGGATTGCTCGCCGCAAGCAGCTGAAAGCGCGAGGGAAACGTAAAGGCGCCATCGACGCGCACGATCCTGACATAGCCGCGCTCGATTGGCTGACGAAGCGTCTGCAGCACACCGGTGGGAAACTCGGCAAGCTCGTCCAAAAAGAGCACGCCGCCATGGGCAAGGCTGATCTCGCCCGGATGCACCGGGCGCCCCCCGCCAATAAGGCCCGCTGTCGAAATGCTGTGATGGGGACTTCGAAACGGCCGATGCCCCGCAAGCAGGCCATCGATATTCTCACCCAAGACCGAATGGATACACAGCGCCTCTTGCTGATCCTCGACGGAAAGCTCGGGCAAGATACCCGTCATGCGGCGCGCAAGCATGGTCTTGCCCGATCCCGGAGACCCGATCATAAGCAAGCCCAGCTCCCCTGCCGCCGCAAGCGCTATGCCGCGCTTGGCGACCTCCTGCCCCAACACGTCGGCATAATCGAGCTCGGGCTCAAAGGTGGCCTCGAGCACTTCAGAATCCAGATAATGCCGAGCTGCCTCGCCCATACCGCGGGCAAGCTGCGACAGATGGTCGATAAAACCGCAGTCGACCCCCGAAAGCGGAACATGCTGGTCGGACCTACCGGCGATAAAAGACAACCCCATGTCGCGAGCCAGCAGCTGAAACGCTACTTCGCCCTTGACGGGAAGCACCGTGCCATCCAAGCCGAGCTCGCCGGCAATGAGGCAGCGGTCGAGATTGTCGCGGGGAATCTGCCCATCGGCCGCAAGCACCGCAATGGCTATCGGCAGGTCAAAGCCGCTACCGGTCTTTCGGATATCGCCCGGTGCCAGATTGACCGTAATGCCCGAGCGCGGGATCTCGAATCCGGCAGAGCGCATCGCACAGCGAATGCGCCCGCGCGACTCCATGACCTCCATACTCGGGATGCCGAGCATCTGGATGCCCGGGATGCCGCCCGCGAGCGAAACCTCGACCGTAACGGGAATCGCCTCGACGCCGCGGATACAGGCCGCGTGAACGGCAAAGGTCTCGAACGCCATCACGACACCTGCCAATCGAACGCATTGTACTGGTGCTCGATCTCGGCGATATGCCCGCCGCGAATGGTGACGCCCACGGCATCGAAGCGGATTGCCTTGAGCGGATAGTGCTCCATGAGATAGCAACTCGCGATGCGACGATAGCGCCGCTGCTTTTGGGCATTCACCGCTTCCTCGGGAAACACCCGCGTATCGCAATCTAGCGCAACACGCCTGGTCTTGACCTCGGCCATCACCACCACATCGTCGAGCTCGTCGAGCAGCACCAGGTCGGCCTCGCCCTCCGAGCATCGATAGCCTTGTTCCAGCAATGCATAGCCGCGCTCGTTAAAGTAATCGATTGCGATAAGCTCGCCCAGCATACCGAGCTCGCGAGGACTGAGCCCCTTGATAAACTCGGGCGTGATCGACCCGCAATCGAGCTCCCCCTCTTCCCAACGTTCCTTGAGCTGCTGCGTCTTGCTCATTTTGGCTGCGGCACACATGGGGTCTCCTTTCCCACTCCCTGCATTGCCTCGATAATGAGGGCAGGTTTCATGCGGGTAAGTACCGGAAGCAAACCGAAAACCAACCAAATGCCGACAAATGAGGGGCCGCGCGCAACAATAGCGTTGCACACGGCCCCTACCAGCAGGTTTATGGAACCCTTAAGGTCCCTGTCTCCACAATTGGCCTAAAAAAGGCGCTCAGTCTGCAGAAAGTTTCCGCAAAAGCTCACACGATGCAGCGGAGAAAGACCATGTTTGCGAATGGCCTCGATGTGCTCGGGACTCGCATAGCCTTTCGATTCGGCCAAATGGTACTCGGGATACTCGGCGTCGTACTCGACCATCATCTCGTCACGCGTGACCTTTGCCATGATGGATGCCGCGGCGATGCAGGCGATCTTGGCATCGCCCTTGACCACGTCGCGCTCATGGGGCACGGCGCCCAGGGGGTTACCGTCCATAAGCACGCAATCGGGCTCAAGCCCCGTATCTGCCACCGCACCCGCGACAGCGGCTCGAATGGCGCGGGCCATGCCCATCTCATCGATATCCGCAGGAGCGATATGGCAAAAGCCGATAGCAGTCGCCACCTCGGCAATCTTCACCGAGAGCAGCTCGCGGCGCGCCGGCGTGAGCTTTTTGGAATCATTGATGCCCCAGATGCGCGGCTCCATCGGAAGACACACGGCACACACGGTCAAGGGACCCGCTACCGAGCCACGGCCCACCTCGTCGACGCCCACGACCACGCCATCACCGCCGAGCTCATGCATAAGCTCGTACATGCCGTTGACGCGCTCGCGTTCGGAAAGTTCCTTGGCATGGCGCTTAAGGGCACGTTCGCAAGCCTTGATCACCTGCTGGCGCGGATCCTCGCGATAATGCTCCACGAGGGCGGGAATCTCCTCGAACGTGGCGCTCGCCAGCTCGCCGGCAACCTGCGATGCCGAAACCGAGCTCGTCATATTGGCCATACCAGGCCCTCCTTGCATGCAAATCAGATAAAAAGAAGGGCCACCCGAAGGTGACCCTTGTGTCCAAACGAGTGGACAGACGCTGCAATCTTCTTAGCGCTTCTCGGGGATGCGAGCAGCCTTGCCCACCTTGTCGCGGAGGTAGTACAGCTTGGCGCGACGGACGCGACCATGACGAACGACCTCGAGCTTGGCGATCTTGGGGCTGTGAAGCGGGAAGGTACGCTCAACACCGACACCGAAGGAAATCTTGCGGACGGTGAAGGTCTCGCGGGCACCGGCGCCGGCCATGCGGATGACGTCGCCCTGGAAGACCTGGATGCGCTCGCGGTCGCCTTCCTTAATGCGGTAGTGAACCTTGACGTTGTCGGCGACGCGAACCTGAGGAATGTCCTCGCGGATCTGCTGACGCTCGATTGCGCGGATGTAATCCATGTGCAATTCCTTACTCTTCTAGAGGTGCCGTACCACCTTGGCCGGCACGTAGTTGAACAAACGTATTTGAGTATACACGCGCGGGTTTCTGCTGCAAGAACAATTTTTTACGCAGACAAAAAGACAAAACCCGCACATGATAACCGCCCGCCTCACGAATGAGACGGGCGGCGTGAAGGGGGCTACGCTAGGCGCCCAAACCCAAAACGTTAGGCGGAACGCTTGGCCTCGAGCTTGGCCTGGGCGGCCGCCAGGCGCGCGAGGGGTACACGATAGGGCGAGCAGGACACGTAGTCCACGTCGGCCACGTTAAACAGGCCCTTGATGGACTTGGGGTCGCCGCCGTGCTCGCCGCACACGCCAAAGTGCATGTCGGGGTTGGTGGCCCTACCCTTCTCGACGGCCATGCGCACCAGCTCCAGTACCGCCGAGTCGATGGTCTCGAAGGGGTTGTCCTTCAAGATCTTCTTGTGCATGTACAGCGGGATGAACTTGGCCTCGGCATCGTCTCGAGAGAAGCCGAAGGTCGTCTGCGTGAGGTCGTTGGTGCCAAAGCAGAAGAAGTCGGCATGATGGGCGATCTCGTCGGCGACCATGCAGGCGCGTGGCAGCTCGAGCATCGTGCCCACGGGAATATTGAGCTCGACGCCCTCCTCGGCGGAAACCTTGGCGATCACGCGCTCGATGACCTCGCGGGTCTGGACATGCTCCGCCGTGATGGAGACGAGCGGAACCATGATCTCGGGACGCGGGTCGACACCCTGCTTGATAAGGCGAGCGGCAGCCGTGGCGACGGCGCGAACCTGCATGAGCGGCAGATCGCTAAAGACAACGGACAGGCGCACACCGCGCAGGCCGAGCATCGGGTTGGACTCGACCATGCCGTCGATACGACGCAGGCGGGCACGCAGGACGGCAAGCTCTTCCTCGCTGGCGCCGGCGGCTTCCTTCTTGGTGATGGCGACCTCGAGCTCGCGAGGATTATCCAGGAACTCATGAAGCGGCGGATCGAGCAGGCGAACAACTACGTCGCGACCGGACATGGTCTTGAACATTGCCAGGAAGTCCTCGGTCTGAACCTTGAGCAGGTCGGACAGGGCCTGCTGCTTCACGGCCTCATCATCGGACAGGATAAAGCTCTGGATGATGTTCTTACGATCGCCCAGGAACATGTGCTCGGTGCGGCACAGGCCAATAGCCTCGGCACCAAACTCGAGGGCGAGCTCGGCATCCTCGGGATTGTCGGCGTTGACGCGCACATGGTTGGCGTGGCCACAGGTCTCGTCCAGACGGATCTCGTCGGCCCAGGACAGGATGGTGTCCAGGTCGCCGGTGAGCTCGGCGGAGACCAAATCGACAGCGCCATCGACGACGATGCCCTGGGTGCCGTCGATGGAGATGACATCGCCTTCGTACAGCACACGATCGCTACCCTCGATGCGCACAACCTTCTCGGCGGCGTCGATGTGGAAGCGCTCAACGCCGCAGACGCAGGGCGTACCCATACCGCGAGCGATAACGGCGGCATGGCTCGTCTTGCCACCGTGGCTGGTCAGGATACCCTCGGCGGCGACCATGCCCTTCAGGTCATCGGGGTTGGTCTCCCAGCGAACCAAAATGACCTTGTGGCCCTCGTTGGCGCGCGCGACGGCATCGTCGCTCGAGAACACGACCTCGCCCACGGCGGCACCAGGGCTGGCGTTAAGGCCGCAAGCCAGAGCCTCGTACTTCTTGGAGGCATCGAACTGTGGATGCAGGAGCTGGTCGAGCTGCGCGGGATCGATGCGGCTCACGGCCTCCTCGCGGGTGATCAGACCCTCCTCGACCATTTCGATGGCGATGCGCAGGGCGGCGGTAGCAGTGCGCTTGCCCACGCGGGTCTGGAGCATCCAGAGCTTACCCTGCTCGATGGTGAACTCGATATCGCACATATCGCGGTAATGATCCTCGAGTGTCAGGAACACGCGCTCGAGTTCCTCACCTGCAGACTCGAGGCCCGGAGTGTTCTTGAGGTCGGCGATGGGCTCGGTGTTGCGGATGCCGGCGACGACATCCTCGCCCTGGGCATTAACCAAAAAGTCACCATAGAACTCCTTGGTGCCGTCGGCCGGGTTGCGCGTAAAAGCGACGCCGGTCGCAGAGGTCTCCCCCTTGTTGCCAAAGGCCATAGCCTGCACGTTGACGGCGGTGCCGAGCTCGTCAGAAATGCCATGCTGCTTGCGGTAGATGCAGGCGCGCTCGTTCATCCAGCTGCCAAAGACGGCCTGGATGGCAAGGCGCAGCTGGAGCTCCGGATCGTGCGGGAAGACGGGCTTGCCGTCGGCGACCTCGAGCTCGGGATACAGGGCGGCCTCGACGTTCTCGGAGAAGATGCCCTTAAAGGTCTCCACGAGCTCCTGCAGGTCTTCGGCCGAAAGCTCGGAATCGACGCGAACGCCGGAGACCAGGCGTGCCTGGGTCAGCGCGTTCTCGAACAGGTCGGCGTCGACGCCCATAACGACGTTGGAGAACATCTGGATAAAGCGGCGGTAGCTGTCCCAGGCAAAGCGCGGGTTTTGCGTCTGGGCGATGAGGCCCTGAACGGAGTCGTCGTTGAGGCCCAAGTTGAGGACCGTGTCCATCATGCCGGGCATGGAGAACGGAGCGCCCGAGCGCACCGATACGAGCAGCGGATCGAAGGCGTCGCCGAGCTTCTTGCCGCAGCGGGCCTCGAGGTCGGCCTCGGCAGCAACGATCTCATCGAGTGCGCCTTCGGGCCAGACGTTGCCGGCACCGGAGTACTCGACACAGGTCTGGCAGGTAATGGTAAAGCCACCGGGAACCGGCAGGCCGATGCGGCTCATCTCGGCTAGGTTTGCGCCCTTGCCGCCAAGCACGAAGTTCATGGACTTGTCGCCCTCAGTGACGCAGGTGCCCTGGGCGTCGGTTCCAAAACGGTAAACCCTCTTGCAATCGCTCACGATACTTCCCCTTCCATGCGCTTACGCGCACGACCGTGGTGACGAATCGACCCGCCAGATGCGGGCCGTGAGGGAACTATACGGCGGGTTTCACGCTGACATAAGAAGAGGGTACGGGGTTTGGTAAACGTGGTAAATGTGGCGGTAAACGGTAGGTAAAGTTGGTTACCTTATGAAGATACCACTGCAAGAAAATTGCAGGTCAAATGCAAGTTCTTTGCTAAATCGCTTTACCAATATCGTGCATTATTTTTAGATAGTATTTTAAGGCCGGTGAATTTTTAGCTACCCCAATGAGTTAGCTTTGCTGACCTCGGCGGGCGGCGCGGCGGGCACGGGCTTCTTGGATTTCCATCAAATGACCGATGATCTCGGAGGCGCTCTCCTCAATCGCTTTGCCATCGGTACGCACCACAAAGCAGCCCAGACGCTTCATGAGGGCACGGGCTTCCTCGAGCTCGCTGCGCACGCTCTCGGGCTCGGCATAAGAGCCGGCGACGGCGCGAGCATAGTCATCGCCCAAGCGGCTATCGCGAATCTCAGAGATGACGTCAACGGTCGAAATCAGGCCAAACAACCGCATCGGGTCGACCTCGTAAATTGACTTCGGTGGCTCCATGCCATGGGCCAAAGGAACATTGGCAACCTTGTAACCCTGATAGGCCAAATACATCGACAGCGGCGTCTTGGACGTGCGCGATACGCCCAGCAGCACGATATCGGCACCCGACAGATCGTCGCAACCGCGCCCGTCGTCGTGCTCAACAAAATACTCCATGGCCTCGATGCGATGGAAATAGCGGTCATCGGTCTTGTGAATCACGCCTGCAACGCCCTTGGGCAACGCACCGATGAGCGACGAAAGCACGGCAAGTGTCGGGCCGATCAAGTCGACCGAACGGATATGCAGCATGCCCAGGTAATCGAGCACGCGGGCGCGAAGCGCCGGATCGACAATGGTGTGGAACACGGCAATATCGCGATGGTCCGCATCAACACGCGGACCCACAAACGATTTAACCTGCTCCACCGAGGTCACCTTGGGCAGGCGCAAGAGATGAAAAGCCCCTTCATCAAATTGCCCGGACGCCGCAAGCACCACCTCACAAGCGGTATCACCGAGCGAGTCGGAGATAACGATAACGGTGGGACGAGCGGTGACCGGGCAATCCATGCGGGGCTCCTTTTGCGCTTATGCGCAGGCTAGCTTACTTTTTGCGAGCAAGCTCACCGATGTTTGCGATGCCGGAGAAAACGGCCTCAAAGCGGTTGAGCAGCTTAAGGCGATTATCGCGGAGCTGCTCGTCCTTGTCCATGACCATAACCTCGTCGAAGAAGCGGTCGATGGGGGCGCGCAGAGCTGCAAGGGCGGCAAATGCGGCCGGGTAATCCTCGGCGGCGAGAGCAGCATCGACGGCGATCTGAGCAGCCTCGGAGGCGTCGGCGAGCGCGAGCTCGACCTCGCCCATCAGGCTGCGGTCGTACTCCGCACCCAGCTCGGGCTTGGAGATGTGCGCGGCGCGGGCATAGGCGGTAGCCAGGTTGTCGAAGGTCTCGGCATCGTTCTTGCGGGCTTCGTCGAGGGCGGCGCAGCGGGCGAAGAAGACCGACGGGGCGATGATGTGCACCGCAGAGACGGCGGCGACGGTATCGGCAGGAATCTTCTCGTCGCGGGCCATGCTCACCAGGCGGCCATGGAAGAAGTCACGGACCTGTTGGGCGACCTCGGCGGAGTCGAACTCAATGCCTTGCTCGCTATAGAGCTCAAGGGCAAAGTCGATCAGCGACGTGGGGTCGATCGGCAGACGATCGCGCAGGATGTTGATAATGCCGATAGCGGCGCGACGCAGCGCGTACGGGTCCGAAGAGCCGGTCGGAGGCTCGCCGATGGCAAAGATACCGGCGATGGTATCGAGCTTGTCGGCACAGGCCACGATGCAGCCAGCGGTGCCCTCGGGCAGCTCATCGCCTGCAAAGCGGGGACGATAGTGATCGCGGATGGCGTGGGCGACCTCGTCGTTCTCCCCCATCGCGATAGCGTAGTAACCGCCCATCACGCCCTGCTGGCTCGTGAACTCGACGACGGCGTTGGATACCAGGTCGGCCTTGCACAGGTGAGCGGCGCGAGCGGCATCGGCGGCAAGGTGGGCGCCCAGATGGGCCTCGCGAGCGATGGCGAGTGCGAGCTGCTCAATGCGCTCGGACTTGGCGAGCACGCTACCGAGCTTCTCCTGGAAGGCGACCTTGGCCAGACGCTCGCGGAACTCGTCGAGGGAGATCTTCAGGTCCTCCTCGTAGAAGAACTTGGCGTCGTCCAGACGGGCGCGCACGACGCGCTCGTTGCCGTCGATCACGCGCTCGGCGTTCTCGGGCTTGCTGTTGGAGACGACCACGAACTCACGCGTAAGCTTGCCCTCGCCGTCATAGATCGGGAAGTAGCGCTGGTTGGTGAGCATGGACTCGCAGATAATCTCGTGCGGGACCTTGAGAAACTCCTCATCGAAGGTACCGACGAGCACCGTCGGCCACTCGCAGAGGTTAATGACCTCCTCAAAGACCTTCTTGGGCGTATCGACATGGCAGCCGGGACGGGCAGCCTCGACCTCGGCGATACCGGCGAGGATGGCCTCACGACGACGCTCGGCAGAAAGCACACCGGCGTCCTCGAGCACCTGCTCGTAAACAGCGGGGCTGGCAACCACATGGTCGCCAGGGCCAAGTACGCGATGACCGCGCGTGGTGTTGCCACTCGTCACGTCGGCAAATGACACGGGCACAACATCCTCGCCCAAAAGGCAGCAGATCCAGCGGACAGGACGCACGAACGTCGCGTGCTCGTGGCCCCAGCGCTGGGAGCGATAGTTGGGCCACTGCAGGCCGGCAATAGTCTTCTCGCACAGAGCGGTCAGAATCGGCGTAGCCGGTGCGGAGGGAATGTTCTTCTCGGCGAACACATACTCGCGACCGTCGGTGTCCTCGCGACGGACCAGATCCTCGGCAGCCACACCGCACTTGCGGGCAAAGCCCTGGGCGGCCTTAGTGGCGTTGCCGTCGGCATCAAAGGCAATGTTTGCCGCGGGACCGCGCTTGACCTCGTGAACCTCATCGGTCGCGGTGGCGACATTAGCCACGAGCGCGGCAAGACGGCGCGGGCTCGAGATCACGCGGACCTCGCCGTGAGCCAGACCGGCCTCGTCGAGACCCTTGGCGATCATGGTGCCAAGCTGCTTGACGGCATTGTTCAGCGGTGCGGAGGGCATTTCCTCCGTACCGATCTCAAACAGGAAATCCTTAGCGTCTGCCATGGCTTACGCCACCTCGCCTTCCTGGTCGGCATTCTCGTTGACTCCGGCGACCTCGGCCATGTAGGCCTCGCAGCACGCCTTGGCGACGGCGCGGACGCGCAGGATGTAGTTGGCACGCTCGACCGCGGACAGGGCGCCGCGGGCATCGAGCAGGTTGAAAGCGTGGCTGCACTTCATGACGCAGTCGTAAGCGGGCAGCGGCAGCTTGCGCTCAAGGCAGGAGTGGCACTCGGCCTCGTAGTCGTCAAACTTCTGACGCATCATCTCGACGTTGGCGACCTCAAAGTTGTAGGCGCTAAACTCGCGCTCGTTCTCCAGGAACACGTCGCCATAGGTCATCGGCGTGCCATCGGGCAGATAGCTCCACACCAGGTCGTAGACGGAGTTGACGCCCTGAGCGTACATGGCGATGCGCTCCAGACCATAGGTAATCTCGACGGGCACAGGGTCGACCTCGATGCCGCCCACCTGCTGGAAGTACGTAAACTGCGTGACCTCCATGCCGTTGAGCCAGACCTCCCAGCCAAGGCCCCAGGCGCCCAGCGTCGGGCTCTCCCAGTCGTCCTCGACAAAACGAACGTCATGGTCGTTGGGGTCCAGACCGATAGCGGCAAGAGACCCCAGGTAGAGCTCCTGGGCGTTGACCGGCGACGGCTTGATGAGCACCTGGAACTGATAGTAGTGCTGCATGCGGTTGGGATTCTCGCCGTAGCGGCCGTCGGCGGGACGGCGGCAAGGCTGAGCGTAGCAGGTGCGCCACTCGGCAGGACCGAGCGAGCGCAACGTGGTCGCGGTGTGGAAGGTACCGGCACCGACCTCGGAGTCATAGGGCTGCATAATGACGCAGCCCTGCTCGCCCCAGTACTGCTGGAGGCGCAGGATGATGTCTTGGAAGGAAAGCGATGAAGCGTTCATGCCTCTAATATCCCCTCGTCGAAACGATTACACGGTTAGGTTCTGTACTATAGCGGTTTTTAGTCGATAGTGCCGATGCGGTTGAGCGGCCAGTAGCGCACAAGCGCCACGGCGATCAAATCAGAGCGATCAACGGGACCAAAGTAGCGCGAGTCGGCAGAGTTTTCGCGGTTGTCGCCCATCACCCACACGCACCCGTCGGGAACGGTGTAGGGATAGCTTACCTGAGCGCCGGGAGCTTGGACCGAAAGCGGCCAGCTCATGCCGGTCGTATAGCCCTCGTCGAGCGCTTGGCCGTCAACGACCACCTTGCCGTCCTGAAGGTCGACCGTCTGGCCGGCCGTGGCAATAACACGCTTGACGAGAACATCATGCTCGGAGGTGCCATCTGGGTTGTGGAACACCACAATATCGCCTTGGCTGACGGGGCGGCCGAGCTCAAGGCTCACCTTTTGCGCCAGGATCTGGTCGCCGATCTCGATCGTGGACTCCATGGAGCCGGTGGGCACCACAAAGGGTTCGACCACAAACGAGCGAATCAAGAAGGTGGCGACCAGTGCGATGGCGACGACCGCGATCCACTCAAACGCACCCTTTAGCACGGAATGCTGCGAAGGAACCATTCTCACTCCTCGCTCTTCGAATACGATGCGTCCAGGATCTCTTGCGCGTATGCGCGCTCCTCGGGCGTAAGCCGCGCCGTCTCGATCAGGTCGGGACGCCAGCGGCAGGTGCGCTCGATGGCATTCTTACGGCGCCAGGCGTCAACCTTGGCGTGGTCGCCGCTCACGAGCACCGGCGGCACGCCCTCGCCGTTGAACTCGGCGGGGCGGGTGTACTGCGCGTACTCGAGCAGGCCTCCGTCCTCGGCGGTCGAGAACGACTCGTCCACATTGCTCATCTCGTCGCCCAGGGCGCCGGGAATCAGGCGTACGACAGCATCGGCAACGACCATAGCGGGAAGTTCGCCACCCGTAAGCACATAGTCGCCGATCGACAGACGCTCGTCGGCATACGCATATGCACGTTCGTCGACGCCCTCGTAGCGACTACACACAAACAGCAGGCGCTCACTTTTGAGCAGGCGCTCGGCCACATGCTGCGTAAAAGGCTCGCCACAGGGGGTAAAGAACACCACAGTGGGCTTGGGACCCTCGGAGCTAATAGCCTCGATGGCCTCTGCGATAGGCTCGACCTTCATGAGCATGCCCTGCCCGCCGCCGTACGGCTCGTCATCGACGGTACGATGGCGGTCGTGCGTCCAGTCACGCAGGTTATAGGCCTTAAAATCAAAAAGGCCGGCCTTGCGGGCGCGGCCCAAGATCGATGTGGACATGACGGGCTCAAACATCTCGGGAAAGACCGAAAGGGTCTCGATCAGCATGTTATCCTCCCTACTTGTCCATATCGATCAAACCGTCCATAACGCGGACGGAAATTGTCCCCTGATCGGGAAGATCGAGCACAACCTGCTCGATCACGGGAATCAGCACCTCGCCGTACCGATTGCCCTCGACAACCCAAACATCGTTGGCGGGCGTCGACATGATCTCGACGATCGTACCGAGCAAACCGAAGCGCTCGTCGACCACCTCGCGACCCATCAGGTCGGTATAGGCAGCGTCGAGCGAATCGAGCTCAAAATCGTCACGATTTGCCAGCACGTAGCATCCCGTGATGCCCTCGGCGGCCGTCAAGTCGTCAATGCCCTCAAACGAGACCAGATCGCCATCGCCCGTATCGGTGACGGATACGACCGTGCAAAAACGGTCGCGCTTGAGCGCCGGCGGCGTCAAGGCGACGCGCATACCCGGCGTCAATACAGAAGGAAGCCCCCGCAGCGGCTGCGCGAGGACCTCCCCCTTCCTTCCGTGCGGCTTGACCACACGGGCGATGTTTTTGTACTGGGACCTCAAAGTCCTAGCCCAGAACCTCTACCTCGACTGCAGTGTCGAGGCGAGCGGCCAGTGCACGGGCGAGCGTGCGAATGGCCTTGATGGTACGGCCACGACGGCCGATGACCTTAGCGACGTCATCCTCGGCAACAGAAACCTCAATCGTGGAGGCGTCGTCACCATCGATGACCTCGAGGCTCACGGAATCCGGGTCGTCGACGATCTGAACAACGAGATATTCGACGAGATCGGCGATGCGATCTGAGAGCATTGCCTCACCCTCGAGCTGTGCAGCGTCAACCTCAGGCACGATTTACTCCTCGGCGCCCTCAGCGGCCTCAGCGGCAGCCTTAGCGGCCTCGGCCTCTTTGGCGAGCTGCTTCTTGGACTTCTTGACGACGGTCTCGGTCTTCTCGCCCTCGTTGGCGGCCTTGACCAGAGCAGCGACAGCGTCGGTGAGCTGAGCGCCCTTGGACTGCCAGTCAGCGATCTTCTCGAGGTCGAGGTTGATGGTCTTGGGGGCGGTCATCGGGTTGTAGCGGCCAACCTCCTCGATGATACGACCGTCACGCGGGGCGCGGGAATCGGCGACGACGACACGGTAGTACGGACGCTTCTTAGCGCCGTGACGAGCAAGGCGAATCTTGACTGCCAAAGGAAACTCCTCCAACCAAGCAGCTTTAGGCTGCAACTACAAACAAACAGTTGAACATAATACGCCATCGACGCGGGCAGGTGAAGTCCGTGAGACCAACTTCTTCGGTGTAGTCGAAGGCAAATCCATATCTTAGACAAGAATTCGCGATTTGCAAGCACATCCACGCACCCCACATGAGCTGCGCGGTATACTCATGCCATGAAAAGACGCGAACATACATACGGTTATGAAGATGCTGCGGGCGTCACGCCGCCGCCCTGGACGGGACCGGCGGTGGGCCTCATGGATCTCGATGCGTTTTTTGCGAGCGTGGAGATGCTCGATCATCCCGAGTGGCGCGGCAAGCCGCTCATCGTGGGCGGCGATGCCGATTCCCGCGGCGTCGTGTCCACCTGCTCATACGAGGCACGTCGCTTTGGCGTGCACTCTGCCATGCCCTCGGCCGAGGCACGGCGCCTCTGTCCGCAGGCCATTTGGACGCATGGGCATTTCGATCGCTACCACGAGGTCAGCGCTCAGGTCATGGCGATTCTCGCCGACGAGACCCCGCGCGTTGAGCGCGTATCCATCGACGAGGCCTTTATCGACATCACGCCAGGTCGCTTTGCACCCGAGGACCCGCTGCTGGTTGCACGGCGCATCAGTGATCGTGTGGCGGCGCTGGGGGTGACCTGCTCCATTGGCGTGGGCTGTAACAAGACGGTCGCAAAGATCGCAAGCGAGCGGGACAAGCCATTTGGGCTGACCATCGTGCGCCCTGGAACCGAGCAGCGCTTTTTGGCAGCGCTGCCGGTATCTGCCATGAGCGGCATCGGGCGCTCGGCAGAAGAGCGACTGCGCCGCATGCGCATCTACACGCTCGGCGAGCTATCCCGCGCACCGAAATCCACCTTGGCCTCTATTTTTGGCATCAACGGCGAACGCATGCGCCAGCGTGCGCTGGGACTCGAACTCTCCGAAGTCACGAGCCTCGATGAAGAGCGCGAGGTCAAGTCGGTCAGCAATGAACGCACCTTTGCGAAAGATTTAACTGAGCGTGGGGACATCGAAGCGGCGATTGCGCTATTGGGAGAGTCAGTGGGACGCCGTCTGCGCCGTCAGGGACTAACGGGCGCCACGGTGACGCTCAAACTCAAGTATTCGTATGGAAGCGGTCGCTCGGCACAGCGCCGGCTGCCCCATCCGACCGACGATGAGAACATCTTCGTGGCAGTGGCGCTCGAACTGCTCGACAACATCTGGCAGGAAGGGATGCATGTGCGCCTGGCGGGCGTCGGCATGAGCGACTTCGACCATCAGGGCGGTATCCAGACCGACCTGTTCTGCGAAATCGACGACCGCGGAGCCCAATCCAGCGACCGTCGCGACCTCTCGGTCGCCATCGACGCCGTCCGAGACAAGTTCGGCGACACCGCCCTATCCTTCGGCCGCCAATCCCGCTTCAACGATTAGTCCCTTAGACAAAAAGAAAGCCGGGCAGCTGCGAATGATGCAGCTGCCCGGCGAACGGTAAAGGTTAGCTAAAAAGCCCGTCCCAAATGAACTACTAGAGGAGGTCGAGGGGAAGCTGGGGGGCGTCGCCCCAGAGCTTTTCGAGACGGTAGAACTCACGGGCCTCGGGAGTGAAGACGTGGACGACAACCGAACCGTAGTCCATGAGCATCCAGGTCTTCTGCTCGCGGCCCTCGATGGAAAACGGGTGCTCGCCGCAAGCCTCGGCGACCTTCTCCTCAATCTCGTCGACGATGGAATCAACCTGACGGTTATTGGTGCCGGTAGCGAGGACAAAGTAGTCGCACACATCGGAAAGCTCAGTCAGGTCGAGCACCTGAACGTCCTCGCCCTTCTTGTCGTAGGCGGCCTGCGCGGCGGCGCGGGCGACATCCTCAGCGGCGACACCGCTCGCGGACAGCGAGGCGGCAGTGCGGTCGGACGTGGCAGCGAAGCTCTTGTGCTCCACACGTTCAAGAATCTGCTCGTCGGTCATGGTCTCGTCGGCCATGGAATACCTCTTTCTAGACAGCCCGAGCTAGCGCAGCTGGGCGTAATGGTTGTAAATCGAAATAGCCGTGGGATAAAGATAACGCCCGGTCTGGATCACATAGACCAGACCCTGCGCAAAACAGGAGAAGAACAACTCGTCGAGCGAGGACTTCCCCACCATCTTGCGCAGCGCATGGGCATAATCACCGTGGCGGTTGGGTTCGATGGCATCGGCCACAAAGACCACCATATCGAGCGGCGTCATGTCGCAAGCGCCCACGGTGTGACGGTCGACAGCCTGAAAGACCGCCGGCGACAGCTCGGGAAAAAGCTGCGGAAGCTCATAGGCGGCAACCGGGCCATGCAAAAGCGGCGTCGCGGCAGACGGAGAGCCGGCAATCTTAATGCCGTAATGCAGAGCGCGCGTGACCAGCTCGTCGTCGGAGAGCACCTTGTCCCAGTCATGGATCAGGCCAGCGGCAGCGGCATCAAAGCGGTTGACACCGTACACCTCGGCTAGGTGCAACGCAGTCTCGGCAACCCCGAGCGAATGCACGTAGCGCTTACGCTTATCCTTCATGCGCACATCGAGCAACTCGTGGATGCGCGTCAAGAGCGCGCGCTCGTCGCCCTCAAACTGATCTTCTACCGACAACGTTCTCCCCCATCAATCAAAATCGTCTTGCCCAAGATCGGCATACAGGCCGCGTTTCCGGATATAGCCGAGCACGGACTCGCTCGTAAGATAGCGCACGCTCATACCGCGGGCAACCCGCTTGCGAATGTTGGTCGAGCTAATCGCCAGCGCCGGAATCTGGATATAGCGCACGTCGAATGGCAATCCCGATTCCTTAATCCGCGCCCGGGCCGTATCGATGTCAAAGCCGGGACGCGTCGCAGCAATAAAGGTTGCCAGTTCGGCAATCTCATCTGCATTGTGCCAGGTCACAATATCGATAATCGCATCGGCACCCGTAATAAAGTAAAGCTTCACCCGTGGCGGGTAAAACTCGCGAAGGGCGCGCAGCGTATCGGCTGTGTAGGTGACACCGGCACGATCGATCTCGAAGCGGCTTGCCAAAAAGGCCGGGTTCGCGGCGGTCGCGAGGACCGTCATGGCATAACGGTCCTCAGCAGGCGTCACCGGTTTGTCGAGCTTAAAGGCGGGAGAGCCGGCCGGCATAAAGAGCACGGCGTCCAAGTCGAGCGACTCGCGCGCCTGCTCGGCGGTAACCAAGTGCCCATAATGAATCGGGTCAAAGGTACCACCCATAATGCCGAGCCTAAACTCCTGCCCGTCTTCTAGAGGAAGCTCGGGCAGACCGATTCCACCGCGCAGTGACATGGCTTACTCGCCCTCCGGGGTCTCGACGTCTTCCGCAGCAACAGCGTCATCGGTACCGTCAATGGCATCCACCGCGTCGACAGCCTCCAAGCTATCGTCCGCGACATCCTCGACATCAACGACCTCGACGGCGACGTCCTCGCTACCGTCCTCAAGCTCGTCCTCGAACTCCGAGAAGTCCTCGGCGCCCTCAAAGTCAAAGGCGCGCTGGCAAATGCGAACCTCGTCGCCGGCACGGCAACCGGCCTTTTCGAGCGCATCGTCAACACCCATGCGGGAAAACTTATGCTGCAGATAGATGACGGCCTCCTCATTTTCCCAGTCGGTCTGGATAACCAAGCGCTCGATGGCGCGACCGACCACGCGGAAGGCACCGGGCTCCTCTTGGACAATACGGAACCGCTTCTCGCGCTGCAGGCGGCGACGCTCCCACTCCTCATCGCGCAGATCGACCGGCTCATCAGAGACCGCCAGCTCAGCGCGGAGCTTAGCCACCTGCTCGCCCACGGCAAGCATCAACGTGTTGAGACCGGCACCCGTCACAGCGGACACGGCAAAGAACATATGGCCATCGTCGAGCGCCGCGCGCTTAAGATCGGCAATCTTGTCGGCCGTGCCCGGCGCATCGCACTTGTTGGCGACAACGATCTGCGGACGCTCCGAAAGCTCGGCACCATACTGCTCGAGCTCACGGTTGATGATGCGATAGTCCTCAACCGGATCACGATCCTCAAACCCGCCCGTCATGTCAACGACATGCATGATCAGGGCCGTGCGCTCAATGTGGCGCAGGAACTGATGGCCCAGGCCACGACCCTCGCTCGCGCCCTCGATGAGACCGGGGACGTCGGCAACGACGTAAGAATATTCGCCGGCACGCACCATGCCCAGATTGGGCACGAGCGTGGTAAACGGGTAGTCGGCGATCTTGGGGCGGGCGGCACTCATGCGTGCAATGAGCGAAGACTTACCCACCGAGGGAAAGCCCACGAGCGCGGCATCGGCCATAAGCTTCATCTCGAGCTCGATCCAGTGTTCCTCAGCCGGCTCGCCGAGCTGGGCAAACGCGGGCGCGCGGCGCACCGACGTCACAAAATGAGTGTTACCCAGACCGCCAGCACCACCGGGCGCCACGACAACGCGCTCGCCGTCGTGCACCAGGTCGGCAATCTCGAACATCGGGGTCTGCGTCTCGGGATCGAGCTCGCGGACTACGGTGCCCATGGGGACTTTCAAAATCAGGTCCTCACCGCTTTTGCCGTTGCGGCGGGCACCCTGGCCATGCGTTCCGCGCTCAGCACGAAAGTGATGCTTAAAGCGGTAATCGATCAGCGAGGACAGCTGAGCGTCGGCCTGAATGACGACGTTGCCGCCACGACCGCCGTCGCCGCCATCGGGGCCGCCCTTGGGAACAAATGCCTCGCGCCTAAACGACATGCATCCGGCTCCGCCGTCGCCGCCGCAAACGTTAATTCGGCTGATATCGGTGAACTGTGACAACAGAATCGCCTCCTACAAAAAAGAGGGAGACCCTTGAATCCTAAAACTCAAGTGCCTCCCACATATGTGCTCTATGAAGGGTGAATTACGCGTTCGCGAGCGGGCGTACGCTGACCCTGTGCTTGATACCCTTGTGGAACTCAACGGTACCGTCGACCAGCGCGAACAGCGTGTCGTCCTTGCCACGGCCAACGTTCTCACCCGGGTGGATGTGCGTGCCGTGCTGACGGACGAGAATCGTGCCCGTGGTTACCGTCTGGCCGGCATAGCGCTTCGTGCCAAGGCGCTGACCGCGGGAGTCACGGCCATTACGGGAGGAACCGAGTCCTTTTTTGTGTGCCATTGTGTATACCTACTCTTTCGTTACGAGTGTAATCTACTCGGCGACGGGAGCCTCGGCAACAGCCTCAGCCTCTGCCTTGACAGCCTTCTTGGCGCGGGAGGTAGCCTGAACCTTCACGATCTTCAGCTTGGTGAGCTGCTGACGGTGACCCTTCAGACGACGATAGCGCTTACGCTTGTGGAACTTGAAGACCAGCTGCTTCTCGCCCTTGAACTGCTCAACGATCTGAGCGGTAACCTTGGCCTTGGCCAGCTTGTCGGGATCGGTGACGATCTTCTTACCATCGTTGAGGAAGATAACCGGCAGGGTGATCTTATCGCCCTCATTGCCCTCGATCTTCTCGACGGTGATGACATCGTCGGTGGCGACCTTGTACTGCTTGCCGCCCGTGTTAACGATTGCGTACATGTTTACTTGCCCTTCATGCATCAGTTAGTGCAACAGCCGAATATAGTAGCAGGCGATAATACCCCCGTCAACGAGTATGTGGAGCAAATCCACAAGTTCGCACAGGTATGGGGCTGACGAGTCGGCCCTCGTCGTCCTCGCATGCTTGATTCTGACGCTCGACATCGTAGGAGCAGATGGTCACGAGGTCTTGCATACCGGTGGAAACAATAGGTGCATCGACGCCCGGGGTCAAGCCCTGCAACAAAACATCAGCTGCGGAAAGCAAAATTTCCGGACGCATGGAGCCCTCGTTATCGGCATGGGTGTCGAGCATGAGCACCAGATGGTCCGGGCGCTCCCCTGCCGTAAGCTCGTAGCCCACCAGAGTGTGGTCAAGATCTAGGCGCTTGCTCTTCTTACCGCGTGCGTAGTCGATGCCGTGCCCCGCGCGCAGCGTGTCGATCGCAGCGCGCACCTCGTCGGCGGACGCCGGCGCCTCGGGATTCAGATGCAGGTCGATACGATAGGACAGACGCGTGAGCTGCGCCGTCAGCGCCGGAGTGCGCACGTCGATGTATGCCGCCTCGATGGGGGCCAGATCGGCCGGAGATGCCGCCGCCAGGCGCTCAAACGCCTCGTCGAGTGCGACGAACTCGGTCATAAACAGGTCATACCACTCGCAGGTCGACGACGTTCCCACCGGCAACGCCGACGAAAAGCCCACGCGCATGTGCGGGGAGAATCCCTGCGTCACGGCGTAGGGCAGCCCCGCGCGACGCACGATGCGCTCAATGGTATGAATCACTTCGAGATGGCCCAGGTACTTAAGACGGTCGCGCTTGCCATAGCGAACGCGAAGCCTAAAGAGCGTGGAGTTGTCGGTCAAGCGCTCACTCATGCGCGATCACCCACCAATACGTTCTTGGCATGGAGCGTGGGGCAGATTCCACAGCCGGTGCACGACGTGCGGGTGCAGTCGGGCGTCGTGACACCCTCCAGCGAGCGGCGGTACTCGCGCTCGAGAAAGCCGCGCGAGCAGCCGGGGCTCACGTGCTCCCAGGGCAGGCGCCAGTCCAGTTCGTAGGGCAGGTGCACGAGCTCGTTGAGGTCGATGCCGTTTTTGGCCGCCGCCTCTTTCCAGTTATCGAGCGAAAAATGCTCCACCCAGGCGTCAAAACGCGAGCCCGCACGCCAGGCGTCGATGATGACCGGCGTCATGTCACGGCCGGCGCGAGACAGCGCGGCCTCAACGAGCGAGGTCTCGGCATCGTGGTAGTGCACGCGTACGGCGCGGTTGCGCACGCTCGTGATGAGCAGCTTTTGGCGACGCTTGACGTCATCGTAATCGAGCTGCGGGCACCATTGGAACGGCGTGGCGGCCTTGGGGATAAACACCGACACCGAGATGGACACCGAGATGGAGCCGCGACGCGCCTTGGGAACCACGGAGCGGCCGAGCTCGAGCACATGGTCGGCCAGGTTGGCGATGGCCACGATATCCTCGTCGCGCTCGCCGGGAAGGCCCATCATGAAGTAGAGCTTCATGCGGTTCCAGCCCGCCTCGAAGGCCGCCTTGGCCGCACGGTCCAAGTCCTCCTCGGTCACGTTCTTGTTGATGATGTCGCGCATGCGCTGACTGCCGGCCTCGGGGGCAAAGGTCAGGCCGCCCTTCTTTTCGCCGGCGACCGACTCGGCCATATCCACGCCAAACGAATCCAGGCGCTGCGAGGGAATGGACACGCGAATGCCCGTATCTTCCAGACGGCGGTTAAGGCGACCGAGCACATCGCGGATGCAGGAGTGATCGGTGGTCGAAAGCGAGGTAAGCGACACCTCGTCATAGCCAGTCTTCTGCAGGCCCTGGATCACCGAGGACACAATCTGGTCAGCCGAGCGCTCGCGCACCGGGCGATAGGTCATGCCGGCCTGGCAAAAACGGCAGCCGCGAGCACAACCGCGCAGAATCTCGATCGACAGGCGGTCGTGAACGAGTTGCGCGTAGGGCACGCACGACTGCGACAACGGATTGGTAGCGCCAAAGTCCTCAACGACGCGCTTGTAGACCACCGGTGGGACGTCCTTGCCTTCGCGCGGCACGGTGTAGCCATGCGGCGTGCAGGGCTCGTCATGGCGCACCTCGTAGAGCGACGGCACATAGGTGCCACCGACCGTCGCGAGCTGCTCGACAATCTGAGCGCGCGAGACGCCCTCGTCGCGCAAGCGGCGATGCAGCTGGCAAACCTCGAGCAGCGACTCCTCGCCCTCGCCAATGAGGATGGCATCGAAGAAGGCTGCATACGGCTCGGGGTTATAGACCGAGGGACCACCGGCAATGATGATGGGGTCGTCCTCGGTGCGGTCGGCCGCCAGCAGCGGAATGCCGGCTAGATCGAGGGCCTCGAGAAAGTTTGTCACGGCCATCTCATGCGGCACGTGCATGCCGACGATATCGAACGAGGCCACGGGTGCTGCGCCCTCGAGCGACAGCAGCGGGATACCAGCCTCGCGCATGGCATCGCCCATATCGGGCCACGGCACATAGCCGCGCTCGCAGGAAATGCCCTCGGCCTGATTGAGGATGTTGTACAGGATGGCAATACCCTGGTTGGGCAGGCCAACCTCGTACACATCCGGGTAAATCATGCAGCAACGATAGTCGGCATCGGCCTTGGAGAGCGTGCCCCACTCATGGTCGATATAGCGACTCGGCTTCTCGACCTTTGCGAGCAGGGGCTCAATCAAATGAAAACAGTCTTGGTACACAGCGCGCAAAAGAAACCCCTAAGCAGCGAGATCAGATGCGTCCTCAAAGGGACCCATGGGACGAGTAGCGCCGGCAACCGTGGTCACCAGGTCGCGAACGCGCGAGAACGTGGCGGCAGCCACCTCGTTGGCACGGCTGTAGTCGATGTCGCGCTCGTACAGCGAAACGAGCGCACGGCCCATGCCATAGGTGCCCGCGGCGGCGGTCAGCGCCTTGACGGCAAACCCAATATGCGGCGTCTGCTTTACCAGGGCGCGGGTGACGGCGCGGAGCACCAAGCCGCCGGCAAGCACGCCCGCGACCTCATAGCCGCGCTCGGGCTTTATGCCGCGTCCAAAGATGGCCGCGAGCTCAAAGAGCATGCCCACCTGCGCCAGCGCCATAACGGGATAATCGGCCCCCGGCAAAAACACCAGCGCACCCGTCGCCATATTGGTAAGCGCGCACGAGGTGATGATGCGGTTGGCGGCAGCGATACGCATAAAGGTGAAGTTCGCCGCAAAGGCTGTCTCCTTGTCCGTGCGGTCGAGAATCCAGCGAGCGAGCGTCTCGAGCAGATACGTCTTATCGGTAGCCGCCACCGCGCCGAGCATGGGCGTGGACTCCTGGATAAAAGGCACCTCGACAGCGGACTCGGCCAGCACGCACACGGGGGCGCCGGCAATCACGAGTTCCTGCACGGCGCTCTCAAGGCGGTCAGACCCGCACGAAAGCACCAGCACCACATCGGTATCGGTCTTGGGGACGATACGGTCCTCACCCAGGCGCTCAACGCGCACAATGCCCGACGTCGTCTGCGGCACGAAGGCATCGCGCACCGTCTCGACCAAAAAACGCGAGGCAGACGAATCGAGGTAGACGGACACGCGTACCGGCGTGTCGGAATCCTTCTTGGTGGTCGCGCCCATCTTAAAGACGCGGGTCAGCTTGTCCACGGGAATCTTCATAGCAAACCCCTCCAGCGGTTACGCGGCGCCCGAACGATGCCGCCATATGGATTGTACGATACCCACCGTCAGCAACTGGATCATCATCGAGGACGAACCAAAACTAATAAATGGCAGCGGAATACCGGTAATCGGCATCATGCCAATGCACATGCCGATGTTCTCGAAGGTCTGGAACGCCCACATGCCGACGATGCCCACGCACGATAGGCGCAAGAACAGCGACTCGCACTTAAAGGCAACGCGGATCGTCGAGAAAATCAGCAGCACGTAGAGGCACAGGAGCAAAAAAGAGCCGCAGAAGCCGAACGTCTCGGACAGGAAGGCGAAGACGAAGTCGGTGTGGAACTCGGGCAGAAAGCCACCGGCAGACTGCGTCGCATGGCCCAGCCCCTTACCGAAAAAGCCACCCGAGCCGACGGCAATGAGCGACTGCTGCAGGTTGTAGGCATCATCCGAATCGGCATTATCGGGGTCGATAAAGACGGTCAGTCGGTTCATCTGGTACTGCTTGATCAAAACGTCATGGCCCAAAAGAGAATCGAGCACCGAATCGAGCGCCAGGATGAGCGCCACCAAACCCACGAGCAGAGCCAAGGTCGACAGCACCCATTCGCGGCGCGCACCGCTCATGCAGATCACAACGGCACCCGAAACCAACACGACCAGGCCCGAACCTAGGTCGCCCATGGCGACAACGGCCAAAAACGGAACGGAGAGCATGCCGCAGAGCTTAATGTAGTCGCGGGCAGTATCGATGCGGCCGTTGTACTGCGAACCAAGCGTGGCGATAAAGAAGATCGTGATGAGCTTGGCGAGCTCGACCGGCTGGAAGGTAAGACCGATACCGGGAATCTTGATCCAGCCCGTCATGCCCAGACCGCCCGTATAGGACAGCCCCGGAATCTTAGGCGAGAAAATCACAATGAGGTCGATGACGAGCAGCGCCGTCGAGAAGTTAGAGATGCCGCGCAGATCGGTACGCCAGACGAGCACCGCAAGCACCGTACCGATGCCGATGCCCAACAGGTGGCGCGAAAATGAGGCGTCGGCCTTAAACTGCGATGCAGACCAAATGATGATGGCACCATAGGCAACGAGTGCCAAGGTTGCCAGCAGCACGCCGATGTGCACCTTCTGGCGAAACGTGCCGCGCGAGGCCGAAAGCTGCTTGTTGACACGGTCCAGGCTGCTGCGAGAACCGGATTTGGTTGAGCGGAACAGGTCCGCCGGCGAAAAGTTCATCGCAACCTCCTATCGAACCGAGGAATCGCCCGTGGCAGAAGATGTGTCAGGCTCATCATAGATAGCACCAAGGACATCGCGCACGACGTGCAGCGCGGTATCGGAGCCACCACCACCCTGTTCCAAGACAGTGACAATCACGTACTTGGGCTCATCGGCCGGCGCGTAGGCGCAAAACCACGCGTAATCGTCCTCGCCGCTCTTCTCGCCCGTGCCGGACTTGCCGTAGACCGTGGGGGTCAAGGAGTTAAAGTGCGCGGCAGTCGAAGTCGACGCCGAGTAAATCACATCGTGCATGCCGTTACGGACCAGCGCCAGGTCGGCATCGCTATTGATGTGGGCCTCCAGGCGCTTCTTTTTGCCCTTACCGTTGTACTTATAGGCATCGCCGTCGCCATCGCGCGACACCGCCGACAAGAAGACGTGGGGCACATACTGTTTGCCGCCGTTGGCGAGGCCCATGTAGGCACACGCCATCTGCAGCGGCGTCACCAAAATGTCGCCCTGGCCGATAGCGATGTTAGTCATATCGCCGGCATTCCACTTGCGGTCCTCGGCCGAGGCGTCGGTAAAGTAGGACTCTTTCCACTTGGCGTCGGGAATGCGGCCCGTTCCCTCGCTTGGCAGATCGATGCCGCAGGTCTTGCCCAGGCCCCAACGGCGAAAGACCTCTTGCAGACCCTCGGGATGCTGGTCGTTGTAGAAAAACGCCTTGCCCATATCGTAGAACACGGGGTCGCACGAGTTGGCGATACCGGACTGCAGCGTCATAGTGCCGTGACCGGAATGCAGCCAGCAGTACTTACCCCATGACTTGCCCAGGCCCGTCCAATAGCCCGTGCAGTTCGTGGTCTGGCCTGAGGTATAGGTTCCAAACTCAAGACCGGCCAGAGCCGAGAGCGGCTTGATGGTCGAAGCCGACATATACTGGCCGCTAATGGCGCGGTTGAGCAGCGGATGCGAACCCTTGTCGTCGTTGAGCTCGGTCCACACGTCGTTGGAAACGCCGCCGATGAACACCGACGGATCAAACTTGGGCTCGCTCGCCATGCCCAGAATCTCACCATTGTTGGGATCGAGGCACACCACGGCGCCGTTGCCAGCATCGCTATGGCCCGTGGTCTTGGCAAGCTCAATGGCGTTCGCCAGAGCCGTCTCGCAGGCCTGTTGAATCTTAAGATCGAGCGTAAGCTTAATGTCAGAACCGGCCTTGGCGGGAACGGCGCCGGCTTGACCGGTCACGTTACCCGAGGCGTCAACTTTCACGGTCTGCTCACCACGAATGCCCTGCAGCAGATTTTCGTAGTAAATCTCTACGCCCGCCTGGCCCACAATATCGCCCGATTGATACGAGATCTGGCCAGCCGCGCTATCGCTGCCGTCCGACGACTTCTTGTTCTGCGCCTCGAGCTGCTCGGAGGTAATGGTGCCGGTATAGCCCAAGATATGGCAGGCGGTCTCGCCATACGGGTATTGGCGCTCGGTGCGCTCGGCGATCTTCACGCCGGGAAACTCACCGGCGTGCTCCTGAATGTAGGCGACAGTAGAGCGGCGCACGTCAGTCGCGATCGTATGCAGGCTCTGCGCGCCTTCGGAATTGTCCTGGATGTTGCGCAGCACCGCGATATACGGCATGCCGAGCACGTTGGCAAGATGACGCACCAGTACCTTGTCGTCGGCAAGGTCGCGATAGGCGACGACGGCGAGCGAGGGGCGGTTTTGCACCAGCGCGACGCCGTTGCGGTCCAAGATGCGGCCACGCACGGCAGGCGTGGTAACGGTACGGGTCTGATTGCTCTTGGCCTGCTTGTCGTAGTAGTCCGACGAGACCATCTGCATGCCCCACAGCTTAACGGCAAGCGCGGCAAACATCGCACCCACGCCCGCGGTGAGGATGGAAAAGCGGCCCTTGAAGGCCGTAGCGGCCGTATTGCCCTCGCCCTCGGTGGCGCGCGGGGCCGTTCCGTGCTGCGTGTCGTAGGTAAAGCGGGAGTCGCCGCGTCGCATGATGACCAGCGCGACCACAATGGCCACGACCAGGACGATGCCAGCGACAACAACCGTCAACTGGGAAGACATCTACAGACCTCCCCTATTTGAGCTTACGGGTCTTGGGCTTAAAGCGCATACCCGTCTGACGCCCACCGCGCGCGGAGAACCCATAGCCAGACTGCGGCGCGACGCCGGACATCAAAAACGGAACGGCGACCAGACCGGTCAGAATCGAGGACGGCAGGGCGTGTCCAAAGATCGCCACGACAAAACTCGATTCCAGTCCCATAAACAGCAAGATAATGCTGTAGATCACGTTAATGGCAAGCGCAAAGGCGCCCACCGTGATGCCGCGAGCGCTCGGGGTGCCTCCCGTCTGACCGGCGGCACTGTGTGTCAGGGCAAAGCTGCCCACTGTCAGCAACAGCGACATCACGCCCACCGGCACGGCTGCCGACAGGTCGTAGAACAGGCCACTGCAAAAACCGCAGATGACGGCCCGCGTGGGATCGCCCGAAAACACACTCAGGTACACCAGGATAATCATAAAGTTGACGCGACCGCCCGCGATGGAGATCTGCGGCGCCAAGCCCGCCTGCAACAGGACGCAGACAATGGCGGCAATCGCAAAAGTGCGGGAGCCAGTCCCCTGTTCGTGTAGATCCATGGACATGCCTCCCTATTCGCTCGAGCCCGAGTCGGTCGTGTCGGACGCATCGGAGTTTTCATCCGAACTCTCGTCCTTGGTCTTGGTCGCTGCATCGCGCGACGTACCCTGCGGCGTACTGTTGGCGGTGTTCACATCATCGTCCGAAGCCGACTGCTCATCGGTCAGCGACGTAATGACCAGCACTTCCTCGTTGTTTTCGGCCGTTGTCTGGGCGCGCACGACGATGGTGTAGTACACATCGTTGGCAGACTTCTCCACCGACGAGACCGTACCGAGCGGCAGGCCCTTGGGGAATACGCCGCCGATGCCCGAGGTCACGATGATGTCGCCCACCTTCACGTCGGAATCGACACTCACGTGCTCCAGGCGCAGGGTACCGTCGGGCTGCCCCTGCAGCATGCCCTGAGCGCGCGTATCCTGCACCATGGCGGACACGCCCGAGTTCTCATCACTAATCAGGCGGACGGTGGAGGTCTTGGCCGAAACCTCGATAATCTGACCGATGACACCGGCAGAACTCGTCACGGGCATGTTGATGGTAAGACCGTCGGCAGAGCCTTTGTCGATGGTAACGGTCGAGGTCCAGGCATCGCCCGAAGCTCCGACAATGCGAGCCGCGGTGGACTTGAGATTGTAGGTCGACTGAAGACCGACCAGGCTCTCGAGTCGCTCGGCGGTCTTTTGAGCCTCGGAGAGCTCGGCGACCTTTGACGTCAGGACCTCGTTTTGCTTCTTAAGATCGTCGAGGGTGTCTTGCGAAGCCGTAAGGTTTGAGAACACGTTTCCGATTGCGTTGAAGGGCGCGGCCACAGCCGAGCCCACAAAGCGCACCGGCGAGGTAATCGTCGTCACGCCCGAACGCACGGCGTGAATCGGACCCGCCTCGCCTTCACGAATATAAAACGTGAGAAGCAGCACCGAAATCACGCTGAAAACAATCAACGGGCGCATACCCGTTGATTGTCGTTTGGTATTCAGATTTGAAGAGAAACCCGAAGATCGTGCCAAATGGAATCCACCTTTTGGAAATTAAGCATTGGTCTGGACGAAGCCACCGTCAAACGCGTTGGCCTCGAGCACGCGGGCGCAGCCGTTGACGACGTTGTCGAGCGCCGTAGGGCTGACGTTGACCGAAACGCCGGTCTCGTCGCGCAGACGCACGTCGAGACCGCGCAGCAGCGCGCCGCCGCCGGTCAGCAGGATGCCGTAGTACATAAGATCCGAGGCAAGATCGGGCGGCGTGGCGTCGAGGGCGTCCTTGACGGCCTTGGCCATCTCGTCGAGCGGCTTGTTGAGCGCGCGACGAATCTCCTCGCTCTCGATGCGCACGGTCTTGGGCAGGCCCGTGATCACGTCGCGGCCGTTGACCTCGACGTCGAGCTCATCCTTGAGCGGCACGGCAGAACCGACCTTGATCTTGATGTCCTCGGCCGTGCGCTCGCCGATAGCCAGGTTATAGGCATCGCGAACGTGGGTAAGGATGGCCTGATCAAACTCGTCACCGGCAATGCGGATGGACTGCGACACGACGATACCGCCCATGGCGATAACGGCGACCTCGGTGGTACCGCCACCGATATCGATGACCATGGAGCCAGTGGGCTCCTCGACAGGCAAGTCGGCGCCGATGGCAGCGGCCATGGGTTCCTCGATCAGGTATGCCTGGCGGGCACCGGCCTGGATCGTAGCCTCAAAAACGGCGCGCTTCTCGACCGACGTGACACCGGAGGGGACGCAGACGACAACGCGCGGACGCGGGGTCCACGGATAGCGCTTCTCGGACGCCTTGTCGATAAAATAGCGAAGCATGGCCTCGGTAACGTCGAAGTCGGCGATAACGCCGTCCTTAAGGGGACGCACAGCCACAATGTTACCGGGCGTACGGCCGAGCATGCGCTTTGCCTCGATACCGACAGCCAGGATGCGCTCATCGTTCTTGTCGATGGCGACAACGGAGGGCTCGCGAATGACGATGCCCTTGCCGCGCACGGAGACAAGCGTGTTGGCGGTGCCGAGGTCGATGGCAAGATCGCCCGCATAGCTACCGAAAAACATATCCATCAAAGAAAACAACGCAACTCCTGATGTGTTGGATGATTGCTGGAAAACTACTAGCCCATCATACTAGCGCAAGCCCGGCACCTCACTTGCGGTGAAGCACCGGGCAGCGCCAAATCTCATAAGGTCACTACTGGTTGTCAGCAGCGGAGAGATCGATGTCGAGCGAGGAGACGGCCCAACCGATATGGTTGTCGGAGCGCACGAACTTGACGGTGTACTCCTGCTCGCCGCCCTTGGACAGCGACGCCTTGACCTTGGCGGTGGTCTCGGTCATAGACTGGTCCATGCCCTCAATGGAGACGGTGGCGCCCTGCGGAATCGAGGAAATGATCATCGACTTGGCGTCCTCGGACAGGCTGGAGGCCAAGCAGGACTCGGCCTTGGCGGTGTCGCCATCACCTGCGGCCTGGAACAGGTCGGTGATGACGGATTCCTGCGAGGGAAAGCCCAGGCCGCGCGTGTAGGCAAAGCCAAGACCGCCTGCGGCAATGACGATCAGCAGAAGCAGCACCAAGAAAACCTTGAGGCCCGTGTGGCGATGGCGACGACGGACCTTGGCCTCCTTGCGGTCCTGCTGAACCATCTCGGACTCGGACAGGGTGAAGAAGCCGGTGTCCGAGGGGTCGGGCATAAATTGACCGGTAGCACCCGTGGGGTCGAGCGGGTCGACGGCGGGAGCATCCATCGCGGGAGCCGGCGCCGTGGCCATGGCCGTCTGGGCCGAAAGAGCAGCGAGGGAATCGTGCACGCGGGCAAGCTCGTCGGCCTGCTCGGGCGTGAGCTGGTAGATACCGTCGGCGGTGGCGGCGTTAAAGGCATCGAGCGCGTCAGAGGGACGACCGGCGGCAGAGAGCGCCTGGCCCATGCCGGCGTTAAGCGCACGCGTGTCATCGCGCGGACCGGCAAAGTCGATGGCCGTGCGGTAGGTCTCTACGGCGTCTGCCGGACGGCCGAGCTTAATGAAGCAGCGGCCAAGATCGCCAAGAGCGGCGGCGGGAGCCGGGTTGGCACCATCGATGGCGGCCTGACGGAAGGCAGTACCGGCGTTGGCATAATCGCCCGACTGGAACAGGGCGTTGCCCAGACCCAGATAGGCCTTAAACGGCGTGGCATAGGATGCATCCTGCGTTGCGGCAGAGAACGCCTGGGCTGCGGTCACATAGTCACCCACGGCAGCAAGCGCCTTGCCGCGGTTGGTAAGCAGCGCGCCGCGCTTGCCATAGGTACCGTCGTTGAGGGCGGCGGCGTAGGCCTCGGCGGCCTCGGCATACATGCCCAGGTGCATCAAGGCATTGCCGCGCAGATGGTCGGCCTCGCCCATAATCTCGCTGGGGGTCTTTGCCGCACCGAGCATCTGGGCGGCAGCGGAATAATCACCCGCGCGATAAGCGGCGCGGCCCTGTTGGATCAGCTGGCTATTCAAGAAAGTCCCCTTTACTCGTGAACGATCTCGACGTGGACGATCTCGTCGCCGGCACGCAGCTGCGAGATGACGTCGAGGCCCTCGACCGTGGTGCCAAAGACGGTGTAGCCGGAGTCGAGGTTATGCTGAGCGCCCAGGCAGAAGTAGAACTGCGAACCCGCGGAATCGGGATCCATGGAACGTGCCATGGCAAGCGCGCCGTCGACGTGGCTGTTACGCGGGTTGGTAGCGAACTCGCCCTTGATGCAGTAGCCGGGGCCGCCGGTACCGGGCATGCCGTCGGGGCCCTCAAGACCGGCGGCGACATCGGCGCCGGACATATCGCGGGTATTGGGGTCGCCGCCCTGGATCACAAAACCGGGCACATAGCGATGGAATTTAAGGCCGTCGTAAAAACCCATCGTGGAAAGCTCGCAGAAGTTCGCCACGTGGATGGGGGCGCCCTCGCCGTCAAACTTGACCTTGATGGTGCCCTTCGACGTCTCGATCACCGCGCACTCATCGCCGGCAAGCTGATACTCGGGCGTGTAGAGCTCTTTCTTAAAACCAAACATGTGGTTCCTTCCTCGTGCGTTTAAAGCATATTTGGTCAAATTGTAGCAATAAGCACGGGCTTCCATCAATTGCGCACGCAGGTTATGCCGCCGGAGGGCAACAAATTACGAACGTTGCTGCGGTCTCCATGCGCTCACGTTGGCGTCGTACTGGTTAAGCGCGCTGTTGCCGCCTTGTGCGATGGGCGCCAGGATCTCGCTCTGACGGGCGCTCAGCGACTCGCCGTCGGGAATGGACAGCGAGATATCCCAGCTCTGGCAGATCACGTCGACACGCTCGTACATCCACTGGGCAAGCTGCTTTAGATGATCGATGTCCTCCGCATAGACGGTGTCGTCCTGAACCTTGAGGTTATTGAGCTCATCCTGGGTCTTTTTAATCTGATCGCGCAGGGCATAAGCGCTCTGCGACAGCTCCTGGCGGGTGGAGAGCGGCGTACGCAGATAGCCGTTATTAAACGAATCGATGACCTCGCCGATCTGATCATCGTCGCTGTACGACACGATGGTCTGGTACAGGCCGTCGAGCCTGGCGTAGAGCTGGTCGTCGGTTAAGACGGTCTCCTCCTGAACGACCTCGGACGCATCCTCTTGCTTGGACTCTTTCTCGGTGGCCTCGCCCTTTTGGCGCGACGGGAAGGTGGTCTTGGCGGCCTGACCAAACTGGTCGTAGAAGCCGGGCATGACGCCCATAGGATCGGCAGTCACAAACCAATACGCACCACCGCACACGGCGGCGAGCACCACGATGACGATAAGCGGTTTGGGGATATGGCGCTTGTGCTTGTGATAGGCATCCTCGTCGGGATGGACCTTGCGCTTGGCCTTTTGCTTTTTGGGCTGGACATCATCGCGCAGGGACACCGGTGTGGGGATATCGACCTTGGGGATGCCAAAGTCCTTATCGAAGGCAGGCAGCACGCAGGTCTCGTTGGGATCGGCGGCGTCCGAGAGCACCGCGGCGGCAGACGCCGGCGCATGGGGCACCTCGGTATCGATCTGCTCCTGCGTCAAGCGCGGAAAGCCGGCCGTGCGGCCTGCTGCCAGATCGGATGCAGCCGCGTCTTTGGAAAGGATGCCCGGGGCGGGGCGCCCGCACTTGGGACAGGTGCGATCATGCGGGGACAGGCGTGCGCCACAACCATCGCAGAATACGAACTCGGTATGCTCGGGACCGTCGCCCGGACCAACGTATGCGTTGCAATAGGGGCAGAACGAGGCGCCGTCCTCTATGGTCTTAAGGCAATGCGGGCAGATCACGGCTTCCTCTTTTCGGAGCAATTCATACAGTCGAGGTTAGAGCATAACATCGCCACGCCCCCACAGGAGCAAGGCACCAATTCAACATCGCCAGGGTAGTCTTTGTGGAGGGATGATTTTTTAATCCCCGTCCCAGAAAAATCATCCCCCCGGCGACTGAAGCTAGGCTTTATTTGCGCGCTTTTTCTTCTTGCTCGGCATCGAGACCTTAATGCCCTGGGCGGACTTGGTCACACGCGAGCGAGTGACGCCCGTGCCCTTCTTTTTCTTGGGCTGGGCCTTTTCCACACCCTCGAGCGCGCGAACCTCGGCCTCGCGAGCGGTGCGCTCCTCACGGCGCTGCGCCATATCGGCGGCGACGCGCTTGGCAAAACGCTGGGCAGTTGAACCCGTCGAGCTTACCTTACTGCCGCCGCGGCCCAGACGGACGCGAACGCCACGGCCAAAGCCGGTGGCAGCATGGCGACGGCGCGGCTTAAGCGAGTCCATCATCGTGGCGAGCTTAAAGAACACAGTGCGGGTAAAGACGACAATCGCCAGCAAGATAACGGCCTCGCCAATCGACAGGTTGGCGATGGACAGCAGCTCCGGGAATCCGATAACACCCGCCAAGATGCCGACGACGACAAATACAAAGAGCACCACACGCAAGGGAGTGAGCGGCTGCGAGATGCGCCAGATCAGGCTCACGCTCGCCGCGCACGACGTAAGCAGGCACATGGTCGAAAGGGTGAGCTGGTTAAAGCCGAACACGCGCGCCACAAAGATATCGAGCGCCGCAGCCATTATGACCGCCAGCGACGCCGGCAGCGCACGCTTGAGCACGTTGGTCAAGAATGACCCCTTCACGCGGGCGTTGTTGGGCTCCAAACCCAGCACAAAGCCCGGCGCGCCGATGCAGAAGAAGTTGATGAGTGTCATCTGAATCGGCTCGAAGGGATACGGCGGAAACGCGATGCACAGCGCCGCCAGGCCCATCGAGAACAGCGTCTTAGTCAAGAACAGCGCCGCAGAGCGCTGCAGGTTGTTGATGGAGCGACGGCCCTCAGCCACCACGGCGGGCATCGAGGCAAAATCGTTGTCGACCAGCACGATCTCGGCCACGTTGCGCGCAGCATCGGAACCGGCGGCCATGGCCACGGAGCAGTCGGCCTCCTTGAGCGCCAGCACGTCGTTGACGCCGTCGCCCGTCATGGCAACGGTATGGTCGCGACGCTTGAGCGCCTGCACGAGTTCGCGCTTTTGCTGCGGCGTCACGCGACCAAAGACGTGATAGCGGTCCACCGCCGCATCAATCTTGGACGGCGTATCAAGCGTCGTGGCGTCGACGTAGGCATCGGCCCCCGGAACGCCCACCACGCGCGCGATCGATGACACCGTGCGCGGGTCGTCGCCGCTGATCACGTTGAGGGTCACACCCTGCTCGTTAAAGTAGCCGATGGTCTCGGCAGCCGAGGTACGGATCTCGTCGCGAATGGTCACAAAGCCCACGGGCTCGGCCTCGCCCGCCATATCGCCGTCGGGCGTAAAGCCGTCCACACGGGCCACAACAAGCACGCGGCAGGTGTCGGCAAGCTCGGCCACACGATTCTCGACCTGCGCAAAGACGCGCTCCGAAAGCACAAATTGCGCTGCGCCCATCACATAGGAGCCCTGCGCAAACGAGGCGCCGCTCCACTTTTTGGACGAAGAGAACGGAATGACCGCCAGCGGCTCGGAAACCTCGACCGGGCGGTCAGCGTAATAGTTGAGCAGCGCCTGACAGGTCTCGTTGGCGTCTGCCGAGGTGGCACGCGCCACGTTGGCGAGCGCAAAATCCAGGACCGTGGTCTCGACGGGGACAGCTGCCTCGTCCGAGTCCGCGCCAAAGCCAACGCCCTCAACAGGCAGCGGGTAGGTACCCTCGACCTCCATACGGCCCGAGGTAATGGTGCCCGTCTTGTCCAGGCACAGCACGTCGACGCGCGCGAGCGTCTCGATACAGTAGAGCTGCTGCGCGAGTACCTTGCGGCGCGCCAGACGCACCGTGGCGATGGCAAGCACCGACGAAGTCAGCAGCACCAGGCCCTGCGGAATCATGCCCAAAAGAGCGCCCACCGTAGACAGCAGCGCCGACGAAGGCACGCGACCGGCAAGCAGCTCGGAAAAACACCACGAAAGCGCGCTATCGCCCGGCGTACCGGCGGCATCCCACAGCTCGCTCACACTCGAGGCAAAGAGCGCCAGGCCGAGCGGAATCATAATGAGGCTCGCAAAGCGCACGATGGCGTTGAGCGCATTCATGATCTCGGAATTGACCTTTTTGACGTACTTGGCCTCGTTGTTGATCTTGGCCACGTAGTTGTCGGCGCCAACATGGATCACGCGGGCGCGCAGCAGGCCCGAGTCGATAAAGCTGCCGCTCATGAGCTCGGAGCCGGGCTGCTTTTTGATGAGATCGCTCTCGCCCGTCAGCAGGCTCTCGTTCACGAGTGCCTCACCCGACACCACCACGGCGTCGGCGGGAATCTGGTCGCCGCGCCCCAGGCGAATGATATCGTCGAGCACGATCTGGTCCAGGTCGAGCTCTACCTCGGCGCCGTCGCGCACCGCGATGGCCTTCTTAGAGGTGAGCAGCGTAAGCTTATCGACCATCCGCTTGGAGCGCATGGACTGGATGACGCCAATTGCCGTGTTCAAGAACACCACGAACAGGAACGTCAGGTTCTTAAACGAACCGGTCAGCAACACCAAAATCGCCAAAACCACGTTGATCAAGTTAAACAGCGTGCAGAGGTTCTCGATGATGAGCTCGCGGACCGACTTGGTCTTGAGTTCCATGTTGCGGTTGATCTTACCGGCGGCGATGCGCTCCTCGACCTCGGCGGTCGAAAGCCCGCGCTCGATATCCGTTGCTGCCATACCTTGTCCCATCACGTCGCGTCGGTATAAGAAAACCGCCCGGACCATGCGAGGTTCGGACGGTCTTACGTTCGAGGGTGCCCCATGTTGGATTCGAACCAACGGCCTTCTGCTCCGGAGGCAGACGCTCTAATCCCCTGAGCTAATAGGGCGAACGGTTGGCATTATACCCAAGTGCGCCACGGGCTAACAAAAGAATAGAAAAAGCTTTGCAATTACGTGGGAGACACGGCGCAGAGGCTCACCTTAGAACGCAAAAGTGAAACAATTAGTATAAACTCTCATGCACATATATAACGGCTCGCGATGCGGGCCGTTTTTGCAAGAGCTATCCATCGAGGTGAGAGGCACACCATGATTGCGATTTTGAAGCAGAGCGCCAGCGACGAGGCCGTCGGCCATATCGTCAGCTGGATTGAGAAGAAGGGTCTCAAGACCGACGTCTCGCGCGGCGAGAACGAGACCATCATCGGCCTGGTGGGCGATACGACCAAGATCGACCCGTTCTTGCTCGAGTCCATGGATGTCGTCGAGCGCGTGCAGCGCGTCTCCGAGCCCTTTAAGCGTGCCAACCGCAAGTTCCACCCCGAGGACTCCGTCATCGACTGCGGCCACGGCGTCAAGATCGGCGGCGACCAGTTCCAGGTCATCGCCGGACCCTGCTCCGTCGAGGGCGAAAACCTCATTCGCATCGCGCGCCGCGTAAAGGCCGCCGGCGCCACGATGCTGCGCGGTGGCGCCTACAAGCCCCGCACCTCCCCTTACGCCTACCAGGGCATGGGTCCCGCCGGCCTGGACCTGCTATGCGAGGCATCCGCCGAGCTCGACATGCCGATCGTCACCGAGATCATGGACCCGCGCGACGTGCAGGTCTTCTTGGATAAGAAGATCGACGTCATGCAGATCGGCGCCCGCAACGCGCAGAACTTCCCCCTGCTCAAGGAGGTCGGCAAGACCAAGACCCCGGTCCTGCTCAAGCGCGGCATGTCCGGCACCGTCGACGAGTTGCTCATGGCTGCCGAGTACATCATGAGCGAGGGCAACGACAACGTCATCCTGTGCGAGCGCGGCATTCGCACCTTCGAGACCCGCACCCGCAACACCTTCGACCTCAACGCCGTGCCGGTGCTGCACCACCTATCGCACCTGCCCGTCGTCGCCGACCCCAGCCACGCCACCGGCTACACCCGCTATGTCGAGCCCATGGCGCTCGCCGCGACTGCCTGCGGCGCCAACGGTCTGGAGATCGAGGTCCACGACGACCCGAGCCACGCTTGGTCCGACGGTGCTCAGGCCCTCACCCCCGACCAGTTCGACGACACCATGCGCCGCATCCGCGCCATCCGCGAGGTCGTCTGCCAAGAGACCGTTCAGGAGTAACCCATGGGTACGGTGAGAAACGCACGCGTCAACCAGGGTGGACCCAAGTGCGCCGGCATCGTGGGCCTGGGCCTCATCGGCGGCAGCTTTGCCCGCGGCTATGCGCAGGCGGGCGTTCGCGTGCTTGCCTGGGACCCCGACGATGACGTGATGACGGCCGCCAGCATGGGTACCGTCGCCGGCGAGCTCAACGACGAGACGCTCGGCGAGTGCGACATCATCGTCCTTGCCTGCTATCCTAAAGGATGCATCGAGTGGCTCGAGGCCCACGCTCAGGCGCTCGCCGACGCCACCGACACCGATGCCATCATGGGCCCCGTGGTGATCGACACCGTGGGTGTGAAGGGCATCGTGTGTGAGCGGGCCTTTGAGCTCGCACGAGAGCACGGCTTTTACTTTGTGGGCGCACACCCCATGGCGGGCACCCAGTTCTCGGGGTACGCCCATTCCAGCGCCGACCTGTTCCAGGGCGCACCGCTCGTGCTCGTTCCGCCTGCGGTAGACGATGCTCTTAAGCTGGAGCTCTTGGGCCAGGTTCGCGAGATGGTGCGTCCCTTGGGGTTTGGCAAGTTCAGCGTGACCACCGCCACCGAGCACGACCGCGTGATCGCCTTTACGAGCCAGCTCGCGCACGTGGTGTCCAACGCCTACGTAAAGAGCCCCACCGCCCAGGTCCACCACGGCTTCTCTGCCGGTAGCTACCGCGACCTCACGCGCGTGGCCCACCTCAACCCGCAGATGTGGTCCGAGCTCATGATTGACGACGCCGACGCTCTCGCCTTCGAGATCGACCATCTGATCGATTCGCTCGGCGCCTACAGCCGTGCGCTCAAGAACCGCGACCAGCGTTATCTTGAGAATCTCCTTGCCGAGGGCGATCGCATCAAGCGCGCACTCGACGACGAGAGCGCCCACTAGACCACCTATCACGCCAGGTCGAAAGGACCATAGCTTATGGCGATTACCATCGATATCGACACCGCACGCCCCTACCAGGTACACGTGGGCACGTTTTTGCTGGAGCAGGCAGGGCCACTCGTTCGCGCCACCGCCGGAGGCACCCGCGCCGTCATCGTGACGGACACCAACGTGGGCCCGCTCTACCAGATGCCCGTTAAGCAGAGCCTGGAGGCGTCAGGCTATGAGGTAAGCATTTGCACCTTCGAGGCCGGCGAGGTACACAAGCGCGCCGAGACCTACGTTGCCATTCTTGAGTTTGTAGCCGAGCACGAGCTTTCGCGCTCCGACGTGATCGTGGCACTCGGCGGCGGCGTCGTGGGCGACGTGGCTGGCTTTGTGGCCGCCACCTACATGCGCGGCTGCAAGTTTGTGCAGATCCCCACGAGTCTGCTCGCTATGGTGGACTCGTCGGTGGGCGGCAAGACGGCCATCGACCTGGCTGCCGGCAAGAACCTAGCTGGCGCCTTTTGGCAGCCGAGCGTAGTTATCGCTGACGTGGGATGCCTTGCCACCCTCACGCCCGAGCAGTTCGCCGACGGCTGCGGCGAAGTCGTCAAGCACGCCGTGATCGCCGACCCCGAGCTCTTCGCCGAGCTGGAGAAGACCCCGCTCACGCTTGAGCTGCTGAACCGCGACGTGGCCCGCGTGGCGCTCATAATCGCCCGCAATATCGACATTAAGCGCGCCGTGGTCGTTGCCGACGAACGCGAGACCAACCAGCGCAAGCTCCTCAACTTTGGACACAGCGCCGGACATGCCGTCGAGGCCTGCGAGCACTTTGAGCTGGGACACGGCAACTGCGTGTCGATCGGCATGGGCATCATCACGCGTGCCGCAGCCCTGCACGGCATTTGCGATGCCGAGCTGCCCGGTCGCATCGAGGAGCTCTGCGCCCGTCATGGCCTCAAGACCCGCTGTGAGCTTTCGGCCGACGCCATCTTTGCCGAGGCGCTGCACGACAAAAAACGCGCCGGTGACACCATCGATCTGGTGATTCCGCACGGTATTGGCCGCTGCAGCATCGACCGCACGCCGCTTTCCACCTTCCATGATTTAATTGCCGAGGGCCTCGGCCAGAAGGGAGACGCATCCGTATGCTAGCCCGCATCACCCCCTCCCCGCTCAAGGGCACCGTTCCCGCCATCGCGTCCAAGTCGATGGCGCACCGCCTCATCATCTGTGCCGCACTCGCCAACGGCGAGACGCACGTCACTTGCAACACCACCTGCGCCGATATCGAGGCCACGGTGCGCTGCCTCACGGCCCTGGGTGCCCGCATCGAGACCGTCGAGGACGGGTTCCAAGTCCATCCCACCATGAAGAGTATTGAGTTTGGCCTGCTCAAGGCACTTGCGGGCGGCACGCTCGACTGCGGCGAGAGCGGCTCCACGCTCCGCTTTATGCTGCCCGTCGCCTGCGCGCTGGGGGCAGAGGCCACCTTTGTGGGCCAGGGCCGCCTGGGCGCACGCCCCCTCTCCCCGCTCTCCGACGAGATCATTGCCGCCGGCTGCGACCTGCAGGGTCTGGGCGGCTTCCCGCTCAAGACAAGCGGCCGCATGCGCCCGGGCACCTTTATCCTGCCGGGCAATGTGAGCTCGCAGTACATCTCCGGCTTGCTGCTGGCAGCCCCGCTTTTGGCCCAGCCCTCCTGCGTGCAGGTAACCGGCCTTATCGAGAGCCGCCCCTATATCAACCTGACCATCCAGGCCATGAAGGCCTTCGGCGTCGAGGTCAACGTCGAGCGCATCCCCGCCAAGGACGGCCAGCCCGAGATCACGAACTTCCGCGTGGACAGCGGCTCGTACCGCACTCCAGGCAACGTTGCTGTCGAGGGCGACTGGTCCAACGCCGCCTTTTGGCTGTGTGCCGGCGCCATCGGTACCGACCCCATCACCGTCGAGGGCGTGTCGCTCAGCTCTGCGCAAGGCGACCGCAACGTGCTTGCCGCGCTCTCGCGCTTTGGCGCCCGCATCGTGCGCTCCACCAACGCCGCCACCGTGCAGTCCGACAAGCTCGCCGGCTTTGAGATGAGCGCGCACGACATCCCCGACTTGGTGCCCGTTATCTCTGCCGTGGCATCGCTGGCGCAAGGCCGCACGTTCATCCGCGACTGCGCCCGCCTGCGCATCAAGGAATCCGACCGTCTGGCCACCACCACCCGCGAGCTCACCGCACTGGGCGCACAGGTGCGCATTGCCGGCGACGACCTCATCATCAAGGGTGTCGACGCCTTTACCGGCGGCGAGGTCGATTCGCACAACGACCACCGCATCGCCATGATGGCCGCCATCGCTGCGAGCCGCGCCACTGGCGAAGTCGTGATCCACGGCGCCGAGGCCGTCAACAAGTCCTATCCTGATTTCTTTGACCACTACCGCCTGCTGGGCGGCAAGGTCACGCTCGAGGAGGAATAGCATGTCCTCGACCTTTGGCAACGTCTTGCATCTGAGCATCTTTGGCCAGTCGCACTCCCCTGCTATCGGCTGCTCACTCGATGGCATTCCCGCCGGTATCGCCGTTGACCAGGAGCAGCTGCAGGCCTTTTTGGACCGTCGCGCCCCCGGCCGCGACGAGACCGCGACCAAGCGCCGTGAGGCCGACGCCGCGCATATCATTGCCGGTGTGGTCGATGGACACACTACCGGCGCACCCATCGCCGCGATCATTGAGAACACCAACACGCGCTCCAAGGACTATTCCGAGCTGCGCCGCAAGCCCCGCCCCGGGCACGCAGACTTTCCGGCGCGCGTGAAGTACCACAACATGCACGACGTCGCCGGCGGCGGACACTTCTCCGGCCGCCTGACGGCCCCCTTGTGCATCGCCGGCGGCATCGCACTGCAGGCACTCGAGGCCCGCGGCATTCGGGTCATGGCGCACGTCGCACAGATCGGCGGTATCTCCGACCTGCCGATGGACGACATGGTCTATCGCGAGGCCGACCGCAAGGCAATCCTTACGAACGACCTGCCCTGCATCGACGCGGCGGCCGCCGGTCGCATGCGCGAGGAGATTCTGGCCGCGCGTGACGAGCTCGACAGCATCGGCGGCATCGTGGAGTGCGGCATCTACGGACTTCCCGCGGGCATCGGCGACCCCATGTTCGACGGCGTCGAGAACCGCATCGCGCAGATCGCGTTTGGCATTCCCGCCGTGAAGGGCGTGGAGTTTGGAATGGGCTTTGCCGTAGCCGCCATGCGCGGCAGCGAGAACAACGATCCATACCGCGTAGATGCCGAAACCGGCGAGATTGCGGTCGAGTCCAACAACGCCGGCGGCATTCTGGGTGGCATTTCCACCGGTGCACCCGTCATGTGGCGTATGGCCGTGAAGCCGACGCCCTCCATCGGTCGTGAGCAGCAGACCGTGGACATGGACGCCATGGAAAACGCCGAGATCTCGGTCCACGGCCGCCACGATCCCTGCATCGTCCCGCGCGCCGTCCCCGTAGCCGAAGCAGCCGCCGCCCTCGCCATCTGGGACGCCCTCCTCGAGGACGCCGCCCAGCTCTAAAAAATCTCCGGGGGGGCCAACTCCGGCCCCCACGCCCGTCCCAGAAAAATCACCAACACGTGAAAGGGGCCTCCATGGACCTTGCCGATATTCGCCAGGCCATCGATGGCATCGACACCACCCTGCTCAACAGCTTTGTCGAGCGTATGGACATTGCCACCGAAGTCGCCAAATCCAAGATCGAGATGGGCAAGGCCGTCTTTGACCCCGCCCGCGAACGCTCCAAGCTCAACAATCTCGCCAGCCGCGCACCCGAGCGCTATGAGGCCCAGACCATCACTCTGTTCCGCCTCCTCATGAGCATGAGCAAGGCCGAGCAGCAGCGCTACATCAACGAGCTCAAGGGCATCACGGTGTCGCAAAAGGCCCGCGCCACGGCCGCAGCCTTTGACACACCCTTCCCCCAGACGGCCACTGTCGCCTGCCAAGGCGTCGAAGGGGCCTACAGCCAGATCGCCGCGTGCAAGCTCTTCGACGTGCCGGATATTGCGTTCTTTGAGACCTTCGAGGGCGTCATGCGCGCCGTGCGCGACGGCTTTTGCGAGTTTGGCGTGCTGCCCATCGAAAACTCCACTGCCGGCTCGGTCAACGCCGTCTACGACCTGCTCGCACAGTTCGACTTCCATATCGTGCGCTCGCTTCGTCTCAAGATCGATCACAACCTGCTCGTCAAACCCGGCACCAAACTCGCCGACGTGTGCGAGGTCTACAGCCACGGCCAGGCCATCGCCCAGTGCGCCGGCTTTATCGAGGCCCACGGCCTGCACGCCGCCAAGTACCCCAATACCGCCATGTCGGCCGAGATGGTCGCCAACTCCGAACGCACCGACGTCGCCGCCATCGCCTCGCGCAGCTGTGCGGCGCTCTACGGCTTGGAGGTGCTGGAGCCCAACATCCAGGACTCGGACAACAACTACACGCGCTTTGTCGTCATCAGCCGCGAGCCGCGCGTCTACCCCGGCGCCAACCGTACCTCGCTTATGATCACCACGGCCAACGAGCCGGGCGCCCTCTATCGCGTACTCGAGCGTTTCTATGCACTCAACATCAACCTCATCAAGCTCGAGAGCCGCCCCATCCCCGGGCACGACTTTGAGTTTATGTTCTACTTTGACCTGGACTGCCCCTTTGGCAGCAAGGCCCTCGATGACTTGCTCGATTCCATCGACGACGTGTGCGAGAGCTTCACCTACTTTGGCAGCTACACGGAGGTGCTCTAGATGACCGATACCGCCGCAACCCGTCCCTACGGCGTGCTGGGCCGCGTGCTGGGCCACAGCTACACCCCGACCATCTACAAGGAACTCGCTGGGCTTGAGTACGTGCGATTTGAGCGCGAGCCCGAGGACCTCCAGGCCTTTATGACCGGCGACGAATGGGAGGGCACCAACGTGACCATCCCCTACAAGCGTGCCGTCATGGAATACCTGGACGAGCTGAGCCCCCTGGCCGAGCGCATGGGAAACGTCAACACCATCACGCGCCTGTCCGACGGCCGCCTGCGCGGCGACAACACCGACTACTTTGGTTTTCAGTGTCTGGTCGAAGAGCTGGGCGTTGAAGTTGCCGACAAGAAGGTCCTCGTGCTCGGCGCCACCGGTGGCGCGGGCACTACGGCCAGCATGGTGCTCGGCGATCTGGGCGCCATCGTCGTACCCGTAGGTCGCACGAGCGAGGTCAACTACGGCAACATCGCTCAGCAATCCGATGCCGCGTTGCTCGTCAACTGCACGCCTGCCGGCATGTTCCCCCACTGCCCCGACGCTCCCTGCACGCTCGAAGGCCTCGATGCGCTCGAGGGCGTCATCGACATTGTCTACAACCCCGCCCGCACGGGCCTAATGCTCGAGGCCGAGCGCCGCGGCATCCCCTGCATCGGCGGCCTGCTAATGCTTGTGGCCCAGGCGGCACAGGCTGTAGAGCGCTATACCGGCCAAGCCACCCCGCGCGAGCGTATCCTGGATGTGACGGAGCGCCTGTCACGCCGCGAACAGAATATCGCCCTGATAGGCATGCCGGGTTCGGGCAAGACCCGTGTGGGCGAGCAGATCGCCCAGCTCACGGGTCGCGAGCACATCGACTTGGACGCCGCGCTTGAGGAGCGCCTGGGGATGCCCTGCGCCGACTTTATCGTCGAGCGCGGCGAGGCAGCCTTCCGCGAGCAGGAGACGGCGGAGCTGGCCGACATCTCCAAGCGCAGCGGCCTGGTGCTTTCCACGGGCGGCGGCGTGGTCACACGCGACGAGAACTACCCGCTGCTGCACCAGAACAGCCAGATCGTGATGCTCAACCGCAAGCTCGACGAACTCGCCCATAAGGGTCGCCCCATCACCGCCCGCGATGGCATCGATAAACTCGCCGAGCAGCGCATGCCGCGCTACCGCGCCTGGGCCGACTACATCATCGACTCACGCGACTGCGCCGCCAACACCGCCCGCGCCCTCCTCGACACCCTCCCACCCGCTCTCTAACAAAAACCACCACAAAGGGGACAGGCACCTTTGTGGTGGTTTTTCATTCCGCCTCGCCAAATCGACCAACTGCAAAGGAAACAACCATGAAAGCACTCGTCATCAACGGCCCCAACCTCAACATGCTCGGCATTCGCGAGCCGGGCATCTACGGCAGCGACAACTACGACCGCCTGGTCCAGATCTGCCAGGAGGCAGGCGCCGCGCAGGGCTTTGACGAGGTCGAGGTCTTCCAGTCCAACCACGAGGGCAGCATCGTCGACAAGATCCAGGAGGCCTATGGCAAGGTCGACGGCATCGTCATCAACCCGGCTGCCTACACGCATACGAGCGTGGCGATCCTCGATGCCCTCAAGGCCGTCGCCATCCCCGCCGTTGAGGTCCACATCAGCGCCGTCGAAACGCGCGAGGACTTCCGCCAGGTGAGCTACGCCCGCCTAGCCTGCTTCGCCACCATCACCGGCGAAGGCCTGCAGGGATATGCGCATGCGCTGGAGCTGCTGAGGGAGCGTCTCGAAAAGTAGCCTCGCGAGCAAATCCATCAACGCGATTAACACGCTAATAATGCCAGTGCCGCCAGCAGCAACCTCGCTACTGGCGGCACTTTATTACTGGCATATAATCATTGCAGTCACACAACGTCTGGAGACGCGCATGTTAAGCATCCATCTGGGAGATTACCCCGGTTCCATCTACGATACCGAGACCTATTTTAGGAACTCATACTTGGACACATGGTTCGAAGACCCTATGGCCGCACAGATCATTAAAAGCGTGGACGGATCAGAGCTCATCGGCCCCCACAACATCATAAGCAAGCAGCTGGGCTCGATCACCCCACTCGAACTGTCCGGCGGCGTCAAGACGCTGCTGCTGGTGCGCAATCTCCCAAATATGGTGTTCAACGCATCTACCTGTGGAGACAATTGCGCCCGCTGGCTACTCAAGATCGGCAAAGAGCAAGACGCCCTTGTAACCCTTTACCACATCATGAAGTTCCCTTGGAAGCGTTTTGAGATTCGCATCGATAACGACGGCCGCATCGTCAGGAACATGCAGGAGTTCGTCGGTGCTACAAATGACTTTTTGGATGTTGATGAGTAATGAAGGGAACGCATACCGTTGTCGTAGAGCGGGCAAAGGTCAAATACACACTCACGTTTAAGCGCAATATTTCCTTTATACGCGGCAACAGCGGCACGGGCAAAACGACGCTCATCTCGATGATTCGCGACTACAACGACCGAGGACAGGAAAGCGGCGTTACACTCAGCTGCGACGTGCCTTGCGAAACGCTTTCCGGCAGACGTTGGGAGCGCGAGCTGTCGATCATCGAAGATTCAATCGTCTTTCTAGATGAGGGTAACGAGTTTATCTACTCAAAGGACTTCGCCAAAGCCGTCAGCGGATCGTCCAACTATTTTGTTCTGATATCTCGCCGCGATGCCAATGAACTCCCCTACAGCGTCGACGAAATCCTAAAACTGGTCAACACCACAAGCAAGACGATCAATGGCCGCAAGAGCGACAGGCGCTTCTACTCGGTGACCAAGCCGCTATATGACCACACGACAAGCATGCTGTACCAGGATCTAAATGTTGGATTCGAGAAACCGTCCCTGAAGCCGCAAGCAATGGATGCAGTTGGAAGCGTCTTGCCCGAGTGCCTAAGGGCAGAATAGCGAGTCCTTATGATCATTTGGAAACCTGGCAACGCCCATGCGCTGGAGCTGCTGAAAGTGCATCTGCTACACTAATCTCATAGGCAAATGAGTCAGTAGCGTTTGTCCCAAAACTAAAGTAACTGTCCAATCGACATACAAAGGAGCATATCCATGTCCCAGTACGATTATCTCGTCGTCGGTGCCGGTCTTTCGGGCGCGGTCTTTGCCAATGCCGCCAAGCGCGCCGGCAAGTCGGTCCTGGTCATCGATCGCCGCGATCACATCGCCGGCAATATCTACACCGAGGACGTTGAGGGCATCCAGGTCCACCGCTACGGTGCGCATATCTTCCACACCTCCATGAAGGACGTCTGGGACTACGTCAACCGCTTCGCCGAGTTCAACAACTACGTCAACTCGCCGGTAGCCAACTTCCACGGCAACATGTACAACATGCCCTTCAACATGAACACCTTCGCCAAGATGTGGCCGGGCGTCGTCACGCCGGCAGACGCCAAGGCCAAGATCGCCGAGCAGGTGACCGCCGAGAACATCGGCGAGCCGCAGAACCTCGAGGAGCAGGCGCTGTCGCTCGTCGGCCGCGACATCTTCGAGACGCTTGTGAAGGGCTACACCGAGAAGCAGTGGGGCCGTGATTGCAAGGACCTGCCCGCGAGCATCATCAAGCGCCTCCCCTGCCGCTTTACCTACGACAACAACTACTTCAACGACCGCTACCAGGGCATCCCCATGGGCGGCTACACCAAGATGGTCGCTAACATGCTCGAGGGCATCGAGGTGCGCTGCGGCGTGGAGTACAAGGAGCTGATCGCCGCCGAGCCGGATATCGCCACCAAGACGATCTACTGCGGCCCCATCGACGCGTTCTACGACTTTAAGCTGGGCACGCTCGAGTACCGCAGTCTGCGCTTTGAGACCGAGACGCTCGACGAGCAGGACCACCAGGGCGTGGCCGTGATCAACTACACCGAGCGCGAGATCCCCTACACCCGCATCATCGAGCACAAGCACTTTGAGTTCGGCACGCAGGACAAGACCGTCATCACGCGCGAGTACCCGGCCGACTGGAAGCCCGGCGACGAGCCCTACTACCCCATCAACGACGCCAAGAACGAGGCCCTGTACAAGCAGTACGAGGAGCTGGCGGCGCAGGAGGGCGACGTAATCTTTGCCGGTCGCCTGGGCGGCTACAAGTACTACGACATGGACAAGGCCATCGCTGCCGCCTTCGAGCTCGTCCGCAACGAGCTGGGCGTGGAGCCCACGGAGGCGTAAGAGCCCAACAGCCAAAGGCTGATAGCCATTCTGGGATGTAGAAAGTCCGGTGCAGCATCGCTGCATCGGACTTATTGTTGAGGGAGCATTGCACGCGCACACGTCCCAAAAAGCAAAGACCCGGCACAATAACCGGGTCTTCAAAAACTCTCTGGTGCTCCATGGCGGATTCGAACCGTCGACCTTGGGATTAGAAGTCCCCTGCTCTATCCAACTGAGCTAATGGAGCATAATAGCCGCACGTCCAAGCGAGTGCAAGTTCGCACGGCTAATAAATTATAGCCTACTTGAACTGGTCGTGGTACGCCTTGCAGACCTCATCCACGGGACCATCCATACGCAGGTCGCCCTTCTCGATCCAAACAGCACGCTGGCAAATGCGCTCAACCTGCTCCATGGAATGAGAAACGAACAAGACCGTGACGTCACCGCTCTCAATAAAATGCTGAATACGGCGCTCGCACTTCTGCTGGAAAAAGACATCACCAACAGAAAGCGTCTCATCAACGATCAAAATATCCGGCTCGGTAATCGTGGCGATAGCAAAGGCAATGCGCGCAACCATACCCGAAGAGAAGTTCTTCAGCGGCATGTCAACGAAGTCTTTAAGCTCGGCGAACTCAATGATCTCGTCAAAACTAGCGTCGATAAACTCCTTGGTGTATCCAAGCAGCGCACCGTTAAGGTAAATATTCTCTCGAGCGGTAAGCTCGGGATCGAAACCGGCGCCAAGCTCAATCAGCGGTGCAATATTGCCGTGGACCTTAACCTCGCCTTCGCTGGGCTCCAAAACGCCAGCGATGATCTTGAGCATCGTAGACTTACCGGAACCGTTAGTACCAACAAGACCAACGACCTCGCCGCGATGCACATCAAACGAAATGTGCTTAAGCGCACGGAATTCTTCAAAGAACAGCTCGTGCTTTGCGAGCTTAATAAAGTACTCCTTGAGGTTTGTAAGCGACTCAGACGCCATATTAAAGATCATGGTGACGTCTTTGACCTCAACAGCAAGGGGCTGCTTGCTGTAATCAATAGCAGATTCAGTCATGAACAGCACTCCTTAGATGTAGAGAATAAACTTGTGCTCGGTCTTATGAAATACGGTATAGCCAATAGCAAGAGCAAGAATAGCCCAGGCAACACATAAGCCGAACGTAAGCGCAGAAGGCACGGTATTGAACAGGAAGATATCACGCATAAACTGGAGATAGTTGTACATGGGATTCACAACCACCAGCACCTGGATCCAATGTGCCATTTGGCTAATGTAATCGGTCGTCCAGAAAATAGGCGTCAGATACATCCAGGCCGTGATAACAACGGTCCACAGGTGCATAACGTCGCGGAAAAAGACCGCCAGCGCCGACAGCATCATGCCCAAGCCCATGCAGAAACACATAAGCAACAGCAAGCAAACCGGCAGCAGAATTAAATGCCAGGTAGGGACAACACGGAAAAAGAGCATAACAAGGGCGACGGCAACCAAAGAGAAGGAAAAGTTGACAAGAGAAAACAGCACCTTCTGCACCGGAAACACCCAACGATGGACCTTAACCTTCTTAAGCAGAGAAGACGCCCAAATGATGGACATGAGCGCCTGGTTCGTCGACTCGGACATGACGGAGAACGTAATGTTACCGACAATCAGATACAACGGATACATTTCAGGCGTAATTGATCCATTGCGGCTCTGACCAAAAATCGTCGAAAACACAATCGACATAACAACCATCATCAGCAGTGGGTTAAGCACAGACCATGCCACGCCCAAAACACTGCGACGATATTTAATTTTAAAATCTTTGGTGACAAGCTGCTTAAGAATGAACTTGTCCTTTTCAAAATCATTTTTAGCGTGAGAGGCCGGTTTAGCCACCGCTTTCTGACTCTCTACATTGTCAGCCACGGACCATCTCCTTGTCTCGTAAAACATAACATTGGAAAGTATAGCCCTCCCACGTTGACGATAACCCACCGCAACAAATCTGGAAAACTAACCCATATCTAATCAAAGGGGCAGGCGATAGGTATACTTTCGACCAGATGAGTCATTAAAGGAGGTCCTACATGGACTATTCGAATACCGCCGTCATAATCCCCTGTTACAACGAAGCACTGACGATTGGCAAAGTTGTCGACGATTTTCATCGAGAGCTGCCCGGCGCAGTTGTCTATGTCTACGACAACAACTCTTCCGATGACACTTCGCATATCGCTAAGCAGCACGGGGCTACGGTGCGCCACGAGCCCAGGCAGGGCAAAGGCAACGTGTGCCGCCAAATGTTCCGTGATGTCGATGCCGAATGCTACTTGATGGTCGACGGCGACGATACCTACCCCGCCGAAGCTGCCAAGTCACTCTGCAATCCCATCCTTAACGGCGAAGCGGATATGACCGTTGGCGATCGCCTGTCAAACGGCACCTATGCCGAAGAGAACAAACGAGCCTTTCACGGCTTTGGCAACAACCTTGTTCGCGCCATGATTAAATGGATATACGGTTACAGCTTTGACGACGTGATGACCGGCTATAGAGCCATGAGCAAACCCTTCGTCAAGACGTTCCCCGTCTTGAGCGAGGGCTTTCAGATCGAAACCGAGCTCTCCATCCATGCCGTCGACCACCGCTGGCGCATTCAAGACGTGCCGGTAGAGTATCGAGATCGACCTGCCGGCTCTGAATCCAAACTCAACACGGTCAGCGACGGCATCAAGGTCATCGCAATGATTGGAACGCTCTTTAAAGACTATCGTCCGCTCAAGTTCTTTAGTCTTATCGCGATCATCTTTGCCATCATAGGGCTCGCTCTCGGTATACCAATCGTCGCAGAGTACTTCCAGACCGGATTAGTCCCTCGCTTCCCCACCGCAATGCTCGCCGCCTCGTTTATGTTCCTATGCGGGCTAAGCCTGGCAACGGGGCTTATCCTCGACTCGGTTGCGAAGGTTGAACGAAAGCAATGGGAGCTACAAGCCTATAAAACCTATTCAAAATAAGAAGAGGTCCGGACTTAAGCCGGACCTCTTCTTATTTAAGACCTAAATACTGTTCCCAGAACTCTCGCGAAGTCATATAAGGCATAGCATCTTTCCATGCCCCCCTGACGCTCTTGCCTTCTTTACGATATCGCGCCATCAATTCGTGCTCTCGGCTACGAATACTCTTGAACCGCGCTCGATCCATTGTGCGGACCGATCCCTTCTCGCGGGTCGGATCAAGAAAGACCAGCGTCTTGCAACGCGTCGAGTTGCCTTCAAGCGTACAACTGCCATTCTTAACCACATAGCCGGGCTTTCCACGCAACAGCGCATCGGGAAGATAGTGCTTGTCGTAAGGAATAGATCTCCAGTACTTCATAAACTTCGAAGGATGGAATTCCAGACTAGCATTGGCGAGTACTTGCTCCGTAACCCCGGCATTACGAAGAAGATTTGGATCCATTTGGGAAACAGGAATCAGCTTTTCGTTTAACTTACCCTTGCCGATCATCGTCGCGGCACCATCAAGCTTCTGGAGATACACAGGGCCACGCAGATAGTCCTCAAAGCCATCGAGAATAAACTCGGCAGCCTGATAGTCCATATCCCGCAAGTTCTGACGCACCCCTCGCTGAATACGAAGGACAAACATCTTCTCATCAGCACAATCATCGAGAGCAATCATGGCAAAGAAGTTGCGGAAGTACTGGTAGCAATCCACTGAAGCCCTAAAACGTCCCTCGAAACTTGCATGCCACACGCAAATGCAATTCATAGTCATATAGACAGGCTTATTGCGCATGCCAAACTCAACATCGTCGCAGCGGATGAAGAAGGGCATGGGAAGGCCGTTCCTTTCGATAGCCTTCACCGGAATGCAGCTATACCACCAGGCTCCATAAGCCTGATCAACCTCGACGTTTGTACGTTCGTTTTCGAGGATATCAGGCAATTTGCCAACATTCAGATCCCCTTTTACGCGACGATAGGCACCGGTAGTCGCGACATACGAGACATCCTCAAACTGACGAGTGGGATCCTCCATCGAAAGCATGGCGCCGTTAATAAAGGCATCCTTATATTTGCCCCTAGCAAGAGAGAGCAGGTTGAACGTACGAATCAAACTCTCGGGCATGATAGAGACATCGTCATCCATCAAAATGATATGGGTGAACTGACCAGGAGTTTCGGTAGCCGCCATCATTCCACGTGCAAATCCTCCCGAACCGCCCGTATTGGGATTCGGAAGCACGGTGACTAGCTCATCGGAAAGTGATGCAGAATCGAGCGTCTGGCCATTGTCGACGACAAACATGTGAAAGTGGTCGCGAATCGGACCGACCTCTTTGGAGATGCCTGCTTTAACGAGTTCAATATTCGGAAGAATGTACTGCTCATTCTTAAATGTAGTAGTAGAAAGAGCAAGATTGATCTGGTTAATTGAGTCCTCAGGAACATCAGTCAGATAAAAGGCGTTCAAGAGGTCTACGGAATAGCCCTCATCACTCTCAATCCTAAAACCAATCAAGTCGTAGCCGGTTGTATCGATATCAATATCGAGAACGCAAGGATCAACTTCATCGCCATCAAAAGGATTCGATTTAAGCTCGACAGGATTCAGCTCGCCAGACCTCACTCCATGAACGACAACCCGGCCCCTGCCAAATAAAGCCATATGCAAGACGACGCCGTCAACAGACGCATACTGATGCCATTTGCCAGCAGATAAGCCATTTACATACGTCAGAAAGCCAACGTTTCCATTGATATGAAGTGAATGAATGTCGTCATCATACGAAGCCTCACCGGAGAGCACGCGATAGTAGAGTTCGGGAAAATCCTTTGCATGCTTTTCAACTTTAAGTACAACATTCGCAAGTTTAAACTGCATTTTAAATACCTTAATCAAAGCCGTTGTAACTACTAATTACATTCGTCGACAAACCTTGCCATCGCGGAGCGAACATCGGGATCAGACAAAACATCCTTTGCAAAATGATCATGCCCGCAGATGTCCATAGGCATATAAGGCCATCCAGGGAAACAGTCATCAGCAACTCCCTCAGCGTTCGAAGGAATTGAAAAGGAAAAATCCTCAAAAGCATGCTTACCGACGGGCAATATATCATTATGGTCCCAGATAATTTTCCGCTTTGGTGCATTAAACATATTGTCTATTGCATATGCAAAATCGCCACAAGGATCACTAGTCAACAAGCAGAGTTCATGAGCCTTATCATTAAATTGATCAAATACTTCCTGAACTCGATCGACATCCGCCTTAGTTATGGCAGCTCTCTGCGCCTTTAGATCCACATCTCCGCATTGAACACAAAAGCCGCTCTCAGGATGGAACATCCAAGGATTGTCTCTCCAAAAACTGAAATCACATTCATGTTGGTCAAAGTAATCCATTAGTTCAATTCTGAGTTGTCTAAGCTGATCATTAGAATGCTTAGAATTTCCTACCGCCCAATCGTAGATAGAGATATCAATAAAACAGGGAATAAATGAGCTTTTTGAGCAAAAGCGAACTTGACGACACTTTACAAACCAGTCATATACGAGAGTGATTTGATATTCAGGGTCGTTTTTCAAAGCGGCAGTGAGCTTATCCACATCGGACCTAATCATGCAGATATCAATATCGTCATCCCAAGGAATAAAACCCGATCGAGACAAAGTGCCAACGAGAGAACCATAAGAGAGCCAGTATTGAATATTATTGGCAGTGCAAATCGCGTCTAGCTTACTCATCAACGCCGCGTTTGCCTGCTGCATCAATCGAATATCGCCCTCGGCGTCGGGTAACGCATCAAAGATTTTGCAACGGAGCTCAAAAGGGGTGAGATCGGGGTACGCACGCCGTGCCAATAATTCAAAGCGGAGGGCCATCTGTTCTGACAGACTTTGTTGGCGTTGCTTGAGCAAATCAATCTCTGGAAATAATCGAGTATCGAATTTGTAATTGATATTCATATTGATGCCTTTATCGGCCTGTTCAATACGGGCGAAAACCTCGTCAAAACGACGATCCATATCCTCATGCATGGCATGTAATGAACGGGATGAGCCGGGAAGAATCTTTTTTATATTTGAAAGCAACGACATGACCTAACCTTCCCAATGACAGACAATGAACGAAGCACAATTACTCATATGATACAAAAGAATGAGTGGGTCTCACTTTGAAACCCACTCACATGAAGACTACTCCGACGCCTCTTTCAAATACTGTTTCCAGAAATCGATTGAAGTAAAGACATCTCTATACGAAGCGTATTCGGCATAAATCTTGTCTTTGTTACGCTTGAATTCCTTCTCGGCCTTACGAAAACGAGTCCAAACCTCTTTGAAACGCTTCTTATCCATATGTCTAATGGCGCCCTTTTTATTAGGCATATCTACCACAATAAGCGTGTCAACATTCCTGATTTTACCGGCGGGATAGACCCATCCCGCAGCATCAATAACAGCAACCTTGTCCCTACGCTTTGCTGAATCATTAACAAATCGATGGCCATTGATGGTGATAAAGTCAAAAAGAGACTGGAGCTTACTTCGACCGCCTTCTAAGGACAAATTGTAATAAGTCAAAGAGTTTAAGTCGACGCCAAGCTTCAAAGCTTCTGGAGCAAGTTGTTCTAGAGGGATCAGTCTCTCTTTCTCCCTATTCGCTTCCATGAAACGCGACTCAGCAACAGGATGGGAGATCCATTGTGGACCCCTCAGAAAATCCTCCAGTCCTTTAACAGCAAGCATTGCATCGTCATAATTAAATTTCTTGAGATCGAGCTCAACCTCTCGCCTGATTTCTTTTAGAAAATCAGTAATCGGAGCAATGCCAGTTGTCGCTTGGCTGATGAGTGTATTACGGCTCACCTGATATCGTTCAACAGCAGCGCTGTATTTGAACTTAAACGCATTGTGCCAGACACAGATACCATTCATGGTCATGAATTTGGGCTTGCAACGAAGAGCGTACTCGGCGTCATCGGATCGGACAAACAACGGCAGAGGAAGCCCGTAGGCTTCAATAGCCGTTACAGGAATCACGCAGAACCACCAACCCGCATACTGCTGAATCGTATCCCCATATAAATCCGAAGGTGTCTGGAAAACCTCAGACTCAACGATGTCATGAAGTGACGTCATGTAACCTTCGGGTTTCAAAGGGGAAAAATTGCCCTTTTGAGTAAAAAATCCCAAATCCTCAGTACGAAGCTCCGGCTCTTCAAGACTCATCATCGCGCCAGATAAAAAGGCATTAACATATTCGTCTTTAAGCAATGACAGCAGATTGAATGTTCGAATGAAGCTCTCCGGGAGAACCTCAACATCATCATCCATGAGCAAAACGTGTGTCGCTTTCGGAGACTGCTCAAGTGCCTCAATCATGCCACGAGCAAATCCACCGGAACCACCAACATTAGGATTGGGATGAATCGTAACCTGCGAAGAATTTAAGCTAGCGCAATCTAGCGTTCGTCCGTTATCAATAACATGAACATGGAAATGCTTCGAAATCAGTTCGTCAGAATCTATCACGTATTTCTGTAAAAGTGAAAGATTGCGAAGGATGTAATCCTCTTTTTTGAACGTAGTACTTGCGAGCGCAAGCTCGACAGAGCGAACATCATGCTCATCGCAGACGCAATAATAATATGCGTTGCGAAGCTTAACAGGACCAGCCGTGCTGATGCGGAATGAGTGAAGCGTCTCCCCATCAATTGGAGTGAGTTCCAAATCAAAGGACTCCCACTCATCAGATGAGCACAACTCAGCGTCCGAGCAGTCTACTAAAGAGGGACTCCAACTGTAGCTATTGGCATATGTCTGTTGAAGAACACAGGCAGAACCACGATATTCAAAATGAAGATAGAACCTTTTTGCAATTGTGTACTTCCGCCACTTACAAATAGAAAGAGAATTAAAGTACGTCGTAAAGTCAATACTTGAAGGTGACGCTATGTTGACAGAGCTATTGGAAGCTGAGGTCGCATGGCCCTCAAGCACCCTGTAGCACAGTGATGGGTACTGAGACATAACGTCAGAATCGCTAAATATTAAATTGGCGAGTTTAAACTTCATCTAACAACCAACCCTAATTCTCTAATTGACATCATCTATCCGATACAGACGGTTATCGTCTTTCGATAGTACTAACGTAAGCCCTGGAGTATCATCCGTGATCTTATTGATACCCCTCCAGAGCTTCTCCTGATAGTACAAATAATAAGGATGCTCATCATCCCTACAGCCACCTTGCCCTAATATCAAAATATACTTTGCGCTCATATTTTGGGCCGCCCGTCTAACTTCAGGATTCACTGAAATTTGATTCAGCTTTGTACGAACCAATTGGCTGTCCCTAGAGTCATTGTTATTTTCGCCAATATGCGTCGTGCGGTAGTAGACATTTAAATCAGAAACCGAATTTGCAAAGAAACTGCCATCCTCCGGATTATTGAGAATAACGTCGTCTGAATTGACAACCTTTTTTACCTCATTAACAAAAGCTTGCTCTTCTCCCGAATAGAAATTAGGAGCGGTAAGAGAGTATTTACCGATCTGCGCAGCCGATGTATTGCCAAAAGCAGTAGTGATTTTTAAATGACCATATATGTCAAAATTAGGGGCATAGATCAATACTGATGCAATTAAAAGGAGCACTGAAACGATGGCTCCGGCGGACCAATGCTCAAAACAATAGCAGCGTTTAATTCGACCATAAAGGAATTCAACCATACGAAGGCAGCCTAAAACTACCAAGGGCATCGATGCCAGTACACAAATGGCAGCCACACGATTACCGTCTGTATACCAAAATCCTGACAGCAACGATTTAAACGACAAATCGGTACCCTTAGCAACAACAGTGATCATTGCGCCAACGGTAAACGATGCACACAGCCACCTGTTTCGCTTTTCTCTAAAAGAATAAAGGACCCCTACGATAAAGAGCAGCGAAATAAGAAGCTGAGCCATACACCCGAGAGAAAAAGAGAAATCAAAGCAATTAACAAACGCTTGGAATAACGAACACTCCCTGGACCACCAAAAGCCAACGGTGCTCTGCATAAAAGGTAGCTTATACATAAATACCCATATGGCAACGACGCCTAAGCAAAAAATCGCCATGATGATGTTTCTTTTTTTGTTTGAGAAACAGGAGGTTGAGAAATATAACCGAGACGCAATATAAGGACAGATAAATACACCAAAGGTAAAGACTGCAGACGGGTGAACAAATGCAACCCCAAAAAACCCTAAACACATCAAGAAAGCGGTGGAAACATCTCTTTTAGCGCTTCCGAAAGAGGCCGTCAACGTAATTAACGCAGAAGCCAAAGCCGGAACGAAAAAACATGCAATAACAAATGGGAAAAGAGGCCCATTGCAAGTGACCAGTTTCCAGGGAAAAGCAGAAAAAGCAAGAGTAAATAACGATCCTAGACGCACAATTGAATCATTATCGGGATATAGAGTCCGCATAAAAGTGAGAACGCAAATTGGAAAGCACACAGCCATCAAGACGACAAACGAAGAAGTTTCAGCGATAACCGAACTGTGAGAAGTCAATCCGCCGGCAACGGCCGCAATGATATGCCAACCGGAGGGATAAAAACCACCTGAGCCATTAGAACCAGTACACGGCGTCACACCTTCAGGAAGCAGAGAATAAATATTCGGCACCTGTGTAAAGTCCCCAGAAGCCATAAAAAAATGAATCAAATTCAAATGTGTAACATTGTCGTGGGCCTGATCGAAGCTAAAGGCACTATCCATATTTTTGACAAAGAAAATCGAAGTTAGAACCAAAGCCACACAGACGTACAGAAAAGCAAGAGAAAGGTCTTGTCTTGAGATCGATACAGTTAATTGCTTTAAAAAAAACCGAGCAATAGCAAATAGACTCAGACCAATGACAAAGTTTATGATGAAGAAAAAGAGAGCGTTAGTTGAGAAGCCCAAAATAGAAAGTATTAGCCCTGTGGTCGAATACAGGGCGAAACTCAATGCAGGAGCAATGGCGATCTGAAGAAGGTCGATCCTCGAACGAACTGCACAAGCGAGCAACATTCCGGGAAAATAGAGAACGCAAAGGAACGCAAATGCGTTACATAAAAATAAGAACCAGCCGTACATAAACAAAACCAACCAATAAAATCAATATGTGAATCATTCAAACTAGAATTTGTTTTCGAAATAGTAGCTTCAAGGTTGCCCGACAATAGCGCCAAAACCGTTGACAGATAGCCGATCCGAAATGATCAGGCATACGCCAAAAGACCAAAACGCTATAGTATCTGCGCACTAAATCAAACTGGTTAAGTATTTCAATAAAGATGTTTCCCAGTCAGGCATGCGAAAGCCGACCGAATCGAGCTTGGACAGGTCGAGCGCGGAGTGGACCGGACGCGGGGCGATGGGGCCCGCGGCGCTCGCGTAGTAGTCGGCGGTGCTGACGGGGACCACCTTGTCCCCGTTGCCGTTGGCGGCATCGAAGACGGCGCGTGCGATGTCCGCCCAGGACCTGACCGCGCCGGAGCCGGTGCAGTTGTAGGTGCCGTAGGGGGCGTGCGTCCCCAGCACGTGGAAGATGGCCTCGGCCATGTCGCGCGTGAAGGTCAGGCGGCCCAGCTGGTCGTCCACGACGGTGACCTTGTCAAGCTTGTCGTCCGGGTCGGCGACGCGGTCGGACAGGCCCTTCATCGTCTTGACGAAGTTGTGGCCCTCGCCGATGACCCAGGAGCTGCGCATGATGTAGTGGCGCGGGCAGCCGGCCACGGCGATGTCGCCGGCGGCCTTGGTCTGGCCGTAGACGGACAGCGGGCTGAGGGGCTCCTCCTCGGTATGGACCTCCGCCGTGCCGTCGAAGACGTAGTCGCTGGACACGTGAACCAGGGTGATACCGTGCCCGGCGCAGGTGCGGGCGAGCAGGGCCGGGCCGGTGGCGTTGGCCTTCCAGGCGGTCGCGCGGCCCTCGGGGGTCTCGGCTTTATCCACGGCCGTGTAGGCACCGCAGTTGATGACGGTGCCGTAGAGCGACCAGTCGTACTGTGCGTAGGCGCCCGGGTCGGACATGTCGAAGGTGTCGATGTCGCAGAAGTCGAAGTCCTTCGCCACGCCGCGCTCCTCCGCGAGCGCGCGCACGGCATGCCCCAGCTGCCCGTTGCAGCCGGTGACGAGGGTCCTCCTTGGCGCCATCGGGACGACGTCGGCGAGCATCGGGTGGTTGAGGTCGGCCTCGGAGACGGTGGCCTGGTCCAGCGGGATGGGCCACTCGATGGCGAGCTCCGGGTCGGCGAGGTTCACGAAGGTGT
>URCO01000004.1:0-87343 GCA_900546375.1 uncultured Collinsella sp.
GGCCCGTGGGTTATACCCTAAGAGCAAACCACCCTTTTTAAGGGTGGTTCTGATTACGCCGGCATCCCATGGATTCGAACCTCGGTCGAGGCGCGAGCGTAAAGCGGACGCGGAGCGTCCGTAGCGAGCGGGCGAGCACGCCGGCAGGCGGGCGAAGCCGGCGCGGATCCGCGAAGCGGATGCGCGGAATCCTATACGCCGCACCAATTGAACTTGAAGCCTCCGGCAACGGGGGCTTTTCTTTTACGCCGGCATCCCATGGATCCGAACCTCAGTCGAGGCGTGAGTGTAAAGCGGACTATTTCTTATCGACTCGTGTAAGATTCCGAGTAGGTGTCGCGGCCCATCCGCGACCACTCCTTCTCTCGACGACCGATCAGGGTGATATTTCGTGGCAGAGCGTCCGACATACAAGCTCAGGTTTCTCGACCCCAAAAAGCGTTTTCCATCGATGCCAGAGCAGCCTGCGGGGCGCTCATATGGTGTTGTCTGGAAAGTCTTTGGCGAGGACCCCAAAGAGTCGTGCTATGTCGTCGAATTCGTCGGCAAAACTCACATATCGCTCTTGGGCTACGTGAGCGTGTCGGGCAAGGTTTATAAGGTTGATCGTCCTGTTCGGGAAGTACCGTTGCCCGAGGACCCTGACATGGAGCTGGTCCTTCACGAGTCCGATTCCAGTATTGGCGAGATTATGGTGAGGGAAGCTAACGGTGCAATGCGCGCGTGTGCGCGAACTGCCGGCTCTCCCGAAGGCCCCATGCGCGAGCAGTCCGACCACGAGACATGGAATTCGACCCGCGCCCTTCCTTTCGGCGAGTTCATGGCCTCGATGTTCTTGCGCTACGTGATATTTGCCAACTCCGAAAGCGCTCTTGCGAACACGGCGGGCGTCGACGGTCTCGATGCAGACATGCAAAACGTTGTCGACAAGATCAAACTCGTAAAGTTGCCCGAGCCGGTCGAGGTGTTTTTGGGCTTTGACACGGCACCGCTCCCCGATGCTATCGAGACGCTGCTTTACCGTGTTGACCATGCCGAGAATCCGAGCGGTATCGAGCGCTATGCCGCCGCCCTTATGAGCGAGATCGACTTACCCCGCCTGCGCACCATTGCTGCCAAGTCCGAAATGAGCCTAGCGCGCATCGACCGCTCAAAGCTGTTCTATCTCAATTTTGATCGCAGCCTGCTGGACCAGGACGAGATTGACATGCTGCTTGCCATCGAGTGCCGTCTCAATCGCCTCTCTGGCATCCTTGAACGCATCGGGGCCGGATTGGTCCCGGCGGCATCCTCGCCGAGCCTTGAGGGCTGCGCGCTCTTTGACGCGTGGCATATCGCCAAGACGACCAACGATGTTCCCCGACTGCTCGATACGGCCTCGAGCGACAACCCGTGGGGCAAACCGGGAACGGTGGCTTGCCAGCCGGGCGGTGAGTGGGATGTGCGCAGCCGCTTCGCGCGTATTGTCGAGGCACTTAACGTGGTCACACGGCTCGACTATACCTATCGGGCAAACGTTGCCGAGGGGATTATGCTCGTTCGGTTTGGGCACTCTGTCGTGGATGCCATGCCACAGCGTGAATACGACGCTCAGGAGGATGTCTGGCGCGAGTTGGACGAGAACGCGCGTGTGATTTGGGCCGCGGAGCACGACGCGCGCGTGGCGCTTACGCTGGCAGCGGCTTGCTTTGCCGCAGGTGCCTGCATTGCGCGCTGCTATGTTCAGATTGCGGCTCCCGACGGCGAGCAGGGCGAGCGCGTCATTGCAACATATTCCTTTGGGCGTGCGGCCTATCTGGCCAATTGCGTGCCTGTCGCCAAGGATCTTGAGAGCATGGATATGGACGATATGCCGTGCAAGCGCATGCTTGAGGCATATGAGTCGGACGCGCCGGATGCGATTGAGCCTGCAGAGGTTCACGCTCGCCCGCGTGACGACCACCGTTCGCTGCCGCCGGCGTTGCGCGACCTGCTGCTTGCCGATACGGCTGATGAGCTCGAGGTCATGGAGATGGACGATGACCCGTATGTGGCGCGCGTCGTTGAGTTGCGCGAGCAGGCAAAAGTTGACCGTGCAAGTGCGTTTGAGGGCTTTTCCCGTCTTGTTGAGGAGCTGGAGGCCAAGTGTGCCGTTGCCGAGCTTTTGGCAACGGGTCCGGTCCAGACGCAGTTTTGCGACAACCAGCTGGTACGCATGGTGCTGCCGGTAATGGAGGAAGACCGCTCCGTTCGTATTTTGCGTGCTCCCGATGCGCTGTACTTTGCCCAGCACGAGATCTGCAGTTATTACGCCGAGCAGGAGGATTTTGAACGGGCATTGCCCGAGGTGCGTCGTCTTTACGATCTGGCTCGCTCGTCCATGCAGTCGCACTTTGCGCTCATCAACGTGCTGGCGCGCCTGGAGCGCTTTGACGAGATTATCGAGGTGGCGCGCCACGGCCTGCGCATTGCCAGTGACCGTTCCGCAATCGGTTATCTGTTCTATCGTCTGGCGTTTGCCTATTGGAACTGCGACCAGCTCGAGCTCGCGTTGGCGTGCTACCGCCTCGTGCCGCGCGGCGAGGAGTCGGGTAGCAGCGCGCTGGAGGAAATGCAGGGCCTTATGAACGAGATGGGCGTCAACGAGCCGCCGACGTTCGAGGATGCGGTTGAGACCATCCGTAAGGCCGGGCTCGAGCTGCCTCCCGTGTCCGCTGTGACCAACCAGCTGGCGGATGCCGCCGTGCAGCTGGTCGATAACGGCTTCTTTTTCCTGGCGCGCGTCTGCATCTTCCAAATGTGGCGCACCATGGGCAACGATGAGCTCGGCTCCCTCAGTCGCTCGCTGGGGTAGGGGCGATATAGAGGGGCCGCACCGCGCTATTTGTATCGGCGCGGGCGGGAGGACCCGGCAGGATCGGTAAGGCATAAAGCCGCCGAGCCTGCTAAAACTGTTAAACTCTGCTAAAGTTGCTAAACTTTGTTAAAGTTGTTAAAACTAGCAGAGGAGGGCAGAATGACGAAAGCTGTTAACCCCTTTAAGCCAACGGCGGGCATGAATCCGCCTGAGCTTATCGGACGGGACACTGTTTTGGATGACTTTGCCGAGGCTCTTGAGAATGGTCCTGGTGCCCCCGATCGACTCATGCGCATCTCGGGCGTCCGAGGCACAGGTAAAACGGTGCTCCTTAATGCATTGGGTGACCTTGCACGCAAAAAAGGATTCGAGGTCGTTGACGTTGCCTCCAATGCTGGTTTTTGCAATAGAATCCTCGAGGCTCTGCAGCGAAACATTCGTCTTGAATCAATCTCGATTTCCCCATCGATTTTAGGGGTCAGCCTTGGCTCCATGGAGATGTCGAAGTCGGCCTCTCATCTGGGCGAGGCGATGTACGATGCTGCGAAGCGCGGTGGTCTGCTCATTACGCTCGACGAGATCCAGGATGCCTCAACTGAGGAAATGCGCGAGCTAGGCAATGAGATGCAGCTCTTGATCCGCCAAGGAGCGAATGTCGCTTTCGCTTTCGCCGGGCTGCCGACATCGGTAGATGGCGTGGTGGTGGATGATACGTTGACGTTCCTTCAGCGAGCCAAACATGTTGAACTTACTCGGCTTTCCGATTTTGAAGTTGGCGGATCGTTTGAGGATACGATGAGACGAGCGGGCAAGGAGCTCGACAAAGGTGCCGCTGAGCTATTAACAAAAGCTTCGGCAGGCTATCCCTTTATGGTCCAGCTGGTCGGATATTACGCTTGGCAGGTTGCTGCTCGCAGTGGGGCGGAGAGCGTGAGCGAAGAGGCGGCTCGTAAGGGTATCCAGGCGGCTCTTGATAGCTTTAATGCTATGGTGATTGCCCCAGCGCTGCGCAGGGTGTCGGAACGGCAGTTTCAGTATCTCGCGGCGATGGCTCAATGCGAGGGCGTCGATATCGCCAACGGCGATATCGCCAAGAAGATGGGTTTGTCGGCGAACAAAGTTGGGTCATATCGCAAGCGTCTGATCGATGCGGGGTTGATTGAGCCCGCGGGCTATGGCTGTGTTTCGTTTGCAATTCCGTACATGCGCGATTATCTGTTGGAGACCGTTCGAGAGGACTAATAAAGAATGGGCTGTCCGCGCTGTCGCTGGGGCCGTCCTTGTATCTTTGTCTCAATCTGTAACATATGGAGGGGATTACGGCCTGCAGATGTTACAGATTGAGATGATTGACTGAGACGTTTACTGGTAAAAGAGAGGTAAAAGAGGAAACGCCTCAAAATTCCCCTTGCCCAACTTCGGCTGTTTGGTTACTATAGAACGGCTGTTACGGAGAGCTGACCGAGAGGCCGAAGGTGCTCGCCTGCTAAGCGAGTATGCCCCAAAAGGGCATCTGGGGTTCGAATCCCCAGCTCTCCGCCAGTATGACTTTGAAGAAGGGTCCCATTTGGGGCCCTTTTTTATTATCAAGAATGGCGGCTGGGGATTAGAGTCCGAAAGGGCGTGAACATTAGGCAAACACGGGGCGCTTGAAAACGGGGAGACCCAGGCGTGCTCGTGCACCCCGGTGTGGGGTTCCGAGGGGATGGAGTAGAAATATGGTAAAGGTCGGGCTGCGTAAGCCGAATCTAAAGACATCACTCAAGGCAAGAACGACCGGCAGAGCGAAGCGCGCGGTAAGGCGGGCGATAATCCCCGGCTATGGTAAGAAGGGCATGGGGTGGATCAAAAATCCGAAGAAGGCTGCTTACAATGCCGTATACAGCAGAACGACCGTCGGAGTTGGGGATGTCGCTCGCGCCGTTGCTAAATCAGGCGCTCGGAGCTCGGCGTCAAGGACGTCCTCAGTTACTGTTTCATCGCATGAAATTACACCTTTGGCGAAGCCTGAACAGAAATCTCTCACTCGAGAGATTACGTCGGTTGACAGGGCAAACAAGGCGCTTTTGCTATGCTTCCTTCTTGGGTGGTCGGGCGCTCATAGGGCGTATGCACGGATGTGGGGTAGCTTCTTTCTATATCTCTTTACCTTTGGCCTTTTTGGATTTGGTTGGCTGTTTGATATTGTGACACTACTGATGAGACGCTCCGAGCTAAGGCGTCTCGGCGACAGTGATCCGACTCAACAGCAAGCGCCATGTTCCGTTGATTCTACATTCGATCGAAATGTCGCCGACTCCGGAAATTGGGAACAGCGTGGAGATGGGGAGGCTGCGGCTCGGCTAGAGCTTCAACGTAAAAACCGTGCCTATATGGAAGAAAACGGCATCGACGTGGAGATGTTTACCGAGGAAAAGGTCGCAGCGGACGCCTTGCGAACCATTGAGTCGGTATGCCCGTGCATGCTTAGGTTTGACCGAGGCATGAGCGAAGAGGAGCCAAGCATCAGCTTTTGCTCTCCAACAAAGACGGGGAAAATGCCCAAGAATGTCGTCGAGGCCCGCATTTACCATCAGGATGTGAAGCTATTGATGGATTCCCACGGCTTCGAATTGCCGGAGTATGGTGACAGCATCAATGTCATGATTAGTTATCTAGCTGATGGGCGCATAAATAAAGTCGATATCCATGGGTTCCATAATGGCCGCTCCGTTAGTGTCTCCATTCGCAGGCGGAGCGACGATCTTGTTATGACGAGTGCGGGCACCATCGGAGAAACGGGTGCCTGGCAATCGCTGTGTCCTGGGGCAGACCCCTCAGCTGGGGATCTTTTCAGGGCCTTGACCAAGGAGGTCGAAAGGATCTACTAGCATGCCCGGTGGACCCGTTTTCAAGGTCCGAAAAGACACAGCGAAGGTAAACGGCTAGCAATGTCGCTTTGGTGATTCTGACGCATCCCGTTTAAGAGGTATTCAAAAAGAGGCGCCCCGTTGGACGCCTCTCCAATCTCAAATGTAATGTTCCCCCAGCCCTACACCTCGGGCACCTTGGCGATGGTCTCGCTTTCTGCCGTAAGCGGGCGATTGTCGATGCGGCGGCCCAGGCGGTCGAGCTTCACAAGGAGCCACTCAATGGGATTCGGCCCCGAGCCTTCCTCGTCGGCAACCAAATCCATGACGGCGATCTTGGTGCCGTCTTGCTTGAGCGTCACGCTGCCCACCTTGTCGCCCACATGCACCGTGCCCGAAAGGTCATCGTAGGTAACCTTTTCGGTCACCTCTCCAGCAAGCGAAAAGACGGTTGCCTGAGCTGCGGGGTCGGCGAGCGTGGCATCGATCGTCTTGTCCGTCCAATCGGTCTGGCCAATGCGCGCGATGAGCGGATTGCCGTTGGCAGTCTTTTCCTGCGTGTTGGCGATCGCAACCGTCACCTTGTGGCCGTAGTACCAGTTGGCAAGGGCGGCCGTGTCGGCAAAGCGCTGATCGGTGGTGCTGGAGTTCAAGACGACGGTGTAGGTCTCGTCGCCATCGCGGTTGTAGGCTGCCGTAAAGCAATAGCCGGCATCGTCGGTGGTGCCGGTCTTACCGCCGATATTGCCGTCCTGCCCCAGCAGCTCATTGTGCGTATCCATGGAATGCGAATGGTCGGAACCGTCGGCGCCCGTAACCTCAATCCAGGAATCATCGCTCGCCACGATTTCGCGGAACGTATCGCTCTTCATTGCCTTCTGCATCATCAGGGCTACATCGTGCGCGGTAGAGTGCATGTCGCCGGCCCACTCATCAAAGTCCAGACCGTGCGGATTCTCAAAAAGCGTTCCCGTGCAGCCGAGCTTTTTAGCGCGCTCGTTCATGGCCTTTACAAAGGTGGCCACGGCGTCCTTGGTCTTGGGGTCGATCTTTTTGCCCACGTGCTCGGCAAGCGCGATGGCGGCATCGTTGCCCGAGGGGATCATCAGGCCGCGCAGAGCTTGCTCCACGGTGAGCTCGTCGCCTTCGAGCAGGCCGGCGGTCGAGTTGCCTACGGTGGCGGCAGCATTGCTCACCGTGATCTTCTCGTCCATTTTGCAGTTCTCAACGGTCAGGATCGCGGTCATCACCTTGGTGATCGAGGCAATCTTGACCTGATCATCGGCGCTGCGGGCGTAGTAGACGGTGCCGTCTTTCCCCATGACAACGGCATTGGTTGCCTCGATATCGGGGAGGTTTTCGGCCGTAATACCGCGTGCATCGGCGGTTTTGCCGCAAATGTCGTCAGTTGTTAGCACTTGGGCGCCGGCGACCGTTGGCGCGCCGGCAACAAGGGCGACGGCACAGATAAAGCCGGCAGCAAGCTGGGCAGAGCGCTTTGCAAAAGAGGTGTAGGGCTTCACGGATTTCGCTTTCGACGGGGTGGTCTCTTCTGGCACTAGAGTATATCGTTTGCCGGCGCAGGCGAGCGTCGAGCGCGCGCATGGCCTGCATCTGTGCCCGAACGGACATATGGGTGCTTAAGGACGACTTAATCGCCCGCGCTTGTTGTGTGTGGCGAGCGTCCCCTCGGGCATAATGGAGCGCGAGAGGAGCACGCATGAACGAGCGCATTTTGGTAGTCGACGACGAGAAGGCCATCGCCGACCTGGTGGGTATCTACCTTACAAAAGAAGGCTTTGATGTTCAGATTGCCTATAGCGGGGCCGACGCGGCCAAAGCAATCTTGGAGCAAGAGTTTGATCTGGCGTTGCTCGATGTCATGCTGCCTGATATCGACGGCTTTGAACTGCTGCGCACGATTCGTGCCAGCCACACCTATCCCGTGATTATGCTGACGGCTCGTGATGCCCAGCAGGATAAGATTGAGGGCCTTTCGCTCGGTGCGGACGATTACGTGGTCAAGCCGTTCCGCCCGTTGGAGCTTGTTGCGCGCGTCCACGCCCAGCTTCGCCGCTATACCAGCTACGGTAGCCGAGTGCAGGTGGCTGAGTCTCCGGTCATTCAGCTCGACGGTCTCGAGATCAATCGCGACGCTCGTGCCGTGACAGTGGACGGTGCGCCGGTGCGCCTCACGCCCATCGAGTATTCCATCTTGCTGTATCTGGCCGAGCATCGCGGCAGCGTAGTGCCCGTGGAGGACCTGTTCCGCGCGGTGTGGAACGAGGACTTTATGCCCGGCTCCAACAATACCGTGATGGTGCATATTCGCCACCTGCGCGAAAAGATTGGCGACGATGCCCAAAAACCGCGCTTTATCAAAAACGTCTGGGGCGTCGGCTACATCATCGAATAACGCTTTTCGCTTGTGAGGATCTTGATATGACAAAAGATGATAGACAGGCGTTCGAGGTGCCCGATCGACTCTTTGAATACGTGAGGGCGGTCGTCGACAACCGCGCGCTCGCGACGGTACTGCTCTTTTTGCTGAGCCTGCTGCTGGTCGGTATCGACAACATCGCTGGCATTTTGGCAGTTTTGCTTATCGGGTTTTTGCTGATCGATCGATTCGAAACCGTGCGCCGTTGCGTGGTGATTGGCGGTGCCGCGTGGGTAATCACGCTGGCGATTGGCGCCATGGCGCTTGGCGGCATTGCCGAGCCGGTGTTCTTTGACGCCGGCTTTGTATTCAACATGCTTGGTTTTGTCTTGGCGCTTGCCGTGTGCGTCTTATTCTTTTGTGGCCGAGCACTGTATTACCAAGGCTACGAGCAAGGGGAACAGCATGCCGATCGCGTGCTTGCGGCCCGTATCCAGGACCGCCTGATCGATCATCCTGACGCCTGGGATAACATCGACGGCGACTTCCTGGAGGTCGAGGGTGCGCTCAACCGCGTGCGCGATCGCGAGCGTAAGGTGCAGCAGGCCCTACGCGACGAGTCACATCGCAAGGATGACTTGGTCACATACCTGGCGCATGACTTGCGCACGCCGCTCGCCAGCGTGGTGGGCTACCTCTCCCTGTTGCAGGAGGCCCCCGAGCTGCCAGTCGAGCAGCGCGCGCACTTTACGGGCGTGGCGCTTGACAAGGCACATCGGCTCGACGCACTTGTCGAGGAGTTCTTCGACATTACACGCTTTGATTTCCACGATATTGTGCTTACGCGCGGCTACGTCGACTTGAGCCTGTTGCTGGCGCAGGTCGCCGATGAGTTCTATCCCATCCTCAACGAGCAGCATAAGGAAGTCCAAGTTGATATTTACGAGGACCTGACGGTGCTCGTGGATGGCGACAAGATGGCCCGCGTGTTTAACAACATCATGAAAAACGCCGTCGCCTATAGCTATGAGGGCTCGACTATCACGATTGAGGCCGGGCGCCAAGACGATGGCGGCGTGCGCGTGCGCTTTATCAATCAGGGCGATCCTATCCCTGCGGCTAAGCTCAAGGTGATCTTTGAGAAGTTCTATCGCCTGGATGCAGCGCGTGCGACCAATCGCGGCGGTGCTGGGCTGGGGCTTGCCATCGCCAAGGAGATTGTATGCGCGCATGGCGGTACCATCGCGTGCGAATCGACGCCCGAGCATACCGTCTTTACCATCGAGCTGCCCGCTGCGTAGCGTAGGCGCCCTTACAAACACCTGACAATGCGCTCACGTGCATATGAGCCGCGATTTCTACTATCGATACTGCTGAATTGATATCGATGCGGAGGTATGCGGTATGACGGCTGCTGCGGCCATGGAGCCCACGGAGCTCGAGGAGCTAATGGAGGCGCAAGCCGAGGCTGCGCACGAGCGCGAAGTCGGGGACGCGACTCGTCCCACGGCGCAGGATCTTGCCGCCTCGCCGACGCGCATCGACGTCAAGGGCCTCGACCTGTTCTATGGCGACCACCATGCGCTCAAGAACGTATCCATCAAGATTCGCGACAAGCAGATTACCTCGTTTATCGGTCCTTCGGGCTGCGGTAAGTCGACGCTGCTGCGTTGCTTTAACCGCATGAACGACGGCATCAAGGACTGCCGCATCGAGGGCAAGATCGCGCTCGATGGCCAGGATGTTCTGGGCGACTACGACATCTGCCGTCTGCGTCAGCGTGTGGGCATGGTGTTCCAGCGCCCTAACCCGTTTCCCATGAGCATCTACGACAACGTCGCGTATGGCCCGCGCGGCATGGGCGTGCGCGATCGTGTCGTTCTGGATGAGCTGGTCGAGGACTCTCTTCGTCGCGCTGCGCTATGGGATGAGGTCAAGGACAAGCTCAAGGAGTCGGGGCTGGGCCTTTCGGGCGGGCAGCAGCAGCGTCTGTGCATCGCCCGCGCGCTTGCCGTGCAACCCGATATGCTGCTGATGGACGAGCCCACGAGCGCTCTCGACCCCGTGTCGACGCTGGTGGTTGAACAGCTGGCCTGCGAGCTCAAAGAGACCTACACACTCGTGGTCGTTACGCACAATATGCAGCAGGCAGCGCGTATCTCCGACTCGGTCGCGTTTTTCTTGCTGGGTGAGTTGGTAGAGCACGCGCCCACCGCTCAGCTCTTCAAAAATCCCACCGACCCGCGCACGGCGGATTATTTGACGGGACGTTTTGGCTGATACCATCTAGTAAAGGTACCTTTAGGGTTAAGATGCGGTCATGCCGGCCGCAAAGGGGTTCAACATGATCTATTACGTCGAGGACGATGACAACATCAGGGATTTGACGGTCTATGCGCTGCGCAGGCAGGGGATCGAGGCCGAGGGCTTTTCGTGCGATGGCGAGTTTAAGTCCGCCGTGGTGCGACGGGTGCCCGATGCCGTCCTGCTCGACATCATGCTGCCCGATACCGACGGTTTGGCAATTATGCGTCGACTGCGTGCCGATCGCCTGACGGCGACGGTGCCCATCATGATGCTTACCGCCAAGGATACCGAGCTCGACAAGGTGATGGCGCTCGATGGCGGTGCCGACGATTACCTGACTAAGCCGTTTTCGCTCATGGAGCTTGCGAGCCGCTGCCGCGCACTGCTGCGTCGCGGCGGCATGGTCAAGCAGGCGAGCGATGTGCTCAGCGTGGGCGACATCGTGCTCTCGCCCAGCCATCGCGAGGTGACCGTTGCCGGCGAGCCGCTTAAGCTCACCCTGCGCGAGTTCGACCTGCTCGAGTACCTCATGCGCAAGCCCGGCGTGGTCTTTACCCGCGAGTCGTTGCTGCAGAGCGTGTGGGGCTGGGACTTCGACGGCGGTTCGCGCACCGTTGACGTGCACGTGCAGACGCTTCGCCAAAAACTGGGCGAGCATGCCAGCGCCATCGAGACCGTACGCGGCGTGGGCTACCGCTTGGCCGAGCCTTCTGCCGGTGATGGTGCCGAAGGTGACGACACCGCGGCCACCGCATCGGAGGAGTAACCCGTGGTCTTCGCCCCCCAGGGAAAACATACGCTGTCCCACCGCGTTTTTGTGACGATCTTTGTCTGTGCCATGGCGGTTATCGTGGCGTTTACGGTGCTGGGTGCGTTCTTTGTGCAAAACACCTTGGCGGATGCCACGAGTGCCAACCTGGCGCAGGAAACCGAGCTCATTGCTGCCGCCCTCGACGAACAGCAAGAGCCCATCCCGTTCTTGCGTAGCCTCGATCGCGAGGACTTGCGCATCACGCTGATTAACAAGGATGGATCGGTTGCCTACGACAACGAGGCGTCGCCTTCCACACTGCCCAACCACGGCGATCGCCCCGAGGTCATCGAGGCCTTTGAGAGTGGTTTGGGTTCCGCGGAGCGCGCAAGCTCTACGCTCGACGAGATTATGCTGTATCGCGCCGTCGCCCTTGATAACGGCCAGGTTGTCCGCTTGGCGCAGGCCCAGCCTGGCGTTGCGGCGGTTTTGCTGTCGATGGTGGCGCCGATGCTGCTTATCGCGGCAGCGGGTGCGGTACTCTCGTTTTTTATGGCGCGCCGCGAGTCCCGTGCCATCATCGCGCCGTTGCAAGAGGTGGATTTGGACCACCCACGCCGTAGCTATGAGCACGCCTATGCCGAGATGGTCCCCATGCTTGAGCGTATTGAGTCGCAGCGCCAGGAGCTCAAGCGCCAAATGGCGGTGCTAGCGGACAACGACCGTATGCGCCGCGAGTTCACGGCGAATATCACTCATGAGCTCAAGACGCCGCTTACGGCGATTTCGGGCTATGCCGAGCTCATCGCAAACGGCATGGTCGAGGGCGAGGACGACCTGCGCAACTTTGGCGGTCGCATCTATCGTGAGGCGGGCCGTTTGGCGGCGCTTGTCAACGACATCCTTACGCTGTCTAACTTGGACGAGGCCGAGCGTGCAACTGAGGGCGAGGCGGTGCCCATTGGGTCCACGGAGCCTATTGAGCTCTCGCGTGCCATCTACGCGGTCGAGCAGCGTCTTGAACAGGTCGCCCGTCAGGCGAATGTGACGATAAGTCATGAGACCAAGCCTGTGGTCATCGAGGGCGTGTCGCGCTTGATTGACGAGCTCATCTATAATCTGGCAAGCAACGCCATCCGCTACAATCGACCCGGCGGTACAGTTACGCTGCAGTGCGGCACCAACGACGAAGGCCATCCGTTCCTTGCGGTCGCCGACACGGGAATCGGTATCGCGCCTGAAGAACAGGGCAAGGTATTTGAGCGGTTCTATCGCATGGACAAGAGTAGGTCCAAGGCACGCGGCGGAACCGGTCTGGGGCTTGCCATTGTCAAGCATGCGGCCCTGTATCATCACGCCACGCTCGATCTGTCGAGCGAGTTGGGCGTGGGAACCACCATTACGGTGACGTTTCCCATACAGCAGGACGAGCCATTCGCATAGCGATACAACATAGATATTGATGTAGACGCCGCATTTGACTTTCGGGTGCGGCGTTGTTGTGCAATTTTACGATTGCTTCCGACATTTTTACAGGAGAGCCTGTTTCTTATGTATAGAGTTTGGTCTCGGTAAAAAGATGCGATAACATACGGACAGTTTTGTCAATCCGAACTGGGGAAATGAAAGGCAAGCTGCATGACCCTTCTCGAACTGTTCCAGCTGCTCAAAAAGCACCTCAAGCTGGTCATCACCCTTCCGGTGGTCTGCGCGATCGCCATGGGCATCGTGTCCTTCGTTGCGATGGACAACACCTATACCGCGACGACGAGCATGTACATTCTCGCCAAGACCGACGATAGCGGTCAGATGAGCTACAACGATCTCTCGGCGAGTCAGATGCTTTCCAACGATATCGCCACGCTGCTGGATAGCGATAGCGTTAAGAGCGGCGCAGCCAATGAACTGGGCCTCACCGATCTGGATGACTACAAGGTGTCTGTTTCCTCCGAGACCACCACGCGTGTCATTACGCTTTCGGTTACCGGCACCGATGCCAAGGAGACGGCTAAGGTCGCAAAGGCCATGGCCAGCTCGGTGAGTACGGTCGCTCAGAACGTCGGCGCTGCCCAGAGCATCAACGTTATCGACGAGGCCAAGACCCCCGAAGCCCCCAGCGGTCCCAAGCGTATGCTGTACGTTGCTGTCGCGTTCCTCGCGGGCATCTTTATCGCAGTTGCCTATGTCGTTTTGGCAGACATGCTCAACACCCGCATCCGCGGTGCCGAAGAGGCAGAAGAGCTCCTGGGCATTCCCGTTGTTGGCCGAATTCCGGCTATGAAAGGTGGTAAATAGGCATGGCTAAGGCAAAGAACACCGATAAGCTCGTTGTACAGAATGCCGCCAAGACCCTTCTGGCCAACATCCGCTTTGCGAGCGTGGACGACCCCATTCGCACCATCACCGTTACGTCCTCGATTCCCAACGAGGGCAAGTCTACGGTTTCCATCAACCTTGCCCAGGCTATCGCCACCAGCGGCAAGAGCGTCCTGCTGGTCGAGGCTGATATGCGTCGCAGGTCCCTTGCCGATATGCTCGGCGTCCGCTCCCGCGGCGGACTCTATGCAGTCCTTTCCGAGCAGGTTTCTATTGACCAGGCGATTGTCGAGACGGGTCAGAAGAACTTCTACTTCCTCGATGCCGAGCCGCATATTCCCAATCCTGCCGACATCATCGTCTCTCACCGCTTTGCCAAGCTGGTAAAGGCACTGTCCGCCAAGTTCCAGTATGTCATTTTTGACGCTCCTCCGGTCGGCACCTTCATCGATGCTGCCGAGATCGCCAGCCTGACTGACGGCACGCTGTTTGTGGTGCGTGAGGATTTCACCAAGCGCGAGGAGGCGCTCAACGCCATCGGTCAGCTTAAGAAGTCCGAGAAGGTCAAGCTCATCGGTACCGTTATGAACTACTGCGAGACCGAGACCAGCGAGTACTACTACTCCTACTACACCAAGGACGGTAAGAAGGTGAAGAAGGGCTCCGACGATCAGGGGACTTCAAAAAAAGGCATCTTCACCAACCGAGCAAACGTTTAGTTGATTAAGGCTGACCTATGCGTGACATTCATTGCCATATCTTGCCGGGTGTAGACGACGGCGCCGCCGATCTCGATGAGAGCTTGGCGATGCTCGAGGCTGCCAAGCGGGCCGGTGTAACCAGAATCGTTTGCACTCCTCACTGCCGTGATCCCTATTTTGATTACGACAAGATGTGGGATGCCTTTGAGCTGCTGCGTGATAACGCTGACGGTTTTCCGCTCCAGATGGGCTTCGAGGTCAACCATCGAAAGCTCGTTGAGCTTGGTATCGATGCCGCGGAGCACTTGCATTTCGATGGGACCAACGAGTTTCTGCTCGAGCTTTCGACGCATGCCGATGCGTATGCGTTTAGAGAGTACGAGAACACGATTTACGATTTGCAGTGCCGTGGTTACCAGGTGATTATCGCTCATCCTGAGCGCTATCGTGCGGTTCAAAAGGATGTAAGCGTGGCGGAGCGCCTGGTCGATATGGGCTGCAAGCTGCAGGCTTCGGCGGACTTTATTGCCGGCGGTCGCTTTGGTCGCGAGAAAAAGCCGGCACAGCGCCTGTTCGATCAGAACCTGTACAGCTTCATCGCGAGCGATGCCCATAACGTGGGTCATTACGACTGCCTGGCGAAGGCTCGCGCGAAGTTTAGCGTGCGCGGAGCTCATTTTCGCTAATATCTGTCCCTAACGTTCGCATTGAATGAAAGGGCAGCCATGGATATCCAACTTAAGACGGGATGCTTTGATGACGCGGCGTTGGTGCGCCGCGTCGTTTTTATAGACGAGCAGGGCTACGAGAATGAGTTCGACGCTATCGACAAGGATCAGAGCTGCATTCATGTGACGCTCTATGTAGACGGCGAGCTTGCCGGTTGCTCGCGCGTGTTTCCCGAAGAGCTTGAGCGCGTGGCTGACGCAGAGGCCCCGGTGTTGCCGGCATGCGACATGGACGAAGGCGTTGCGGCGGGGGAGACCTACATTATGGGGCGCGTCGCCGTGCTGCCGGCTATGCGTCGTCGCGGACTGGCGAGTGCGATCGTCGAGGCCAGTGCTTCGTGTGCACGCGATGCCGGCGCTAAGCTTATTAAGCTGCATGCGCAGGAATACGTGTTGCCGCTCTATGCAAAGGCGGGCTACACGCAAATTGCCCCGGTAGATTACGAAGACGAGGGCCAGCCCCATGTCTGGATGGCCAAGCGCGTAGATGGCAGATAGGGACGTTCCTTTTCTGCCGGCAGTTGGGGACGCTCCTTGGCAATTGGCGCATCGGAGCGCTTAGACATACAGTTTTTCGATTCCGTATGTATATATGCGCGCTAATGGGTTATAAAATCTAAGTCTGAACATAGCAGGTCTGCGATTCGGCTCGGGCGACCGGGCCGTTTTTGCGGACGGGGGTAGCGCGAAAGGACTGCACATGCGTCAATTTAAGACCGAGAGCAAAAAACTGCTCGACCTCATGATCAACTCCATCTACACCAATAAGGAAATCTTCCTGCGCGAGCTTATCTCTAACGCGAGCGACGCCGTCGACAAGCTCAACTTTAAGAGCCTGCAGGATCCGAGCGTCAAGATCGACCAGGGCGACCTGGCTATTCGCGTTTCCTTTGATAAAGACGCCCGCACCATTACCATCTCGGATAACGGCATTGGCATGACCGCCGAGGAGCTCGAGCGCAATCTGGGCACCATCGCCCATTCCGGCTCCGAGGAGTTTAAGACCGAGAACGCCGAGCAGCAGGGTTCGGATGTCGACATCATCGGCCAGTTTGGCGTGGGCTTCTACTCGGCTTTTATGGTCGCCAGCCATGTGAAGGTCGTCAGCCGCGCCTACGGCGAGGATGTCGCTCATGTGTGGGAATCCGACGGTCTTGAGGGCTACACCATCGAGGATGGCGAGCGTGCTGAGCACGGTACCGATGTCATCCTGACGCTGCGCGAGAACGAGAAGCTCGACGCCGACGGCGAGGCCGAGACCTACGATCGCTTCCTGACCGAGTGGGGCCTCAAGAGCCTGATTCAGCAGTACAGCAACTATGTGCGCTACCCGATTCAGATGATGGTGAGCAAGAGCCGCCAGAAGCCCAAGCCCGAGGACGCGCCGGATGATTACAAGCCCGAGTACGAGGACTACCAGGAGCTCGAGACCATCAACTCCATGACGCCGATTTGGAAAAAGCGCAGCTCCGACGTTGAGCAGAAGGATTACAACGAGTTCTACAAGTCCACGTTCCACGACTTTGACGATCCTGCGCGCACTATCAGCTTCCATGCCGAGGGTACGCTTGAGTACGATGCACTGCTGTTTGTGCCGGGTCGCGCCCCGTTTGATCTGTACAGCAAGGACTACGAGAAGGGCCTGGCGCTCTACAGCTCCAACGTGCTGATTATGGAGAAGTGCGACGACCTGCTGCCCGACTACTACAACTTTGTGCGCGGTGTCGTGGACTCTGCCGACGTGACGCTCAATATTTCGCGTGAGACGCTGCAGCAGAATCGTCAGCTCAAGGCCATTGCCAAGCGTGTCGAGAAGAAGATTACCGCCGATCTCGAGGACATGCGCGACAACGACCGCGAGGCCTATGAGAAGTTCTTTGAGAACTTTGGCCGCGGCCTTAAGTACGGCATCTACTCGAGCTACGGCATGAAGGCCGACGAGCTCGCCGACCTGTTGCTGTTCTGGTCTGCCAAGGAGCAGAAGATGATTACCCTTGCCGAATATGCCAAGGGCATGCCCGAGGGCCAGAAGGCAATCTACTATGCCGCCGGCGATTCGCGCGAGCGTTTGGCCAAGATGCCCGTCGTGAAGGGCGTGCTCGACCGCGGCTACGATGTACTGCTGCTGACGCAGGACGTGGATGAGTTCACCTTCCAGGCCATGCGTGAGTACGTGGCTGCCGATATGCCCAAGGTCTACGAGGATGACGCTGCTCGCGAGGCTGCCGAGAAGGCAGTTGCCGATGGTGCCGAGCCCGAGGTCGAGGATCGTCACCTGGAGCTTAAGAACGTCGCGACCGGCGATCTTGACTTGGCGACCGATGACGAGAAGAAGGAAGCCGAGGACGCCACCAAGGAGAACGAGGATCTCTTTAACGCCATGAAGGAGGCGCTCGGCGACAAGGTCGAGAAGGTTGCCGTCTCTGCGCGTCTGACCGATGCTCCCGCGTGCATCACCACCGAGGGTCCGCTTTCGCTCGAGATGGAGAAGGTGCTCCAGAAGGGTCCCGAGGGCGCGCCCGATGGTATGCCCAAGAGCCAGCGCGTGCTCGAGCTCAACGCCAAGCACCCGGTCTTTGCCAAGCTCGTCGCTGCCCAGAAGGCGGGCGACGCCGACAAGATCAAGCAGTACTCCGGTCTGCTCTATGATCAGGCTCTGCTGGTCGAGGGTGTTCTGCCCGAGGACCCCGTGGCCTTCGCGGCGGCTGTCTGCAACTTGATGTAGTTCGGGGATACGCCACCGTAACTAGATTAGAACGAGAGTGGATAATCTCCCACTTTTGGCTCGAATGCGGGCTTGAAGTGGGAGATTTTCCACTCTCGTTTCCTTTTGAATGATCCCTTGGGGACGGAGGAAAACGGATCACCGAGGGGGTCGGTCTGATCCGGTGATCCGTTTTCCTCCGTCCCCAAGGGATCAATTATTTGTCGGGGTTGTGGTTTTGTGAGCTGCTGGAATTAAAGATACTGTACATCTGTACGTTAACTTATCTTCGTAGTATATTGCTACCCGCAAAACTCAGCACCATTGTGCCGCTAGGCACTAAAGAGCCTACGTACAATGGTTGTCGATAGTACGATTCGATTCAATGACAGGATGGATGGTCCAAGCGTGAGTCTCGGCAGCAAACTATCCAATGCAAAGGTCTCCTTTGCGATATTTAAGCGCGACATTAAGCGATTGCTTATGAACCCCGTCGCCTTGGTGGTTACCCTGGGCGTGTGCGTTATTCCCTCACTGTATGCCTGGTACAACATCGTGGCAAACTGGGATCCGTATGGAAACACCCAGGGCATTAAAATCGCTATCGCCAACAATGATCGGGGCACCCAGAACGACCTAGTGGGCGAGCTCAACGCGGGCGACCAGGTCGTCGATCAGCTCAAGGAGAACGACCAACTGGGCTGGACCTTCGTCGATTCGGCGGCCGATGCCAAAGAGGGCGTCGAGAGCGGCGAGTACTATGCTGCCATCGTGATTCCCAAGAACTTCTCCGACAATCTCGTCTCGATGCTCGACGGCAATTACCATCAGCCGAAGCTCACCTATTACGTCAACGAGAAAAAGAGCGCCATTGCGCCCAAGGTCACCGATACCGGTGCAAACACCATCGAGGGGCAGATCAACTCGGAGTTTGTCTCCACGGTGGGCGAGACCGTCGCGGGCATTGCCAAAGATGCTGGCATCGACCTTAAAGACAAGGCAACCCAGACTCAGGATTCGTTGGCAAGTTCGGTGTCCGAGGCATCCGATACCTTGGGCGAGGTGCGCGATTCGATTGGCGACATGAATGACGCCATCGATAAGACGAGTGGTGCTATCGCCTCGGCTGATGCGGCACTTGCCGGCCTGCAGGGTCAGGCGCCGTCACTGACGCAGGCGATCTCCCAGGGCAATGACCTGCTGGGCGAGGCCCGCACTACGGCGGGCAACTCTATCGCCTCGCTCTCCAAGGCGCTCTCGGAGGGCAGCCTTGCGCTCACCAAGACGTCGGCCTCTGCGAACGCTGCCATCGGCAAGCTGACGGGCACGGTCACATCTACGACCACCCGTATCGACAATTCGCTCGAGTCTCTCCAAGCGACGATCGACCACAATAAGGCCGTTATCGGGCACTTGGAGATTCTCGCCAATGACACGTCGACAGGTTCCGAGGAAATTGACGCGCGCATTGTATCGACCATCAATTTGCTCCGCGAGCAGAATGAAAAGCTTCAGAGCATCAAGGACGGTTTGTCTGCGCAGTCGAGCGCCATGGCGAATGACGCCGCGGCTGTTTCGGGCGCCAGCGACGCTATCAATAACGCAATTCAGACCGGTGCGACCAACCTTGGCCAGGCCCAGACGGACCTGGGTCAAAACGCGCTGCCGAAGGCCTCGAGCGCGCTTGATTCCTTTGCCGCCGTCTCGGGTGATTTGACGGGTATCGTATCTGGCCTCACGCCCACGATTGCAAGCGCGCGCGGTACGCTTTCGCAGCTTAACGCTACGCTCGGCCAGGCCAAGACCACGCTGTCCCAGACCGACGACTCTCTTGCTAAGGTCCAGGACAAGCTCGCAATCGCCGCCAACGACATCGCGGCGCTACAGACCTCCGAGTCCATGGGCGAGCTGGCCGACCTGATGGGCGTCGACGTCAATGACGTGGCAGATTTCATGGCATCTCCGGTCGAGCTGACCTCAAAGTCAATTTACCCGGTCAAGAGCTTTGGCTCGGGCATCGCTCCCTTCTACACCAATCTGGCGCTTTGGGTGGGCGGTTATGTACTCATCGCCATCTACAAGCTCGAGGTCGATCGCGAAGGCGTTGGCAGCTTTACCGCGCGTCAGGGCTACTTTGGCCGCTGGTTGCTCCTGGTGCTCCTGGGCGCGTTGCAGGCCATCATCGTTACGGTAGGCGATCTGGTGATTGGCGTGCAGTGCGTCAGCCCGCTGCTGTTCGTGCTGGGCGGCATCGCCATTTCGTTCACCTACGTCAATATCATCTATGCGCTATCCACCACGTTTAAGCATATCGGTAAGGCAATCGGTGTCATTCTCGTCATCGTGCAGATTCCGGGTTCGTCGGGCATGTACCCTATCGAGATGATGCCCGGCTTCTTCCAGTGGCTGCACCCGCTGCTGCCCTTTACCTACGGCATCAATCTGCTGCGCGAGACGGTCGGCGGCATGTACTCGTTTAACTACCTGTTTAACCTGTGCATCCTGGGCGTGTTCTTGATCGTGGCGCTCTTTATCGGTTTGCAGCTGCGCCCGTTACTGCTCAACCTCAACCTTCTCTTTGATAAACAGCTTTCCACGACCGGTATGATGATTTGCGAGTCCAACGACCTGCCGCGCCAGCGCTACTCGCTGCGCACGGCCATGCGTGTCATGCTCGATTCCGATTCGTACCGTCGCGAACTGCTCGATCATGCGGTCGCCTTTGAACATCGCTACCCGTACTACATCAAGGGCGGTTTTGCCGCCGTGGTGGGCGTTCAGGTCCTGCTCTTTGTCCTGTCGACGGTTCTCGATATTGACAATAACGGCAAGATCATCCTGCTTGTTATTTGGATCATCTCGGTTATTGCCATCTGCGGCTGGCTTATCAATATCGAATATATCCGCGCGAGCCTCAATACCCAGATGCGCATCTCGGCGCTTTCGGATGAGGACCTGCGTCGCGAGATGCGCGAGCACACGGCCGCCATTCCTGCCGCCCGCCACATGTTTGGCCTCAACGCCAGCGAGCGTGGTGCCAAGGGCGGCGATCAGTCCACGGGCCGCTTGCCGCATATGGGCTCGCACCATAAATCTCAGGGCAGCGATAGCTCAGCCACAAATGATGGAGATACCACCGCGCTTGGCAAGCACTCCAAAGGAGGTGAGGCATAAATGAAGAACATCCTGCATCTGTTTAAGCGCGATGTCCAAAACGTGTCTCGCTCCGTGATCGGCTTGGTTGTCGTGATGGGCCTCATTATCGTGCCGTGTCTGTACGCGTGGTTTAACATCGCCGGCAGCTGGGATCCGTACGGCAACACCGGCAATCTTAAGATCGCCGTGGTCAACACCGATGAGGGTTACGAGAGCGATCTGATTCCCGTCGAGGTTAACGTGGGCGAAAACGTGGCCGGTGCCCTACGCGGCAACGAGAATTTCGACTGGGTCGTGCTCAACGATCGCGATAAAGCTATCGAGGGCGTAAAATCAGGCGCGTACTATGCTGCCGTCGTTATCCCCAAAACGTTTAGCTCCGACATGATGACGCTTTTCTCGACCGACGTGAAGCACGCCGATATCGAGTTCTACGAGAACCAGAAGGCCAACGCCATTGCACAGATCGTGACCGAGAAGGGCTCGAGTGCCGTTCAGAGCCAGGTTAACGAGACCTTTACCAAGACCATCACGACCATCGGTCTTAAGACGGTGTCCAGCCTGCTCGATTACATGAGCACCGACCAGGTCAGCAACTTTATCGCCAACCTGTCCTCGACGCTCGGCGATTCGGTCCAGGACCTGCAGGACGTTCAGGCCAGCGCAACGTCGCTTGCGGGCATTTTGAGCTCCACGTCCGATTCGCTGACGTCGGCGAGCGGCATGCTCAAGCAGACCGGTGCCGTCGATGAGTCGACAAAGCAGCTCATGGAACATGCCAAAAGCGGCATCGATGATTCCAAAGAAGCGCTTAAGGCGGCAAACGATGCCATCGATGCCGCGATCGATGGAAGTGCGGGTTCGTTCGACAACGTGTCTGCCGAGCTTGCGAAGGCGTTCGACACCGCAAACCAGCATGTCGACCTTACGGTGTCCCAACTCAACGATGCCGCTGCGGCCCTCAATGCGCGCGCCAAGGATATCGATGCGATGGCCGATCAGCTCCGCAGCCTTGCCGACCAGGTGAGCGATGAGAATTTGAAGGACGGTCTCAAGTCTGCCGCGACGTCGCTGGGCAGAATCGCCGTTGAGCACCGCAACAATGCCAATGATCTGGCGGCCACCGCGAAGTCTCTCTCCGATAGCATGGCCGAGGTCAACAACTCGCGTGCCGAGGTCGATCAGGCCATCGCCGATGCCAAGGCCGGCATCGCGGGTGCCAAATCCGATTACGATTCCACGTTTTCGGTTAAGGCCAAGGAGCTCAAGAAGACCGTCTCGGGGGTTCTGGATTCACTGAATGGTATTTCGAGCGATCTGGATAGCGCCGTTGCAGGTCTGACCGATGCGTCCGGCTCGTTGGCGAAGGGTCTGTCCAAAGCCGCAAAGCTGGTCAACAAGGCTTCCGATCAGCTGGGCGAGGCGTCGGACAAGATCAGCGCGTTTAAGGACGAACTCGACGGTGCCCTTATGTCTGATGATCTAGCCACGATCAAGACGATGATCGGCAATGATCCCGAGGGTCTGGCTGTGTCGCTTTCCGGCCCCGTCGCGCTCGACCGCAAGCCGGTTTATCCGATCCGCAACTACGGTTCGGCCATGGCGCCGTTCTACACGATTCTGTCGCTATGGGTCGGCTCGATCGTACTGGCGGCCATGATGAAGGTCTCGGTTGACGATGAGCTTATCAACGAGCTCATCCCCGTGCGCCTGCACGAGATCTACCTGGGTCGTTACCTGTTCTTTGGCGGTTTGGCTCTGCTGCAGGCAACGCTCGTGTGCGCGGGCGACATTCTGTTCTTTGGCATTCAGTGCGACAACCCGCTGCAGTTTGTGCTGGCGGGCTGGGTCGCGAGTCTCGTGTTCTCCAATATCGTCTACACGCTTACGGTATCGTTTGGCGATATCGGCAAGGCCCTCGCCGTCGTGCTGCTGGTCATGCAGGTCGGCGGTTCGGGCGGTACGTTCCCCATCGAGATGACCGGCCCCGTGTTCCAGGCGATCTACCCGTTCCTGCCGTTTACTCACGGCATCAACGCCATGCATGCCGCCATGGCTGGCGCCTACCATATGGAGTACTGGGTTGAGCTGGGCATTCTGGCGAGCTATCTGATTCCGTCGCTGGCCTTGGGCGTCGTCTTCCGCCGTCCGGTCATCAAAGCCAACGACTGGATCATCGAAAAGCTTGAAAGCACGAAGCTTATTTAGTGCAACAGCGTGACATCGACGAAACATCGAGGTTTACTCTGCCGACGCTTTAGTGGGCTGGATTGCGTGGGCTGCTTGGTTGTTGCTACAGTAGCGGGGCGTGCCGGGGGTCCGGTGCGCCCCGTTTTTATTTGACCATGAGGCGGCACGCAGCCATACGCGTGCGGACACCACGCCCAGATTGAGTGTGAGGATGTTCCATGGCCCAACATTCCGTTGATGAAATCGAGAATATGCCCGATAGCCCTGTAGCCCGCGAAGACCTAGGCGCCGGCGGTTCCTCTCGCGGTGCCGGCGCACGCTCTCCGCTGTTCTGGAAAGTTTTGCTACTTTCGGTGGCGGTCATCTGGGGCTACTCCTTTACCACTATGAAGGACGCACTCGACACCATTCCGGTGTTCGAACTGCTCTATATTCGTTTTCTTCCCGCAGCGCTGGTCATGCTTGTTATCTTTCGCAAGCGTATTGCCGCCCACCTTAACGCTCGCAATCTGATTGTTGGTCTGAGCATGGGCGCGCTCATGTGGGCAGCCTATGCCCTGCAGACGGTCGGTCTGGCTCAGACCACGGCGGGTAAGAATGCTTTTTTGACGGGCACCTATTGCATCCTGGTCCCGTTCGCGAGCTATTTTCTGAGCGGCGAAAAACTTACCCGCTATAACCTGGGCGCGGCACTGCTGTGCTTGGCGGGCATTGGCTTGGTGGCGCTCGATAGCGTCGAGTTCAACATCGGTGACGTCATTACGCTGGCAGGCGCGGTCTTCTTCGCCATCCAGATGGCGGTGACCGCCAAGTACGGTCGCAAAATGGACATCAACGTTATCACGTTTTGGATGTTTGTGGGCAACGGCGTGCTGAGCCTAGTCTCGTCGCTGCTATTCGAGACCCAAGCGCCTCTGTCCGTGTGGACGCCGAACTTTATCGGTGTGATGGCGTTTCTCTCGGTGGGCTGCACATGCGTGGCTCTGCTCATCCAAAACGTCGGCCTGGCGCATGTCCCGGCTTCGACGGGCTCACTGCTCCTTTCGATGGAGTCGCCTTCGGGCGTGTTGTTTTCGGTGCTGCTGATGGGGGAGGCGCTCACCTCGCGCCTGCTCGCCGGCTTCGTGCTTATCTTCCTGTCGATTATCTTGAGTGAGACTCGCTTCGATTTTTTGCGCAAAAAGCCGCGCCCGCAATTGTAAACAACTTGTTGCGCCGCCCTCCCGGGGCGGCATTTTTTATGCGTCGCCCTTAAAGTTGTACTTTGCACTTTACGCTATCAAAGTGCTTGCTGCAAAAACGTTACTGGAGGGCATCTATGGCACCAGCTTTGTCCGATTTTCAACCGCAACCAGTGCCCAAGGCTACCGCAGCGGCGCAGGCCACTATCGGTGACGGTCTTGTTGCAGAAGCTCAGGCTTTTGCAGACGAGCTTGCCGCATGGCGCCATGATCTCCATCAAACGCCTGAGCTCGGTAACAACCTTCCACAGACGTCCGCCTTTATCCAGGCGCGTCTGGACGAGATGGATATTCCCTATGCCGTGCTTGTTGACGGCTCCTGTGTCGTTGGCCTTATCGGTGCCGGCGCGGCAGCTGCTGCTCGGGGTAACGGTACGTGCGCGGACAAGCAGGCCGGTACGGTCATCATGCTCCGCGGCGACATGGATGCCCTGCCCGTTGCCGAGGAATCCGGCGAGCCCTTTGCATCCACCAATGGCTGCATGCATGCTTGCGGTCACGATATGCATGCGACGGCGCTGCTTGGTGCGGCTCGTATGCTCAAGGCCCGCGAGGTCGAGCTTGTCGACGCCAATGCTACCGTCAAACTGCTGTTCCAGCCGGGTGAGGAGACCTTTGAGGGGGCACGCGCTGCCATCGCCGATGGCTTGCTCGAGAACCCGCGTCCTCAGGCCGCCTTTGCCATGCATGTCAATAGCCAGTCGCCGCTTGGTCTGGTGCTCTACGGCAGCCCGGCGCTCTCGGGCGTGTACGGTTTTCGCATCACGCTTCAGGGCAAGGGCGGCCATGGCTCGAGCCCCGAGATCTGCATCGACCCCATCACGGCCGGCGTCCATGTGCATCTGGCGCTTCAGGAGCTCATCTCCCGCGAGGTGCCGGCGGCCAAGGAGGTCGCGCTTACCGTTGGCAAGTTTGCCGGTGGTCAGGCCGCAAATGTCATCCCCGACACTTGTGTGCTCGAAGGTACGCTGCGCGGATTCGACATCGAGCTCATGGAGCACCTCAAGACCCGCATCGCGGAGGTCGTCAACGGCGTTGCCACGACCTATCGTACGCCGGCGACTATCGAGACGCTCTCGGATGTTCCGCCGCTGGTACTCGATGACGATATGACCCAGGCTTCGCTTGGCTATGTGGGTGCGACGCTGCCCAAGGCCACCTTCCTGCCGCTGTTCCACGCCATGGCGAGTGAGGACTTCGCGTTGATTTCGAGCGAGATCCCGAGTGCGTACTTTACCGTGGGCGCTGCCGTGACTGATACGGACGAGCATTTTGCTCAGCATCATCCCAAGGCACGTTTTAGCGATGCCGAGCTTCCCCTTGGCGCCGCGGCTTATGCGGCAGTCGCTTTGGGCTACATCGCCGACCACCGGTAGCACCCAATCTTGCTACTCGTTTGTTTAAAAAGGAGCAGTATGTCCCAGCAGCGTAAGTTCTTCCCCGGCTGGCTCGTGGTGGCTTCCGGCTTTGTCATCATGGCCAAGTGCTACACGATTTTCGTTAACTGCATGAGCCTGTTTCAGCCGCTCGTCGTCAGCGACCTGGGCATCACGCTTGCGCAGTACAACATCTCCAACGCCATCTCCACCGTGGTGAGCGTTATCGGCTCACTTGTGATCGGTCATGTTGCCGATAAAGTAAGCGGTCGCGTTTTGGGCTCCCTCACTGTAATCGCTACCTCTGCCGTTCTTGCCGGCATGAGCTTTGTCGGTGAGCTGTGGCAGGTCTACGTGCTCTTTTCTGTTCGCTCCGTTCTGTCTGTGGCTGCCCTGGAAGCCGAATGGATGCTCGTACCATCATTCGGTTTCCAAGGCGGCCACGGGCCTACGAAATGATCCGTTTTCCTCCGTCCCCAACAGATCACGTGATCCGAAGGGGACGGAGGAAAACGGGTCACAAACAGCGGCGGCGCATCTGGACGAACGAGTCCCCATACCCTCGTTCGGTCAGACGCGTCGCCGCGTTGCTGCTTTGTGCCGTATAATGTCCACTACCTATGACGCGATACAAAAGAAAGGTGTTTGCCCATGCAGGCACAGAAGGCGGAGGGAACCCGCGACCTTATCGGCGCCGAGATGCGCGCCTGGCAAAAGATGCAGCAGATTGCTGCCGGCGTGTTCGAGCCGTTTGGCTTTAAGCCCATCGAGACGCCCGCGATCGAGCAGGTTGACGTGTTTGTCCACGGTATCGGCCAGTCGACCGACGTCGTTCGCAAGGAGATGTTCCGCGTGTTTAGCGGCGCCAACCTGGAGCGCGTCTTTACCGAGGGCACCGATACCAAGCTTAAGCCCAAGCAGCGCCTGGCCCTTCGTCCCGAGGGCACGGCCGGTGTGGTGCGCGCCGTCGTGGAGAACAACCTAGTGCCCCAGGGCTCCACGCCGTTTAAGGCGTACTATGCCGAGGCCATGTTCCGTGGCGAGCGTCCCCAGAAGGGTCGCCTGCGCCAGTTTCACCAGGTGGGCATCGAGTGGCTCGGCGCTCCCGATCCGGCGGCAGACGCCGAGTGCATCATCATGCTCATGGAGTTCTACAAGCGCCTGGGCTTCGATCTTTCCAAGCTCCGTCTGCTCATTAACTCGATGGGCGATGCGCAGTGCCGTCCGGCCTATCGCGAGCAGGTTAAGCAGTTCATTCTCGACCACGCCGACGAGATGTGCGACGAGTGCCGCGAGCGCGCCGAGCTCAACCCACTGCGCGCCTTCGACTGCAAGAACGACCATTGCCGCGAGATCATGGCCAACGCTCCGCTGATGGGCGACAACCTGTGCGACGAGTGCCGCGAGCACTACGAGCAAGTCAAGCGCTATCTGGATGCGGCGGGTATCGAGTATGTCGAGGATCCCACCTTGGTGCGTGGCCTGGACTACTACACCCGTACCGTCTTTGAGGTCGAGGCTCCCGGTGCCGGCGTCGGCTCCATTGGTGGTGGCGGTCGCTACGATGGCCTCGTTGAGCTCGAGGGCGGTAAGCCCACGGCGGGCGTCGGCTTTGCCGTCGGCTTTGAGCGCGCCCTGCTGGCCCTGCAGGCCTTTGGCAGCGACCTGGGTGCCGAGGAGGTCCCGTGCGTCTACGTTGCCAACGCCGGCAAGGAGCTGCGTCAGAACGTCTTTACCATTACGCAGCAGCTTCGCGCTGCAGGGATTGTGACCGAGGCCGACTATCAGGGCCGTTCGCTCAAGGCCCAGTTTAAGCAGGCCGATAAGGTGGGCGCCAAGCTCATCCTGGTCTTGGGTGGCGACGAGCTTGCCGCCGGCAAGGTCAAAGTGCGCGACATGCAGAGCCATGACGAGGTGCTCGCCGATCTGGACAACGTCGTCGAGGCGGTTCGCGAGCGCCTGTAGCGCATCTTTTTGAGCTTCGGGCCTGCTAACGTGCCCTGCTCATGGAGAGCGATTGTTACGGGGGTGTTTCGCTTTTATGCGGAATGCCCCCGTTTACGTATGCCGCCCACCGAGAAATACGACCATTTAGGGCAAAAACCTTTGCAATGCAGAAAATACTTTTGTGTGGTAAAGCGCAATCAGTGTCGAAAGTATTTCTCAAGCGCCTATAATGAATACCGCATGTTACGTGCATAGAAGGAGGAATGGGAGGAAACGTGGCTGAGAACCTAAGCAACCAGTCTGTACCCGAAGCCGCGGCGCGCGTCGCTGCCGTGGTCAACCGCCTCGTTAACCGAATCGGCTCGAATGCCGAGTCCAGGGAGCGTCTCGCCGAGATCGAGATCCCCGAGGAGCTGCGCGACAATATGGCGCTGTTCTTGCGCCTGGAGCGCCGTGTGCTTAGCGAGTATGATCCCGAGATCGCGGACCTGTTCGACAAGATTTTGACAGCCGAGATTGTGGTCAATGCCGGCAACCCCGGTACCTGCGCTGCCGACGAAGCCGTCGACGAGCAGGGCGTGCCCACCGCCGACGAGCCCACTGCCGTGGCATTTCGTGAGGTCGTCGATTTGATCGACAGCCTGCCGCTCGATAAGCAGCAGGTCATTGTCCGCGCCTTTACGAGCTTTTTCCATCTGGCAAACCTGTCGGAGGAGAACTACCGTGTGGCGCAGCTGCGCGAGCGCGAGGCCGGTGCGTCGACCGATACCGAGGTCGATCCTGCCAACGAGCTTACCGTTGCCTATCACCAGCTGGTGAATGAGCTGGGTGTCGAGGGTGCCAACGAGCTGCTCGACAAGCTCGAGTTCCACCCTGTCTTTACCGCACATCCCACCGAGGCCCGTCGTAAGGCCGTCGAGGGCAAGATCCGCCGTATCTCCAACCTGCTGGAGGAGCGTCCGCGTCTGGGCGGCTCCGACCTGGTGGAGAACGAGCGCCATATGCTGCAGGAGATCGACGCCCTGGTGCGTACGAGCCCCATCGCGCTCAAGAAGCCCACGCCGGTCGAGGAGGCCGATACCATCATCGACATCTTCGATAACACGCTGTTCGACGTTATCCCCGTTATCTATCGTCGTTTTGACGATTGGGTGCTGGGCGACAAGGCCGGTACTGTGCCGCCGCTGTGCCCGGCGTTCTTCCATCCCGGCAGCTGGATCGGTTCCGACCGCGACGGTAACCCCAACGTCACCGCCAAGGTGAGCCGTGAGGTCGCCGCCAAGTACTTTACGCACATGGTGCTCAAGCTCGAGGACAAGTGCCGCCACATCGGCCGCAACCTCACGCTCGAGGCTACCTACAGCAAGCCGTCGGCCGAGCTCATTAACCTGTGGAACCATCAGGTCGAGATGAGCCCTCGGTACACGGCCCGCGCCGAGCTGATCTCCGAGCACGAGCCGCATCGCGCCGTCATGCTCGTCATGGCCGACCGTCTGAACGCCACCGTGCGCCGTATCACCGACACCATGTACCACAGCGCCGACGAGTTCCTGGATGACCTGCGCGTCGTCCAGCGTTCGCTGGCCGCCTGCGGTGCCGTCCGTGCCGCCTACGGCCCGGTCCAGACCATCATCTGGCAAGTCGAGTCCTTCGGCTTCCATATGGTCGAGATGGAGTTCCGTCAGCACTCCGTGGTGCATGCCCGCGCCCTCAAGGATATCCACGAGAACGGTATCCATGGCGACCTGCAGCCCATGACGCGCGAAGTCATCGATACCTTCCGTGCTATCGGCTCCATCCAAAAGCGCTACGGCAAGAAGATGGCGCACCGCTACATCATCTCGTTTACCAAGAGCGCCCAGCATGTGGCTGACGTCTTCGAGCTGGCCCACCTGTCCTTCGCACACGAGGAAGATGTCCCCGAGCTCGACGTGATCCCGCTATTCGAGCAGCTCGAGGACCTCGAGGGCTGCGTCGACGTGCTCGACCAGATGCTTACGCTGCCCGTGGTGCAGAAGCGTCTTGCCCAGACCAACCGCCGCATGGAGGTTATGCTGGGCTATTCCGACTCCTCCAAGGACGCCGGTCCTACCACGGCCATGCTCGCGCTGCATTCCGCGCAGGAGCGCATTGCCAAGTGGGCCGAGAAGAACGATATCGACCTGGTGCTCATGCACGGTCGCGGCGGTGCCGTTGGCCGTGGCGGCGGCCCGGCCAACAAGGCCGTGCTGGCGCAGCCCAAGGGTTCGGTCAACTGCTTCTTTAAGCTCACCGAGCAGGGCGAGGTCATCTTTGCCCGTTACGGCAACCGCACGCTGGCTCAGCGCCATGTTGAGTCCGTTGCCGCCGCAACGTTTTTGCAGTCGGCCCCGAGTGTCGAGAAGACCAACACCGAGACCACGCAGAAGTTCTGGGATATGGCCGAGAAGCTCAACACTGCAAGCCACGAGCGCTATCTGGACCTGCTGAACACCGAGGACTTTACACCGTGGTTCTCGACCGTGACGCCGCTGACCGAGGTCGGTCTGCTGCCGATCGGCTCGCGTCCCGCCAAGCGCGGCCTGGGCGCCAAGTCGCTCGACGATCTGCGTACCATTCCGTGGATCTTCAGCTGGAGCCAGGCGCGTATTAACCTGGCCGCTTGGTATGGTTTGGGCACCGCCTGCGAGCAGTTTGGCGATTTGGACCAGCTTAAGGCTGCCTACCAGGAGTGGCCGTTCTTCCGCACCTTTATCGACAACATCGAGATGTCGATTGCTAAGACCGATCAGCGCATTGCCAAGATGTATCTGCACCTGGGCGATCGCCAGGATCTGTCCGAGAAGGTCTTCACCGAGATGCAGCTCACGCGTAAGTGGGTCCTTGCCATCGTTGGTGACGAGTGGCCGCTGCAGCGTCGTCGCGTGCTCGGCTGCGCCGTTCGCGTGCGTAACCCCTATGTCGACGCCCTGTCTATCGCCCAGGTCCGCGCCCTTCGCGAGGTGCGTATGAACCAGGACGAGATGACAGAGGAGAAGAAGGCTGAGTACATGAGCCTGATTCTTTCGACTGTGACCGGCGTCTCGGCAGGTTTGCAGAACACGGGGTAATCGATAGCCCTGTGGCTCTCACCGGGACCCGATGGGTTTCCCTCTGAATGCGTCCTCGCACTTGAAGCCCCCTTATCCTACTCCTTCGGAGCTGCGGATAAGGGGGCTTCGTGCTGCGGAATGCATTCAGAGGGAAACCCGTCGGGTCCCTTCGTCCTCGGTCTTCGGGGATTGGGCTGAAGGGATTAAAGTGCGCTTCGCGCCCAATGCGGAGTGCGGCGAGGGCTTCTTGCGTCCTGCGGAGTGTGCCTAAAAGTAAACTTATGGCGGGCCCTGCGATGTCCGGTCTTCGGCGGATCAGCTGCTGGGTGAGGGTGGTGCCTGGGGCGACGTGCAAAAAACGGAGTTTTCAGCAGCAAAAGATTGATGCATAAGGCCATAGCCGGCTTTCGCTGCCTTTGTTGATGCCTTTGCACGCTAATTGGGGCCTTGGCGATGCCCGTATATGGCTGGTTTCTCGCCGCATGCTATCCAGATGGGTCGAGTCATGAGGACTATCTACTTTTTGAAAGACTTCTGACACCAAAATCTTATCCCGCGATGCTGAATACTCGCAAAAATGCACGCTCCGGAGGGTACTACCCTGTTACGGCTAGAAATCCATGCGTCATTATATGCAAATTATTGACGTATTTATGCAATATGACTTACGCGCGCATGCCATCGGGGTAGATGTTTGCCTCGGCGCTGCGTAAGTCATCCTGTCTATAGTGTCTTTGACAGGCGGCCACGGTCCCGTTTGGGGTCGCGGCCGTTTTGTTGTGGGTCAAATATGAACGTTGTGTTAATGAGTCGGTGGACGGTGGTGTTTTTCGGTGAGCGGCGTATCCTTCCAACGGTTTATCTAGTGTGTCAGTTGAAAAGGAAGAGGGCGCTCGTCATTGTTTGAATGTGAACTGCCGTTTGACCACAAGACGTTGCATCTGGAGCTCGAGGATAAGAACTTCGCGGGTGTGATGGAAGGTCATCAAAACGAGTTTAAGACTACAAAATCGCAGGAAGAGCTGGTAGAGGAGTCGCTTGCCAACCCTTATGGCTCGTCGTCGCTCGAGGAGCTTTGTGCTGGCAAGAAGGATATTGTCATTATTAGCTCCGATCATACGCGTCCCGTTCCCTCGCGTGTGACGATGCCTATTCTGCTGCATCACATCCATTCTGCTGCGCCCGAGGCTCGCGTGCGTATTCTGGTTGCTACGGGTATGCATCGTCCGTCGACGCACGAGGAGCTCGTCAACAAGTACGGCGAGGAGATCGTTGCCAACGAGGAAATCGTTATGCACGTCGCGACCGATGACAGCATGATGAAAAAGATCGGCACCCTGCCTTCTGGCGGCGAGTGCATCATCAACAAGATTGCTGCCGATTGCGATCTGCTGCTTGCCGAGGGCTTTATTGAGCCGCACTTCTTTGCCGGTTTCTCTGGTAGCCGCAAGTCCGTCCTGCCTGGTATCGCCAGCTACAAGACCATCATGTACAACCACAACGGTCAGTTTGTGAACGATTCCCATTCGCGTGCCGGCAACCTGTGCCACAACCACGTGAGCGAGGACATGTTTGCCGCTGCCGAGATGGCTCACCTTGCCTTTGTGCTCAACGTGGTGCTCAACGGCAAGCACGAGGTCATCGGCTCCTTTGCCGGCGACATCCACAAGGCGCACGAGGCTGGCTGCGAGTTCGTGAAGAGCCTTGCCGGCGTTGAGCCCGTCGAGTGCGAGATTGCCATTACCACCAACGGCGGCTACCCGCTCGACCAGAACATCTATCAGGCCGTGAAGGGCATGTGCTCTGCCGAGGCTACGCTTCCCGAGGGCGGCGTGATCATCGATGTCGCCGGTTGTGCCGACGGTCACGGTGGCGAGGGCTTCTATTACAACATCGCCGACAATGATCCGGCAGAGTTTGAGCGCGCCTGCATCGACCGTCCTAAGGACGAGACCCTGCCCGACCAGTGGACGAGCCAGATTTTTGCCCGCATCCTGGCGCATCATCCTGTGATCATGGTTACCGACCTGTGCGATCACCAGATGATCAAGGATATGCACATGACGCCGGTCAACACTCTCGATGAGGCGCTCAAGCTCGCCTTTGAGATGAAGGGTGCCGATGCCAAGGTGGCCGTCATTCCCGATGGCCTGGGCGTTGTCGTCGCACAGCACTAGTACGCGGCCTAAACGAATCGTTTATAACCGACAAGAAAGATAAGGTTTTATGCTTACCAAACTCCTCTGCGAATTCGGCGCAACGGCCCTCATGATCATCTTTGGCGTGGGCGTGCACTGCGATACCGTGCTTAAGGGCACCAAGTATCAGGGCTCCGGCCACATGTTTGCAATCACCACCTGGTCTTTTGGCATCTCGGTCGCCCTGTTTATCTTTGGCGGCGCCGTGTGCATGAACCCCGCCATGGTGCTTGCCCAGTGCATCGTGGGCCTGGTGCCGTGGAGCAGCTGCATCCCCTTCATGATTGCCGATATGCTCGGCGGCTTTGCGGGTGCCGTGATCGCGTGGCTTATGTATGCCGATGAGTTCAAGGCTTCCGATGGTGTCGTCGATCCCATTGCCCAGCGCAATATCTTCTCGACCAACCCCACCACCGAGGGCACGAACTATGCTCGCAACTTCTTCTGCGAGGCTATCTGCACCTTCGTGTTCATCAGTGCCATCCTTGCTGCTGCTAGCCGTGCCGGCGAGAACGTTTTGATGCTCGCTATCTGCGTCGGTCTGATCGTTTGGGCTGTTGGCATGGGCATGGGCGGCATTACTGGCTTCGCCATGAACCAGGCTCGTGACCTTGGTCCTCGCATGGCCTATCAGGTGCTGCCGATCAAGAACAAGGCCGACAACAACTGGAAGTATGGCCTGCTTGTTCCTGGCATCGCTCCGTTTGTCGGTGCCGCTCTGGCCGCGCTGTTTGTGCATGGTTTCTTGGGCATGTTCTAGTCTGAGGCTACATAGTTGTCCGCTGGCCGCATGGGGTAACTTCCCAGCGCGTCCTCGGACATGCAAAAAGGCTCGCTGCGCACTTCGTGCGGCGAGCCTTTTTGCGTCCTGCGGAATGCGCTGGGAAGTTACCCCATGCGGACAGCTGCGGGATCTTTGTTGCGTTCGTACAAGCAACCCAATATATATCTGAATTTGGATGGGAGGGGCTTGTTGCTGGTAGGGGCGTTGGGCTTCTGTCGACACTTTGGGATGGATTGTGCTTTGGGTTGGGGCGGCGCTTTGAGATGAGGTCGGAACTTTGGGATGAGGGGTTTACTCAGTTGAAGAGAGGCTTAATGGCTGATAGGTAGTCTTTGGCTACGTCGGCTTTGGCTGCTTGGAAGTTGTGCCAGGCCCACCATTGGACCATTCCTACGAAGCTTGAGGCTATGTGGTGTAGTAAGAAGCTGCGGTCCATGGTGGCGGCGGGGCCTGCGGGGTCGACGGGGACGGTTTCGGCTGCGCGCGACATGATGGTCTTGCGGAGGCAGTCGGCGAAGACGCGTGAGCCGGCGCCGGCTACGAGGGCTCGAACGCCCTGACGGCGTTCCCAGAGGTTGTTGAGGATATGCTCGACTTGCACGAGTGGGTCGTCGAGCGGCGTACCATCGTCGTCGAGGGCGTGGGTGCAGATGTCGCTCACGAACTCGGACAGTAGGTCGTCTTTGCTCTTAAAGAGGCCGTAGAATGTCGCGCGGCCTACGTGGGCGCGCGCGATGATGTCGCCGACGGTGATCTTGCCGTAGTCCTCTTCGCGCAGCAGCTCGGAGAACGCCGAAACGATGGCAGCGCGGCTTTTTGCCTTGCGGGCATCCATGGCTATGCGTCCGCGTGAACGAGCAGGCAGCGGAGCGTACCGGAGCAACCCTCGTAGGGGCGCTTGCCAGCGCCGTAGCCGACGGCTTCGATGCGGTAGCGTGAGGGCAGTTGGTCGGACGTACACAGCGCGGTGACGATGGCGGCGCCCGTGGGCGTCACGAGCTCGCCGGCGACCGGTGCAGGCGTGAGGGCGATATTGCCCGCCTGGCACAGGTTGACGACAGCGGGGACGGGAATGGGCATGAGGCCGTGGGCACAGTGGATGGTGCCGTGGCCCTCGGAGAGCGACTCGACGACAATATCCTCGATGCCCAGGTCATCGAGGCAGATGGCGACAGAGCAGACGTCGACGATGGAATCGACGGCGCCTACCTCGTGGAACATGACGGTCTCGGGCGTTTTGCCGTGGGCCTTGGCCTCGGAGGCGGCGAGCGCGGTAAAGATGGCGTGCGCACGACGCTTGGCGCCATCGCTTAACTGCGAGCCGTCGATGATGGCGGTGACGTCCGCCAAAGAACGGTGGTGATGGTGGTGGGCGTGATGGTGACCCTCGTGGCCATGGCCGTGGGTCTCATGATCATGCTCATGGCAGTGCTCATGCTCGTCATGGTCATGATGGTGGTGCTCGTGCTCGTGCGTGTGCTCGGCAGCTGCTTCGTTGCCGTAGAGCCATGCCATGTCGTGGTCGTGGTTCTCGAGCTCTTCTGCCAGCTGAACGTCGAAATCGCAGGCGTCGATGCCATGCTTGTTTACGCGCGTGACGGCGATCGTAAAGCCGTCGACCGGCAGTGTGGCGAGCTGTTCGCGCAGGTGCTCCTCGCTGGCGCCCAGGTCGAGCAGGGCCGCGACGGTCATATCGCCGCTGATGCCCGAGGTGCCGTCGATGATAAGCGTGTGCTGATGATTGGACATGGAATGCTCCTTAGCGGGCGCGGGGTGTGCCGGCGCTCAGATGATTGATAAGACTTGCCTGGTAAGCGGCGCCAAAGCCGTTGTCGATATTGACGACCGATACGCCGCTGGCACAGGAGTTGAGCATGGCGAGCAGTGCGGCTACGCCACCAAAACTTGCGCCGTAGCCCACGCTGGTGGGAACGGCGATGACCGGACAGCTCACCAGGCCGCCGATAACGCTCGCCAACGCGCCCTCCATGCCGGCGATGGCGATGACCACCTGTGCCTGGGCAAGTTCCTCGGCATGCGCGAGTAGGCGGTGCAGGCCGGCGACGCCTACGTCGTAGAGGCGGTCGACCTCGTTGCCATAGAACTCGGCCGTCAACGCGGCTTCCTCGGCGACGGGCAGGTCGCTCGTGCCGGCGCAGGCGACGACGATGCGTCCGTTGCCGGTAGGGGAGGGCTTGCCGCCCACGAGGGCGAGCTGCGCGTCCGGGACATATCCCAGGTCGATGCCGTTGCCGAGGAGCTCCGAGGTGCGGGCTGCCTTTTCGGCGTCCAGGCGCGTGACCAGGATGCGCTCCTGGCCGGCATCGCGCAGCGCTTCGATAATGGCGGCAATTTGCTCGGCGGTTTTACCGGCACCGTAGACAACCTCGCCGGCTCCCTGGCGCACTCCGCGCGAAAGATCGAGCTGCGCAAAGCCTAAATCGGCGGTCGGAGCCGTCTGGATGCGTGTGAGGGCGTCGGCAGGGGTGACTGATCCGCCGGCAACATCGCTCAGTAGCTGCTCTAGATCTCGCTTATCCATATATGTTCCCTTCGACGGCGCAAAGTCTAGCACTCAAAGGGTATGTTTCCGAACACTAAGATAAAATTGTTCGGAAACTATAGGACAGACTGATTCAATTGTTAAACGGATCGGCTAGTCACGCAGGATGATATCCATGGCGAGCATCAGGTTGCGCTCGTCGATGGCAAACGGGGCGGCCTCGCGCGTCTTGGGCTTGGCGCAAAACGCGATGCCCATGCCCGCGGCCTGAATCATGGGGATGTCGTTGGCGCCGTCGCCGATTGCCACGGTATGGGCCATGTCGACACCGCACTCAACTGCCCAGTCCAGCAGCTGGATGAGCTTGGACTCCTTGGTCACAATGTCGGCAGCTAACTTACCGGTGAGCTTGCCGTCCACGACCTCCAGACGATTGGCCAGACAAAAGTCGATACCCGCGGCAGCCACGATCTTGTCGGCGACCTCGTGAAAGCCGCCGCTTACCACGCCGACCTTCCAGCCCTTGCTGTGCGCCGAGCGCACAAGCTCCAGCGCGCCGGGGGTAAACGTCACGCGCTCAAAGGTGCGCTCGAACACGCTCTCATCCAAGCCGGCAAGCAGCCCCACGCGCTCCTCGAGCGCCTGCTTAAAGTCCAGTTCGCCGCGCATGGCGCGCTCAGTGATCTTCGCCACTTGCTCGCCTACGCCGGCCTCCTCGCCCAACAGGTCGATGACCTCCTGGTTGATGAGTGTGGAGTCGATATCCATAACGATGAGGCGTGCAGTCATGGCGGGCCTTTCCGAGTGCAGTTGTATTGGGGCACATTGTCGCACGTGGCACGCCTTGGCGACGGCCGCGGTGCACCAATTGTTTCGTCTCCGTCAAGTCTTTGGGCATGAGCTACTTTTCCGCGGCACATCGACGCGGGTGCGATAAGATAGAACGCCATGTCTGGCTGCGCGGTTTACGCAGGCTGGGCAAATCTGTACGACGCCGCCCGGAACGACACGGGGCGGCACAGATCCATAAAGGAGGATCACTGGTATGAGCCAGACCCGTCCCATCGACGAGCATTCCATGCACACCCGTACCTGCGGCGAGCTTCGCCGCGAGAACGTGGGCGAAGAGGTCACCCTCACCGGTTGGGTGAGCCGTCGCCGCGACCACGGCGGCCTTATCTTCTGCGATCTTCGCGACCGCGAGGGCATCACGCAGCTCACCTTCGACCCCGAGCACTCCGACGGCGACGCCTTTAAGATCGCCGAGACCATGCGTCCCGAGTGGCCCATCAAGATCCACGGCGTCGTGCGCTCCCGTGGCGAGGAGACCACCAACACCAAGCTCGCGACCGGCGAGATCGAGGTCCTGACCGACCACGCCGAGGTTCTCAACACGTCCGTCACCCCGCCGTTCCAGATCGAGGACGGCATCGAGACCAGCGAGGACACCCGCCTGCGCTATCGCTATCTGGACCTCCGCCGTCCCGAGATGATGGCCAACCTCAAGCTGCGCTCCGACTTTACCTTTGCCATTCGCGAGGCACTGCACAACCGTGAGTTCATGGAGGTCGAGACGCCCTCCCTGTTCAAGTCCACGCCCGAGGGCGCCCGCGACTTCATCGTTCCCAGCCGCATCCAGCCGGGCAACTTCTACGCCCTGCCGCAGTCCCCGCAGCTTCTGAAGCAGCTGCTCATGGTTGGTGGCGTTGAGCGCTACTACCAGGTTGCCAAGTGCTTCCGCGACGAGGACCTGCGTGCCGACCGTCAGCCCGAGTTCACCCAGGTCGATATCGAGATGTCCTTCGTGGACCAGAACGATGTCATGAGCGCGCTCGAAGAGGTTCTTGCCGATGCCTTCGGCCGCATGGGTGTCGAGATGCCCACGCCGCTGCGTCGTATGAACTACTGGGAGGCCATGGACACCTATGGCTCCGACAAGCCCGATACCCGCTATGGCATGCACCTGGTCGACCTGACCGACATCTTTGCCAACTCCAAGTTCAAGGTCTTTGCGACTGCCGCAAACGAGGAGGGCTCCGTCGTCAAGGCCATCAACGCCAAGGGCGCCGGTGCCTGGGCACGTGCCAAGATCGATAAGCTCGCCGGCGTGGCCTCCACGTTTGGCGCCAAGGGCCTGGCATGGATCGCCTTCCGCGAGGACGGCTCCATCAACAGCCCCATCGTCAAGTTCTTCTCGGACGAGGAGATGGCCGCTCTGCGCGAGCGCATGGACGTCGAGCCCGGCGACCTTGTGATGTTCGCCGCCGGCCCGCGCCTGCTCTCCGACGAGATCCTGGGCGGCATGCGTTCGCACATGGCCAACGCACTCGAGATCAAGCGCGAGGGCCACGACTTCCTGTGGGTCGTCAATTTCCCGCTGTTCCATTGGGACGAGGACCGCAAGGCCTATGCTGCCGAGCATCAGCCCTTTACCCTGCCGACCGAGACCGACATCGCCAAGATCGAGGCCGATCCGCTGGCGGCCGGTTCGTGCACCTACGACTTTGTCATGGACGGCTTTGAGGCCGGCGGTGGCGGTATGCGTATCCACAACGCCGAGATGCAGATGTCCATGCTCAAGCTCCTGGGCTTTACCGAGGAGCGCGCCGAGTCTCAGTTTGGCTTCCTCATGGAGGCCCTCAAGTTTGGTGCGCCCCCGATGGGCGGTTTCGCTCTGGGCCTGGACCGCGTGTGCATGCTGCTCGCCGGTTCCGACTCCATCCGCGACGTCATGGCGTTTCCCAAGACGGCCAGCGGCTCCGACCTTATGTCGGGCGCCCCGAGTGCCGTTAGCGGCGCCCAGCTCAAGGACGTCAGCCTGCGCCTGATGTAGGCGAGCGGCTACCTATTGCCAGCAACGAGGGAAGGACGTGTGCCTTCCCTCGTTTTTTGTGAGACGGGGGTGCGCCGGTAACGTACAATAACTACCACGTGGCTGGGTTTGCCGGCCGAATGTGCGATGTCTTGGGAGGGGACATGGTCGAGTTTACGAAGACGATTAAAGATCCGTTGGGATTACATGCCCGCCCGGTTGCGCTGCTCTATGACATCATTGCCAAGCACCGTAGCGACGTGTCGGTCAGCATCGGCGACCGCCATACCGACGGTCGCGATGTCATGGGCCTCATGGCTCTCTACGGCGAGTGCGGCGAGGACATCATCTTTCGCGTTTCGGGCGTAGACGAGGCTTCCTGCGTTACGTCGATCAGAAACCTCTCGCTCTAAGCATGACAGGGCGCGGCAAAGGACAGCTCTTTGCCGCGCCTTTTTGTTTCATATAGGAAACTTTTTCGAAATCTGAATAGGGACCCTTTCCAAAAAGTTAACCACGTGCTAGTTTACTAAAGCGAACATAGACGTGGTTAACTTTTATCGCGTCGATGTTGAGGACGAACTGACGTTAGGAGCCACTCATGTCTTGCGGACCGCAGATGCCGGCCATGCCGCTTTCGATGGTAAAAGCGGGCGAAACCGTGCGCGTGTCTCGTGTAAAGGGCAATGAGGACATGAAGCACCACCTCAAGGACCTCGGCTTTGTCGAGGGCAACGAAATCCACGTGGTGAGCTCGAGTGGCGCCAATATCATCGTCACGGTGCTGGGCGCACGCTTTGGCATCGATTCCAAGGTTGCCATGCACATCATGACCGTCGGTTAGTTCGCAGCATTTCATAAAAACCGAAAGGGGGACAAGAGGATGAAGACGTTGGGTGACGTTAAGGTGGGCGAGAGCTCTACCATCGTCAAGCTTCACGGTGAGGGTGCACTTCGCCGTCACCTTATGGACCTGGGCCTCATCAAGGGCACTTCGTTCAAGGTCGTGAAGGTTGCACCGCTCGGTGATCCGGTCGAGATCAACGTGCGCGGCTACGAGCTTTCCATCCGCAAGGAGGAGGCGGCCGTCGTCGAGGTCCAGTAAGGGCTCGCGACGTGTATTTCTGCAGATAAAGTTAGGTATTTCTAACTTAATGCTGCAACTTTGAAGCACATTATCCAGCTTGCGCGGAGAAAGCAGCGCAGGCACACAAGGAAGAAGGATTGAATGGCGGATTCTCAGATCCATGTCGCGCTGGCGGGTAACCCCAACTGCGGCAAGACCACGCTTTTCAACCTGATCACCGGCGCCAACGGCTACGTTGGCAACTGGCCCGGCGTCACGGTTGAGAAAAAGGAAGCCAAGCTCCTAAGCGACAAGAACGTTACCATCACGGACCTCCCTGGCATCTACTCGCTTTCCCCCTACAGCCCCGAGGAGCAATGCTCGCGCGATTACCTCATGAGCGGCGAGCCCGACGTTGTCGTCCAAGTTGTCGATGCCACCAACCTCGAGCGTAACCTGTACCTGGCGCTTCAGGTTATCGAGACCGGCCTGCCCGTGGTTGTTGCCCTCAACATGGCCGACTTGGTCGAGAAGAACGGCGACAAGATCGACACGGACAAGCTCTCCAAGAAGCTCGGCTGCCCGGTCATGATGATCTCGGCTCTTAAGAACAAGGGTATCAAGGAGCTGTTCGAGCAGGTCAAGAAGTCTGCTGCTTCCAAGGGCCAGGTGCCGGAGCACAAGTTCGATTCCTCCATCGAGGACGTTCTTGACCACATCGAAAACAATCTGCCTGCGAGCGTTCCCGCTAACAAGCGCCGCTATTACGCCGTCAAGCTGTTCGAGCGTGATGCGGACGCCTGCAAGCTCATCAACCTCACCAAGGAGAAGGCCGCTCGCGTCGAAGAGCTGGTCGCTCAGTGCGAGCAGGACTGCGACGATGACGCCGAGTCCATCATCACCGGTGAGCGCTACGGCGTGATCGCGCACATCATTGACGAGTGCCTCACCAAGGCCCCGGCCAAGATGAGCACCTCCGAGAAGATCGACCGTGTGGTTACCAACCGTATCCTGGGCCTGCCGATCTTTGTGGTCATCATGTTCTGCGTGTACTACATCGCCGTTTCCACCTTGGGCGGCACGGTGACCGACTTCACCAACGACCAGCTCTTCGGCACCGACGGCTGGTATGTGCTCGGCCAGGGCCGCGATGCTTACGATGAGGCTGTCGAGGCCGCGGGTGACGACGCCGACTCGGTCGACCCGGCACAGTACGGCCCCTATGTCCCGGGTATCACCACCATGGTGCACGACGCCCTCGTGGCGGGTGGCACCGAGGACGGTGGCCTGGTCGATTCGCTGGTCTGCGACGGTATCGTTGGCGGCCTGGGCGCCATCTTCGGCTTTGTGCCGCAGATGTTCCTGCTGTTCGTGATGCTGTCCTTCCTGGAGGACTGCGGCTACATGGCCCGCGTCGCCTTTATCATGGACCGCGTGTTCCGCCGCTTTGGCCTGTCCGGTAAGTCGTTCATCCCCATGCTCGTGTCCTCGGGCTGCGGCGTCCCCGGCGTCATGGCCACCAAGACCATCGAGAACGAGAAGGACCGCCGCATGACGGTCATGACCACCACGTTCATCCCCTGCGGCGCCAAGCTGCCGATCATCGCCCTGCTCATGGGCTCCATCATTGGCGATTCTTCCACCACGGCTGCGTGGATCAGCCCGCTCTTCTACTTCCTGGGCGTCTTTGCCGTCATCGCCTCGGGCCTCATGCTCAAGAAGACCAAGCTCTTTGCCAGTCGCCCGACGCCGTTCGTTATGGAGCTTCCTGCCTACCACTTCCCGGCGATCCGCTCTTGGGCGCTGCACGTGTGGGAGCGCTGCTGGGCCTTTATCAAGAAGGCCGGCACGGTCATCTTCGCGTCCACCGTCGTGGTTTGGTTCCTCTCCAACTTTGGTAGCTATAACGGTTCCTTTGGCTTCCTGCCTGCGATGGACGGCATCCCCGAGGAGTTCACGGACTTCTCTGTGCTCGCCATGCTGGGCAACCTGGTTGCCTGGATCTTCGCCCCGCTCGGCTTTAGCACCTGGCAGGCAACCGCGCTGACCGTCTCTGGCCTTGTCGCCAAGGAGAACGTCGTCGCCACCGCCGGCTCGCTGCTGTCCGTCGCCGACGCGGGCGAGACCGACCCGAGCCTGTGGACCGCGTTCGCCGGCATGTTCCCGACTATGGGCGCCTGCGTTGCCTTCGGCGCCTTCAACCTGCTGTGCGCTCCGTGCTTTGCCGCCATTGGCACCATCCGCAACCAGATGGATTCCGGCAAGTGGACCGCGATTGCCATCGGCTACGAGTGCGCCTTTGCTTGGGTGATCGCCCTGTTCATCAACCAGTTCTACAACCTGCTTGTGCTGGGACAGTTTGGTTTCTGGACGATTGTTGCCGTCGTGCTGCTCGTTGCGATGCTCTTCCAGATTTTCCGTCCCATGCCTAAGTTTGCTTGGACGGACGAGGACGAGACCAACACTGCTTCTGCTGCAGTTTCTGCTTAAGTCCGAATAAGGATTAACCCCTTTCCATGAGCCCGGGTGTCCCAGCGACCCCGGGCTTTTTGTGCATGGGAGACAGATTACTTTGCCCCAGAAGTTAAGATATGGCGTTTCCGCAGATAAAACCGACCAAAATAAACCTGTCCCTTTTTGGTAGGTGGAGAATGGGGTAAAGTAAGTGGTGGTTAACTAGAGGAGGCTTGCTATGGCACCTATCGATATTGTTGTACTGGCTGTTATCGGCGTTGCGTTTGTCGCCGTGTGCGTGCGCATCTACCGCAAGGGCACCTGCGCCGACTGCGCTCAGGGTGGCGTTTGCACGGGGCATTGCTCCAACAAAAAGACGTGCGCTGCACTTAAGGGCGTAGACAAAATCGCCGAAGACTTGGGTCGCGGTATCAAATAAGGTCCGGACATCCAAGCGCTCCGCGGGCATCCGTTCGCGGGGCGCTTTGTGCATTTGAGGGAGAGCACGGCGAGTCGAAGAGTATTTTTGGGGTATCGTTAACTGGACTATTAATTGGCAACTTATCTATAACGGAGTAACCGCATGAGCGCTCGCGTAACCATGAAGGACATAGCCGCCGAGCTTGGCGTTTCCATCAATACCGTGCACAAGGCTCTGACGGGAAAGGCCGGCGTGAGCGAATCCGTGCGCGCCAAGGTGAACGCTAAGGCCGAGGCCATGGGCTATCACCGCAACACAAGTGCCTCAAGCCTGCGCCGCAAGGATATCAATCTGGTGTTTTGCCTGCCCCGCGCATCGCGCGAGGGAGCGTACTTTTTCCGTTACCTGTGGGAAGGCTGCAATCGCTTTGAACAGGAGGTCATCGACCGGGGCATTACGGTTGAGCGCGTTGAATTTGGCGTGGGCGGCTACGCTGATGCACTCGAGCAAATCGACGAGCGTCTGCAGGTGGGCGAGAAGATTGATGGCTTGCTCGCCTATGCGCCGGGCGACGATCGTGCGACTGAGCTTTTGGGGCAGATCGCCGAGGCGGGCGTGACGATTGAGCTTGTCGACGGCGACCGTCCGCATTTGAATCGTTTGGGTGCGAGCTTGGCCGATTATTCGACGGCAGGCAGCCTTATGGCCGAGCAGGCGGCAAACCTGGTCCATGCTTCTGGGGCCGACGCCCGCGTGCTCCTTTTGACAGGCGACCCATATACCGATTCGCACTATCTAACCGCCCGCGCCTTCCACAATTACCTGCGCGAACGTGATATTCCATGGCAGGTTGAGGATCTTGCAGGTGCCCATGCGCAAGTCAAACAACTCGAGCATGAGCTCGAAAAGCGCTTGAGTGCGCCGGACGCCCCCGAACTTATCTGTAGCGTTTTTGCCGTTGGTTCCGAAGTGGTTGCCGACGCGCTCGTCTCGACCGGCAAGGCCGGTCGGGTCATGGTGATCGGCAACGACCTGTTTCCCGAAAGCGCCCTGGCCTTGCGCCGCGGTATCTTTACCAATATTGTCTATAAGGACCCGACGAGCCTGGCGTATCGCGGCGCCAAGACACTGGGCGATTATTTGCTGTGGGGAAGGACCCCGACGGAGCCCGTCCAGAAGGGCGCCGTCGAGATGGTATTTGCCAGCAATGTCGACCGCTACTGCGAACTTGCGGGTATTTAGCCGATTGAGCAGGTACCCCCTCTTGCGACGTGCATTTTTGGGAGTATTCAGCATTGGCATGCCCTGAATGAGGTGCAGAACGACTGTTTTAAGTGCCCCCGATGGCGTAATTTGCCATCGGGGGCACTTTTTATGCCGATCGGGCGCTATCTGCGTTCCAAATAGGACGCTGAGGATGGCGCACGGCGCGCTCCAATGCTGAATACTCCCAAAAATGTACGTCGGGACATGACCCACCTGAGCAAAAGCGCTCAAGTTCGGTGTTCGGGGACGCCAACCGGTCCGCAATGCATGCAAGTCACAGCTCCGGCAACCGTTGAACGGGCAAAACCTACCGTTCACCCCATGGTTGTTAGGTGAACGTTCACCTTTTGAGTCGTAATGGATTAGTATGGTGAACGTTCACCTAGAGGATGACGAGCGTATTGTGCGCCCGCTCCGCAAACAAAGGGGTTGTTTGATGAAAAACTTCATGGACGATCAGGATTTCCTGCTGAGCACCAAGACCGGCGAGGAGCTGTTCCACAACTTTGCCGAGGGCATGCCCATCGTCGACTACCACTGCCACATTTCTCCCAAGGAGATTTGGGAGGACAAGCGTTTCGAGAACATCACCGAGGTTTGGCTGGGCGGCGACCACTACAAGTGGCGCCTGATGCGTGCCAACGGCGTCGACGAGCGCTTTATCACTGGCGACGCCCCTGCTCGCGAGAAGTTCCAAAAGTGGGCCGAGACCCTGGGTCGCTGCGTCGGCAACCCCGTCTTTGAGTGGAGCCACCTGGAGCTTAAGCGCTACTTTGGCTACGAGGGCGTCCTCAACGGCAAGACTGCCCAGGAGGTTTGGGACCTTGCCAACGCCAAGCTCGCCGAGGCCAGTTTCACCTGCCGCAACCTGATCAAGCAGTCCAACGTCCGCATGATCTGCACTACTGACGACCCCGCCGACAGCTTTGAGTGGCACAAGAAGATTGCCGCCGACGACAGCTTTGACGTTCAGGTCGTTCCCGCCATGCGCCCCGATGCCGCCCTGCGCATCGAGCGCGGCCAGGAGTTTGCCGACTACTGCAAGCACCTCTCCGAGGTTGCCGGCGTTGAGGTCAGCGACTTTGAGGGCATGAAGGCTGCCATTTCCAAGCGCTACGACGTTGCTCACGAGCTGGGCTGCCGCGCATCCGACCACGCACTCGACTACGTTATGTACGTCCCGGCTACCGCCGACGAGATCGAGGCTATCTTTGCCAAGGGTCTGGCTGCCGAGCCGCTTACCGAGGAAGAGGTCCTCAAGTACAAGACTGCCTTTATGCAGTTTGTCGCTGGCGAGTATGTCCGTCTGGGCTGGGCCATGCAGCTGCACTTTGGCTGCAAGCGCGACAACAATCGCGCCATGTTTGCCAAGCTCGGTCCCGATACCGGCTACGACTGCATCTCCAACTACACGCCGTCCGACCAGCTCGCCGATTTCCTCAACTCCATTCAGGAGACTTGCGGCCTGCCCAAGACCATCCTGTACAGTCTGAACCCCATCGACAACACCATGATCGATACCGTGATGGGCTGCTTCCAGGAGGCTCCGACTGCCGGTAAGATCCAGAACGGCTCCGCCTGGTGGTTCAACGACAACGAGGTCGGTATGCGCGAGCAGCTCACGGCTCTGGCTAACGAGGGCGTGCTGGGCAACTTTGTGGGCATGCTTACCGATTCCCGCTCCTTCCTGTCCTATCCGCGCCACGAGTACTTCCGTCGCGTGCTGTGCAGCGTGATCGGCGAGTGGGTCGAGCAGGGCAAGTATCCGGCCGACATGGAGCTACTGGGCGAGGTTGTACGCGACATCAGCTACAACAATGCGGTCCGCTACTTTGGCTTTGACCTGGACACCGTCGAGGCCTAAGCCCGCATCAAATCACATCGAACTCGGGAGCGCCGTTGCCACACGCGGCGCCCCTGTTTTGCTTGCACGCTAACAGCTATCTAAGGAGAGACACAGATGGAGAACATCAGCTACGATGCGCTCGAGAAGATCGGCTACAAGGGCTATTTGCTGCCCAAGGATGCTCCCGAGAAGGTTCTGCAGTTTGGCGAGGGCAATTTCCTGCGCGCCTTCGTCGACCGTTTCTTTGACATGGGCAACGAGGCCACCGGCTGGAACGGCAAGGTCGTCATGGTGCAGCCCATCAGCGGTGCCTTTGGCTTTGCCGACGGTATCAATGCCCAGGACGACCTGTACACCGTGCTGGTGCGCGGCAAGGAGAACGGCAACACGGTTGACGAGTCCCGCGTGATCAGCGCCTGCAGCCGCTGCCTTAACCCGTATCGTGAGGACGACTATCGCGCCATGATGGAGGTCGCCGTCTCCGACGACCTAGAGATCATCGTCTCCAACACCACCGAGGCCGGTATCGCCTATGACCCGTCCTGCAAGGTCGACGACATGCCACCTGCGAGCTTCCCCGCCAAGCTTGCCCAGGTGCTCCACACCCGCTGGGCTGCCGGTAAGCCGGGCGTCATCGTCCTCGCCTGCGAGCTCATCGATCACAACGGCGAGGAGTTGCTGCGCATCATGAACCAGTATGTGAGCGACTGGGGCTGGGAGGACGAGTTTGCGCAGTGGATGGCTAACGACTGCACCGTCTGCACCACGCTCGTCGACACCATCGTCCCCGGCCGCATCCGCGATCCTAAGGAGGCCGCGGCGGTTGCCGAGCGTCTGGGCTACGAGGATTCCTTCCTGGCCGTGCGCGAGCCCTTCCAGATGTGGGGCATCCAGGGCGACGAGTCGCTTGCCGAGAAGCTTCCCTTTGTGAAGGCTGGTCTTCCGGGTGTCTTTGTGACTCCCGACGTCACCCCGTACAAAAAGCGCAAGGTCCGCATCCTCAACGGTGCCCATACCGCCTTCGTTCCGGGTTCCTGGGTTGCCGGCTTTGATATCGTGCGCGACTGCATGCATGACGAGACCATTCGCGGCTTCATGAACACCATGCTCTACGACGAGGTCATTCCGACGCTTGCCGCCGACTTGGATGTCGAGGACTGCAAGGCCTTTGCCGCCGCCGTCGAAAACCGCTTCGACAACCCGTTTATTGATCATGCGCTGCTCTCCATCTGCCTCAACTCCACGGCTAAGTGGCGCGCTCGCGACCTGCCCACGCTCAAGGACTACGTTGCCGAGACCGGCAACCTGCCCAAGTGCCTGGCGACGAGCCTCGCTACGCTCATCTCCTTCTACACGCAGGAGCTCGTGTCCCGCGAGGGCGACGGCCTGCACCTGCGTCGCTCCGACGGCACCGAGTACACCGCTCAGGACGACGCCTTCGTACTCGATTTCTACGCCGCCCACGCCGGTGCCGACGATGCCCAGCTGGTGCACGACGTGCTCACCAACGAGCAGATGTGGGGCGAGGACCTTACGCAGATCGCCGGTCTTGAGGAGTTTGTCGTCAGTGCGCTCGCCGTCGTGCGCACCGAGGGTGCCAAGCAGGCCTTCGCCAACGCTCAGGCGTAAATTTCCGCGCAGACGCGGGTGTGGGACGGCGTGCCCGCGTCTCGACTTCTGCTCAACCTGTAGGGTTAGGACCATTTGCAATGAACACTATCCAGATCAATCCGGCCGACAACGTGATCGTCGCGCTGTCGCCGCTTGCCAAGGGCACCGCCGTCGCGGTTCCCGGGGTGGGCGAGGTCGTGGCCGCGGAGGATATTCCGCAGGGCCATAAGATGGCGGTGCGCTCGATTGCCGCCGGCGAGGACGTCATTAAGTACGGCCTTCCTATCGGACACGTGACGGGCGATGTCCAGCCCGGTCAGTGGCTCCACACGCACAATGTGAAGACCAACCTTTCGGGCGAGGTCGAGTACACCTACAACCCCACGCATCCGGTCGTTGAGTCGGTTGAGCCCGAGACCTTTATGGGGTTCCGCCGCGCCGACGGTCGTGCCGCGACGCGCAACGAGCTGTGGATCATCCCCACGGTCGGCTGTGTCAACGAAGTCGCCCGTGCCATGTGCGAGCAGGCCCAGGATCTGGTCGATGGCTCGCTGGAGGGCGTCTACTACTTCCCGCATCCGTTCGGTTGCTCGCAGACCGGCGCCGACCATGTCCAGACGCGTCGTCTGCTGGTGGCGCTCTCGCGTCACCCTAATGCGGCCGGCGTGCTGTTCCTGTCGCTCGGTTGCGAGAACTGCACACACCAGCAGGTGCTCGACGAGCTCGGTGACTTCGATCACGAGCGCGTTCGCTTTCTCACCTGCCAGGATGTAGCCGACGAGCAAATCGAGGGCCACAAGATTCTGGCCGAGCTGGCAGACCTGGCAAAGCAGTCCAAGCGCGAGCCCATTCCGGCCTCCGAGCTGGTCATTGGTCTTAAGTGTGGCGGCTCCGACGGTCTTTCGGGCATTACCGCCAACCCCACGATCGGTCGCGTGAGCGATATGGTCGTCGCCCGTGGCGGCACGTCGGTGCTTACCGAGGTGCCCGAGATGTTTGGCGCGGAGAGCATCCTGCTCGACCGTTGCGAGAACGAGCAGGTCTTTAACGCTGCCTCCGACATGCTCAATGGATTTAAGGACTACTTTATTAGCCACGGCGAGGTCGTTTATGAGAACCCGAGTCCCGGCAACAAGGACGGCGGTATTACCACGCTCGAGGACAAGAGCTGCGGCTGCGTGCAAAAGGGCGGATCTGCCCCCATCGTCGACGTGCTGCCGTATGCCGGCCAGGCAACTAAACACGGCCTGAACATGCTGTGCGGTCCGGGCAACGACATGGTATCCACCACGGCGTTGACGGCTGCCGGCTGCCACGTGATTCTGTTCTCGACTGGCCGCGGCACACCGTTTGGCGCGCCGGTGCCTACGCTCAAGGTGTTCACCAATCAGCGTTTGTGTGACCACAAGGCCAACTGGATGGACTTTAACGCTGGCGTGATTGCCACAGGTGAGCGCACGCTCGACGAGGCAGCCCACGATCTGTACCAGCTGGTGCTGGAGACGGCGAGCGTTAAACTTACGAGTGCCGAGCGCCGTGGCTGTCACGAGATCAGTATCTGGAAGGACGGCGTCTGCCTGTAGTGGCAAACAAGTCCGTATAGGGCGCTATTGACCATGGCTCCGTCGGGAGTGTTCCCGGCGGGGCCATTTTGTTCTGTCTGTTATGGCGCGTCTTTATAGGGGCACGAGGGGCGAAATAATAAACGTTCACCTAATTGCTCAAAAAGCATAACCCAGTTAATGCCCCTGTAATCGAGATTGTTTCGAGTTATATATCCGTTCAGCGATAAAAAACGACCGTTCAAGGATATTATTCAAGTGAACGTTCACCTATCATAAGTAATCGCGCATAATCTAGCTAAACGTTCACCTTACCAGTGGACGACATACAGACAGACGTCGGTATGGACTCCAGTGTCTTGTTACAAGACAATCGAGAAAAGAGAGGGAGCTCGATGACTAATAAGATCGGAAAAAAGCGTAAGATCACATTCTGGACGCGCTTGGGCTTTGGTATGGGCGGTATGCTCAATTCCGGTGCCCTGACCTTTACGCACAGCTACATGGTGCTGTTCCTGTCCACGGAGTGTGGCCTGTCCGCAGGCGAGGCTGCACTGATCAGCTCGTTTGCCATCTATGTCAACGCCATTCTTTGCCCGCTGATGGGTTTTGTGGCCGATAACTTCTATGCCACCAAGATTGGCCGCATCTTTGGTCGTCGTCGTTTCTGGATCTTGCTGGCCATCCCGATGATGATCGCCGAGCCGCTCATCTTCGTGGCTACGCCGTTTGGCTTCCCGTACTACTTTGTGCTGTACCTGATCTACAACGTCGCGTACACGTTCTGCACCGCCAACCTTTCGCCGCTTACCATCGAGATGACCGACGACTTTAAGGAGCGTACGTACCTCACCGGCTACAAGCATCTCTTTGGTAACGCCGCCGGCTTCCTGATGGCTGCACTCGTCGGCTTTGGCTTTGGCACCTTCGGCGAGACCAACCCGTTCAGCTACTTCATCATTGCTACGGTCAACGCTTCGGTCATGGCAATCTCGCTGCTCTGCGTGTACCTGTCCACGTGGGAGCACACCCCCGAGGAGGTCGCTCAGGAGAAGATCGAGAGCGTCGGCGAGGGCATCAAGAAGTTCTTTATCGACGTTATCTCCACCTTCCGCAACAAGTCCTTCCGCAAGGTCCTGTATGCACAGGTCTCCACGAAGCTCGCTGCTGCCTGCTGGTCTGCGTGCCTGTCCTTCTTCATCGTCTACTGCCTGCAGATTCCTAAGTCCTACGAGTCCGTGATGGAGATGCCTGGCAAGGTCGTCGCTATCGTCTGCACCGCCATCTGGGTCGCCCTCATGGCCAAGAAGGGCTTCCACAAGTCTTGGTACCTGGCAAATGTCGGTTGCGCTGCGTGCATCATCGCCTTCAACTACTTCGCCTTTGGTCAGATCAACGGCACCTCCACGGTCGCCATCGCCATGATCGCCTACCCCATCATCTTCGCCATCTGGAAGTTCTTCTACGTCGGCTTCCAGTACCTGCCCGATGTTCTGCTCAACTACATCCCCGATGTCGATGAGCTCATCACCCTGCGTCGTCGCGAGGGTATCTACAGCTCCGCTCAGCAGCTCTGCCAGCAGATCGCCCAGGCTATCGCCGTCAACGTATGGGCTATCGTCCTTGCTGCCTCCGGCTTCATTCAGACCGCCGGCAATAGCGACGCCGTGACCCAGCCCGCTACCGTGCCTCTGTATATCTGCGGCTACATGATCATCGGCTGCGCCGGCTTCTTCCTGCTTGCAGCCGTCCTTGCCCGCGGCATCAAGATCGACAAGGAGCAGTGCGACGTCCTTTGCGACGAGATTCACCGAGTCAAGGAGGGTGGCAAGATGGCCGACGTCAAGCCCGAGGTCAAGGCGCTTTGCGAGGAGCTCTCCGGCTTTAAGTACGAGGACTGCTTTGCCCACAACAACGTTGGCTTCCAGGACGGTAGCGTAACTCCCGCCGAGTAAGGCCGACAATCGTCCAAATCACAGGGCCGTGCCACCGGAATTCCGCCGGCAGGCACGGCCCTTTTTCAACAGCGTACAATTTGCCTTTAGAGCATCTTTTTGAGGGAGAAACCCATGGAGACGAACGTTATCTGGCGCAACGCCCGCGCGGCCGTGATCGAGCTTGACGACGGCGGTTACTTTACCTGCGCCGATACGTGGGAGATCTTTGTCAACGACGAGCCCGCCGGTACCACGAATACGGTCGAGACCTATGTCGACGGCCTGACCCCCGGCAAGCGCAACCTGGTTCGTTTTGTTTGTGGCGAGCGTGAGCTGAGCGTAGGTGTCACCACGCCGGCTGAGCCCTTTACCATCAACGTTCGCGACTGTGGCGCCAAGGGCGATGCCGAGCATGATGACACCACCAACATCCAGGCTGCCATCATGGCCTGTCCCAAGGACGGGCGCGTGCTGATTCCCGCCGGTAGCTATCGTATCAAGTCCCTCTTCCTTAAGAGCAATATCAACATCGAGCTCGCCGACGGGGCAGTGCTGCTGGCCCGCCACGATCGTGCCGCGCTTGCCTACATTCCGGGCACGGTCACGGGCAACGAGGGCGCCGGTTATGCCGGTACCGATATGCTGCCCCTGGGCCGCTGGGAGGGGGAGAGCTTCTCGACCTACTGTTCTACCTTTACGGGTCTGGGCGTGCACGACGTGTACATCTATGGTCGCGGCGCGATTGACGGTCAGACCGATTTTGCCGAGGACAACTGGTGGAACAAGGACTTTAAGAACATCTTCCGTCCCGAGGAGGGCCGCGAGGTCGCCCGTCCGCGCATGATCTTCCTGTCCGAGTGCCAAAACGTGAGCCTTGCCGGCTTTACCGTGCGCAACAGCCCGGCGTGGAATATCCATCCCGTCCTGTGCGAGCATGTCGACGCGCTTTGCCTGTCGATCGAGGGTCCCAAGAACTCCCACAACACCGACGGTTTCGATCCCGAGAGCTGCGGCTTTGTCCGCATCCTTGGCTGTCAGTTCTCGGTGGGCGATGACTGCATCGCCATCAAGAGCGGCAAGCTGGGCATTGAGCCCGAGCTTCGTCCCGCTACGCACGACGTGCTGATCTCTCACTGCTACATGCACGATGGTCACGGCGCCGTGGTCCTGGGTTCAGAGGCCGCCGGCGGCATCAAGGACCTTACCGTGAGCAAGTGCCTCTTTGAGCGCACCGACCGCGGCCTGCGCGTCAAGACCCGCCGCGGGCGCGGCAAGGATGCCGTCAACGAGGGCATTACCTTTGAGCACATTCGCATGGACGAGGTGCTCACGCCCTTCGTGGTCAACTCCTTCTACTTCTGTGACAAGGACGGCAAGACCGATTACGTGCAGTCTCGCGAGGCGCTGCCTGTCGACGACCGCACGCCCGGCTTTGGTGCCACGACGTTTTGCGATATCGAGGCCACCAACTGCCATGCTGCCGCGGCCTATATCACGGGTCTGCCCGAGAGCAAAGTAACGCGTCTGACGTTCCAGGATGTCCACGTGACCTTCGCGCCGGATGCCGAGCCCTTTGTTCCGGCCATGGCCTGTGGCGTTGAGCCCATGGTGCGTCAGGGCATCATCGCGCAAAACGTCAAGGTACTCGACCTGCAAAATGTGGTGATCGAGGGCCAGGACGGCGAGGAACTGCAGCTCCAGAACGTCGACAAGGTTATCCGTGCGTAGGCGTTTGCTCCTAAACAATTACATTCGGTATGTCGCGGCGCGCGATGGGCAGGGCCTTCCCGACCCATTGCGCGAACTTTTTATATGCCGAAACTGCAACGTAGACGGTCTACGACGAAAGGACGCGGTGACTGATGATGAGTGAGAAACGATTTTTTGAGGTTTCGCTCGAGCGTGCGGGGACATATCACAGTATCTCTAAGGCCTTGGAGGCAATTGACGAATCCTGTCCGAATGACGGACGGCCGGTGACAATCCATATCGAGCCGGGTGAGTACCGCGAACGGGTCGAGATTCGTCGCTCGCATGTGACGATTGAGGGAGAGACGGCCGACAGCGTGCGTATCGTGGGCAGCCTGGGTGCCAAGATGCCTTCGGAGGACGGCTCGGGCGTCGACGGCACGCTCGGCACGTTTAGGACCTATACCGTTTTGGTCGATGCCGACGACGTACGGCTCGAGAACCTCACGATCGAAAACGATGCGGGCGATGGGCGCGAGGTCGGTCAGGCGATTGCCCTGTATGCTGATGGCGACCGTCTGGTTGTCGATGCCTGCTGCATTAAGGGACACCAAGACACGCTGTTTTTGGGTCCGCTGCCGCCGTATGAGGCCAAACCGGGCGGGTTTATAGGACCCAAACAGTATGCGCCGCGCCGGGTGGGGCGCCAGTATTTTCGACGTTGCCGGATCGAGGGCGATGTCGACTTTATCTTTGGCGGCGCGCGTGCCTACTTTGAGGGGTGCGAGATTCGCTCGCTCAACCGCGATATGGACGTGAACGGCTACGTGACGGCGGCGTCGACGCCCGAAGGCGAGCCGCACGGCTTTGTGTTCCACGGCTGTTCGTTTACAGCTCCGGATGGCGTGGCGCCGGATTCGGTCTACCTGGGTCGTCCTTGGCGCGAATGGGCGCAAACTGTGCTGATCGATTGCTGGCTGGGGCGACATGTCAAGCGCGAAGGCTGGTGGGATTGGAATAAGCCGGCGGCACACAACTGCGTGCAGTATGCTGGCGCGATTCTGCATGGGCCGGCGGGTGATACTACCGGCTGGGTGCCGTGGGCGAATGAACTCGATGTGATGGCTGCCGCCGGGTACGCTCGCGAGCAGGTGCTTGCCGGTGGGGATGGCTGGGATCCCGAGGGCGGCGACGGTGATGCGGTTGAGACGGCTGAACTGTCTGCCAACGGCCGCACCGTGCACATCGAGACGTACTGCGAAGACGAACCTGCGCTGCGTGCCCGGCTGAAGCGCGAGGGGCGTTCGGCTGCTTTTACGGGCAAGACTCCTGCAGATTTTGAGACATGGAAGATTGCGACCAGGACTCGTCTGTACGATGTTTTGGGCCTTTCGCTTATGGACCGCGTCCCGATTGAGATTCGTGAGCTCAGCCGCGTGCGGGTTGCCGGCGGCATCGTGCGCACTCATGCGATGTTGCAGGTCGAGCGCGATGTTTGGATGCCGTTCTACCTGTTGGAACCGTCTCATCCTAAGCTTGATGAGCGGGGACTCAAACGCTGTTATATCTGCCCGCATGGCCATCAGGGAGCGGGTGCAGCAAGCGTAGCCGGTGTTGCGGGCGTGCCGGCTGTCGATGATGCCGTGCGTAAGTTCAATTACGACTACGGTCTGCGTTTGGCACGCATGAGTTACGTAACCGTCTGTCCTGATGCGCGCGGTTGGGGATACCGTCGTGACTGGAAGGGCCAAGGCGATGACGAGAACAGCTACCTGCGCGGTACGTGTCTGAATCAAGCACGTATGGCCGAGCCGCTGGGTCTTACGGTTGCGGGCCTCAACGTCTGGGACAACATGCGCTTGATCGATTACTTGGAGGCGCGCGGCGACATTGCCATGGATGACCTGGGTTGCTTTGGTTTTTCGGGTGGCGGCTACATGACGTTGTACCTGGCCGCACTCGACCCGCGTGTGCGCAAGGCGTTTGTCTCGGGCTATCTGTACGGTGTCGATGATTCGCTGCTACATCTCAATGGCAATTGCAGCTGCAACTACACGCCCGGACTTTGGCGCTTACTCGACATGGGCGATATTGCCTCGCTCATCGCGCCGCATCCGCTGCTGGTGCAAAGCTGCGAAGAGGATCATCTGAACGGTTCGCGCGGGCTGAAAAATGTTGACGAGCAGCTCGAGATCGTGCGCGATGCCTACAAGTTGCTGGGTCGCAGAGATGGCCTGCGGCACGAGGTGTGTCCGGGTGAACACCATCTGGGCGTGGCACATCTTGCCGAGGATATCGAATGGCTCGATTCGCACGTTGCGGAATGCGCCCGTTCATAGCCCCTCGGCATGCTGCGAATAAACGGTACGTTCCTGTATGACCGCCGATGGGCGGATGAGGAGAAGATTATGGAAACGAAGAGCTTGAGTGAATCGACCATTTGCTGCTTTGGCGATTCGACCACATGGGGCGATAACGGATGCGGCGCAGGCGGTAACGACATCTCCTGGACTTCGCATCTGGGCGCGTTGCTGGGAGGCGCGGTCGTCGAGAACTTTGGCATCAAGGGTTCGCGCATCGCCATCAAGGCCGACCGTACCGATTCGTTTGTCGAGCGCCTGGACGGTATCGACGATGCGGCCGATATCTACATCGTCTTTGGCGGCGTCAACGACTTTAGCCGCAACGTGCCGCTTGGAGAGCTGGGCAGCACGGACGTGCATGAGTTCTACGGTGCACTCGATTACCTGATCCGTACCATCACGGCACGCTCGCCTCGGGCAAAGCTCGTGTTTATGACGCCGTGTAAGACGAGCGGTAAGCACGAGAAGGATATTCCGGCGAGCGACGAGGCGAACCATTTGGGGTTGACGCAGGTCGCCTACGTGCGAGCGATACTCGAGGTCTGCGACCGCTACTCCGTGCCGGTGATTGACCTGTATGCGCAAAGCGGTATCAGCCCGTTTTTGCCGGAGCACCGCGAGCTCTATATGCCGGACGGTCTGCATTACAGTCCTGCCGGCTATGAGCGCCTGGCGCATCGCATCGCCGCGGGTCTCACCGCCGTTTGCCGCTAAAAGTCTGCCGTTCGCGAGGAATATAGGGTTAACGTTCACCCTATATTCCTCGTTCGCGTTACACTAGGGGTAACGTTCACCTATCGTTTATGTCAGAGGGGACAGCAATGGGTTGCAATCAAATCCTGGACCGTTATATCGAGCAGTTGATCGAAACCTCTACGCCGCAGGCGCCGGCTTGGAATATCGAAAAGATTCGCGCCGGCAAGGAGAACACCTGGAACTATATCGACGGCTGCATGATCAAGGCGCTCATCGAGCTGTACGAGATCACGGGTGAGCAGCGCTACCTGACGTTTGCCGATGACTACATCGATTTCTTTGTCCAGGACGATGGCACCATCAAGCATTACAACCCGCAGGAGTACAACCTCGATAACGTCAATGCGGGCAAGACCCTCTACAAGCTCTATGACCTGGTGGGTAAGCCCAAGTACCGTGCCGCCATGGACACCATCTACCGCCAGCTCGAGACCCAGCCGCGCACCAAAGAGGGCGTGTTTTGGCACAAGGCCGTCTATCCCAACCAGATTTGGCTCGATGGCATGTACATGGCACAGCCGTTCTACATGCAGTACGAGCTGAGCTTCCACAACCGTCGTGCCTGCTCGGACAGCTTCCATATGTTCCAGGTCGTGCATGACCTGATGCGCAACCCCCTCAACGGTCTGTACTATCACGCTTACGACGCGAGCCGCAAACAGTTCTGGTGCGACCCGGTCACCGGTCTTTCGGCTAACTTCTGGCTGCGCGCCGAGGGCTGGTTTGCCATGGCACTCATCGACACCTGGGAGCTTATGCCGCCTTCGATGTCGGCCGAGAAGGACGAGATCCGCAAGATGTTCCACGATCTGATCGACGCCATGCTGCCGTATCAGGACGAGAAGACCGGCATGTGGCACCAGGTCATCAACCTGCCCAATATCGCCCCCAACTACCTGGAGGAGTCGGGCAGCGCCATCTTTGCCAACGCCATCATGAAGGGCGTGCGTCTGGGCGTGCTGGGCGAGCGTTACTACCAGTACGGCCGTCGCGCCTTCGATGGCATCTGCGAGACCTGCCTGTCCGAGCATGATGGCCAGCTGGCGCTCGACAACATCTGCCTGGTCGCAGGCTTGGGCAACACCGCACACCGCGAGGGCACGTTTGGTTACTACATGAGCGAGCCCGTGGTCAAAAATGATGCAAAGGGCGTCGCGCCGCTGGTGCTTGCCTATATCGAGACCATGCATCACGACAAGCTTGCCGGCAAGCGCGACCCGCTGGCCCCTTCGGGCGTGTGCTCTATCGAGGACCCGTTTGGCGGATACACCCCGGGCATCAACGCTCATAAGGGATGTGAATAGCATGGGGGCTATTACTCCGGGCGTACGTTTGCACGACCTTCCGCAGGGAACCGTCGAGGAACGCATTCGCATGGCGGGAGAGCTGGGCTTTTCGTGCATTCAGCTGCCAAGCAAGGTGCTCTATGCATCGATGGGGATCGATCGAGGCGGTCTGACCCGCGAGCTTGCCGATCATTTGCGTGCGGTGCTCGACGAGGCGGGCGTTTCGGTCGCCGTGCTCGGCTGCTACAAGAATCTGGCGACGCCCGATCGACAACAGCTCATGGATAACTATGCCGAGTATGAGGCATGCCTGAACTTTGCCCAGATGCTCGGCGGCTGCCCGGTGGGTACCGAGACCGGTCGCCCCAATGCGCAGAACCGCGTTGCTGACGACCGCATGACCGATGAGGCACTCGATGCGTTTGCAGACGGGCTTGCACACGTCTGCGATCGGGCCGAGGCCGTGGGCGGGCAAATACTGATCGAGCCCGGTTGGAACGAGACGGTCAACACGCCGGATCGCTGCCGCGAGGTGCTGGAGCGCGTCTCGAGCCCGTCGCTCGGCGTGATCTATGACTCAGTGTCGCTGCTGCACCCCAGCGTCGTTGACGAAGCGCAGGAAATCACAGCGCGCATGCTCTACTTATGCGGCAGTAAGATTCGCGTGCTGCACGCCAAGGATTTTGAGGTCGTCGACAACGAGGACGAAGCCGGTTGGTGCGACGGTACGGGTTCGCGCTTGGTGTGTCATGGCGTGGGCGAGACGGGACGATATGACTTTGAGCCCGTGGTGGCCTGGGCGGCTGCCGCCTGCCCTGGGATTCCCTGCGTGGTCGAGAACAGCGTGCCGGCGACGGCGGCTGACTGCCTGACGACACTCGAGCACATGTCCGCTCGCTGCGGGGCTTCGCATCGTGAGTTATAGCATTGGCTTTTGCCGTGTCGGCAGATTGAGATTACCTGTATGGGGGCGGCGGTGAAGGGTCTTTATCGTCGCCCCATTGGATTGCATTAAAAAGGGGAGTTGCGTGGCTATCCACATTGTCGAAGAGGCGAATCGTTGCCTAGGTTGTAAAAGGGCGTTCTGTCAGATTAAGGGCTGCCCGGTTCAGACGCCTATTCCGCAGGTCATCGACCTGTTCAAACAGCGTCGTCTAGAAGAGGCGGGCGAGCTGCTGTTCCAGAACAATCCCATGAGCGCGGTTTGCTCCATGGTGTGCAACCATTCGGGCCAGTGCGAGGGTGCTTGCATTCAGGGCCGCAAGGGCACACCCGTGCATTTCTCGAGCATCGAGAACTATATCTCGACAGCGTATTTGGACCGTAAGGAGTGGACGCCCGCGCCGTCGTGTGGCAAACAGGTTGCCGTGGTCGGTTCCGGTCCCGCCGGTATTACCGTGGCCATTAAGATGGCCCAGCTGGGCTGTGCCGTCACGGTATTTGAACAGCGCCCCGAGATCGGCGGTGTGCTGGAATACGGTATCCCCGAGTTCCGCCTGCCCCGTGCGCTCGTGCAAAAGTACCGTCACGTGATGTGCTCGCTTGGCGTGCGCGTGCGCCCCTCGACCACCATCGGTGGCGCGCTGCATATCGACGACCTGCTGCGCGACGGCTACGATGCGGTCTTTGTCGGTACCGGTACCTGGCGAGCTCGCAAGTTGGGTATTCCCGGCGAGTCGCGCGGCAACGTGCTGTTTGGTATCGATTACCTGGTCGATCCCTCGAGCGTGGCGATCGGGCAGAACGTGGCGGTCATCGGTGCCGGCAATGTGGCCATGGACGTTGCCCGCACGGCCCTGCGCTCGGGCGCTCGCAAGGTCACCGTGTATGCCCGATCGCGCCATATCTCTGCCATCGATGACGAGGTAGAGCTGACCGAGCTCGATGGTGCCGAGATTGTGTGCGGCAAGGCGATCTATGCCATCGACGATAACGGTCCGGTCTTCGAGACGGCTATCTTCGACGAGGACAACAATGTGGTGGGCTACGAGGAAGAGCTTGACCATGTGTCTGCCGACACAGTTGTGATTGCGGCTTCGCAGGTGCCCAAGGACAAGCTTGTGCTTACGACGGGTGGCTTGGAGACCGACCATCGCGGCCTTCTTTCGGTCGATGAGCGCGGCATGACCACCGTACCTGGTGTCTTTGCCGCCGGCGACGTGGTTAACGGCCCGCTCACCGTGGTTCATGCCGTGGCAGGTGCTAAGCTCGCCGTCGAAGGCATGACCAGCTACCTGGGCCTCTAACACATCCCATCCATCAGTTGCGGTGAAATACGGACTGTTTTGGCTGTCAAAAGCCTCGATTGCTCCGTATCTCACCGCAACTTTTTTGTGGGTCGATACGTAGGCAGGGGAGTGCGTGCGGTCGGGTGTTGTGCAGTTGCTGGTACGATAGGTACGTTAGCAACTGCCGCCGAGCGGCTCAAACGAAAGGAAGCCTGTATGGAGTCCTCTGCCTATCCGATGCTCTTTAGCCCGATCAAGGTCGGTACGACCGAGGTCAAGAACCGCGTCTTTATGCCGCCGGTGTCCACCAACCTGGCCGATCATGGCTACGTGACCGACGACTTGGTTGATCATTACCGTGCCCGCGCCAAGGGCGGCGTGGGCCTGATCATCACCGAGGTCGTGACGGTCGAGCCCACCTATACCTATCTGCCGGGCGACATGTGCTGCTACGACGACACGTTTATCCCTGGCTGGGAAAAGCTCGCCGCGGCCGTCCACGAGTACGGCTGCAAGATCATGCCGCAGCTCTTCCACCCCGCCTACATGGCCTTTAACATTCCGGGCACGCCTCGCCTGATCGCTCCGTCCTTTGTGGGCCCGTCCTATGCCCGCGAGGCGCCGCGTCCTATCACGGTCGATGAGATTCACGAGCTCACGCATCAGTTTGGCGACGCTGCCATGCGTATGCAGAAGGCTGGCGTCGATGGCGTCGAAGTCCATGCGGCGCACGCCCACGGTATGCTCGGCGGCTTTTTGACTCCGCTCTACAACAAGCGCACCGACGAGTACGGCGGCTCGCTCGACGCCCGAATGCGCTTTTTGCTCGAGGTCATCGCCGAGATCCGCGAGCGCTGCGGCAAGGACTTTATCATCGACGTCCGTATCTCGGGCGACGAGTACACCGATGGCGGCCTGACCCTCAACGACATGATTTACGTCTCACGTCGCCTGGAAAAGGCCGGCGTCGACATGATTCATGTGTCGGGTGGTACCACCATCAAGCGCGGCTCCGCGATTCCCGCCGCCGGTACGCAGCAGGCCTCGCATGCCGCCTGCTCGCGCGAGATTAAAAAGCACGTCAACATTCCCGTCGCCACGGTCGGCCGCATCAACGAGGCCTGGATTGCCGAGGAGCTGATCGAGGACAGCGCTGCTGACATCTGCATGATGGGCCGCGCCAATCTGTGCGATGCCGAGTTCTGCAACAAGGCCGCTGCCGGCAACGCCGACGACATCCGCCCCTGCATCGGCTGCCTGCGCTGCCTGAACGGCATTATGTTCGGCAAGCGCATCTCCTGCACCGTCAACCCGGACGTGGAGCGCGACGAGGCTGGCTACGAACCTGCTGCCGAGGCCAAGAACGTGCTCGTTGTGGGCGCTGGTCCTGCGGGCATGGAGGCAGCCTATATTGCTGCCAAGCGCGGCCACAACGTGGTGCTCGTGGATAAGCAGGATGAGCCGGGCGGCGAGATGCGCATCGCGGCCGTTCCTCCGGCAAAGCAGGAGCTCACCCGCGTGATCAAGTACCAGTATCGTCGTCTGGCCGAGGCGGGCGTGAAGTGCGTCTTTGGTACCGAGCTCTCGGCCGAGGACATTCAGCGCGACTACGCGGGCTACGAGGTTGTCCTGGCTTATGGCGCTGAGCCCATCGCCCCGGCCTTCATGCAGGGCTTTAAGCAGGTTATGACGGCTGACGACCTGCTGGGTGGCAAGGCTTTCCCGGGCAAGAAGATCGTCATCGTGGGCGGCGGCACCGTCGGTTGCGAGACAGCAGATTACCTGGCCCCGCTGGTCAACGACCTGTCGCCGGCCAATCGCGATGTCACCGTCATCGAGATGACCAAGACGCTCGCTGCCAACGAGGGCGGTGCCGGTCGCGCGGTGCTCATCACGCGCATGCTCTCCAAGGGCGTCCACGTGCTGACCGAGGCCAAGGTGACCGAGATCACCGAGGACACCATCAGCTACGAAAAGGACGGCGAGGTCCACACCATCACCGGTGCCGATACGCTGGTGCTGGCGATGGGCTACCGTCCCAATACCAAGTTGGCCGACGACCTTGCCGCTGCCGGCGTTGCCACCCACGTGCTGGGCGATGCCAACAAGTGTGGCAACATCCGCGATGCCATCGGCGATGGCTATAAGGTTGCCTGCGAGCTCTAGTTAATCCCTTGGTGCATGGGGCCTGTCCCCGCGGCGTCAGTCGGTAGATAGTAAAAAGCGGCGGTCGTCCCGTACGTGGGACGACCGCCGCTTGCGTTAGCTGCAATGAGTTGTGCGATTAGAGGCCTAGGATCTCCTTGACCTTGGCGATGATGGCCTCGTCGGTTGCGTTGGCAAAGAAGTACTCCTGGAAGTGCTCGCCGGCAAGTGCGCCCTTCACCAGGTCCTGGTCGAGCTCGTCCAGGATGTCGACGAGCGGACGCATGGTCACAGCGCGGACGCCGTCGAGGATCTTCTTGTTGCGCTGCTCGGGCTCAACACGCTCGGCAGGATAGCCGTTGCCCGAACCAAAGCCAAAGAGCTTCTCGAAGGTGTACTCGAGATTGAGCTCCTGGCCCCAGCCGTTCTTGAGGGCGAAGGGCATGGCGACGGCGTTGCCATCGTTGACCTGGGCAAAGGTGTAGGCGTCGAGCGGGTCGGCAACGTGGCCGCACAGCACGCCGGGGAAGGAGTTGCAGGCGAGCATGGCGCCCTCGCCGGTGCCGCAGCCGGTCACGACGTAGTCGGCAGCGCCGGAGTTGAGCAGCACGGCGGCCAGGATGCCGTTCTGCACATAGGTGAGGGGCTTGGAGTCGGCGTCGGCATACATGCCATAGTTAAAGACGGTGTGGCCCATGGGCTCGACAACCTTCTTAAGGGCAGCCTCGATCATAGGGTTCTTGGAGTTCTGAGAGTTCTCATTGATCAGAGCGATTTTCATTGCGAATTACCTTCCTATTTCTAACTTGCGGTGGAATAGTTCCTATTTATCCTGATAGATGGCCTATACAGGAACTATTTCACCGCAACTATTACATTGGCCTTAATGTGGGCGTGCGGTGAGCGAGCGGGCTTGAGGCGGAGCAGGTTGCCTTGAAAGAGGAGGGAAGCGTACTTGGGTACGCGACCGACGATTGAAAGGCAAGATGCCCGTCTCAAGCCCGCGCAGCGCCTAAGCAGGTTGCTTGCCGATGTAAGCCAGAATGCCGCCGTCGACGTAGAGGATGTGGCCGTTGACGAAGTTCGATGCATCGGAAGCCAAGAACACGGCGGGGCCCTTCAGGTCCTCGGGCGTGCCCCAACGGGCGGCCGGCGTCTTGGCAATGATGAACTGGTCAAACGGGTGACGGCTGCCGTCGGGCTGCGTCTCGCGCAGCGGCGCGGTCTGCGGCGTGGCTATGTAGCCGGGCCCAATGCCGTTGCACTGGATGTTGGCCTCGCCAAACTCGGAGCAGATGTTCTTGGTGAGCATCTTCAGGCCGCCCTTGGCCGCGGCATAGCCGGCGATGGTCTCGCGGCCCAGCTCACTCATCATCGAGCAGATGTTGATGATCTTGCCGTGGCCCTTGGCGATCATGCCGGGCAGGCAGGCCTTGGACACGATAAACGGTGCGTTGAGGTCAATATCGACGACGCGGCGGAAGTCCTCGGCGCTCATGTCGAGCATCGGGGTACGCTGGATGACGCCGGCGTTGTTGACCAGGATGTCGGGTGTGGTGCCAAAGTCGGCCTCGATCTTGGCGATGAGCTCGGCAACGACGGCCTCGTCGGTGACGTCGGCAACATAGCCGTGAGCGTCAAAACCCAGCTCACGGTAGTGCTTCTCGGCCTCGGCTACTTTGTCGGCGTGACGGGCGTTAAAGGCGATTTTGGCGCCGGCCTCTCCGAGCGCCTCGGCAATGGCCATGCCAATGCCGTAGGTGGCGCCGGTCACGAGCGCGACCTTGCCATCCAGGCGGAAGCTGTCCATAAGATCAGACATAGCGATCCTTTCAAAAGAAACGTTCATCTATAAAAGTCATGCTTCTCATACAAGGTCAGTATAGGTGAAGCGGCGTAATAGCCACCCCTTATTTCCTAAAATCAGGTGAACGTTCACTTTTAAAAGGCGAACGGTAGTCTTGTCCTTGCCGCACGGACGTTTATTCGCCCTGTTCCTGCATGCCCTCTGCGATCATGTTGCGGTTGTACACCAGATGCAAATACATCGCATCGTGCGCTGCGGTGGGATTGCGCGCGGCGATGGCGTCGGCCACGCCACGATGGGTGCGGATGGTCTCCTCAACCAGCTTTTTGCCGGTCACGTCGATAAAGAGGGGGACGGATGCCTTGAGCACGCCCATCAGGCGGGGAACGACGAGGTTTCCGGAGCTTTCGGCAATGGCATTGTGGAACGCGGTGTCGGCGGCGGAGTAATCCTCACCGGCCTCGGCCAGGCGCTCGGATTCGTCGCAGAGATCTTTGATACAGACGACCTGGTCGTTGGTTGCGTGCTCGGCCGCCATGCGTGCCATCTGCGGCTCGATCATAAAGCGCACCTCGAGTAGGTCGCGCGCCAGACGCTGCTTGTCGTTGATAAAGGTAAAGCCCAGCGGGTCGTCGGCAACGCCGGGGTTTGACGCCACATAGGTGCCCGAACCTTGCTTAATGCGCACGATATTGCGCGACTGCAGCAACTTCATGGCCTCGCGCACAGTGCTCCTGCCGGCGCCCAAGCGCTCGACCAGCACGGTTTCCTTGGGCAGGCGATCGCCTTGCTCAAGGTGTTCATCCAGAATCAATTGAATGATTTTCTCCGATATTTGCTCGGGGAGTCCCGATTCGGCGCGGGCCATAGCTATACCTTTCATTACAAAATTCATCTGAGCTATTTTAGCGCACCACGGATGCGATATTGGCCGCTGGATTAGAGTCGGGCGGCTTAGATATACCGTTCGCAGCGCAAATACGACCGTTTACCAAATACATCAGATGTATTTCGAACAAATTTCAAAATGAAACATCAGACCTTTCCAAAACACGCAATAGTCATCAGACGAATTCAAAAGGTCTGATGAATTGGAGGAAAGATGTCAGACCCAACGTTTATGGCTGATCCCACCAGGCTGGTCATCGCCGCCATCGTGGGCATCGCGCTGCTGCTTGCGCTCATCATCAAGTTCAAGCTGCATCCCGTGCCGTCGATGATGGTCTCGGCGCTCGCGACTGGCATCGGCGCCGGTATGCCGCTCGACCTGGTGGCGGACACTGTCACCAAGGGCGTGGGCACCACGCTGCAAAACATCGCCCTGCTCATTGGCCTGGGTTCGATGTTTGGCCAGATTCTTGAGGAGAGCGGCGGCGCCAAGAAGATTGCCCAGACCTTCATCGATACCTTTGGGCAGGGTCACTCCAGCTGGGCACTGGGCATTACCGGTCTGGTCATCGGCACTACGGTGTTCTTTGAGGCGGGCGTAGTCGTTTTGATTCCGCTTGCGTTTAGCGTGGCATCCCAGACCAAAAAGTCGACGCTCTACTACGGCATCGCGCTGCTCGCGGGACTTGCCGCTGGCTATGCGTTTGTGCCGCCATCGGCCGGTTCGGTTCTGGTCGCCGGCACGCTCGGTGTCGACCTGGGCACCATGATTCTTGTCGGTATCCCCACCGCCTTCATCGCCATGGCAATCGCTGGCGTCATCTGGGGCCGCAACGTCGGCGGTCGCATCTTTACCGATGTTCCGGAGCACTTTACCTCTGCCGAGGGCGCGAGCGACGAAAAGGAGCTTCCCTCCTTTGGTATGGTGCTTGCCATCGTGCTCACGCCGCTTTGTCTGATTTTGCTGGGCACGCTGTCTTCTTATATCCCCATGCCCGCCGAGCTCGCCTCGATTCTCGCCTTCCTGGGCAAGCCGTTCGTCGCTTTGACGCTTGCCACGCTCGTCGCGATGTATCTGCTGGGCGCGCGCCGCGGCTACTCCGGCGCCGAGCTCAAGGCCCTGCTCGACCGCTCTCTTAAGCCCGTCGGCATGATCTTGCTGGTTATCGCCTGTGGCGGCGTCATTCGCTGGATGCTGCAGGACTGCGGCTTGGGCCAGGTTATCGGCCCTATGCTCGAGGCCTCACCGCTGCCTTTGGTGGTCGTTGCCTTTTTGATTGCCGTCATGGTGCGTGCCTCTGTCGGCAGCTCCATCGTCGCTATGACCATGGCATCGGGCATTATGGCAGCCATGCCTGCAGTCGCCGGCGCTTCGGTGCTCATGCGTGCCGCCATCTGTCTTGCCATCTGCGGCGGTGCCACGGCCCTCTCGCACGTCAACGATGCCGGTTTCTGGATGTGCTCCTCGTTCCTGGAGATTGACGAGAAGACAACCCTCAAGTCCTGGACCGTTATGGAGACGCTCATCGGCCTTTCGGGTCTTGCCTGCGCCCTGGTGATTTCGTTCTTCGCCTAGTTCGCGTAGCTAAGCATCTTCCGCCGAGTGCATCGCTCGGTACCCATTTACACCTGATTCATTAACCAACGATTGGTACAACCGTTCAAATCAAAAGAGGAGAGCATCATGGACGAGAAGACCAAGGTACAGATTCAGCAGGAGGCAGCCGACCTGGTTGCCAAGCTGCAGCCGCGTTCCGGCAAGTTTCGCACCATCAGCCCCGAGATGGACCCGCTGCGCCTGGGGTCTGGCTGGTCCATCGAGGACCTGGACAAGCCGCAGGTCATTATCGAGTCGACGTTTGGCGACTCGCACTCGGGTTCTGCCGGCCTGTTTGAGCTGGTCGAGGAGGTCCGTGCCGGCGTTGCCGAGGCTGGCGGTCACGGTGCCCGTTACTTCTGCACCGATATCTGCGACGGCGAGGCCCAGGGCCACGATGGCATCAACTACTCGCTGCCCAGCCGCGACATGATCGCCAACATGATCGAGATCCATGCCAAGGCCACCCCGTTCGACGCCGGCGTCTTTGTCGCCAGCTGCGATAAGGGCCTGCCTGCGAACCTCATGGCCATGGGCCGCATCAACATCCCCTCCATCGTCGTTACCGGCGGTGTCATGGATGCCGGTCCCGATTTGTTGACCCTGGAACAGCTCGGCGCGATTTCTGCCCGCTACGAGCGCGGCGAGATCTCCCGCGAGGAGCTTGAGTTTGCCAAGCACAACGCATGCCCCAGCTGCGGTGCCTGCTCGTTTATGGGCACCGCGTCGACCATGCAGGTTACCGCCGAGGCCCTGGGCCTTATGCTCCCCGGCACGGCCCTGCTGCCCGCAACCAGCTCCGATCTGCGTGAGTTTGCGCGCGAGGCCGGCCGTCAGTCCGTGTGGCTCTCCGAACACAACCTGTGCCCGCGCGACATCGTGACCAAGGAGTCCTTCGAGAACCTCATTATGGTCCACGGTGCCATTTCGGGCTCCACCAACTCGCTGCTGCATATCCCCGCGATTGCCCGCGAGTTTGGCATCGAGATGTCCGCCGACGACTTCGATCGCCTGCACCGTGGCGCCCACTACCTGCTCAACGTTCGCCCCGCAGGTGAGTGGCCGGCGCAGTTCTTCTACTATGCGGGTGGCGTGCCGCGCATCATGGAGGAGATCAAGTCGATGCTTCACCTCGACGTTATGACCGTCACCGGCAAGACCCTCGGCGAAAACCTCGAGGACCTTAAGAACAACGGCTACTACGAGAAGTGCGGCGGCTACTTGGAGAAGTGGAACCTCAAGCGCGAAGACATTATTCGCCCGTTTGACCAGGCTTTTGGTACCGACGGCTCTATCGCCATCCTCCACGGCAACCTTGCCCCCGAGGGTGCCGTCGTCAAACACACGGTTGTTCCGCGCGAGATGTTCCGGGCCACGCTTAAGGCTCGCCCGTTCGATTGTGAGGAGGACGCTATCCACGCCGTCCTGACGCACGAGATCAAGCCCGGCGATGCCGTCATCATTCGTTATGAGGGCCCCAAGGGCTCCGGCATGCCCGAGATGTTCTACACCACCGAGGCTATCGCCAGCGACCCCGAGCCGGGCGCAAGCATTGCCCTGATCACTGACGGCCGCTTCTCCGGCGCCTCCAAGGGCCCGGCTATCGGTCATGTTTCGCCCGAGGCTGCCGTGGGCGGCCCGATTGCCCTGATCGAGGAAGGCGACCTGATCCAGATCGACATCCCCGAGCGCTCGCTGTCCATCGTGGGCATCGCCGGCAAGGAGATGGAGCCGGCCGAGGTCGACGCCGTCCTGGCCGAGCGTCGCGCCGCTTGGAAGCCCAAGGCTAATCGTTACACCTCCGGCACGCTCAAGTTCTTTACCGAGCATGCAGTTTCCGCCATTCAGGGTGGCTACATGGAGTAGCGCCCATGCGCATCAAATATCTCCTCTCATAGATTCGCGGTACGAAGGGCCCCGAGCTTGCACTGAGCTCGGGGCCTTTTTGTTCAACCTTGGCTAAAAAAGCCCCGTCCCAAAAAGACTGGTTGGAAGTTGCACTGAATTGGGGATTGTTTGACAGCGCGGGTGACGCCAGCGCCCCCTATTTCACCGCAACTGAGGGGATGGGGGATGCGATAGTATTACGTGGTGAAATTCGACAAACCGTGGGCTTCATCCGAGGGCTTTATGGAACAACACCAGCATTATCAGAGCTTGCAAGATCAGGCATATAACGCATTGCGCTCCAAGATCATCTATGCCGAGCTCAAGCCCGGCACGCGCCTTTCGGCGATTGGTCTGGAAAAAGAGACGGGAATCGGGCGCACACCCATTCGCGAGTCCTTTGTGCGCCTGCGCGAGCAGGAGCTGGTGGAAACGCGTCCCAAAAGCGGCACCTACGTTTCTAAGATCAGCATGGAACGCGCCGAGAATGCTTGTTTCTTGCGCGAGAAACTCGAGAGAAGCGTGCTTATTAAATGCTGTTCGGCCGCCTCGCCCGAGCAAAAGCATCGGCTTGAGCAGATTCTTGCCGAGTCCGAGTCGCTCGACCATAGCGAAACGCGTCGCTTTTTCGACCTGGATAACCTGTTCCATGAGACGTGTTTCGTGATTGCCGGCCGTCACATGTTGTGGGATTGGATGAAGAGCGTCAACACGCATTTTGAGCGATACAACTGGTTGCGTATGGTGTCGCAGGATCTGGATTGGGAGCCGATTCGTCGGCAGCATCGCCGGATTCTCGAGGCCATTAAGAGGGGCGATACCGATGCGGCGAGTTATCTGGCAGAGACGCACTTGCACCTGATGCCCGAGGAGCAGGGTCCGGTTATCGCCTTGCATCCCGACTATTTTGAGCTGTCCAAAGACTCGTTCATCTAATCAATCCCCATATAAGTTGCGGTGAAATAGGGACTGTTTTGCGGCCTAGGTGGCGCAAACAGTCCCTATTTCACCGCAACTGCGTTGGGGCGTAACCGGGGCACAAAGCTGCGGCACCGCCTGGAGGAAAAGACCGGAAGCAAGGGTCCATTCCTCCAGACGGCACCGCAGCTGTTTTGGTGGCTCGGCTTTTGTCGAAGTGGCTTAGTTGAGCGCGACGGCCAGCCGAGTAGGCAAAGCGGCTTGGAGGCGTGTCGCTTCCGTCACGTTCTATCAGCATACAAGACGGTTTTGGTTCTTGTTCGTGACGGAAACGGCGCGCTTCCGAGCCGCTTTAAAAGAAAGGGGGCGAGGTTTAGGGCACGCCCCCTTTCACGATAGAGAGCTAAACCTAGCCGCGGACCTTCTTGACGACGTCCATGGCCTCGTGGGCGATCTGCTCGACCTTGGAGAAGTCGCCGTCGGCAAACAGGGCCGGCTTGACCATCCAGGTGCCACCGCAGGCGATGATGGCGGAGGAGCTCAGGTACTCCTCGACGTTGGCGGTGCTCACGCCGCCGGTAGGCATAAAGCGGTGACCGACAAACGGAGCGGCGAGGGCCTTGATGGTGTTCAGGCCGCCATACTGGGACGCGGGGAAGAACTTGGTGACCTTGAGGCCCAGGTTCTCGGCTGCGGTGACCTCGGAGGGGGTCACGGTGCCGGGAAGGACGGGCAGGTCGATGTCGATGCAGTGCTTCACGACGTCCTCGTTGTAACCCGGGGAGACGATGAACTTGGCACCGGCTGCGCGGGCCTGCTCAACCTGCTCGACGGTCAGGACAGTGCCGGCGCCAACGCACATCTCGGGCTCGGCCTCGGCCATAGCGGCGATGCACTCGGCGGCGCAGGCGGTGCGGAAGGTGACCTCGGCGGACTTCATGCCAGCTGCCATAAGAGCGTGGGCGAGCGGGGCGGCGTCCTCGACCTTGTCGAGCACAACGACCGGCACGATGCCCAGGGACTCAAGCGTGGTGTAGAACTGATCGAACATGATGTTCCTTTCGATGTGTGGCGCGCACGGGCGCGTGATTGACAAATGTGCTGGTCAGGAGCCGATTCTGGATTGGTTATCGGAGGCACTGCTTGGGGTCACAAGCAATTCCAAAACCGGCTGCACGACCAGTCATGTAGGAAATGCCAGACAAAACCGGAATGGGACTGGTGGTTTTGCCCGACCGGAGGAATCGGGGAGCGGGCCGCAGGGGTATGGGATTGGAAAGCTGCGGCCCGCGGAATGGAGACGGACTAGCGCGCGACGCGGGTGCCACCGTCGACGGCGTTGGCCACAGCGGCGATCTCGTCAGCGGTCACCAAGTTGGAATCGCCCTTGATGGTGAGCTTGAGGATCGAGGCCGCAATCGCGTAGTTGACGGCGTCCTGCGGGTCAAAGTCGTTGATGAGGGCATGGACGAGGCCGGCGTTGAAAGCGTCGCCGGCGGCAACGCCCTCGAGCACGTGCACGTCGTGGGCAGGGGAGAACCAGTGCGCGTCGCTCTCGGCGTCATAGAGCATGCCCATCCAGATGGAGCGTTCGACGCAGGAGATGTTGCGGACGACCGAAGCGACCTTCTTACAGCCGTACTCGGCGCAAATCTGACGGGCCATCTCGACGTAGGTGTCACGCTCCTCGATGCCATGGGCAAGGGAGCCGGAGACGCAGGTCATGCCGAGGCCGGCGGGTGCGTCCTCGTCGTTGGCGATGCAGATGTCGACGAGCGGCAGGAGTTCCTTCATGGTGGCCTGCGACTTCTCGGGCGACCACATCTTGCCGCGATAGTTCACGTCGCACACGGTCGTGATGCCCTTAGCGCGGCAGGCGGTGAGGGCATCCTTGCAGGCGGCAGCCATCTCATCGGAGACGGCGGGCGTCACGCCGGAGAAATAGAAGACATCGATGCCCTTGAGGATCTCGTCCCAGTCAAAGACATCGCGCTTGGCCATGTTGATGGCAGAGTACTTGCGGTCGTAGACGCAGCCGTTACCGCGCTGCGAGGCACCGACCTCAAACACATAGGAGCCAAGGCGGTCGCCCTGACGCACGACGCGCGTGGTGTCGACGTCGTAGACCTTCAGCGAACGTAGGGCGCACTCGCCCAGACGGTTGGCCGGGACAACGGAGACGTAAGCGGCCTTGTCGCCCTGGTAGGCCAGGGAAAGAGCGGTGTTGGCCTCGGCGCCGCCATAGCGGACGTCAAATTCGGTTGCCTGCTCAATGCGCAGATGGTCTTTGGGCGAGAGCCTCATCATGATCTCGCCGAAGGTAAGAACCGTTTTACCCATGGTCGCGCAGCTCCTTTTACTCGTGCGTACACCTTTGATATGGCGTTGGTACGCAGGTGCCAAGACGGTAGGGTGCGTCTTTGCACCTGCGTACCAACGCTTGCCGAAATCGGTTTACGAAATCGGTTTCGTTTCGAGTTGTAGTATACTCACCTACAGCGTTTTGCAACCGAGATTTTTAAAAAAATGCCTAAAATGGTTCAGACCGCCGACAAATGGGAAACGGGGTGCGCTATGGCGCAGATGAGAATCAAGGACATTGCCGCCGAGGCGGGCGTGAGCCCGGCCACGGTCTCGCGTTATCTCAACAACCGTCCCGGGCAAATGACTGAGGAAACCCGTGCTCGCATCGCGGCGGTTATTGAGCGCACCGGCTATCGCCCGCGTGCCGCCGCACGCAATCTGCGCTCCTCGCGTACGAACCTTATCGGCGTGATTCTGGCCGACATCGCCAATCCGTTCTCCAGCGCCATGCTCGAAGGGCTTTCCGCCAGCGCCGCCGCGCGCGGCTGCTCGCTCATGACGGCCATTAGTGGCAACGACCCCGCCAAGGAAGCGGAGTCGCTCACCAGACTTATCGATGCCGGCGTGGACGGCCTGGTCGTCAACACCTGCGGAGGTAATGACGAGGCGATCGCCGCGGCAGCGGGACGTCTGCCCGTTGTGCTGCTCGACCGCGATGTTGCCGACGGCGGTGTCGATCTGGTGACATCTAACAACCGTGAGCTGGTCGCCGGGTTGGTGGACGCCTTGGCCGCTGCGGGCAGCGAGCGCCTGTGCCTGCTCACCGAGGCAAGCGACGACAGCCCCGTGCGTCGAGAGCGCGCCGAGGCCTTTACCGACGAGCTGTCGCGCCGCGGACTTGCGGGCGAGGTTGTCACCCTGGCCGACGGTGGCGCCACGGGCATCGGCCGCTTGGACGAGACCATGCGTGACTATGCCGGTAAAAAGCTCGGCCTCATTGCCGTCAACGGCCTGGTCTTCCTGCGCCTGACCGAGGCTCTGGCGCAGCTTGGTCCCTCGTTACCGGCTGGTCTTAAGATTGCGACGTTTGACGATTATCCTTGGAACCACGTGCTCTTTGGCGGTGTGACCACAGCAGCGCAAGACACCCTCACCATTGCCGAGCGCGTAGTCGAGCGTCTGTCCGAGCGCATCGACGTTGTTACCACCACCGTGGGCGAAGCCGCAAAGCTCGCCCCCAAGCGCATCGAGGTTCCTGGTCACATTGAACACCGCGCTTCGACTTCGCGCTAGCCGCTCGTTCGCAACGGCCTGTTCGCGCACGTTTTTTGAGCGCTTGATACGCTTTAACCCTGCGGAAACATTTTTCTGCGATAGTATCTGCGATATAGACCAGTCGAAACCCGCCCGAAAGAAAGGGGAGCGACATGAACCAGCAGAACATCGATTACGTACTCCGTTCCGTAGAGCAGCGTGACATCCGCTTTGTGCGTCTGTGGTTTGTCGATATTCTCGGCCGCCTCAAGAACTTTGCCATTAGCCCCGAGGACCTCGAGGTCGCTTTTGAGGAGGGTATTGGCTTTGACGGCTCTGCCATCGAGGGCTTTGCCACGCCCGAGGAAGCCGACATGCTGGCGTTCCCCGATGCTTCGACCTTCCAGATTCTGCCGTGGCGCCCGAGCCATAACGGCGTCGCCCGCGTGTTCTGCGACGTGTGCACTCCCGATCGCAAGCCGTTTGCCGGCGACCCGCGCGATGCCCTGCGCCGCATGTTCCGCAAGGCCGAGAAGGCTGGTTATCTGCTCAACGTGGGTGCCGAGCTGGAGTATTACTACTTCCCCGACGAGCACACCCCCGAGCCGCTCGACAACGTGGGCTACTTCGATCTTTCGGTGAGCGATGCCGCTCGCGACCTGCGCCGCAACACGGTCCTCACGCTCGAGAAGATGTCCGTGCCCGTGGAGTACACCTTCCACGCCGCCGGCCGCTCGCAGCACGGCATGAGCCTGCGCCACGCCGAGGCCCTGAGCATGTCCGACGCCATCACCACGGCCAAGCTCATCATTAAGCAGCAAGCCTACGAGAGCGGTTGCCACGCCTCCTTTATGCCCAAGCCGTTGGCGGGCGAGGACGGCAGCGCCATGTTTTTGCATCAGTCGCTGTTCGACCACGACGGTAACAACGTCTTTTGGGGCGAGGACGACGAGAAGTACCACCTCTCCGATATCGCCAAGCACTACATGGCCGGCATCCTGGCGCACGCGCGCGAGATCAGCGCCATCACCAACCCCACGGTCAACTCCTACAAGCGCATTACTACCGGCGGCGACTCCGTGCCGCAGTACGCCACGTGGGGCCTGCGCAACCGCGCGAGTATGGTCCGCATCCCGGTCTACAAGCCCGGCAAGCAGCTGTCCACGCGCATCGAGCTTCGCAGCCCCGACCCCATGGCCAACCCGTACCTGGTCAACGCCGTCACGCTGGCGGCTGGCCTGGACGGCATCGAGCGCAAGCTGGAGCTCCCGCCCGAGGCCACGGCCGAGACGCTCAAGCTCACCGACCGCCAGATGGTCGAGGCCGGCTACACGCCGCTGCCGCGCTCGCTCAAAGAGGCGCTCGACGTGTTTGAGGACTCGCAGTTTATGAAGGATGCCCTCGGCGAGCACATCCACAGTTTCTTCCTTAAAAAGAAGCGCGACGAGTGGCATAAGTTTGAGTCCACGATTACCGAGTGGGAGATCAAGCACTACCTGGCGAACTCCTAATCGCGCTGGCTTGTTCCAGTACGATTGAGCTCATTTCCTTGGAGGCCGATATGTCCGAAAAGAGTGCCCTGTTCATAGCGCGCACGACGCGCTTCCACGAGTTTGCCCGCAGCTTGACGACCACCTTGGGTGTCGAGGTGAGCCTGGCCACCCCCGATTCGCCGACTGCGGCGCACGACTTTGACCTGCTGATCCTCGATTCCGATGGCATCCGCAGCGACCGCATCGATCAGATTGCCAAGTGGCTTGACGATCGCGGCGGCGTCCCCATGCTGGTGATCGTCGACGACGAGGCGCTCGGCACCCTGCGCCTGCCGAATCACGCGCATGCCGACTTTGTATGCCCCACGGCGACGCCCAACGAGCTTAAGGCTCGCGCGCAGCGCCTGATGGGCGAGGAAGAGACCGTCGCCGCCGACGATGTGCTCAACATCGATAACCTCGAGATTAACCTGGCTACCTACCAGGTGACGCTCGATAACGAGCCCATCGACCTGACGCTGATGGAGTATTCGCTGCTGAGCTTTTTGGCGACGCACCCCAACCGTGCCTACAGCCGCGAGGTGCTGCTGCACCGCGTGTGGGGCTTTGAGTACTGCGGCGGTACGCGTACCGTCGACGTGCACATCCGACGCATCCGCTCTAAGGTGGGCCCGCAGATCGCGGCACACATCACCACCGTCCGCGGCGTGGGTTATCTGTTTAAGGACTAGATTTCCACCACAAAGGGGACAGGCACCTTTGTGGTGGCATTGACGCAGGTGCGGGTTCCTTTCGGGCCTGCAACAGAACTTAAGCCTTCCTAAAAGATTGCGTTCTCATACACGTATGCCCGCATATTGGGGTACAACTCAACGTGAACAATGATGGCCCGCCACATGTTTGGCGGGCCTTTGGTTATTAGACGAAAGGATCGCAGCCATGAGCGAGAACGATTCCCAGCGTCCTCAGGATGCGGGCAACGCTGGCGAGACCCAGCAGCAGCCGCGTGTGCAGGTGGAGTCGACGCCTGCCGGCAGTAACATTCCCTACGTGCAGGCTTACGATACACAGACCGGCCAGCCGCTGGGCGGTCAGCAGGTTGTAAACAAGCACACGGTGGTCAAGACCAAGACCAAAAAGCTGCCGATCTTTATTACGGCACTCGCCGGCTGTGCCTGCGGAGCCCTGCTGGTCATTGCGCTCATTATGAGCGGCACGCTCAATATTGGCGGCGGAAAGAATGCCGTGACGGCGGGTGCTTCGGGTTCTTCGACGCAAAAGATCACGATTGACTCCGAGGACACCACGCTGGCCGAGGCCGTCTCTGCCAAGGCGTTGCCCTCCGTCGTTTCCATCACCGCCACTTCGAGCGGCAGCCAGAATGGCTCGCTTTCGCAGTCTGCTGATGAGTCGGATAGCTCGGGCAGCGTCGGTTCGGGCGTGGTGCTCGATACCGAGGGCCACATCCTCACCAACAACCACGTGGTCGATGGCTATGACCAGTACGTGGTGACCATGGACGACGGCACCACCTACGAGGCCGAGTTCGTGGGCAACGACGCTTCGAGCGACCTGGCCGTCATCAAGCTCAAGGACGCCGACGCCTCCAAGCTCACGCCGATCGAGATTGGTGATTCCTCCAAGCTCAACGTGGGCGAGTGGGTCATGGCGATCGGCTCGCCGTTCGGCAACGAGCAGTCTGTCTCCACGGGCATCGTGTCGGCGCTGTATCGCTCCACGGCCATGAGCTCTACCAGCGGCAACACCATCTACGCCAACATGATCCAGACCGATGCCGCCATCAACCCGGGCAACTCCGGTGGCGCGCTCGTCAACGACAACGGCGAGCTCGTGGGTATCAACTCGCTCATCGAGAGCTACTCGGGCTCCAGCTCGGGCGTGGGCTTTGCTATTCCCGTTAACTACGCCAAGAACATTGCCGACCAGATCATCGACGGCAAGACGCCGGTGCATCCGTACATGGGCGCTACGCTTTCGAGCGTCAATGCGCTCAACGCCCGCACCAACAAGCTGAGCACCGATAGCGGCGCGTATGTGGCGAGCGTCGTCGAGGATGGTCCTGCTGCTAAGGCTGGCATTCAGGAGGGCGACGTCATCACCAAGCTGGGCGACGACGAGATCACGAGCGCCGATGGTCTGATTATCGCGCTGCGCAGCCACGAGGTAGGCGAGAAGGTCGAGATCACGCTTATGCGCGGCAAGGAAGAGAAGAAGGTCACGGTCGAGCTGGGCTCCGATGAAGAGTTGCAGAACCAGCAGCAGGACGACAGCTCGACCGACACCGGCAACGGCGGTATTACCGACGATCAGCTGCGCCAGTACCTGGAGGAGCTGCTAGGCCAGCAGGGCCAGGGTCAAGGTTACGGCCAGGGGTTCTAGCGAGCCGTTTTACACATATCGAAGCAAGAGGGGCTGTCCCATCAACGCGGGACAGCCCCTCTTTTCTTATTGATCCGTTGGGGACGGAGGAAAACGGATCATTTAGAGTTGATAAGAGCATGGTTGGATCGCGCGATCCACCCCGGTCTAGCGGCTGCCGATTCGGTGCGGTTTGAGACCGCTATTCGGCCCCGTTGCGACCGGTGGTACTCTTGTATCCGTTTGAAATCGAGCGAAGGAGTGCCGCTATGGAGCAATCGAGCCTGTTTGGTGACGGCGTGGACATCGATACCGAAACGCCCACGACCGCGGAAGCCACCGCACCGACCGACGCCCGTGCCCAGGCGGCAGCGCGCGCGGCCGAGCTGCGCCATGAGCTCGATTACCACGCCTATCGCTACTATATGCTCGATGCGCCTGAGATCACGGACGCCGCCTTTGACAAAATGCTCGTTGAGCTGCAGGAAATCGAGGCGACCTATCCCGACCTGGTGACGTCCGACAGCTATACCCAGCGCGTGGGCGGCTACGTGAGCGAGCAGTTTACGCCGGTCACGCATATGGCGCGCATGTATTCCATGGACGATGCCATGGATCTGGACGAACTCGACGCATGGCTCCAGCGCGCCGAGGATGCGCTCGGTGCTGGCAGCGTCACCTATACCTGCGAGCTTAAGATCGACGGCCTGGGCGTGGCACTTACCTACCAAAACGGCACCTTCGTACGCGCGGCCACACGTGGCGATGGCACCACGGGCGAGGACGTGTCGCTCAACGTCCGTACCATCAAGGATGTGCCCATGCACCTGTCCGAGCCGGCGCTCGCTCACATGGGCGCCGACCGCGAGCGCGCCATCGAGGTGCGCGGCGAGGTCTACATGCCTAAGGGCAGCTTTGTTCGTCTGAATGAAGAGGCCGATGCCGAGGGGCGCGACCCCTTCGCCAACCCGCGCAACGCTGCCGCCGGCAGCCTGCGTCAGAAGGATCCCAAGGTCACGGCGCGCCGCGACCTAGCCACCTTTATCTACGCCATCGCCGATACCGATCCGCTGCACGTTCACAGCCAGCGCGAATTTCTCGACTGGCTGCGCAACGCCGGCTTTAGCGTCAACCCCAACGTGGCTCGTTGCGCCACGCCGGCCGAGGTTCACGAGTTCTGTGCCCAGGCCCTCGAGCACCGCGGCGATCTCGATTACGACATCGACGGCGTGGTCGTAAAGGTGGACAGCTTCCAGCAGCAACTCGACCTGGGCTTTACCGCCCGCGCGCCGCGCTGGGCCATTGCCTTTAAGTTTCCGCCCGAGGAAAAGCAGACCATCCTACGCGAAATCCGTATCCAGGTGGGTCGCACCGGTGTGCTCACGCCGGTCGCCGAGTTCGACCCGGTGACAGTCGCCGGCTCCACCATCGCGCGCGCCACGCTGCACAACATCGACGAGATCCGTCGCAAAAACGTGCGCGAGGGCGACACCATCATCGTGCACAAGGCGGGCGACGTGATTCCCGAGGTCGTGGGCCCGGTGCTCGACAAGCGTCCGGCCGATTCGGTCGACTGGCGTATGCCCGAGGTTTGCCCCGTGTGCGGCAGCCCCGTGGTCCACGAGGATGGCGAGGTGGCCTACCGCTGCGTGTCCATCGACTGCCCCGCGCAGCTCAAGGAGCGCCTGCTCCACTGGGTGAGCCGCGGCTGCATGGACGTCGACGGCCTGGGCGACGAGATCGTCGACAAGATGATCGCCGCCGGCCTGATCCACGATGTCGCGGACTTCTACCAGCTCACGGTCGACGACATCGCAGGCCTGGACACGGGGCGCACCTATGCTAGCTCCAACAGCAAAAAAGGCGTCAAGAAGGGCGATCCCATCCCGGTGGGCCTCAAGACGGCCGAGAAAATCATCGCCGAGCTCAACAAGTCCAAGAGCCAGCCGCTCGGTCGCGTGCTGTTTGCCCTGGGTATCCGCCACGTGGGCAAGAGCGTGGGCGAGGTCATCGCTGAGCGATTCCTGTCGATTGACAAGCTCATTTTGGCGAGCGAAGAGGACATCGCCGAGTGCGAGGGCATCGGTCCCAAGATTGCGGCGAGCGTCAAGCAGTTCCTGGCCGTGCCCGAGAACCTTGCCGTGCTGGAACGTCTGCGCCAGGCGGGCCTTTCGCTCGAGGTCGACTTGGGCGCTGCGCACGCGCAAGCCGCAGCCGACGCTGGCGTGGCGGGCGAGCTCGCCGACGCACAGCCACTCGCGGGTCTGACCTTCGTGCTGACAGGCACGCTCGTCAACCGCACCCGCGACGAGGCGGGCGCGGCGCTCAAGGTGCTTGGTGCCAAGGTCTCGGGCAGTGTTTCAAAGAAGACGAGCTATCTGGTCGCCGGCCCCAAAGCGGGCTCCAAGCTCACCAAGGCCGAGCAGCTGGGTGTGCCCGTGCTGGACGAGGATGCACTCGAGCAGATCTTGGCTACTGGTCAGGTGCCCCAGGCTTAGTGCATCAATAGTCAAATTGAAGAACCGCCCGGAAGCACGATGTCTTCCGGGCGGTTCTTACTTTGCTGGGGCAATCGGCACCGTGATCTGTGTCACGTAGGTTGTGGGGTCGTCGCTGATGATGTCGTCGATCAGGGCAATCTCGCGCGAGGGCCCGGCGGGTGTCAGGTTGCGCTCGCGCATATAGCCGAGCAGCTGCTCATAGCGCGTGCCTGCCTGCCCGTGCGTGCCGCGGAAGCTTATGGTCAGGCATCGCGCGGCGGGCCGCGTCTCGACGTCGCCCACGTAATCATCGGTGTTATCGAGCAGCAAAAAGACCTCGTCGTAGCCGTCAAAGTCGCCGGCGGCGAGGCGCTCGGCGCTGATCCCAACGCCCAAGTTGCCCAAGAAGACAAAGGTCTCGTGCTGCCCCTTCTGCAATTGACGAATCTGCCACTCCAGTGCATAGGCGTCGGTAGGATTGACGCGTTCGCGCAGCACGGCGCAGCGAAATTCGGGCGCATCGATTGTGCAAATGGTGTCGAGCTTGGTGTTCAGGGCATCGTGAAGCAGCGCAAGCCGGTTATCGATCTTGCGCGACACGCGTTCGAGCTCGCGGCGCTTGCGCTCGATGAGCTCCTGCTGCTGAGCCAGCTGCCGCTGCATAAGGTCCACATCGCGCATGGTCACAAAATCACGGATTTGCGCGAGTGACAAATCGAGAACGCGCAGGTGGCTGATGGTATTGAGGGTGGAGAGCTGCCGCGATCCGTAGTAGCGGTACCCGCTCGCCGGATCGATGTGCGCCGGGTCCAGTAGGCCCATCTGTTCGTAATGGCGCAACGTGCCCACGCTCAGGTTAAACAGGCGTGCCACCTCGCCAATGCGGAGCAGGCCCTCGGTATGTTCACTTGGCATGTCGATCACAGGACCGCTCCTTTCAATAGGGTCGGGGAGGGGCGCCAGGCTTGCGTTGCCCCGCTACGCTACCAACTTGTCAAAAGCCCCACGCCGGTTGAGCACGGTAAACGCGACAACACAGATGACTGCCGACAAAATTGATCCGCACGGCGACGCGATGCCCATGGGAAACAGCGTGTCGGAATAGGCGTTCGACAGCAGCCACGCGCCGGGTACGCGAATGAGCGCCACGGCCAGCACGTTGTGCGCAAAGCCGATGTAGCTCTTGCCGTATGCAGCGAAAAAGCCGCTAAAGCAAATGTGGATGCCGGCAAAGATTGCGTCGAAAATATAACTGTGCATATAGCCGGTACCGGCCGCGACCACCGCGGGATCCTTGGCAAAAAAGCCGATAAACGCCGGCGCCACCAGCCACATCAGCACCGTGATCAGACAGCCGTACACCACCGAGATCGTCATGGCATCCTTGAGTACCTGACGCGCACGACCGCCCTTTCCTGCACCGGCGTTTTGCGCCGTGAGCGCGCTGACGGTGGTGCCCATGGAACTCGGAACAATGAACAAAAAGCTGATCATCTTCTCGACCAGGCCCACGGCGGCGGCGTCGACGAGCCCTCGGTGGTTGGCGATGACGGTGATAAACATAAACGCCACCTGGATGCAGCCGTCCTGCACGGCCACGGGCACGCCGATCTTAAGAATGCTGCCGAGCATCTCGGGCTGGGGGCGCAGGTCGCTGCGCTTAACGTGGATGTTCGTGCGGCGGCTCTTGAGCCACACGAGTGCGAGGGCAACGCTGGCCGTCTGGGCGGTTACCGTGCCGAGCGCCGCGCCCACGGGGCCGAGCCCCATGTGGCCGATAAACAGAAAGTCGAGTGCGATGTTGATGATGCATGCCACGCCAATCACGTACATAGGCGAGCGCGAATCGCCCAGCCCGCGAAAGATGGCCGAAAGAATGTTGTATGCGGCGATAAACGGAATGCCGACAAAGCAGATACGCAGGTAGGCGGCGGTGCCTTCGACTGCCTCGGGCGGCGTGCCAATGAGCGCCACGATTTGCGGGCACAGCGCAAGCAGGACAGCAGCCAGTACCACCGAGACGCCCATAAAGAGCGTGATGGTGTTGCCGATGGCGGTCTCGGCGCGGTCGAAGCGGCGTGAGCCCACGGCGTGGCCGACGATAACCGTCGTTCCCATGGCCAGGCCCACGAGCGTCACAGTGATGATATAGAGCGTCTGCGCGCCATTGCCCACGGCGGTGATGCCGGCGGCGCCGCTAAACTGCCCCATCATGTACAGGTCGGCCATGCCGTAGAGCATCTGCAAAAAGTACGAGAGCATATAGGGCAGGGCAAAGACCGCGATGGTCTTAAGGACATTGCCGCGTGTGAGGTCGTGTTCCATGGGCGGGGCACTTTCTGGCTTGGTTCGTTTAGCTACCAGTGTAGTGAAAACCCTACAACGATTGTAGAGTCAAGGTTTGTGATGACGACTGGGCGAAAAAAGTCACGCTCCAAGCACGATGCTTTGGCCCTCTGTGCCCCTCACCTCGCCTCAAACCATCACAACATTCGATGTTTTTTGCCAAAATCGGGAAAAGCATCGAATGTTGTGATGGTTTTTCTACCACTCGACCGGGTGGAATCGCTTTCTTGCGCACGAAGGTGTGCGGACCCGTGGGCAGGGGAATAAGGTTGGTTATCCGACTCCATTGGAGGGCTCATGGACCTGCCGATCGTCCTGTCCCATAAGACTGCCTGGCTGTACCACAACGTGGCGCGCCCGTCCGAGCCGCTCTCGCGAGCAAGCAGCCTATACGATGAGGACTCGCTTGCTAACGAGGCGGAGCCGACCGCGGGCCTGCCCAAATTGGGACTCGATGCCAAGGGGCTGAGGGCTTCAACGGCAGTTGGGATCGTTACCGACTATCTGGTCTCGATCGGTATTCCACGAGAAGAGCTCGATCATATCGACACGCTCGTCAACTTCGATTTTGAGCGTTCGACGCCGGCTGGATTTAGGTGCCACGTGTTTGGGGCGCCGGTACCTCCAGGCCATCTTATCGAGGTGGCAGAGGGCCTTCTGGTGGTTGATGAGGCCATGTGCTTTGTTCAAGCGGGTTCGTGGATGAGCGAGCCCGAGCAGCTGGAATATGGCTACGAAATCTGCGCCCGATACCATTTGAATCATCTGTCGGCAGGCGATTATATCGAGATGGGGCAGAGGTATACCGTTGCCGACATGATTGCCTATTGCAATGAGAACCGATCTCGTCAGGGGGCTATACGCGCGGCCGCCGTGCTCAAGCGCGTGCACGATGGCGCGCGGTCGCCCATGGAGACGGCCACCGCAATCATGATCGTAGCAAAACGTTCCCAGGGCGGGCTGGGATACGCCAAGATCGAGCTCAACCATCGGGTCAATGTTCCCAGCGAGTTCAAATATCTCGCTAAGGCCGGGTATTTCGAGATCGACGTATATGCGCCCGCGAGCGGTACGGGGATTGAGTACAACGGCTCTAACCATCTTGATAAACAGCGCAGCGCGTCGGATGCGGAGCGTATGACCGTGCTGAGCGCACTGGGCTTTAGGATGATCGTCCTCACCGGGACTCAGTTTGCCCATCAGCTGCAATTGCACCGGGCGATGAATGCCATCGCGCTCGCTATGGGTCTCAAGTGCGACCGAAGCGAGGTGTTTCAGAAACGTCAGAACGACCTGCGAGAATTCGTGATTCGACACTGGGACGGCGGTCTTTAGGGGCGTCCGGCCCTTCTACGGGGTGCCGTGGGCAGGCAAACCATCACAACATTCGACGTTTTTTGCCAAAAACGGGAAAAGCATCGAATGTTGTGATGGTCTGTGCTGAAGATGGGCTTGGAAGTCCGTTTTGCTCGAAGTGACCCGTCCTGTCGTACGGGTGTCGGCATGATTCTCTCGTGGGGTATTATGTTTTCCGAAGAATAAAACGCCGCGTGAGGGGAGGGCTGCGTGGACGGGCACGTGCAACATGACGGCTTTGGCCGCGATATCAACTACCTGCGCATTGCCGTTACCGACAAGTGCAATTTCCGCTGCATTTACTGCATGCCGGCCGATGGCGTGGCACCCCGCGTGCACGACGAGCTGCTCAGCGCCGAGGAAATCGCCCGCTTTGTGCGCTTGGTGGCGGGGGAGGGCATTCGCCGCGTGCGCCTGACGGGCGGCGAGCCGCTGGTCAGCCGCCGTATCATTCCGCTCATTCGCGACATCCGCGCGATTCCGCAGATCGAGGACATCTCGCTCACCACCAACGGCGCCCTGCTGCCCAAGCTGGCGCCGCAGCTCAAAGATGCCGGGCTTGACCGCGTCAACATCTCGCTCGATACGCTCGACCCCTCGCTGTTTGGAAAGATCACGCGCCTGGGCCGACTCGAGCAGACCATGGCCGGCATCGACGCGGCGCTGGCTTGGGGCTTTGAGCCCGTTAAGGTCAACTGCGTTGTTGTGCGACGGCTCAACCAGGATGTGGCGGCCCTCGCACGGCTGACCGTCGACCGCCCTATCCACCTGCGCTTTATCGAATACATGCCCATCGGCGACGAGCGCACCAGCTCGCATTGCGCTGTGGACCCGCATGCGCCCGCGCTCAATCCCGAGTTGTGGGACGCGAGCGATACCGTGCCGAGCGACGAGCTGCGGGCGCGCATCAATGCTGGGGCCGCCGCGACGGGTCTGGGCGAGCTTGAACCGCTCGACATCAACGACGCTCCTGCCGGCGCGGGCCCTGCGCGCTATTGGCACTTTCCGGGCGCGGCGGGAACGGTTGGCTTCATTAGCGCCATATCCAACCATTTTTGTGCGAATTGCAACCGTCTGCGCCTGACGGCCGATGGCAACGTGCGTCCGTGCCTGTTCAGCGATGCCGAGTATTCGGTGCGTGAGGCGCTGCGCCGTGGTGATGATATGCAGGTACTTTCGATTTGGCGCGATGCCGTGGCCCACAAACCGCAGGAACACGCGATAATTGAGGGCACGCAACGATTTATGTCCCAAATCGGAGGATGATCATATGGCCAAGAGCAGGTACGCCGATGCCACCAAGGCCGCTCGCAGGGCCGCGATGTCTGCCCACAAAGTCACGGCTGCGGCCAGCGATGCCGTTGCAGGCGCGCAGCCGACTGCCAGCGCTGCTACCGAGCCCGCCCGCGACGCCCGCCGCGACGAGCTGACGCACGTGGACGCCAAGGGCGAGGTACGCATGGTCGACGTGTCCGACAAGGCCGAGACCCATCGCATCGCCATCGCCGAGGGCACCATCCTCATGCACCCCGAGACGCAAGCCATGGTGCTGCAGGACCGCGCCAAAAAGGGCGACGTGCTTGCCTGCGCACGCGTGGCGGGCATCATGGCCATCAAACGCACGAGCGACATCATCCCCATGTGCCATCCGTTGCTCATTACCAAGAGCAAGTGCGATATTGCGCCCATCGCCCCGGCGGGGACGCCGGTCGATGACGTGCCCGAGGGCTGGGCGCCGGCGCGCGCGGACGGGCAGGTTGGCTTTCACGTGCTGGTTACGGCCGGCGTGACGGGCAAGACGGGTATCGAGATGGAGGCGTTGACCGGCGCGAGCGCCGCGTGCCTGACCATCTATGACATGTGCAAGGCGGTCGATCGCGGTATGGAGATCGTCGACGTGCGTCTGCTGCACAAGGAGGGCGGCCGCTCGGGCGTGTGGGATCGTGCAGAGCGCCAGACCGCTGCTGCTGAGGCCGTGGCCGCTGACGGTGTTGCACCCGCGAGCGCGCCCGTCGCCGTCGCGCCCGCAGCTCCGGCACCGGCCGTCCCCGCGATCGCGTTTATCGGCTACCAGAACTCGGGCAAGACCACGCTCGTTGAGAAGGTCATTGCCGAGCTCACCCGCCGCGGTCTGCGCGTGGGTTCGCTCAAGCATCACGGGCACCACGGCTTTGATATCGATGTACCCGCTAAGGATACCTGGCGCCATCACCAGGCCGGATCCAAGCATGTGGGGCTCATCTGCGCCACGCGCTGGGCGGAGTACGCCGACACGCGCGAGGAGGACGAGATGCCCGCGCGCGAGCTGCTGTCGCGCTACAACGATGTCGACGTGGTGATCATCGAGGGCTACAAGACCGAGGGCTTCGACAATATCGTGGTCGCGCGGTCGGGTGTGGATCGCCTGCGCGGCAAGAGCTCGCTCGACCTGGTCGACGGCCGCACGCTGGCCCTTGCCTGCAACGAGGCCCTGGCACGCCAGGCATTCGACGCCGGCTTTGCGACCCGAGCCATCAACATCAACGACGCCCGAGCCATCTGCGATCTCATCCAGGATCATCTGGCCTAAAACCTGCCAAAAAGGGACAGGTTTATTTTGGCAGGTTTTACTTGGGCAAACGTCACTTCCACCACAAAGGGGCCAGGCACCTTTGTGGTGGTTTTTGCTTTGGTAGATGTGTGGGACATGCCTTACAATCTACCAAGTAGTTCATGACGGGCGAAAAACGGAGAGAAGGGGCTTGATGCGTCCTTAATGTTTCGTGCGGATAGATTGATTTGACAGACGGTGGCGAATGCCCGCCGTCCGCATTCGTATGAAACAAGGAGTCTCCATGCTTGCCCCTCTTTTCTCAAAGCCTCAACCATCGCTTTCCGTGCAGGCCAAGCGCCTGGTTGCGATGCGCTTTCTCATCTACACCGGTTTTCAGACCAGCTACTTCATCGGCGTCATCGGAACGCTTACCTATGCAGACGATGCCTCGGTCGTGGCGACATCGCTGGCCGTCCTTTTTATGAACGTATTCGTGATCTTGGGATCCTTTGCGGGTGGCGCGGCGCTCGACGTCTGGGGTCCGTGCCGGCATTTCTTGCTGAGCATCGTGGGCACGCTGGCAACCGGCGCGGCAATCCTCGCCTTTGGCAGCGCGACCGGAACAGTCCTTGCCGGCGCGGTACTCCTGGGCTTTGTGATGGGGTTCGCCCAGCCCATCGCCACATCCTATCCGGCCTACCTCACCGACGATCCTGTCGAGCTCAAAGACATCAACTCTGCCATCGCCATGTTTTCAAACGTGAGCATCATCGTTGGCCCCACGCTGGGCGGCTTTGTCGCGGCGGCTGCGTCGTCGCGCGCGGTGTTCGTGCTCATGATGCTCTTTACAGTGCTGGCACTCGTTGCCGGTTGGGGCTTTAGGCAAAGTGCAGGTCAGGCCGCCACACACGAAGGCAAACCCGCGATCGGTGACATCACATCGGACAAGGCCAGCCAAAGCTCCGACCCCAACACGTCCTCCCGTGTCACCTTCGCGGCCAGCATCAAGACGGTCTTTACCAACAGCGTCCTCGCGCTACTTTTCTGCATCATCTTCCTCTCGAACTTTGGCTATGGTGCCTTCGATCCGCTGGAGTCGTTCTTCTACCGCGATGTCCTGCACGTCGGTGTTGAGTGGATGGGCTGGCTCTCGTCGGCCAGCGGTGTGGGCGCGGTGCTGGGCGCCGTGGTCGCGCTCCGCCTGCCGGCGCGCTTTGTCAGCCTCAAAACGCTGCTCGTGGCGCTCATGTCCGTGGGTCTGGGAAGCCTGCTCTACGTGGGAACGCCGTACGTGGGCGTGGCCCTTGTCGGCCAGATTGCACTGGGCATAGCTTGGGGCATCGTCAACCCGCTCCACAACACGATCGTGCAAACGACGGCACCACTCGAGCAGCTCGGCCGCGTCAATTCGGTCATGGGTTTTGGCAACATGTTCGCCGGCGTGGCCCCGCTGGCAATTGCTCCATGGCTGGCGGCGACGTTTGGCGTGCAGCAGACGCTCATCGGAGCGGGCATGGTCGTGACGGCAGTCCCCGCGGCGTTGCTGCTGTTTGGACGCCGGCATTTTAATCGTGCCGCAAAGCAATAAAAACCATCACAACATTCGATGAAAATCGCGATTTTGCCGAAAAACGTCGAATGTTGTGATGGTTTGCGTCTCGGGCCAGGCCACCCTTCGGGTTCGGCCACCACAAGGGGGGCAGGCACCTTTGTGGCGATCGGGCCCCAACGGCCCGCGCCTTGGTATACCATGTACGCCGTTCACGAATACACCCCACACCGCCGCACAACCCAGAAAGGCCCCCATGGACACCACCTTCAGCCACATCAAAGCCGTGTTCTGCGATATCGACGGCACACTGCTCACGAGCCAGCACACGGTGTCCCCGCGCACCGTGGCGGCGATCCGTGCTCTGCGCGGGCGCGGCGTGCTGTTTGGTCTGTGCACCGGGCGCGACGCCCAGGCGACCGAGGCCATGTTTGGGCTCTGGGGTATCGAAGGCCTGGTGGACGTGCTCGTGGGCTGCGGTGGCGCCGAGGTCATCGACCGTGCGCACGGCATCAACGAGCTGAGCTACCCGCTGCCGGGCGAGACCATCGCGCGCATCTGCGAGCACATGGCAGGCCTGCCGGCAACGCCCGTTTGCCCTCGGGACGGCGTGCTCTATGTGCCCGAGAGCAATGCATGCGTCGAGCACCTGTCGCGTGTCGACGGCGTGCCCTACAAGGTGGTCGACTTTGCCGAGTTTTTGTGCGAGCCGCAGCCCAAGGTGATGTTTACCATGGCGCCCGAGGCGATGCCGCAGGTCATCAAGCGGGCGTCGACGTTCGCCGACGGCGCCGTTAAGGCGGCTGCTCTACAGACCACGCAGCGACTCTACGAATTCATGGATCCGCGCGTGTCCAAGACGCGCGGCCTTGTACGCGTGGCGGAGCTCAACGGCATGGAGCTCCAGAACATCTGCGTGTTTGGCGATGCCGATAACGACACCTGCATGGTGGTCGACGCCGGCGTGGGTGTGGCCATGGCAAATGGCAGCGATGCCACCCGTGCCGCCGCCGACTTTGTAACCGCCAGCAACGACAAAGACGGCATCGCGATCTTTATCGAGGAACATCTG
>URCO01000005.1:0-79010 GCA_900546375.1 uncultured Collinsella sp.
GTCGCGATTCAATCTCGAAAACAGCATTGCCCAGTTGACAAAACTATAGGAACACCCCCCGCAGACGGGAACCGTGGGGTACGACTCGAACAGCAGCTTCTCGCGGTCGACAAAGAGATTGGGGGCAGCCGCGGTCCGGTCGCGCCCCGTGCCGGGTGCCTGTGCCTCGCAAGCACCCTGCGGACGCAGCTCCTCCGCCGCGGGAACCTCGCGCACGAGCTCATCCCATGAGATGGCGCCGCCGCGCGGGCAGCGATTGCCCGTGACGTAAAGCGAGCCGTCGCCAAATGCCACGACCGCGCGCTGGCAGCGGTTGTTGCACCGACGGCAGGTAACGCCGCCGAACTCGCGATGCTCGAAGCGCTCCACGGCATCGAGCCCGATAAACGACGTGCCGGCGTCGCCCTTGCGGCATTCCTCGCGCGCGAGCAGGGCGATACCGATAGCGCCCATCAGCCCCGGGTGGGGCGCACGCGTGACGGGTTTGCCCAGATACTGCTCGAATGCGCGCAGCACCGCGTCGTTTCGGAACGTGCCGCCCTGGACGACGACTTTGTCGCCCAGACGGTTGAGATTTGAAACGCGAATGACCTTGGTGAACACGTTCTCGATAATCGAACGGCAGAGACCGGCCATGATGTCGCCCGGACCCTTACCGCGCCGCTGCTCGGAAACGACGCTGCTGTTCATGAACACCGTGCAGCGGCTGCCGAGAACGGCGGGGGCTTTGGACGAAAATGCCTCGGTCGCGATATCCTCAACGGCTATTCCGAGGTTTTTGGCAAAACCCTCGAGGAACGAGCCGCAGCCCGCAGAGCACGCCTCGTTGACGACGATATCGGTCAGCACGCCGTGGTTGAGCCAGATGGCCTTCATATCCTGTCCGCCGATGTCGAGCACGAAGGTCGCATCGGGAACGCATGCGCACGCGGCGCGGGCGTGCGCGACCGTCTCGACCGTATGGTAGTCGGCGTGGAACGCGCGCGCGAAAAGCTCCTCGCCGTATCCCGTGGTGCCCACGGCATCGATTGCAAGCGTGACTCCCGCTGTCTCCCAGCGGTTCTTCAAGCTGACAAGACCCTGTTGGGCGACGTCGAGCGGTCTGCCGTTATTAGACGCGTAGAACGAATCGACAAGCTCACCCGCCTCATCGACCAGGGCGAACTTGGTCGTCGTGCTCCCCGAATCGATACCGAGCGCCACACGCACCGTCTCTCCGGGCGCATACGCATCCGGACCCTTTGCCGGCGTCTCTTTGCCATGGCGTGCCGTAAAATCCGCCTGCTCGGCAGGTGTGGCAAAAAAGGGCTGGGCAAGACGTCCCTCCCCGCTTGCGGGCGCGACCGTCTCGAGCTTATCCAGCCGGACAAAAGCGTCGGGAAGGTCGATCGGTTGGGACGATGCGAACATGTCGGTCAGCGACAGGGCGGCACCGCGCGCGACCATGATCTGCGGATCGCGCGGGACGATAACCTGATCGTCCGATAGATTCAGTTGCTCCCGGAACACGCGGACCAGCGTGGGGTTGTAGGCGAGCGTACCGCCCTCGAAGATTACCGGCGGCTCGATGTCGATACCCTGGGCCAGACCGCCGATCGTTTGGCGGGCGACCGCGTGAAGCGCCGAAAGCGCCAGGTCGGTGGTAGGAATGCCCTCGTTGAGCAGCGGCTGGATATCGGTCTTTGCGTACACGCCGCAGCGGCCCGAGACCTCGTGGACGGTCGTTCCCCGGCTTGCGAGCTGCTCGAACTCGCCCGATTCGGTGCCGACCCCCATGAGCTTTGCCATCTCGTCGATAAATGCACCGGTACCGCCTGCGCACGAGCCGTTCATGCGCATGTCGGCAACCTCGATGCCTCCCTTATCGTTGGTGCGGAAGAAGATCATCTTGGCGTCTTGGCCGCCCAGCTCGATGGCGCAGCGCGTCTGCGGATAGAACCTGCTGATCGCGAGCGCGTTGGCGACCACCTCCTGAACGTACGAGGCGCCCAGCGCGGTCGCGATATCGCGCGCGCCCGAGCCGGTCACCGCAACGCGCAGCGACTCATGGGGAAAGCGCTCGGCGAGCTCGCCGAGCATGGCGCGCACGCTCGCTGTCTGACACGCCCCGTGGCGGCGATATCCCCACCACGCCTCGGTCATATCCTCGTGCATCGCGTAAACTTTGGTCGTCGTCGACCCTACGTCCAGTCCTACTAGCAACGCCATAATGCTCCGTCTCTCGCATTTTTCCTGCTAGAGATATACCACTCTACGTAATACAACAGACTGTTGTATTTAAACTCCGTATAAAAAGCGGCTGCCGAAACGCTTCAGCAGCCGCCGAATGCACCAACAGATTGTTCTGCGCGCTAGCACGTCGGGCAACGGAGCAGCACGGGCCCTCCGGTCATGCGCACCGCTCACGCCCGCGATGTCGCCGAGAGAGCTATCCACGCTTAGGGCTCCAACCAAGCAAGTCGCCCGCGCTCAGCAGATCCCTAAGCGAGCTACTCGCACTCAGGAGCCATAGCCTGCTCCAAGAGCTCGGCATGCTCCTCCTCGAAAACCGTCCCCACAGGGAAGGCGTGACGGAAGACGAAGTGGGAAATCGGACCGGCTACCAAAAGGTTCCACGGCAGCGCCATCACAAAATTATGCGGGATGTTGATCATCCAGATCGCGGGCACGGAATACAGGTTCGCAAGGATGCCGCCGGGCATGTGCGTCAGACCCTCGCACGCGCCGTAGAGCGACATGATGATGACCATGGGAACGACCATGCAGGAGCTGACGGCGATCGTCATGGCAAGCGGCGAGCTCTTACCCGGCGTGACCAGGAATTTAAAGGCGAAACCCTTGGCAAGGGGGCTGGCAACAAACCAGTCGCAGCACATGGCAAAAATGTAGGCAACGGGGAAGCCAAGCCACGCGGCGGCAACAACCTCGCCGTTGATGGCCCCATGCTGCAGGGCAACGTTGTAGATGCTCATCCAGAGCACCATGCAAAAGCACATGATAAAGGTGAACAGCAGGCTCTCTCGTTTGTTGATAGGCATAAAGGGCGAAATCCTTTCTGTGTTACGCCGCAACGCCACGCAACAAAAATGGGCGGGCAAGATGGAGCTGTTGGGACTTCATCTCGCCCGCCCGTGGTACGTGCGTCTGCAACTACTTATGTGGTGGAACTACCCTAACACGAACGGCGCGCGCTTCGTAAGCGTTGAGTTTGTGGAGATGCAGGGCACCAATAATCCCCCGACCCCATAAGTTGCGGTGGAATACGGACTGTTTTGACCCTTTAAGCAGCAATTCAGTCCCTATTTCACCGCAACTCATTTGGTGCAAAGTAACCTGTCCCCCTTGTACCAATTAGCTGGTGTGGCGCCAGCGAGGGTCGGTGAGCGTACGCGCCACACCCAGACCAACGGGCAAAAACGCCACGATGAGTACTGCACGCACAAACCAGCCGAGCATATTGACCGTATCGAAGGTGCACATGTAATACATCGAGCGATACAGATACAAGCCCGGCACCATAATGACAATCGATGGCACCGTGAGGGCGATACGCGGGTAGGTGAGCTTGATTTCGGCTAAGCTCGCGAGCAACCCCGATACCAGTGCGCCGATAAACGCTGCTGCCTCGGGAGGCATACCTGTGCCCAGGCCCAGGAAAGGAAATATCGTCGGCGCATCGACGAGCGTAAGGCGCAAGGTATTGGACACAGCGCCGATGAGCCCTGCCGCCGCTGCCATCTTTACCGGGCTGTTGAACATAACCGAGAAGCCAAATACACCGATAAAGCTCATCAGTATGCGCAAGAGCGTAAGAGCCAACGGTGAGAGGCCGAGCGGGGCGAAGTCATCCGGCGCCAGTCCCACACATTCGGCAACCATCCAACCTACGAGGGTCGCCATCACAATAATCGATACAGCATACGAAAGACGCTCGATACCGCTTCGCATATCGAGCTTAGCGATGTCGAGGCCTGCCGTAATGAGGGGAAAGCCGGGAATCACAAAGAGCATGGCGCCGATATAGCCTTCTTGGTGCGACATTGCCCCAGGGATGACCTGGCCAAGGCCGAGCAATGCCAGCAGATACGAAACGCAAGCGAGCGCAACGCCAGTCGTCAGCGCGCTAAACTGGCCAAGACCCTGCTTGAGAATATGGGAGCGAGCAAAGTTGCCGACACCAGCGCCTACGAACGCGCAGGCCATCTCGATAGGGCCGCCGCCGAGCAAAAAGACGAAGGCGCCGCAAGCACAGGCTGCCGCAAGGCCCTGTTGCCAGGGAGCGTAATCGGGCTTTGAGCTCTCAACGGTCTTGAGCATCTCGTGGTACTCGTGCACGGTAAACCGGCGCCCGTAAATCTCGATTTCCTTTAAGAAGCTCTCCATCATCCAAATGCGATGAGTATTAACTCCCGTCGTGGGTAGGCTGACGACCTCGTTAAAGCAGTGGCCATCTTCGATGCAGGTGCACTCAAACGACAGGAGACTCAGGTCGACGTGAATCGTGACGCCGAGCACAGCGGCAACACGATTCATGGTATCGCGCACGCGCCAGGCACCTGTTCCGCTTGCCAGCATAAGCATGCCGGTGCGGCAGATGATGGATGATTTATCGGTGAGCGGCGCATCGACGGCAAGCTCATCGCCTGCCGTCACGATCTGGCGCCAGTCAGTTTTCATATGAAGCGCGCCGGTACGGACACCGTGGTGCATGGGGGCTCTCGAAAGCAGCGAGTCAAGGCGCGAGGGCTGTGGGGGCTCCGTTGATTCGCCCTCGTCCTCGTCGGGCTCTTCACCAACAAGGTCGAAGGCATCGAGCGACGCCGGCTCGCGACGATCGATCAGCTCCTCGTCCTCATCATCAAAGTAGTTGAACTGATCGAGCATGTCCTCTTCGATTGCACGCTCGCTCGCGTCGTCCATATAGACGCTCCCTTCCTGCCGACTAACTCCCATCCTAGGCAGCGACGGCTAAAGGAAACATAAAAGAGACGGCTGTCATGCGAGCCATGTGCGCAATAGCCGTTGAGTAGTCGTTTAAGAACCCAATGACTATTGACGGCCAAGGCAACGCCGATGCCTTGGCAACGACAGCGAAAGCCCGCCAGAGCGAGCAAGGTCCTTTTGGGGCGAGATGACACCATAGGTTGAGCATAAGTCAGCGAGCGGGCCGCATTTGTGACAAGGTGACGTGAAACGAAAGGGCGCTGACCTTCTGGTCGTGCCCTTGAAGTTGAACGTCAGATTGTCCAAATGCGGCCCGCGCAGCGTCGAGCCGTTACGCGGTTTGGTAAAACCGCGTAACTAGTTAGTACATCTTTGCGCCGGCGGGGATGGAAGCGTCGAGCTGAATCAGGTTGAGGCGCTCCTCGCCCTCCTCCTCGTGGATGGCGCTGATCAGCATACCGCAGCTGGGAATACCCATCATCTTGCGCGGAGGCAGATTGGTGATGGCGAGCAAGGTCTTGCCGACCAGGTCCTCGGGCTCATAGTAGCCATGGATGCCGGAGAGGATGGTGCGGTCGGTGCCGGTGCCGTCGTCGAGCGTAAAGTTCAGCAGCTTCTTGGACTTCTTGACGGCCTCGCATGCCTTGACCTTCACAGCGCGGAAATCGCTCTTGGAGAAGGTATCAAAGTCGACGAATTCCTCGAACAGCGGCTCAACGGCGATCTTGGAGTAATCGAGCGTGGGCTTGAGCGGCTTAACGAACGGGCTTGCGGCGTTGCCGGCCTCGGCAGCCTTGGCAGCGGCGGCACCGGACTGGAAACCCTTCTCGGGCTTCATGTGCGGGAACAGCAGGACGTCGCGAATGGAAGCCTGGTTGGTGAGCAGCATGACCACGCGATCGATACCGATGCCGATGCCGCCCGCGGGAGGCATACCGTACTCGAGGGCGCGCACGTAGTCCTCGTCGTACTCCATAGCCTCGTCGTCGCCGCCGGCCTTCTCAGCCATCTGGGCAGCAAAGCGCTCGGCCTGGTCGACCGGGTCGTTGAGCTCGGAGAATGCGTTGGCGTACTCGTGGCCGGCGATGACCAGCTCAAAGCGGTGCGTCAGGCGCGGATCGTCCTCAAAACGCTTGGCAAGCGGGCTGACCTCGATGGGGTAATCGCATACGAAGGTCGGGTTGACGATGGTGTCCTCGCCCAGCTCATCGTAAATCTCGGCGATGATCTTGCCAGCAGTCCACTCGGGCTTAATCTCCAGGCCCTTCTCGCGTGCGGCGGCGGCAAGCTCCTCGACCGGCGTGTCGATGGTGACCTGCTTGCCGAGCACGTCCGAGACGATGTCGGTCATGGGACGGCTTGCCCACTCACCGGAAAGATCGATGGTCTGACCCTGGTACTCAATGACCTCGGGGTTGCCGATGGCCTTGTTGGCAGCCTTGATGACACCCTGGGCGAGTGCCTTCATGCCCTCGAGATCGGAGAAGGCACGATAGGCCTCCATCGTGGTGAACTCGGGGTTGTGGGTGAGGTCCATACCCTCGTTGCGGAAGATGCGGCCGATCTCGAACACGCGCTCAAAGCCACCGACGATGCAGCGCTTGAGGTGCAGCTCGGTAGCAATGCGCAGGTAGCACTCCTGATCGAGCGCGTTGAAGTGCGTAATGAACGGCTTGGCCGTAGCGCCGCCCTGAATGGTCTGCAGGATGGGGGTCTCGACCTCCATGTAGCCGTCAGATTCCATGAAGCGGCGGAAGGTGGAGAGAATCTGCGAGCGCTTGCGGAAGGTCTCGCGAACAACGTCGTTGGCAATCAGGTCGACATAGCGTTGACGATAACGGGTCTCCTTATCGGAAAGACCGTGGAACTTCTCGGGCAGCGGGCGAACGGCCTTGGAGAGCAGCGTCGCGCTCTTGGGGGCAACGGAAAGCTGGCCGCGCTTGGTGCGCACGACCACGCCGGTCACGCCCAGGATATCGCCCAAGTCGAGGGCTTTAAGCGTGCTCCAGGCCGCCTCGTCCATGTCGTTAATACGGCAGAACAGCTGAATCTCGGCGGTAGCGTCGCGCACGACGATAAACATGATCTTGCCCTGACCGCGCTTGGCGACCACGCGGCCGCCGATCTTCACGACGTCCTCAGTATCCTCGCCATCGGCAAGATCGGCATATTTGGCCTCAATGTCGACGACATAGTCCTCGATCTCGGAGTGCTCGGGATAGGGGTTCTGGCCCGCCTCGAACAGGGCGGCGCGCTTTGCCAGACGCGTGGCGCGCTCGTCGTTGAGCGTCGAGGCCTGATCGGCGACGTTCTGGTTCTCTGCCATAAGTTAGCTCCTCAAACTAAAACGCTCCCCAGGATTCGGTCCCAGGGAGCGAAAACATACCTTTACGCGGGACCGTGGTCTAGCGTGCGATCTTGGCGATGGTATAGACGCGGGTCTTGCCAGAAGGCGTAACGACCTCAACGGAGTCGCCCTCGCCGTGACCGATGATGGCGTGACCGACCGGAGACTCGTTAGAGATCTTGTGCTCGAGCGAGTTGGTCTCGGTGGTACCGACGAGCGTGACTTCCATGACCTCACCGTTGGGATCGATCAGAGAAACGGTGGAACCGATGGAGACGGTCAGATCGCCCGTGGTGGCAGCAACCTGAGCGTTGGCGAGGATGGCCTGAATCTCGGCAATGCGAGCAGCATTCTGGGCCTGCTTGTCCTTGGCGGCATCGTACTCGGAGTTCTCCGAAAGGTCGCCGAACGCGCGGGCTTCCTTGATGTCCTCGACGATCTCCTTGGCGTAATCGCCCTCACGCCAAGCGAGCTCCTCGACGAGCTTCTGGCGGCCCTCAGCGGTCAGTACGATCTGGCTTGCGTCCATACGGATATCTCCCCAACTATGATGTAACGATCAACTGTCAACAAAACGAAAAAGACCGGCTAGCCTGCGGGCAAGCCGGTCAGGTGCTCACCCCAAAGGGATGGGACTACTCTGCGTCCGCGTCGCTGTCCTCTGCCTGCTTTTTCTTGGCAGCAGCGAGCTTGGCCTCGAGCTCTGCGATCTCCTTGTCCTCCTTGGACTCCTCGACCACAACGTCCTCGGCCTGCTTGGTTTCGCCCTTATCGTCGCCCTCCATACCCTCGCGGATATTCTTGACGGTAGAGCCGAGAGACTTGCCGAGCTTCGGCAGGTTCTTAGGCCCGAAGATGATCAAGACAACGACGAGAATAATGATGAGCTCAGGAGCCCTCAGTCCAAACATGTAGACCTCCACAATACAGCGAGACAAGCTCGAATGAGTATACCGCGGGTGCCGCGGTATCACAACAATAGCTAAAAAAAGGGACCGCAAGAAGCGGTCCCTTCTCATGCTCTGGTCGGGTTGACTGGATTTGAACCAGCGACCCCTGCGTCCCGAACGCAGTGCTCTACCAAACTGAGCCACAACCCGTTAGCTCGACTATAGTAACAAAGATTTTCGTCGCGTGCTAGAGAAATTTTTATTTCTTTGGCGCGTCGATTTGAACCGTGTTGGGAATAAGCTCAGTCGCGCAGGCCCACCAGCCATTTTGCTGGGCAGCTCCCGCAAGATGGGCTGCTGCAGCGACGGTATCGCAAATGGCAAACGAGCAAGCACCCGAACCACACACGTCCACGGCAACGGTTCCCTCCTGTGCGCGCAGCCAGTCGAGAACTGCCTGGATCCGCGGCTCCATCTGCGCGGATATGACGCCCAGATTGTTATGAACGAGCGCATATGCCGCCTCGACATCGCCGGCGCGTAAGACAGAAGCAATCGCATCGGGTTTTTCCGCGGGCACCGGGTTCTCATCAAATCGCCGATACGCTTCAACCGTTGAAACGCTCGTCTCGTGCGGTTTGACCAATACGACAGGTGTCGCCGGAAGCACAGGATACTCAGCGGCCAGCACATCTCCCCCGCCCACGTAGAATGCGGGACTCGCGTGCAAAAAGAACGGCACGTCGGCGCCGATACCGCGAGCGATGTCATCGAGCGCGGGGTCGGCGCGGTCGATACCCCACAGCTCGGCCAAGGCAACAATGACCGCAGCGGCATCCGTCGAGGGACCTCCCAGGCCGGCGCACAGCGGGATACGCTTTTCGATCGTCACGCACACGTTGGCATCGCGACCGTAATACTCGGCCATAGCGATTGCCGCCCGATAAGCCGTATTTTTTTGCATAGGAAAATCGGATGCCGGAATGGTTTGGACGGTCAGCGCCGGCGCGGGCGCGACCGTCACGGTATCGGCAAGACCGACGGCTGCCATCAAAGAATCGACCCTGTGATAGCCGCGGGCATCGCGCTCGGTATAAACTCCCAGATAGAGGTTAATCTTTGCCGGCGCGGTAAGGATGAGGGACCGATCGGTCACCGTTAGTGCTCCTCGAGCTGGTTGCCGAGCGGGGTAAAGATATGCTCGCCACTCTCGGGGTCGAACAGTTCGACCTGGCCGGTAAGGACATCGATATACTGGTAGGACTGACGCGATTTGCGGCCGCGACGCTCGTCAACCTCGACGATAAAGACGGCGGGGTGGACGCTCTTGATGGTGCCCATGCGCTCGATGACGCGGGTACGGCCCATGTTGGCCTTAACCTTGACGCGATCGCCCACCATATCGGTCAGCTTCTCGTGGATGTCGTCGACGTGATTGACTTCCATCTCTTCCATGAATGGGGCCTCCAGAGGGTGCAATTCAAAAAGGGGATAATACCCCTAAGATAGACAAAACTCTAATACTATAGCACCCTGTTGCAGCCATACGCAAGCAACTAAAAAAGCCCCGTCCCAAATTGACTACTTACAGATTGTCTGTGTCCAGTACGATGGTGAACGGGCCGTCGTTGACCAGGTCGACCTTCATGTCGGCGCCAAAGATACCGTGCGCCACATGCTCAACGTCCTGAGCGACGAGTGTCAAAAAGTACTCGTAAAGTTCGTTAGCGACATCGGGCGCGCCGGCGTCCGTAAACGACGGACGGCGGCCGTGGCGGCAGTCGGCAAACAGCGTGAACTGCGACACCACGAGCACCTCGCCGTCGACATCCGCCAGCGCCAAGTTGGTCTTGCCGTTCTCATCCTCGTTGATACGCAGCCCGCGGAGCTTGCCCCACAGCTTGTCGGCTTCGGCGCGTGTGTCGCCGTGGCCCACGCCCAGCAGCACCAGGTAGCCGCGTCCAATACGGCCCACGCACTCGCCGTCGACTGTCACGCCGGCGTTGAGCACGCGCTGTACCACCGCACGCACGGCCTACTCCTCGCCCGTCAGCTTGGCGGACAGATGCTCGAGCGCATGGAAACGATGGCTGATGGCGTTCTTCTCGTCCGCTGTGAGCTCGGCCATGGTCTTGCCCGGCGTATCGACCGGCAGGAACAGTGGATCGTAGCCAAAGCCGTAATCGCCGCGACCCTCGTGCGCGATAACGCCTTCGCAGGCGCCCTCGCCATAGGTGACCAGGCCGTCCGTATCGATAAGCGCGACGACGCTCATAAAGCGCGCGGTACGGTCCTCGTCTGCCACGCCTTCCAGGTTAACGAGAAGCTTGGCGTTGTTGGCGGCATCGTCGCCATGCACGCCCGCATAGCGCGCGCTATACACGCCCGGCTCGCCGTCCAACGCATCGACGACCAAGCCGGAATCGTCGGCGATGGCCATAAGGCCCGTCTCCTCGACCGCAGCCTGCGCCTTGATGATGGCGTTCTCCAAAAACGTCGTGCCGTTTTCCTCGGGGTCCTCAAAATCGCCCAGCTGGCCGAGCGCCACAAAGCGCACCTCGGGCATGACCTTGCCCAAAATGGCCTCGATCTCGGTGAGCTTATGGGCGTTGCCGGTTGCCACGACGATGGTCGCCGCCGGGTCGAGGGTGTCGATGTCAATCTTCTCAAGTGCCATAGCTGGTCTCCTTTGTCTCTATAGCAATGCCGAGTTGAGGACGACGAGGACTTCGGCCTCTCTCCCGTCTCAATCAACGGCAGTCTTATACTTCGACGTTTTCCCAGATAAAACCTGCCAAAATAAACCTGTCCCTTTTTGGCAGGTTAGGCGAGGGCTTGGCGCTGAAGCTCGATGAGCTCGGCGATACCCTTATCGCCCAGGTCGAGCAGGGCGTTGAGACGCTTGCGGTCGAAGGGCGCCTGCTCGCCGGTACCCTGGAGTTCGATCATCTCACCAGAATCGGTGGCGACGAGGTTCATGTCGACCTCGGCGTGGCTGTCCTCGGAATAATCCAAGTCGAGCAGGGTGTTGCCGTCGACGACGCCCATGGAAATGGCGGCAACCTGGCCCGTGAGCGGGATGCGCTCGAGTTTGCCCGCCTCGACCCACATGGCAAGGGCGTCGTGCAGCGCCACCCAGGCGCCGGTAATGCTCGCCGTACGCGTGCCGCCATCGGCCTGGATCACATCGCAGTCGACGGTAACGGTGTACTCGCCGAGCGCCTTCATATTGACGACGGTACGCAGGCTGCGGCCGATAAGCCGCTCGATCTCCATGGAGCGGCCCTTGCGGTTGGCATGCTCGCGCTTGCAGCGTTTACCGGTCGAGGCCGGTAGCATCGCATATTCCGCCGTTACCCAGCCGGCCTTGGCGCCCTTGCGCCAACCTGGCACACCCTCCTCGATGGTGGCGGCGCACAGTACGCGCGTGTCGCCGAACTCAGCCAGGCACGAGCCGTGGGCGTGCTTCATGACGCCGCGGGTGAGCTTAACGGGGCGCAGCTCGTTGACGGCGCGGCCGTTGGCGCGGTTGACCTGCATGTATTCCATGGAACTATCCTTTCGGCAAAAGATGTGGCGAAGCCTCCGGCAACATTGCGAGCCTAACCGAGTTCGTCGATATCGACATGCTCGATGCTTTTAAGCGGCTGGCCAAAGATAAAGCTACCCGCCACCGCAAACTCGGCAATGTTGTCAGACGTGGTGGCAAAGCGATGCTGTGGCTCGGCGGTATCGCCCGCCAGCTGCTCACGGCGCGTGAGGATATCGGTCAGCTCGCGGGTGGTCTCCTCGGCGGAGCTCACCACGCGCACTCCGGGACCCAGCGCATGGCGGATGGGACCCACCAGCAGCGGGAAATGCGTGCAGCCGAGTACCACGGTATCGATGCCGCGATCGTGCAGCGGCTCGACTGTGGCGCCGACCAGCGCGCGAACGGCTGGCGTATCAAAAATATCCTCGTTCTCGAGCCACTGCTCCTGCAGATGCGCGCCCGAGGCGAGCTCGTGCTCGACGACCTCGACAAAGCTCGAAGCCGGGCAGCCATACACATCGACACCAGCATCCAAATCCTGGATGGCGCGCGTGTAGGCGCCCGAGCGAATGGTGAGGTTGGTGGCCAGCACGCCCACGCGACGCGTACGCGTGCTGTTAATGGCGGCGCGCGCGCCCGGGGCGATCACGCCGATCACGGGAACGTCGAGCACTTGCTGAGCCAGACGCAAGGCCGCGGCGGTCGCCGTGTTACAGGCGATGACCATGATCTTAACGTCGTGCCTCGATAGCCAGCGACCCGCCTGCAGCGCAAACGAGCGAACCTCGTCCTCGGTGCGGGTGCCATAAGGGCAGCGCTTAGTGTCACCGAAGTAGTAGACGGACTCGTGCGGAAGCGCCGTTGCGATCGCGCGCGCAACCGTCAGGCCGCCCAGGCCCGAGTCGAACACGCCGATCGGACGCGTGTCCCCGGCCAGATTATCGATATCGGACATTACCTCACCAGATTCTCTCTCGAAAAATGCGACCACTCGTGATGCGTCGCGCTACGAACGGGCTGCGACCAGCAGCTCGGCCGTTGCCACCCAACCGTCGACAATCTTGCCGCGCGTAATATAGGCATTGTCGCAGGCGTCCAAGAACTCCGGGGCACCGGCGCTCGTCAGACCGTTCTCGACCAGGCAGAACATGCCAACATGGTCGGCCATGTAGAAGTCGGACTCGGAGTCGCCGAGCGCAAGCGTCTCCTCGCGCTCGATCCCCAGGTGCTCGCAGAAGCGCGCAATGGCAACGCCTTTGTTGAGACCCGCCGGATTGATGTTGAAGGCGCGGCCGTCCTCGACGCGATTAAGCTCGAGCGTCGTCGGCTTGGACAGGTGAGTCAGATGGCCGTTGCAAGCCCAGACCAGACCGCAGCCGGCCTCGTCCAGGATGGCCTGGACCTCATCGTCGGGCACATCGCCGCGCATGCCGACGGTGACCTCACGGTACTTGTAGCCGGTCGACATGTCGTTGTGGTATTCGATCTTGTGCGGCCAGCGGGCAAGGATCTTCTCGCACACGCCGGTCTGCTCGATCACCTGGTGCGGCGTGAGACCGCAGGCGGGGTCGTAGGGCATGTCGCCTGTCAGGTACTCCCAGTCGTTGGCCTTGAGGTCGTACATGACCAGGCCGCCCATCTCGCCGATGTAGGAGTTGAGGCCGAGCACGCGGGCGTCCTCATGGATCATGGTGCGATTGCGACCCGAGGTGGGGACCACCTGGATGCCGGCACGAGCGAGCGCGACAACCGCCTCGACGAGCTTGGTCGAGGGATTGCCGTCGTTATCGCGCAGTACGCACGAACCGGGGGCGAGCATCGTTGCGTCCAGATCGGTAAAGACATACTTGACCTTGGCAAGACGCTCGCGCATCTCGCCCGAAAGCTCGGCAACGGTCGGCAGGATGTTGTGGGACATGGTCACTCCGTTTACATAGAAGGGGCTTGGTCTAGGCGTCGTACGCCGCAAGGGTGCGCTTGAGAATCGAACCGTCGCGCTCACAAGGCTCGGCTCCGTTCTTGCGCAGCATACGCTCTTCCTCGCCCTTACCGGTCACGATGACCACGGCAGGACGGACGGTTTCGCGCACGGCAGTCTCGATAGCGGCAACGCGATCCGTCACGATTTGCCAGTTATCATTTCCCTGCGCTTGAACGTTGCGCGCGATCTCGGCGCAGATGTCCTCGACATCCTCGGGGCCGGGGTCATCCTCGGTAATCACGATTCGGTCGGCATACTTGCCAGCGGCGATGCCCATCGTGGTGCGTCGATCGACACCCTTACCGCCCGTAGCGCCAAATACAACCGCCAGCTCGCGCTCGGGATAGTTCTCGCGCAAGTCACGCAGGAGCGTCTCGAGGCTCATGCCGTTATGTGCAAAATCGACAACGCCCAAGATTTTGCCCGATACGGACGGATAGAGCTCCATACGGCCGGGAACGAAGACGCCCTCAAAGCCATGGACGATGCCCTCTTCGGAAATACCCAGGGCCTCGGCGCAGGCAATAGCGGCAAGCGCGTTGGACACATTGAACTTAACCGGCGTGGGAATCACAATGTCGCGCGTAAAGCGGGGCGTGCGCACCGTTGCCACCACGCCGCAGTCGCCATTGCGAATCGCCAGTGCAAGCACGTCGGCACGCTCGTCGGTCAGGGAGAACGTCACCGTACGTTCGCAACGAGATGCCGCCTCGAGCACGCGATCGACCTTATCCATATCGAGATTGACCACGGCAAAACGGCTCTGCGAGAAGATTTTGAGCTTGCTGGCAAAGTAATCCTCGAGCGTCGGATGCTCAATCGGCGAAATGTGATCCTCGCCGATATTGGTAAAGGCGCCGACTTCAAAGTCAATCTTGCCCGTTCGCTCGTATTTGAGGCCCTGACTCGATGCCTCCATAACCAGCCACGGGGCACCCGCCTCCGCAGCATGTGCGATGCGAGACTGCAGCAGGAAGGATTCGGGGGTCGTCAGCTTGGAAGGGCCCGTCTCGATGCCGTCGTCGAACTCAATGCCCGTATTAAGAGCGGGTCGATGACAGCCCGTAAGCTTGGCCTCGTTGGCGAGGATGCCGCGCAGATAAAAGCTGCAGGTCGACTTGCCCTTGGTGCCTGTAAAGGCGCAGACCTTCACCTTACCCGACGGGTGCCCATAAAAGGCATCTGCCACCACGGCGAGCGTGCGACGAATATCGCTCACAATCACCGCGGGAAGATCAACATCGTAATCGACCTCGGAAACGTAGGCCACGGCGCCATCGGCGATTGCCGAAAGCAGGTACTCGCGCTTAAACGCACGGCCTTTGCAGACAAACAACGTGCCCGGACGCACCTGGCGCGAGTCATCAGTCGCAAACTCAATGCGCTGGTCGCACGAAGCGCTCGGTCTGGAAACAACAAGGTCATCTTCCTCGAGCAACTCTATATAGCGCATCAGAGTTAGCTTCTCTTGTGTCGGACTCGACATACAAAGACCTCTCTCGCTAAATTCAGCCTTAAAGGGCAGAAGACGTCCCGCGGCAGAAACGATGAAACATTCTGTATTATCAACCATCCTAATATGCCACCTGACCTTGCGCGCATCACAGCCTTCTAAAAAATTGCATGGACTGTGCCGTGGTCTAATAAATGGCAACAGTGTTCACCCCGTGTAAAACCTAGGAAATCTGGGTGCTGTTCTTTAACATAGCGTTCGCAACCACGTCCCGCCGCTTCGCCTGAAGATCGGGACGTGGTTTTTTCGGTTCGCTCGGCGCTTATGCCCTATCACGAAACAAAAGATTGGCATGATAGTAAAGATTATTTGACATCAGCTGCCGCAATCCTTGCGGCAGTACACCTGAGCCGTCAGCAGAAAGGATCTTGCATGTGCGGTTTTGTCGGTTTTACCGGTACAGATGAACAGAGTGAGCTGGTTCTCACGGCCATGATGAATCGCATCATCCACCGTGGTCCCGATATGGGCGGCCAGCATATCGTCGACAACGTTGCCCTTGGTTTTCGTCGTCTTTCGATTCTCGATCTTTCCGAAGCTGGAGCCCAGCCCATGTCGAGCGACGACGGCAAGGTCACGATTGTCTTCAACGGAGAGATCTACAACTTCCAGGAGCTTCGTGCCGAGCTGGAGGCGGCCGGCTACGCCTTCCACTGCAACGCTGATACCGAGGTCCTGGTACACGGTTACGAGGAGTGGGGCGAGGACCTGGTCAACCGTCTGCGCGGCATGTACGCGTTCGTGATTCACGACCAGAACAAGAACAAACTCTTTGGTGCTCGTGACATCTTTGGTATCAAGCCGTTCTATTACTACCAGGCATCCGATGGCTCGCTGCTGTTTGGCTCCGAGATCAAGAGCTTCCTGGACCATCCCAAGTTTGAGAAGGCTGTCAACCACGACGCGCTGCGCCCCTACCTGACGCTGCAATTCCCCGCCACGGAGGAGACCTTCTTTAAGGGCGTGTTCAAGCTTGCCCCGGCGCATTGCTTTACGTATGACCTGACGACCAACACCATGGACATCAAGCGTTACTGGAGCTGCGACTTCACCGACGACAACTCCAAGACCTTCGAGGAGTACGTGGACGAGTGCGACAAGGTCGTGCACGAAAGCGTCGCTGCGCACCGAATCGCCGATGTTAAGGTGGGCTCGTTCCTTTCTGGCGGTGTCGATTCCAGCTACATTGCCGCCTGTCTCATGCCCGACACCACGTATTCTGTCGGCTTCGATTACAAGAACTTCAACGAGACCAACTACGCCGCCGAGCTTTCCGACAAGCTGGGCATCAAGAACGTGCGCAAGATGATTACCGCCGACGAGTTCTTTGATGCACTGCCCGATATCCAGTACCACATGGACGAGCCGCAATCGAACCTGTCCAGCGTGCCGCTGTACTATCTGGCGCAGATGGCTTCCAAGGAGGTCACCGTCGTCCTTTCGGGCGAGGGTGCCGACGAACTGTTTGCCGGCTATGAGTGGTACGAGGACACCCCCGAGATGCGCACCTTTAAGAAGCGCGTGCCGCTCGGCGTACGTCGCGCCCTGGGCTCACTCGTTCAGCATCTCCCCTACTTTAAGGGCCACAACTTCCTGACGAAATGCGCCGAGGTTCCCGAGCGCTGGTATGTGGGTCAGGCAAAGGTGTTCGATCCCTCCGAGGTCGACGAGGTGCTCAAGCCCGCTTATGACACCGGCAAGAACGCCGCCGAGATGTGCGCCGAGTACTACAAGCAGGTTCCCAACTGCTGCGAGCTTTCCAAGAAACAGTATCTGGATATGAACATGTGGCTGCCGGGCGACATTCTGCTCAAGGCCGACAAAATGTGCATGGCGCATTCTCTGGAGCTTCGCGTCCCGTTCCTGGACAAGAAGGTCATGGAGTTTGCCGAGCACATTCCCGCCAACTACCGTGTTAACGAAGAAGGCTGCAAGCTCGTCCTGCGTCACGCCGCCAACCGCACGCTGCCCGACGAGTGGGCAACGCGCAAGAAGGTGGGCTTCCCTGTACCGGTCAAGTTCTGGCTGCGCGAGCAAAAGTATTACGACTACGTAAAGGAATACTTCACCGCGCCGTGGGCTGCTGATTTCTTTGACACCGATGCGCTCATGAAACTGCTCGACGATCACTTTAAGGGTCGCGCGCTCAACCAGCGCAAGATCTATACCACGCTGACGTTCCTCATTTGGTACAAGCGCTTCTTTATCGACGAGGACAAGGGCGCTAAAGTCGCCGCTTAGTTTTCGTTATGAATTAGCGGTGAACCACGCAGGGTTTCCGCTATACTCAATCCCTGCGGGCGATTGGCGCAACGGTTAGCGCAGGTGCTTTACACGCACAAGGCTGGGGGTTCGAATCCCTCATCGCCCACCATTGAATTGTTAGGCCTCCAGTGATGGAGGCCTTTCTTTTTTGTGCCCGGTACATGGAATTCGAACCCGCAAGGGTGCGGAGCTGAGGAAACGCGAAGCGTTTTCCAGCGCAGCACGCGAGGGCCGTAGGCCCAAAGCGAGGGCGGGCGGCGAAGCCGCACGCGGACATCCCTCATCGCCCACCACTGATTTGATAGGCTCCCAGCTATGGGGGCCTTTCGTTTTTGGGCCCATCGCAGAGGGATTCGAACCCGTCAACACGTCTGTCACAAAGGCCGTGGCCAAAAAATGGCAAAAATGAGTACTGTTACTAATTTTGTAGCAGCGGTATTTGGATATGACTGGGTAAATCTAGCCTTGAATCAGCGATTTGAAGCCTTTGCTACTAGTTTTCCACTAACATAATTGAACATGTGTGGTCTAACTAATCCTAAATAGTCGGTTTCATATGAGATTCAACTGGTGACAGTACTCATATTTGGCATTTTTTGTCCAGAGGCTCTCCTGACCATTGTAGATTTACGGCAAAAAGGGTTCCAGACCGTCCAAAGATGCATCAAATGACGCACCGACAATCTGGAACCCGTTCAAACTGGCTATGTTTTACTCTCGCTAAGCCAAAACACCCGCCAGGATCTCGATCAGGTTGTCCACGTCGGCCTCTTCGCACACGAGCGGCGGAAGGAAGCGCAGCGTATGTGCGCCTGTAGCGTTGATCACGGCACCAGCCCCCAATGCACGGGCCACGACGTCGTGTGCATCACCCGCGGCACCATCCAAATCGCAGCCGAGCATCAGGCCGCGACCACGCACCTCTACCACATGCGGAAGCTTAGCCAGCGCCTGCTCCATATAGGCGCCAACCTTGGCAGCATGCTCGGCATAATCGCCGTGCACAAGCGCGGAGAGCGTCGCGGCACACGCCGCGATGGCCAAGCAGCTGCCACCGAAGGTCGAACCATGATCGCCGGGCTTAAAGACGTCGGCGATTTCCTTCTTTGCCACCACGGCACCCATAGGCACACCGTCGGCAATGCCCTTGGCAAGGCTCATGATGTCGGGCTCCACGCCATAGGTCTGGAACGCAAACGGCTTACCCGTGCGGAAGATACCACACTGGACCTCGTCGGCAATAAGCACGGCACCCACCTCGTGCGCCAAGTCGCGCGCCGTAGCCATAAACTCCTCGGTCATGGGATGCACACCGCTCTCGCCCTGGATTGGTTCGAGCATCACGGCACAGATTTCACTGCCCAGTTGCTTAAAGATTGCACGCAGCTCATCCACATCGTTGGGTGCGCAGGCCACAAAGCCACCCGGCAGCGGGCGGAAACTGTCCTGCAGCCAATCCTGCATGGTCGCGGCAATGGTCTCGAGCGTACGACCGTGAAAGCCGCCGCGCATGCACACGATGGTGTTGCCAGCGTTGCCGGCACGCTTGGCGTACAGACGCGCGAGCTTCATAGAGCCCTCGTTGGCCTCGGCACCGGAATTGGCAAAGAACGTCTCCCACACCTGCTCGCCCGCAGCCGGAGCGCCAAGTGCCGCCGCCGTGGTCTCGTCGCCAGCGGCAATCGCGTCGACAAGCACGCGTGCACCGTCCGCATCATCGTTAGCGAGCTTGGACAGCAGCGCCGCGACCTGGCCGCGCTGCTCGATGTAGAAATAGTTGGAGACATGCAGGAGCCTCTTGGTCTGATCCTCGAGCGCCGACAGCACTGCCGGATTGCCGTGGCCCAGGCTGCACACGCCAATACCGGCAAGAAAATCGAGGTATTCGCGACCATCGTCGCCGGTGAGCTTCATGCCGTGGCCTTCGACGAACTCGACCGGCGAGCGACCAAAGGTGTGCATGACGTAGTGGGATTCGAGCGATTGTTGTGCTGCAAGTGACATGAGATACCTTTCGTTAAGCGCCAGGTAGCGCGGACTGTGGGCGTAATGGCGTAGCAATTTCGAGCCGGCTAGACCGTCTGGAGCTTCTCGACCTCGTCGAGGTTCTCGGTCAGGCGCGCCGCAAAGGTCGAAAGCGGGTGCGGGTGCGTATCGAACTCGTAGGCCGTCTCGGTGGAATGGATCACGGTACCGACGCCGGCATCGGTCAGCAGCTCAAGCAGCAGCGAATGCGGCGTGGTACCGTTAATGATGTGGGCGCGGAATACGCCCCCGGCAAGCGCATCGACGGCCGCGCGCAGCTTGGGAATCATGCCCTTATCGACCTCCCCGCCATAGAGCATCTCGTTAACCTCGTCGAGCGTCAGGTTGGAGATAAGCGAGTCCTTGTCGCTAAAATCCTTGTACAGGCCGTCGACATCGGTCAAAAAAATCGCCTTATGCGCATGAAGCGCCGCCGCGACGGCACCGGCAGCGGTGTCGGCATTGATGTTGAAGAATCCGCCGTCCTCCCCTGCCGCGACGGTAGCGATGACGGGAATGTACTCGCTATCGAGCAAGCGCTCGATATAGTCGGTGTTGACGTGCGTCACTTTGCCCACACGACCGAGCTCGGGGTCGAGCGGCTCGGCGATGAGCGTGCCGGCATCGCTGCCCGACACGCCTACGGCCAAATTACCGTGGTGGTTGATGGCAGCGACCAGCTCCTGGTTAACCTTGCCGCCCAGCACCTCGCGCACGATATCCATGGTCGCCGGCGTAGTCACGCGCTGCCCGTTCTTAAATTCGACAGGGATGTCATAGTGGCTGAGTGCCTCGTTGATAGCTTTGCCGCCGCCATGCACGATGACGGGGCGCATGCCGATGATCTTGAGCAAAACGATGTCGCTCATCACATCGCGGCGCAGTTGCTCATCGACCATGGCCGCTCCGCCATACTTGATAACGACCGTCTTGCCGGTCAGGTTTTTAATCCACGGCAGCGCTTCGAACAGCAGCTGCGCGGTTGCTTCGTTGGATTCGCTCGAACGACAATCGCGTGCGAATTTCATAATCTGCCTCGTCTTTCGTATCGTTATCGTGCCGTGCTCCGCCGTCCACAATCGCGGTAAGATGCGCAGCGTGCCTGGAATCTAGGAACGGTAGTCGCCGTTGATGGAGATGTACTCGTGCGTGAGGTCGCAGGTCCACACGGTCGTTGCCGCGTCGCCTGCGCCCAGGTCGGCCGAGATCACGATCTCGGGCGCCTCAAAACGTCGCAGAGCCTCGTCCTCGTCAAAGGGAACAGTCAGACCGTCGCGACAGACGGGCATGCCCATCATGTCGATGGAAACGTCTTCCTGATTAAACTTCACGCCGCACTTGCCAAGCGCCATGGCGACGCGGCCCCAGTTGCAGTCGTGACCAGCGATGCAGGTCTTGACGAGCGGCGAGTTGGCGACGGCACGGGCGGCGATATCGGCTTCCTCGTCGTTGGCGGCACCGGCAACGTTAACCGTCACGAGCTTTGACGCACCCTCGCCATCGGCCGCGATGTTGCGCGCCAGGCTCTCGCACACCTCGTGCACGGCAAAGGCCAACTCGTCAAAGGCGTCAGTGCCCTCGGCGATGGCCTCGGCATCTGCGGCAGCAGCGCCGGAAGCGAGCATAATGCAGGTGTCGTTGGTCGAGGTATCGGAATCGACCGTCACCTTATTAAAGGTCTGCTTAACGGTCGAGAGCAACAGGGTGTGGAGCGCCGCCGGCTCGACGGGAGCATCGGTAGTAATGACCGCGATCATGGTGGCCATATTGGGCATGATCATGCCCGAGCCCTTGCACATGCCGCCCACCGTATAGGCGTTGCCCGCATGGCCCGCAGCCTCACTGCGGTAGCGAACGGCATACTCCTTGGAGTGTGTATCGGTCGTCATGATGGCACGGGCTGCATCGGCACCGCCATGGGCAGAGAGCGCCTCGTAGGCGGACGGAACGGCCGTCTCAAACGTATCGATCGGCAGAATCTGTCCAATCACACCCGTGGAGGCAACCAGGATCTGCTGGGGTTCACAGCCGATGACCTGCGACGCGATGTTGCACGTCTCGCGCGCACAGGCCAGGCCGGTCTCGCCCGTGGCGGCGTTCGCGTTGCCGGAGTTGATTGAAACACCGGCGACGATTCCATAGCCCTTGTCCGCACCGCCCAGGTTGGCACGACTCACCTGCACGGGCGCCGCGCAAAAGCGGTTGGTCGTAAACGCGCCGGCGCCGGGACAGGGCTTATCGGGCACGACGAGCGCATAGTCCAAGCGCTCGGGATTCTTCCGAAATCCCGCATGAATGCCTGCGGCCTTAAAGCCGGCAGCCGCCGTAACGCCACCCTCGACGGCGCGAATCTTGATATCAATCAGGTCGGTATTCATCGTCCCCTACGACTCCTTATATCAGACAAAAAAGCGGGCATCGGCTGGCACGCCATACCGGTCGAAACTACTAGACCAGCTTAAAAGTGGCGCCCAACTCGATACCCGACTACCAAATCGCTAACAATCGAATGTGCTACACCGGGCACGCCACTGTGGGCAAGCCTCGTCGCTCGTCAAAGCCAAAAACGATGTTGGCGCACTGGACCGCCTGTCCCGCAGCACCCTTGCACAGATTGTCGATAGCACCCGTCGCCACCAGCACGCCCGCGCGCTTGTTGAGCGCAAGACCGATCTGGGCAGCATTGGTGCCGACGACCGAAGCCGTCTTGGGCTGCTGGCCGGCATCGAGCACGCGCACAAAGGTGCGACCGGCGTAGAACTTCTTGTAATGGTCGACGACGTCCTCAAGGGCCAACGCGTCGAGAGCCTGCGGCGCGAGCGGCATCGTCACCGTGGAAAGCAGGCCCCGCTTGAGCGGTGCCAAGTGCGGAGTAAAGACGACGCGATCGGTCAGGTCCAGGATCTGCTCAATCTCGGGCGTATGGCGATGTTTGCCTACGCCATAGGCCTCCAGGTTCTCGTCCGCGCTACAAAAATGGGTGCGAGCGTTGCAGGACTTACCGGCGCCCGTCACGCCACTAATGGCATCGACGATTACGGGGCCGTTCTCTGCCACCCAGCCCGCACGCACGGCAGGAGCGGCAGCAAGGCTCGTTGCGGTGGGATAGCAACCGGCGCAGGCGACCAGCACGGGTTTGCCGTCGGCATGGTCGGATGCGGCGGTCTCCAAGTCCCGGCAGAATAGCTCGGGCAGGCCAAAGGCACGGGTCTTGAGCAGCTCGGGGCTCGTATGCTCGGCGGCATACCACGTCTCAAAGACGGACGCGTCGTTCAGGCGGTAGTCGGCCGAAAGATCAAAGCAGGAGACGCCCGATGCAAGCAGCGCGGGCACCTGTGCCATGGCAGCCGTGTGCGGCACGGCAAGAAAAACCGCATCGCAGCTCTTGAGCTCGGGGGCGTCATGCGTGGTGAAAACCAGATCGCTCACGCCAGCAAAGCTCGGATACACCGCGGACAGCGGCTGGCCGGCATCGGCGTTGGACGTAATGGCAACAAGTTCAAACTCGGGATGGCCGAGTACGAGGCGAATGAGCTCGGCTCCGGCATATCCAGCCGCGCCGACGATTCCAACCTTCAAAGACATATCAGACTCCTTGTCTGCGATTTATGCACCGATGCGCATTTCGCAGCGGTCGTTATGAAGTGGGTTGAAACTTTAGCACCAAAAGATGCATGAATACGTAAATAGCTTGCATGTTCATGCATTGAAACATTCCCGACACATTCACTTGAAGGAATTGACAAATAGAGCGGGCCCCGTATTGACCGGCACTCCTTACGGCGCCGGGCAACACGGGACCCGCCCATGCGAAAACTAAGTTGTTAGGATGAGCCAGCTGGCTAGAGCTCAACCGGCACCCATTCGTCATGATTGCAGATAAATGCCTCAGGATCCTCGACGCTAAAGAAGACGAGCACGGGGTCGTTAGGCCCCTCATAGTGCTCGCTCAAGCGCTCAAGATGCTTCCATCCGGCCTCGCGATTTTCGCTCGAAGCCCGGTCTTCCAGCCCCGCACGCCCGCGCAGGATCAACCAACCATGGCCCGGCCACCAACTCGTGACCTCAAAGCGCTGGTTTTGCAGCAGCTCCTGCCACACATCTTTGGTGCGCGCTGTCACAAACCACAGCTTGCCGTCCTGAATCTGCGCAAACGAGAACGGACGCACATGCGGCTGCCCGCCCACGCTCGTCGCCAGATACCACGCCGGCACCGACGTCAGATACTCCAGCACCGTATTCAATCCGTCCACGTTTCCTCCTGTCGCCTGACCAGTCTTTTTGGAATGGGTAGTCAATTTGGGAAATTAGAGCTCGAGGCGCTCTTCGCTGCCGTCGATATCGCAGAACCGTGCGGCGATGTTGCGGACCGAGAAGAATGCAAGGCGGCCATCGTTGGCGCTATCGTGTTGCTCGCCAATGCCCACCATGTGCTTAAAGCCCGCTTGGCGCACCTTGTCGCTCACGAATGCATCGTCCTCGAGCGCGGCCTCGCCAGTTAACACGATCCAGCACTCCCCCGGCTTCCAGCCCGATACCTCAAACTTGGGATTCGCGCTCAACTCCGCCCACACGTCCTTGTCGCGCGACGTGCAAAACCACAGCTTGCCGTCATCGACCATGGCAAACGAAAACGGCCTCACGCGGGGCTGATGCCCGTCGCTCGCATCGGTCGTGGCAAGATACCACGCCGGAATGCGTCTGAGATACGAGCAGGCGCGCTCGAGCTGAGCCGTGCGATCGGTGTCGGTCATAGAGACCCCTTTCTTGCGCTCGAATCGAGCTTAGACGAGTTGAAGATTGATAACGACAACGCATGTCACCAGCAGCGCCATCGCCAGCGCTGCCAGTACATCCCCCCGGCCAAACGCAAGCGCATGCAGACGCGTGCGTCCCTGCTCGCCGTGATAACAGCGCGCATCCATGGCGGCCGAAAGCGTCTCGGCATGACGGAACACGCCGGTGAACAGCGGAATCGCCACACTGCCGAGCATGCGCACACCGCCGAGCGGACCGCCCGTCACGCGCGCGCCGCGACTTGCCTGTGCATCGGCCGTCTGTTTCATCTCGGTGGCAAATTGCGGCATAAACCGCAGCGCGATACCCATAATCATGCCGAGCTCGTGCGCCGGAAGCCCCACGCGCGCAAATGGTGCGAGCAGACGTTCAAAGCCCGCGGTGAGGTCGAGCGTCGGCGTAGTGAGTGTAATGGCGCTCATGCCGGCCATCATCAACGTCAGGCGGCACGCCACAAACGCCGCAGAACGCAGCGAGCCCTCGCTCACCTGCAAAAAGCCAAGCTGCCACAGGATGCGGCCACTCTGGTCGGAAAACAGGTTGAGCACCGCGACCACCACGACAATCGCCAGCAATGGTGCCATCGATGATAGGACCCGGCGCAACGGCACCCGGGCTGCGAGATAGACCAGCACGACAAAAAATGCGACCGGCACCAGCCCGCGGAAGCTGCCAACGGTGAGCACGGTGATCAGAAATGCGAAACCTAGGAGCAACTTGGTGCGCGGGTCCAGTCGATGGACCGCGCTATCTCCAGGATAGTAGCTACCAAACGAAAACGCCTCCATTAGCAGCCCTCCTCTCGCGTGGGCGCCTTGGAACCAGCCTGACGCGGCACCCTCAAAAGCCCGTCCGCGCAGCCCAGCAGCAAGCCGGCCAGCTCGTCGGCCAGCGCCTCAACCGTATAAAGCCTGTCGCAGCGGAGCGGCACACCGGCTTTCGCGAGCGCCAGCGCCATGCGCTGGGCGGCGGGAACGCCCAGGCCGATCGACTTGAGCTCGTCCGCGTGCGCAAAAACCTGCGCGGGCGTTCCCTCGGCAAACACGGCGCCCTCGTTCATCACAACGATGCGGTCACAACAATTTGCCAGGTCATCCATACTGTGCGAAACCATGACAACAGTCAGGCCCTCGCGATGGAGTCGATCGATGAGCCCCAGGAAATCCCCGCGCGCAGCCGGATCAAGCCCCGCCATGGGCTCGTCGAGCACCAGCACCTCGGGCTCCATGGCGAGCACGCCGGCAAACGCCACGCGGCGCTGCTGGCCGCCCGAAAGCTCAAAGGGGCTCTTGTCGCCCATCGCGGCAAGGTCGAGGCCCACGCGCGCAAGCGATGACTTAACGCGGCGGGCAACCTCGGCCTGCGACAAGCCAAGGTTATGTGGACCAAATGCCACGTCCTGTGCCACGGTCTCGGCAAATAGCTGGCGCTCGGGATACTGAAACACCACGCCGACCTTGGCCTTAACCGCAGCGGCGTCTTTCTTGCTTGATAGGTCGAGCCCCAGCGCGCAAACGCTTCCCTCCTGCGGACGAATCAACCCGTTGAGATGCTGAACCAGCGTCGATTTACCCGAGCCGGTATGACCCGCCAATCCCAGAAACTCGCCGCGGCGCACCGTCAGCGAAACATCACGTAGCGCCCAGGGGCTGTTTGGATCGTTGCCCCAAAGAGCCTGTTTGCTCGATGCGTCCGCAGTGGTCGAGCGCTTGCGCCATCGACGGCGCTCGCGGGCGCTCAGCGAGTAACTATGCGAGAGGTGCGAAATCTCGATAACGAGCTCCGACGCGGCTATCCCGTCGGCCGCAGAGGATCCATTGTCAAGCACATGGGAATCGGATGCGGAAGGCTGCCCTGCTATGTCCGCCCCACTCGGCTCGGCATAAGCCTGTGCAATCTCGGCGACCATATCTGCCTCGCGCACCTGCGCGCAAACGGAAACGCCCTTCTCACGAAGTGCCCTACCTAGGCAGCACGACGCCGGCATATCCAGGTTGAGCTGCGCAAGTTCGTCCGCCCGCGTCAAGATTTCCTCGGGCTTACCGAGCATGGCAACGCGGCCCGCTTGGAAGACAGCAACGCGATCGGCCTCGGCGGCCTCTTCCATAAAGTGCGTAATCATCACGATGGTCATGCCGCGATCATGCAACGCACGGCAAGCCTTCATGAGGCCCTTGCGTCCACGCGGATCGAGCATCGAAGAAGCCTCATCCAAAATGAGCACGCGCGGCTCCATGGCGAGCACGCCGGCAAGCGCCACGCGCTGCTTTTGGCCGCCCGAAAGCGCATGGGTCTCGTGGCGCTCAAAGCCCACCAGGCCCACACCCTTCAGCGCCTCGCGTACACGCCGCGCAATTTGCGCCGACGGCACGCCAAGGTTTTCGGGACCAAACGCAACGTCATCTTCGACAAGCGTTGCCACCAGCTGGTCATCGGGATTCTGGAATACCATGCCCGCGGTCGAACGAATGTCGTAGACCAGCTCGGGGTCGGACGCATCCATGCCGTTGACGCGTACCGTGCCCGCATCGGGCTTCAACAGTGCATTCAGATGCTTGGCAAACGTCGACTTGCCCGACCCATTGCCACCAAGGATGCAGAAAAACTCGCCATCCTCGATGTTCAGATCGACGCCGTCGAGTGCCGGTGCGGCACCGTCATAGCTAAAGGAAACGCCCCGACACTCAATCATGCGCGGCCTTTGACCTGGTCCTTTTTAGGCGTGATGAGGTTGGAGACCGCCTTGTACACCACAAGCGTCAACACCGAGTTAAGCACGGTCTTGATAAGGTTGAACGGCAGCACCGCAGGAATCATGAGCGGGGCGATCACATCGACCGAGCCATACCAGAACCATACGCCAATGGTAAGATTTGCAACCATAGACAACGCCGTAGCGGCAATAACGCCGAGCACCAGGCCAATCACGGCACCCTTATAGGTATGCATCTTCTGGTAGGCAATAGCCGCGGGCAGAATGTAGCCCAGCGTGGCAACCAGGTTCATAAGCGCGCCGACCCAGTCACCCGTAGTGAGCGCATGAATAACGATCGCCATAGCGGCAACAGCGGTACCAGCACCGGGGCCATACGCAAATCCGCACACCATCGCCGGCACCAGCGACGGGTCGTAGGTCAAAAACGGCGCCGAAGGAAGGATGGGCAGCTGCACGTACATAAACAGGGCGCCCAAGGCGCACATCAACGCCATGGTAACGAGCTGTTTGGTGCTCCACCTATTCGTGTTCTCAAAATGGATATGCTGCGACTGTTCAGACATAAGATCACCTGCCTCTTTCATCCGGACTCTAACCGTTGGTACTGGGATCTCACCAGTTCAGCCGGCATGCGAACCAACGCACGCACGGGTCGCGGACTCATCGGCTCGGTCGCAGACGCCTCGTCTGCGCCACGGCACCCCTTTGGCACCGCCCGATTTACCGCCAGTGGGGAATTTCACCCCGCCCTGAAACAGCAATTGCAAGTGTAGCACGAGCAGGTATTCGCGCAAGTATGCCAAGGGTAATTTATGGTGGGGACCAGTTGCCGCAACAACCACGTTCCCCACCCATCCCAAAGTAGCGCGCCTTTCGCGGCAAAGCCGCGAAACAGCGACCGGGACATGTATCCCCATCAGCCACGATCTCCGCCCACGCCGACCTCAAGGCCGTAAACGCAGGGGATCCGGGGGCGTGACGGGGGTTTCTCTCCGGAACATTCCGCAGGACGCAAAGAGGCTCCGCAGCGCGAAGCGCGATGCGGAGCCTCTTTGCATGTCCGAGGACGTTCCGGAGAGAAACCCCCGTCACGCCCCCGGATTCCCGGTGGGAGTTCTAGACCTTGTCGGCCTTAGTACATACCGCCGCCCTGCTGACCAGCGGTGGCAGCAGCGATAGCATCCTCAAGCTGAGTGTTCTTGGGCACATCGGAGACAGTAGCCTCGGTGATGAGGATCAGGCTGGCGACGGAAGCAGCGTTCTGCAGGGTGACGCGGCTGACCTTGACGGGGTCGAGGACGCCCATCTCGATCATGTCGCCCCACTCGCCGTTGGCAGAGTTGAGACCCTGGCCGGCGGGCAGTTCGGCAACCTTGTCGACCACGACAGCGCCCTCAAAGCCAGCGTTCTTGGCGATGGTAGCGACCGGAGCGGTCAGAGCCTTCTTGACGATATCGACGCCGATCTTCTCCTCGGGGTCGTCGATCTCGACAGCGTCGAGCGCAGGAGCAGCGTCCATGAAGGCGACGCCGCCGCCAGCGACAATGCCCTCCTCGACAGCAGCGCGGGTAGCCTGCAGGGCGTCCTCGACGCGATGCTTGATCTCCTTGAGCTCGGACTCGGTAGCAGCGCCGACCTTGATGACGGCAACGCCACCGGAGAGCTTGGCCAGGCGCTCCTGGAGCTTCTCGCGGTCGAAGTCAGAGGTGGTGTTCTCCATCTCGCCCTTGATCTGAGCGATACGGGCGTCGATGGCCTCCTTGGAGCCAGCGCCACCGACGACGACGGTGTTGTCCTTGGAGATGGTGACGGACTTAGCGGTACCGAGCATATCGGCGGTGATGTCAGCGACCTTCACGCCCAGCTCATCCAGGGCAGCCTGGCCACCGGTGAGGACGGCGATGTCCTCGAGGATGCGCTTGCGGCGATCGCCGTAGCCCGGAGCCTTGACGGCGCAGACGTTGAGGGCGCCACGGATCTTGTTGAGGACGAGGGTGGGCAGGGCCTCGCCGTCGATGTCCTCAGCGATGATAAGCAGGCCACGGCCGGCGCGCTGGACAGCCTCGAGAACGGGCATGATGTCCTGGACGCTGGAGATCTTCTGGTCGGTGATGAGGATGTACGGATCCTTCATCACGGCCTCCATGCGGTCGTTATCCGTGACGAAGTAAGCGGAGACGTAGCCCTTGTCGAACTGCATACCCTCGACGGTGTCGATGGTAATATCGAACGTCTGGGAATCCTCGACGGTGATGACGCCGTCCTTGCCCACGACCTCCATGGCCTCGGCGATCTTCTCGCCGACCTCGGGGTCACCGGCAGAGATGGTACCGACGGAAGCAATCTGCTCCTTGGTCTCGACCGGCTTGGCCTGCTTCTTCATCTCGGCGACGGCGGCGTTGACGGCCTTGTCGATGCCGCGACGGATGGCCAGCGGGTTGGCGCCAGCGGCGACGTTGCGCAGACCGTCGTTGACGATGGCCTGGGCGAGCAGGGTTGCGGTGGTGGTGCCATCACCCACGGTGTCGTTGGTCTTGGTGGCGACCTCCTTCACCAGCTGGGCGCCCATGTTCTCGATGTTGTCCTCGAGCTCGATCTCCTTGGCGACGGAAACGCCGTCGTTGGTGATGGTCGGAGCACCGAACGTGCGCTGCAGAGCGACATAGCGGCCCTTGGGGCCCATGGTGACGGTAACGGCGTCGGCCAGAGTGTTGACGCCCTTTGCGAGCTTAGCGCGGGCATCGGTGTTGAACGTAATGTTCTTTGCCATGGTGAGTAATCCTCCAAAAGAAATGTGACTCGCGTCGCCGCTTCCGAGTCCTATGCAGCGACCGCGTTCAAAAACGAATCAGAGAGTCTGACGAGACTAGGCCTCAACGACGGCGTAGATGTCGTCGGCACGCATCAGCAGATACTTCTCGCCGTCGACCTTGACCTCGTTGCCACCGAACTTGCCGTAGATGACAACGTCGCCGACCTGAACGTCCATGGGGATGCGCTCACCCTTGTCGTTGACCTTGCCGGCGCCAACGGCAACGATGGTGCCGCGCTGCGGCTTCTCCTGAGCGTTGCTGGCGATATACAGACCAGAAGCGGTCTTCTGCTCGGCCTCGTCGGGCTTGACCAGAACACGATCTGCAAGCGGCTTCAAAGACGACATGCTTGTCTCCTCCTTTTTGGGCCGCGTGGTTATGCCACGCGAATTAACCCTTTTTTGTTTGCGTACGCGTTGAATGGTACCCACGAATGGCGGGTTATACAACACAGAGTCAAAAAATCTTATTTTTTGGCACTTAGATTTTCTGAATGCCGGGGGATAACTTAGCGGTGGCTCCCGGGGCGGACCGGAGGGCATGAAGTTTGCTGCTCTACAGTCCTGCGCAAGACGGAAAGCACATTAAGTGCTTTCCTTTGCGTGCGGAACTCGCGACAAACTTCATGCCCTCCGGTCCGCCCTGGGAGCCAGGTTGACTAACTAGGGCCCGGCATTCAGAAAAGTCAGCGCAGCAAAATGGCGATGCGGATGGAATGCACAAGATAGGGGCACGTTGTTGGGACGCGCTCTTTTAAGTTGCGGTGGAATAGTTCCTGTTTTTGGGCTTGAAGGCCGATTTTAGGGACTATTTCACCGCAACTGAGGGGCGGGATGTGGGGTTAGCGCTCGTAAATCAAGTTGCCTGCCAGGTAGGTGGCCTGAACCTTGGTGGCTTGGAGCTCTTGGGGGTCAACGGTGAGCGGGTTTTGGTCCAGGACTACCAGGTCGGCGTACTTGCCGGGCTCCAAGCTGCCGAGGTTTTGCTCGTCGCCCGCTGCGTACGCGCTGCCCAGGGTGTAGTTGCGCAGAGCCGTTGCTGCATCAATGCGCTCGCTCGGCAGCCAGCCGCCCTCGGGCCAGTGGCTTTTGGGGTCCTGGCGCGTGATAGCCGTGTAGAGCACGTTCATGCTGGTAACGGGCGTGATAGGGCTGTCGGTACCGAAGGCTTGGCGAATGCCGCGCTGCTTATAGGTTGCGAACGGCCACATGATGCGGCTGCGCTCCAGGCCCAGATCGCGCTCCGGTCCACCCGGGTCGAGTGTAATGTGACAGGGCTGGCTCGAGGCGACCACGTTGAGCTTGCGCAGGCGATCGATGTCCTCGGGCAGAAGGTTCTCCAGGTGCTCAAGCGTGTTATGGCCGTGCTGGGGCAGGCCGTACAGATCGGCCGCCTCCTCGAAGATATCCAGCGCGGCATGAATCGCACCGTCACCAATGACGTGGATGCGCACGGTGTGACCGCGCTCCGCGGCCGCCAGAACCAGTTTGCGCATGCGCTCAGCCGGGACCGTCAGACGGCCCTGGTCGCCCGGGAAGCGCGGATTGGTATAGGGCTCAGTGAGATATGCCGTGTGTTCACTCGACACGCCGTCGAAGAACTGCTTAAAACCCGGCGCCGAAAGCAGCGCGTTGTTCGCGTAACGTACCTGCAGCTCTTCCAGACGCGACTGGTCATCCAGCAGCGTGGGAAACAGATGGGCACGAATGCCCAGCCTACCGGCCGTCTGCAATTTGTCGTAGACATCGTCGCGGATAAAATCGCAGCCCGGCATGGGCATGAGCGACATATCGCAGATCGAAGTAATACCCTGCTCGGCCATGCGCCTCATTTGATCGGCGTAAGCGCTTGCGATGCGACCTTCGCCCAGCCACTCAAGGCAGCGCGGCAGCAGCTGCATGGCAGCCGCTTCGTGCGCAATGCCCGTGAGCTCGCCGCTTGCGTCCTTGTCGTAACTGCCGCCCGCTGGCGGCTCGCTGTCGCGCGTGACGCCGAGCGCCTCGAGTGCGCGGCTGTTGAGCCAAAGCGTGTGCCCGTCGCCCGAATACATAACGCAGGGACGATCGGGGAATGCTGCATCGAGCGACGCCTTGGTAGGATGCTCGGGCGGGTCCCAACGGTAGTCGCGCCAGCCCTGCGTCACAACCCAGGCGTCGTCGGGCAGGTCCCGGGAAAACTCGAGCGCGTGCTGCACCAGTGCCGCCTCGGACGTACCCATATCCATGAGCATGTACGGCGAGGAACCGACCGAGGTATGGAAGAAGTGCAGATGAGCGTCATGGAAACCGGGGCAGACAAACTGCTCGCCGTAGTCGAGAACCGGCGTGGCGGCAGGCGCGGCGGCGATCACGTCATCGGGCGCACCGACTGCGACGATACGGTCGCCTGCGATGGCAATCGCCAGCTCGCGGGCGGTATCGATGCCGTCTTGCGCGGTAAAGACGTTCTTGGAGCGGATAATCCGATCGATATGTTGCATGGACATCCCCATCTCTGGCAGAAAATTCAACACCCCCGAGTGTACTCCCCCGCCTCGGTTACAAAATGCCAAGCGGCAAACGGCAGCTTTGCCAGGCCAAGTGGCAGGTGGCATACTGGAAAGAGCCTGTACGATTTTGCGATAAACCAGTAAGGAGCAAATCGACCATGACGAAGACCAAGGCACAGCAGATTATGGCGGCGACCGAGGCTCGCGCGGCTGACGACGTCACCGCAGCCATCCAAGATATCGCCGCCGAGTTTGAACCCTACATCATTAAGCAGCGTCGGCACTTCCATAAGCACCCGGAGCTGAGCCTCGCCGAAGAGCGCACGACTTCTGACATCGCCAACCAGCTCGACGCCATGAATATCCCCTACGAGCGTCCCCTTAAGACGGGCCTGGTGGCGACCCTTCGCGGCACCGCGCCCGACGCCTATCGCGAGGACGGCACGCCGCGCCGCCGCATCCTGCTGCGTGCGGATATCGACGCCCTGCCCGTCACCGAGCAGACCGGCGAGGATTTCTCCAGCGTCAACGAGGGCTGCATGCACGCCTGCGGCCACGACTGCCACATCGCCATGATGCTCGGCACGCTGCAGATCCTGCGCCATATGACAGACGACATCCACGGCGAGGTCCGCATCGTCTTCCAGCCCAGTGAGGAAAACGGCCAAGGCGCCAAACTCATGATCGGCACGGGCGTGCTCGACGGCGTCGATGGTGCCTACGCCGCGCACATCTGGAGCGAGGTCGACGCCGGCACCGTAAGCTGCGAGCCCGGCCCGCGCATGGCCAATACCGACTGGTTCCGCATCGATGTCCGCGGTACCTCGTGCCACGGCGCCATGCCCCAGCGCGGCCACGACGCCGTTATGGTTGCCGCCGAGATTGTCAACGCCCTGCAGACCATCGTCTCGCGCGAGATCAGCCCCTACGAGCCGGCCGTCATCACCGTCGGCGAGCTGCACGGCGGCACCGCGCGCAACGTTATCGCCGGCACGGCCTACCTCGCCGGCACAGTACGCACCTACGGCGATTCAACCCACGAGGAAATGCCGGAGCTTATGCGCCGCATCGTGGAGCATACCGCGGCGGCCTTGGGCGCCGAGGCAGAGCTCACCGACTACACCATCGCCAACTACAAGGTCGAAAACGACGCAGCCTCGAGCGAGCGCTGCCGCCAGGCTGTAATCAAGTGCCTGGGCCCCACCGGTCAAGGCCATTACCGCGGCACGCTTTCGGGCGAGGATTTTTCGGAGTACCTGCGCCGCGTGCCGGGCGTGCTCGCCTTTGTAGGTACGCGCAACCCCAAGATTGGCGCCACGTACGCCCAACATTCTTGCTTCTACAAGATCGACGAGACCGTGCTGGCAAAGGGCTCCATGGTGGCCGCCCAGTATGCTATCGACTTTTTGGCCGAGCCCACGCAAGAGGAGCTCGACGGCCCCGCGATTACCGCGGTCGCCGAAACCAACCCCGATCTGGCCGCCAAGTTACGCTCTGCCAAGGCGACGACCGCCGAGGCTCGTGACGCCATCCATGATGCCCGCACGGCTCGCCATGCCGCAATCAAGGGTATCCACGAAGCCCGCGCCGCCGCTCGTCACGAGGAGAAACACGACGAGTAGTCGTCACGCCCATCCATAACAGCCTGGCTAAAGCAAAGCGGGGGCGGACGTTTCGACACGTCCGCCCCCGCTCATCTGTCAAGCGTTATTTCTACCATTTCTACCCCGTCCCCAAATGGTAGGCGGCAGGGCTACTCGTCCTGAGGGTCCTTGTCGGAGCTTGACTCGGATGCCGGCTCAGGTGCAGGTGCCGGCTCAGGCTCAGGCACAGGTGTTGACTCAGGCTCAGGCACCTGCTCGGATGCAGGCGCCGGCTCGGGCGCGGGTTCGGGTGCAGGCTCAGGCACGGGCGCCGGCTCGGGCGCGGGCTTGGGCTCAGGCGCGACATCCGGAGCACTGTAACCCGAGGGAGCGGACTTCTTCTCGAAGGGCAATACAAAGGTCAGGACGTCATCCTTATCCTCGTCGGCCCACTCACTTGCATAACGCGCGACCCAATAGCCAACGGCACGGTGCTTGAGCATCTTGCCAAAGACTGTAAGAAACACGGTGACAAAAGCGACCAGCACCAGGAACAGCACGAGTGTGATGCCACCGCCGGCAACAATCGCCTCAATACCCGTAGGACGATAGTAGTAGCTATACATACCGACAGAGGCAACGGCGCCAAAGACGACCGTCAAGATCCATGTGACAACGTTGGCGACCAGGCCCGTCAAAAACTCGGGAAGGAACGAAGCGCAGAACAGCTTGGTCTTATTGTTCTTAAAGGCTGCCCAAACCTTATCGAGCGAAAACGCGCTCTCGACGCGACCGGTCACCGCAAAGTGCATCACGGCAATGTCGGCGAACATCTTAAAGAAGACCCCCAGGACCGCCGTGGCAATCATAGCCAGGACAAGCAGGCCAAGCGAGCCAAACAGCGCAGCCTCGAGCGCATAAGAGCCGTAATAAGAATACGAGCCCGCGGCGCCAATTACCACGCCCTCCACCAGCGAAAGCACTACACCGATAATGGGAATGGCAGCGATAAACTCGAGCACGACCGAAATAACGCTCGAAAAGATTCCGAGACCAAACGACGTGGAACGCATCAACGGACGATCCATGCCGTCATCGATCTTAAGCGACAGGTCGCGACCCCACTCGATGCCAAAGCCCGAACCGCACACGCTCGCCACGTAGGCGGCCAAAAAGCCGATGGCAGCTGCAATACCGCCGATAACGGGGATGAACAGCACGAGTACCGACACGACACAGATAAGCGCCGGCAAAAAGGCAATCTGGCACACGCGCTGCAGCACGCCCGGAGTCTTGGTCATATCCTCAAACGCCTGAGCCGTGCAGCCCTTGGACGCGTTCGCGACAGGTTGAGGAACAAACTGCTGAGGCTGAGGCTGACCCTGAGGGGCGGAAGCTGCAGCACCGGCATTGGGGGCACCACACACGCCGCAGAACTTGTCGTTATCGCCCATGGGGGCGCCACACTGCGAACAGAACATCGAAATCATCCCTTCGTATCTAGAGCGAATCACCTGGATCGCAAACGATGTCTTTGGCATCATTATCACCCAATGTGAGGACAAATACTCTTAGATGACGTATTTGCAACGCGCGAGGCGCTTTTCGATTGTTTGATGAGTGTGTCCGCGCTAGTTCGTGCCGCGGAAACCCTTGCCGACGATCTCGGAGCTGTCGACGATCGTGATAAAGGCACCCGGATCGACCTCGCGCGCATAGCGGCGCAGTTGCACGGCCTCGCGACGGCTCAGCACGCTCATGATCACCGTCACGCACTTGCCCGAGAAGGCACCGTAGCCGCGACTAATGGTCGCCGTACGGTTGAGATGCTTGACGATAAACTCCTCGACCTTAAGGGGCTCGGAACAAATGATCGTGCAGACCTTACGAAGATGAATGCTCTCGATGGCCTTGTCGACCACAAGCGTCTTGGCAAACAGGCCGAGCACGCAATACAGACCGATACGCGGACCATACAAAAAGGCCGCGATGGTCACGATGCCGATATCGACCAGCAACAGCGCGCGACCAATCTCGAGTGTGGTACGGCGTTTGAGGATCATAGCGAGGATGTCCGTGCCGCCCGTCGAGGCGCCGATATCAAAGACGATGGCGCTGCCGAGCGCCGGCAGAATCACGGCAAAGCACAGGTCGAGCCACATATCGCCCGTCATCGAGACATCGGTCGGAATAAAAAGCTCAAACAGCGAAACATAGGCGGACAGCGCAAACGAGGCGAAGACGCTCCACAGGATTGCCTTGCGTTCCAAAAAGATAAAGCCCAAGACGACGAGAACCGCGTTGATAATCCACATAAAGACACCGACGGGCAGGGTCGGGAACAGCGTGGACAGAATGACCGACACGCCCGAGGTGCCGCCAAAAGCAAAGTGATTAGGGGTTTTAAACGCAACGATGGCAAAGGCCGTAAGAATCAGACCCAGATTGAGCTCGGCGAAAAAGCGCAGGAAGCCTGGCTCCTGGCTGCGCTTTTGGCCGGCACGCTCGCCGCGCTCGATATCGGTGCGATCGACCACGCGCTCCATCGGCACCACGGGAGGACGATGTAGCTCCTCGGCAGCTCGCGATGCCGCCTCTGCCGCGGCGGCCTCAATCGCCCATGCCTTGCTTTCGGTCTCGTGTTCGTCGGCCATTACGGCAACCCCTCGTTAACAATTTGGAAACAATGCGCCCATTAGGGTAACGCGGAACACGACGATTGCAACCCCTAGTTAGACGAGTGGTATGCCTACATCGGGGGCATACAAATAACGGCCGGCCGCACATACATCCGTGCGACCGGCCGTTTGACGTTTTCGCAGATAAAATCTGCCAAAATAAACATCCCTTTTTGGTAGGTTACTCGTGCTGGTTGGTGCGGTGCTCGTACTCCTCGGGGGTGATGACATCCTCGATGCGTAGGTTGACGCCTGCCACCTCAAGGCCGGTCATCGCAGCCAGACGCTCGGTCACGCGCGCCTTAACGTCGTCGAAAATCGCGGGTGCATAGGCGCCGTACTCGATAATGACGGAAATGTTGACGACCACGCGGTTGTCATCAGTGACCTCGACCGTCACGCCCTTGGTCAGGTTCTCGGCACCGAACTGCTCCTGCACAAAGTGCATGAGGTTGCCCTTCATGCCCAGGACGTGCGGCACCTCGCGGGTGGCCATGGCGACGATCTTCTCGATCACGCCGTTGGAATAGGTCAGCGAATCCTCGGACTCGTCCGCTTCCTCATCATCCTCGTCCGCATCGTCGGCGGGCTCGGCCTCGACGAGCGCCTCGTCCTCGAGCGTTACGTCCTCGGCCTCGGCGGTGACGGTCTCGTCTGCCTCGAGCTCGGTATCGGCCACATCGACCTTCGTGTTAAAAGCCATGGTTCCTCCTTATGCCCACCGCACATGCGGCGGTCGAATACATGCTAGCGGCCGTTAAACAGACGGCCGAAGAAGTTGACGATCCCGTTCTCGCCGTCGCGGATCTGGCCAATCACGGCGCCGATCAACACAAAGAATGCGATGACGAGCGTATCCCACAGGCCGAGCGTGAGCACCAGCACAGCGAGCACAAAACCAGCGACGGCTCCGAGCGTGGTGTTGGGATGGCGCACGGCGTAGCTCCAGATAGCCGCCCCCGTACCCTTAATGAGACCCATGGCCTCATCAAAATCGTCGGCGACCGCGTCATGCGACTCGGTGCCCTCCACCTTGGGATCGACGACCTCGCCTGCCGGCGCAGCGCTCTGATCGATGGTCAGGCGCGGAGTGCGGACGGTCTTGTCTTGATTGGTATCACTCACCGGAAACCTCCACGGTCTGGACGGTAGTCTTGGACGGCAAAAAACGAACGCGTGCGGTCGTGCCCGGCGTACCGAGCATGGTGTCGCAGGCCTCCTCGATACGTTGCTGCATCGCGGCTGCAAGGGAGGCCACGTCCCGGTCGTCGAGCGCGATGGCGTCAACCTTAAAACGGACGCGCGATTCATCGGAGCCCTGCACGCGTGCCTCGACACGCTCGATCATCACGCGATCGTCGCGCTCCGCCGCGGCGCGAGCACACGAGGAGAGGGCTGCGAGCGTGACCTCGATATTGCGCTCCCCCGCCGGATGCACGCAGGACGGCTCGCGACGAGCAAACATCAGGCGGAAGAAACCCACAAGCACGCCGAGCGCCACGACACCGCCGCACGCCGTAACAACGATACGAGGCAGCGGATCGCGCATCAGCAGCATAAAGCGATAGGTATATGGTCCCCAAAACTGGCAGACTAACGTGCCCAGCGCCACGACGGCGGCGGCAAGATACACGATCGCCAGGGCTCGTTTGAGCACGCGCATGCGGCGCTCCCTTCAAATCTTGATCCACAGAATGCAAAACGATTCGCATCATTATAAAAGAGCCGGGTCCGGTGCCTCATGCACGCGGATCCGGCTCATCTATTCAACGAGGCTTGCATGCTCGCTTCATTATGCCCAGATATGCACGGCTCAATCCGTGCGGGTGCTACTCCTCCTCGAGGGCAGCGATGACCTCGTCGGTCATATCCATGGTGCTGTAGACGTCCTGGACGTCGTCGAGCTCCTCAAGACGGTCGATGAGGCGCTGCACCTTCTTGGCGTCGGCACCGGAGACCTCGGTCGGGGTGGTCGGGACCATGGTGGTCTCGGAGCCCTTGACCTGGATGCCCTGCTCCTCGAGTGCCTTGGAAACAGCCATGACGTCGTTGGCAGCGGTCCAGACGATCCACTCCTCGCCGGCGTCCTCGTAGTCCTCGCCACCGGCCTCGGCGATCGCCATCATAAACTCATCCTCGTCACCGGCAGCACCGTTGGCGATCATGGTCTCCTTCTTGGCGTTCTCGTCCAGGACCTCCTTGGCAACGACGATCTGGCCCTTGCGCTCAAACTGGAAGGCGACGGAACCGGAGGTGCCCAGGTTGCCGCCAGCGTGGGAGAAGGCAGAACGGACGTCGGCGGCGGTGCGGTTGCGGTTGTCGGTCAGGCAGTCGACGTAGACGGCGACACCGGCGGGACCGTAGCCCTCGTACACGATGTTCTCGTAGACGGCGGCATCGGCACCCGAACCAAAGGCCTTATCGATAGCGGACTTGATCTTGTCCTTGGGCATGGACTGAGCCTTGGCCTTGGCAACGGCAGCGGCGAGGCTGGCGTTGTTCTCGGGCAGCGGGTCGCCGCCGAGACGGGCAGCAACGGTGATGTTGCGGCTGAGCTTGGAGAAGAGGGCGGAACGCTTGGCGTCCTGCGCGCCCTTACGATGCTTGGTTGTGGCCCACTTAGAGTGTCCGGACATACGTGTCTCCTATCGGTTTCGACCTAAAGCCCAGCGTGGATGCTCGGGCAATATAAACAAACGCTATAAATGATATACCTACTGGCCTGTGAGATAAACAAGAAAATGAAGCCACCATGATGATACAGCCCCTTAGCGCAAAGCAACCTGCCCCCAGTGCGCCAATCTTGGGCTAGGTCCACAGGCGGTCGCTGCGGGTGATCGTGGCACCGACGGCAAAAGGCATGCAGGCGATGACCGGATACAGGTAGCGCATGTAGGTCGATCCGTTACATGGGCCGATCAGGCACACGGCGAGCACGCCCAGCAGCGGTATCCAGATGGCCAGCGCGCGCCACGAATGGCGGCGCAACAGGTAGACCACCACGACGATCATGATCCACACGTAGGTGGCCGAGCTCATGGTGAGCGAGATAAACGGGATGCGCTGCACCGCCACGCGATACAGGTTGATCAGGTGGTCGCACCAGCGCACGACCTTGCTATCGACCGGATGGAAGTCGAAGTACTTAAGGTTATCGGGCTTCGCCATAATCTCGGCACTGCGCGCCGTGCTGTAGACCCACGCATCGCGGGCACTCGGATAAAAGTAGCCGTAGTAGTTATTGATGAGCGCCGAGATATAGCACTCGGGATCCTTTTTGAACATCTGAGCCCACACCTCAAAATAGGCCTTGATGTCCTCCTGCGAGGCGTACTCGTTGAAGCAATTTTTGACAGCGTCCGACTTATCCGGGTTGTAACGGCGGCCCAGATTCTCGTACTTGAGCACACGGTCGATCACGGCACGCTCTTCGTCGGTCACCAAGCCGTCGCAAGGAGCCTCCACGATGGTGCCGTCCTCCTTAACCGTGGGGTTGACACCCGAGTTGAGGCCGTCGTGCTTTTGGACGAAACGAGCCGTCTGCTGGAACGGAATCGAGAGGATTTCGCGCTTGGAACCAGGCGTGATGTCGTGCGCCGGCATAAAGACCTTGGTGAAGTACATATTGGAGGCAAGACAGAGCGCAAGCACCGCAAGAACGCCCACCCAGCTGAAACGCGGGATGGCGCCCGAAGGCTCAGCACCAGCCTGTTTGGCCGCACGACGAGCCACATGCGCGTCCCACGCGCAAAACGCCGCCGCGATCACGCATGCCGCCAGGGGAAACACCAGGCCGCCATTGCGCAGAAACGTGGAACCCATGGCGCCCAGAGCGAGCAGCAGCCAGTCGTGGCGCGCAAAGAGCACAGGCCTCTGTTCGCCTGCACGCTCGACATTGGCATCGCGACGGGGCAGGCCGCAGGCCACGAGCTTCACGGTCTGCACCAACAGCACCAAAAACGCGTCGGCAAACAGCACGTCTTTGGTAAGCAAGGCCGCGTAGTTGGAGAACATGGGCATAAACACAAAGAACAGCAGGATTACGCCGCGGACCGGCAGGCTCACGCCCAGCTTGCGCAGCGACGAGATGGAATAGGCCATGCAGGCGGCCGTAATGACGAACTGAGCGCAGGTGTAGATGGCAAGACCTGCGTTGGCGCTGTTGAACAGTGAAAGCCCCAGCTGGACGCACGAACCGATGATAGCCGTATGCACCACGGGGTGATGTCCGTTGAGCAGCACATTGGGATTGAGCAGGCGCAGGTAGTCACTCGTGCCGTTGGGGTAGTTGAACCACTGGCGAATCTGCGCACCCGTATCTCCCATAAAAAGGCCGGGCAGCGAAGCGATAAGCGTGGGCGCCCAGGCGACCATAAGCACCAGGAAGGGCCCGGCAAAGGGATGGACCGAGAGCACGGCGTGAGCCACACGCCATACGCGGCCAAAGTGCGCTTCAGAAAACGGAATGCGCCGAGAGCTCAGCCAATCTAGACACTCAAAAGCCAGATAGAAGGCAACGACCGCCAAGAGCATCCAGCCCGCACCGCCTATCCAGGCACAGATAATGCGGGCCTTGTCGCCGAGCACGATCTCGGCCGAATCGGTGAGGTCGTAGCTGCGGCCAAACACCATGCAGACGGCAAAGAACAGCGACGGAAGGATCACCGAGGGACGCCAGGCGTCGCCGCGGCCAAAGAATACGTAGCGAAACGGCAGCGTGAGCAGGCAGGCAAGCGCAAACAGCATGACCGCGTCGGTATGGCCGGCAAACGAGAGGAGCACCTCGTAGCACACGTACAGCATGCCCGAGGCTTTGGGGTCAATTGCCAAGACTGCGTTGCTCGACACCGGGGCGGGATCGATGGAAAACGCCGTGGTCGCCAACAGCGCGAGCAAAAATGCGATGAGCGTCTGCTTGGCGGGGTAGCGCTTAAACCAGACGATGCGGGCAGCGTCGCGCGCAGCCGTTGTGGAGAGGTCGGAATCCTTCACAGTCCGAAAGCCTTTCTAGAAACCTATCAAACTCGGCAAGACCACCACAAAGGTGCCTGTCCCCTTTGTGGTGGTTTTGGTGGTTAGGCGTCCAGGTAGACGCGCTGGGGCTGGTTGCGGTGTCGGGCGAAGATGATGAGCGCCAGGCCCGCGATTACGAGCGGCAGGCTCAGCAGCTGACCCATGGTGATGACGCCGCCCAGCAGATAGCCCAGCTGCGCATCGGGCACGCGCACAAACTCAATCAAAAAGCGAACGATGCCGTAGCCCATCACAAAGACGCCCATAAACGTACCCTGGGGCAATAGCGGCTTTTTGCGGCTGAGCACCTGCAGGATGCAAAAGAGCACGATGCCCTCAAGAAACGCCTCGTAGAGCTGGGAGGGATGGCGCGGCATATCGCCCGCGGTGCCGCCAAAGATCACGCCCCAGGGCAGATCGGTCGGCTTGCCCCACAGCTCGCCGTTGACAAAGTTGGCGCAGCGCCCCAGGCACAGGGCCAGCGGAGCACCGATGACCGCGAGGTCTGCCAAAGTCCACGCATCGAGCTTGTACATGCGACACACGAGCACGCCGCCGATGATGCCGCCCGCCAGGCCGCCATGAAAACTCATGCCGCCCTCGTTGGTGGCAAAGATCTCGAGCGGATGCGCCCAGTAGTAGCCGTCACCGTAAAAGATGACGTAGAACAGACGGGCGCCAATGATAAGGCCAAAGACCGCACCGACCACGACACTCGTCAGGTCGTCAACCGTAATGTCGAAACCCCAGCGACGCTGCGTGCGATACATGACGACCGCCGTGAGCAGAGCTCCGACCACATAGGCCAAGCCGTACCAGTAGATGGTGATGGGGCCCGCCGAGATCGCGACGGGATCAAGCATATGGTAGAGGTCGTTGAGCATATCGATCCCCTGCTCCCTACATACAAATGCGGCCGCGGGCCTTACGCTCGCAGCCGCATATTTGGACGTAACGTCTACGCGGAGCGTACCGTCCGCAGCTTTCGCATCTTAGAACGGCGCGTACTCGTCGTACAGGTCCTCGGCCTCGCCGGAAGCATTGACCTGCTCAACGCGGGTAACGCCGGGCACATGCTCCTTCAGGATGCGCTCGATACCCATGGAAAGGGTCAGCGAGCTCATGGGGCAGCCGGCGCAGGCGCCCTGCAGTTCCAGCTTGACGACACCCTCGTCGTCGACGCCCACATACTCCATATCGCCGCCATCGGCCTGCAGGTTGGGGCGAATCTCTTCAAGAACCTTCTTAAGCAGCTCTTCGTTAACAGCCACAGGGGCTCCTTTCTCACAATAACGCGGGCACGCCCGCGGACAGAAGCTATGTTACTACAGCCATGTACCCGCTCACGAGCCGTCCATGCGCGCGGACGCGACTTTCACGAGTAGTCAATTTGGGACGGGGCTCTTTTGGCTGTTTTGCCGCCAGCTGGCGTTGGCACGCGCTACTGCTGAGCCTGTCCCCCGGTACCAATCTGGACATCGACGATGACCTGGCGGTAACTGATGCCGCAGGAGTCGAGAATGCGGCGGCTGATACGGCCGTCGTCGGTATCGGCATACTTGTTGTCCAGGTAGACGACCTCGCCTACACCTACCTGCGCCAGGATCTTGGCGCAGTCGTGGCACGGGAACAGCGTGACGTAGACCGTGGAACCCTCAAGGTCTTTGAGCGAGCCGCGGTAGTTGAGCACGGCGTTTGCCTCGGCATGGACTACGTAGTTGTGCTTGTCCTGCAACGGGTCATCGCTCGTGCCCCACGGGAAAAAGTCATCGTTGAGTGCCGAGGGCGTACCGTTGTAGCCCACCGAAAGGATGCGGTGGTTGGTGTTGGCGATGCACGCGCCCACCTGCGTGTTGGGGTCCTTACTGCGGCGCTGCGCGGCGATGGCCACGCTCATAAAGAACTCATCCCAGCTAATAACGTCGCGGCGCTTGCCCGACGCAGTTTGATGAAGATCGTCCGACATGCCAGACACCTCCGAAATCGCAATAGTTTGACCCATTGTAGCAGGTGAAAGGTAGGGGCGCTTATCCCACCGCCCCATCGCTACGCGCGGCGGGGCTTTTGGTTGATGTGGTAGAGCTCGGCGAGGCCCCGCAGCGTCAGCGCGTCGTCGACCGTCAGACTGTGACCGACCAGCGCCGCAAGCGCCTTGGCATCGTCGCCGGTAATGACGATGGGCACATCGCCCTCCCCCGCGGCCTTGGTCGCGCGCATCTCGGCAAGCACCATGTCGAGCATGCCGTCGATGCGGGCCACCTCGCCCAGAACCACGCCCGAGCGCATGGCCTCACGCGTGTTGCGGCCGATGACGTGTGTCGGCGCCGAGGGCTCAACCTGAGGCAGGCGCGCTGCTGCCGCCGAAAGCGAACGGGCGCCGAGGGCCAGGCCTGGCGCGATAACGCCGCCGACAAAGGTACCGTGCGCGTCGATGACCTCGATATTGGTCGTCGTGCCCAGGTCGATCACGATGCACGGCGAGCCGTAGACGGCGCGGGCCGCCACGGCGTCGGCGATGCGGTCGGGACCGATCTCGGCCGGGTCATCGTAGTGCACGGGTATGCCGGTCTTGAGGCCCGGCCCCACCGTGAGCACGCGCCCCGTGCAGGTACGGGAAAGTGCCGCCTTCCACGGGCGCTCGAGCGCCGGGACCACGCAGCTCAGCACAGCAGCCGCGGGCACAAGCGCACCCGGCATGCCCGCATCGACCGCCAGTGCGGCCATGACCTGCACGAGACGCATGCGTGCCTCGTCTGCTGTGATGCTCGACGGCGTGGTGATCTCGCACGTCGCAAGCGGGCATTCCTGTGCCGCGGCCGAATCCTCGGCAAACAGGCCAAAGCGAATGAACGTGTTGCCCACGTCGACCGTCAATATATATGTGCACCCATTAAGCATCGTCGACGCTCCTTTCGTCTGCCCAGCAGTATATCGCCTACCTAAACCAGTCATCCCAAAATGACTAGCTTGCGGCTATACTGGTGCGCGGTCGTTTGCGAGCTCACGCGGCGGCCCTTGGTAACCCGACTTCCCGCACCGTATCCGTAGCGGCGCTCCCGGGGAAGCGGATATACGCAAAGGAGTTCTATATGAGCAATCCCTCGAACCGCGCTTCGATGCGCGGGCAACTCACGCTGCGCGGCGTCGTCATCGGCGTCCTTGGCTGCGTGATCATCACGGCAAGCTCGGCCTACACCGCCCTCAAGATGGGCGCACTCCCCTGGCCGATCGTCTTCGCTGCCGTCATCTCGCTGTTCTTCCTTAAGCTCATGGGCAACGCCAGCCTCAACGAGGCCAACGTCACCCACACCATCATGTCCGCAGGCGCCATGGTCGCCGGCGGTCTGGCGTTTACCATCCCGGGCGCCTGGATGCTGGGCTATGCCGACCAGATCAGCTGGCTCGACATGTTTATCGTGGCACTCGCTGGCACCATCCTGGGCCTGTTGGCCACGGCACTCATCCACCGTCACTTTATCGTGGACGCCGCACTTGAGTTCCCCACCGGCAACGCCGCGGCTCAGACCCTGCGTGCGACCGAGGCCGGCGGCAAGACCGGCAAGCAGCTCTTTGGCTCCATGGCCATCGCCGGCATCTACAGCGTGCTGCGCGACGCCCTGGGCGTGGTGCCCAGCATGCTGTGCACGCTCAATATCCCCGGCGTGACCTTTGCCATCTACAACTCGCCCATGTTGCTCTCCGTCGGCTTCCTCGTGGGCTTCGCCCCCGTCGCGTTCTGGTTTGCCGGCGCGCTGCTGGGCAGTTTTGGCATCATCGTCGGCGGCACCGCTGCCGGCCTGTTTGACGTTATGACGGCACAGGGCATTGTTAAGTCCCTGGGTATGGGCCTTATGATGGGCTTTGGCGTCGCCGTCGTCCTCAAAGACATCCTGCCGCAGGTCGCCGGCATCGTCCGCGGCCTCGCCGCCGACGGCTCCACCGACACCGACGAGCAATCGCTCATCTCGGGCTCCCTTAAACTCGACGCCGGTATCATCGGCCTGGGCGCCGCCGCCATCGCCGTGATCATCGCCATCGTGCTCGACCTTGGCCCCGTTCCGGCCGTCATCGTCACGCTGTTCACCTTTGTCACCACCATCATGAGCGCGCAGAGCTGCGGCCAGACGGGCATCGACCCCATGGAGATCTTCGGCCTCATCGTCATGCTCATCGTTGCCGCCTTCGCGCAGCTCGCTCAGGTCAAGCTGTTCTTTATCGCCGGCATCGTGGCCGTGGCGTGCGGCCTTGCGGGCGACGTCATGAACGACTTTAAGGCCGGCGCCGTGCTGGGCACCAACCCGCGCGCACAGTGGGTCGGCCAGGCCATCGGCGGCATCGTGGGCGCCCTGGTCGCCGCCGCCGTCATGGTCGCGCTCGTCACCGCCTATGGTCCGGACGCCTTCGGTCCCGACAAGAGCTTCGTTGCCGCGCAGGCAAGCGTCGTCGCCACCATGGTCTCGGGCATCCCGAGCGTGCCGTGGTTTGCGGGCGGCTTTATCGCCGGCATCGTCATGTACTGGCTCGGCATTCCGGCCATGATGATCGGCTTGGGCGTGTACCTGCCGTTCTATATGTCGCTCACGGCCTTCCTGGGCTCCTGCGTCAAACTCGCCTACGACAAGTGGGTCGCTCACCGCGACGCCGAGGCCGGTCTTTCGGACGAGGAAAAGGCCGCCAAGGACGCCGCCTTCCAGGAGCAGGGCCTGGTTGTCGCCAGCGGCCTGCTCGGTGGCGAGTCCATCGTCGGCGTTATCCTGGCGTTCATCTCCGTGGGCTTAAGCCTGCTGGGGTAGGCCGACCAACAACGCACCAGCGCAGAGCGCGGGGTCGGAATCAAACCGGCCCCGCGCTTTTTTGTCTATTCGACTCTTATGATCCTCACGGCGTTTTTAGTCAAGCCGATTAGCCTGACTTCCAGGTCAACAAACCTTTTCTGACACCTTGCTCAGCGCGGTGTAGAGTAAAGACGACGGGCGGGATACGCAGCCCGTGCCAGAACGAGGTAAGCATGGAACTCGATAAACAACAGCTCAAGCGATTGCGCGAGCGCCATCATCGGCGCCATGGCATCCGCCCCGCCCACAGCGAGGCCATGGAGAACGCAAGCCGCTTTCTAAAGCGGGCATTCAACATTCGCGAGGGACGCGCGCCCTATCACGTGATTCGCAAGCGCTTTGTAAACGGGGCGCGCCTGACTGGCTCACACTTATGCATCTTGATCATTGCCATGTTGATCGCGAGCATCGGCCTCGATATCGACTCGGATATCGCCATTGTAGGCGCCATGCTCATCTGCCCGCTCATGGGCTCGGTCCTTGCCATGGCATACGGCATCGCCACGCTCGACCGCGAGATTACCCTTGAGGCCGTCGCGAGCTTGGCTCTGCAGATGGCCTTTTGCCTGGTCACGTCCACGTTGTACTTTAAGCTCTCGCCCCTTGGCACCACCACGGCCGCCATCATCGACAATTCGACACCGACTGTGTGGGACCTTGCCGTCGCGCTCGCGGGCGGCTTTGCGGGTGGCCTGGGCAACTCGCGCGACCAGGAACCCGCCACGCTCATCGCCGGGGTGGCCGTGGCGACCGCGCTCATGCCGCCCCTGTGCGCGGCGGGCTATGGCATCGCCATCGCAAGCGGGTCACTGTTTCTCTCGGCGCTCTACGAGTTTGGCATCAACGTGGTCTTTATCGCACTAGCTGCCGAAGCCGTGCTACTTCTTTTGCGCGTGCCGCTCAAGCGCGACCTCAACGGCGACGGCATTGTGACCGCCGAGGAAAATGCCGAGGTCGACGAGCTGTCACGCAAGGTGCGCCGCCGCATCATTGTGGGCACGGTAGTCTTTGCCATCCCCTGCATCGTTATGACGGCGGGGTCTATTGGCTCGGCGCAGGCCGGCGTGCAGGACGGCTACGGCGTCACCGAAACCACGCGCGAGCTTGCCGCGGTGCTGCCAGGCTTTAAGGATTACACCGTCGCCGTCGAAACCTCGGCCACCGAAGGCGATGAGGAAGGCATCGTCGAGCGCGAGATTGTCGCCCATGTGACAACGAGCGAGGCGCTTGGGGCACACGACCGCCGTATCGCCCGCAAGCTCATCGACCTCAACGTGCCCGAACTCGATCGCGTGGAGTTTGATGTCAAGTGATGCCGGCGCGGGACGAATGCTCGCACGGACGCAAGTTATGACGAGGCGCAGACGCAATACGGACACGAGCAAATAGCGGGGTGCAGTTCATACCCGCGCCCCGCTCGCTGTTTTATTGCCGTGAATCAGACGTCCGCATCGACATCGCCAGACTCCACCGTAAACGCCGGATCGGTGCTCACAAGATAAAATCGGGTCACCTCAGTATTTCTAATTAGGTAAATCTGCCCCTGATTGCGTCGGCGCGATATATACGCAACGTGAACCGTGCCGAATTCTTCGCCGTTTTCCTTCTTTAATATCAGGATGTTGGGGTCATCCGTACGCTTAAACTGCCCGTCAACGTAGCTGCCGTCTTTGTCGACCAGTTGCCACCGATGGTTATCCTCTTCAAGAAAGGCCAGGGTTTCCAGACTCGTCTTGTCGTCCCGATAGTAACCGTCAATGGCAAACCCTTCGGAAGCGCATTCCTGCATATAGGACGTTTCCCGGCTTATAGCAAACAGCCCTGTAGCGCCCAGGAGCACAGCCAGGCAGACCACTGCAAGGGTTATCGAAGTAGCACGGCGACCCATGTTAGACCAACCGATAGTTGTTTAACGGAGCGCGAAACATACCTGGAACCTCCGATATCAGGGGGAACGTCGCCAGCAGGCTGGTGACAACTATATGCTTCTGACATCAAACCATATGGCTGTCACTCGCGGAGGGGGCATCGGTGAACGGCGTGTTTTCATACTCCATTGGTCAACCCTAAGCGCGGCCCTACAGGTCGCACTTGTACACGCGGTAGATGTACTTTTCGGCTTCCATCTCGTAGGTGGCGATGGGCAGTCCATAGCGGTCGTACTCGGTAAAGATCTTGGCCTGGCCCGATGCCACGAGCATGCTATTTGAATCGCCGACGCGCTGCGCACTGCTAACGTAGCCCGAGAACGGCACCGCGATCTGGTCTTCGAGCTCGTAGGTGCGCGCCGCCTCGTCCACCGTAAAGATGCGCCCAAACGAATGCGTTCCCTTGTTGTAGTCGGTCACCACCGCGGCGCCCAGCTGGCCCCAGTCGAACTTGGGATAGCTTTCGGCCGCACCAAAGTTGTTGTCGTACAGCAGCACCTGGTAGCGACCAGTCGTTCCCGTGTCAGAACTCGGCAGATACGTCACACTGTGCTGGCCCGCGTTGAGCGAAAAATCGCCCTGGGCCTGCAGCAACTTGTCCTTAAAGCCCGAGCCGGCCCATTGCCACTCCTTTCTATTTCTGGGTCCATCTTCTCACTGCTGGCGACCAAAAATGATCCGTTTTCCTCCGTCCCCGAGGGATCATTTTTTAGTACTTGAAGAAGCCCTCGCCCGAACTTTCGCCCAGCTTGCCTTCGTCGAGCATCTGCTTGAGGACGGAGGCCATGGCCTTAAAGTTGTAGGGCATCATCATCTTTTTGAGCAGCGGGCTCACCAGGCCCGGGACCTTCTGATACTGCATAACGATGTTGTAGGCCGTCTGGATGCCCACCGTGTCGAACACGCGGAACGGACCTTTGGGAGCGCCGGTGCCGCGCGTCCATGCGAGGTCGATGCTCTTGGGGTCGCTGATGCCCGAGACATACAGGCCGAGGCCCGAAAGCAGCCACGGCACCAACATGGAGTTGAGCAGGTAGCCGTTCTTTTCCTTGTTGACGGGAAGCGCCAGCATGCGAATGTCGTTGGCAAAGTCGACGAGCTCGTCAAAATAGCGCTTGTCGGTTTGGCTCTGGGCCATGACCTCGGTCATGTTGTTCTTCCAGATGGAGTTGGCAAAGTGCAGCGATAGGTACTTCTCGGGGCGGCCGGTGTACTTGGCAAAGGTGCTCGGCAGCAGCGTGGAGGAGTTGGTGACGATGACGGTCTTTTGCGGGAGAACCGGAGCAAGCTTCTTGTAGAAGTCGATCTTTGCCTGGGTGTCCTCGGCCATAGATTCGATAACCAGGTCGGCGTCGGCCACGGCCTCGGCGAGGTCGAGCTCCAGCTTGAGTGTGGAGTAGGCACGCTCAACGGCGGCGAGTGCCGCCTCCTTGTCGAAGGGCTGGCCGCTATCGGCGATACCGGCGCACCACTCGCCCGTACCGTCCGCCATGCCCTCGATAGCAGCGATGTACTCCTCGCGCACATGATCGATCTTGGGCTGGGTGCGGCCGATGCTGCCCTCGCTGCGCAGCCAAATCGTTACATCAAAGCCGCAGTAGGCAGCCTGAAAGGCAATCTGGCTTCCCAACACGCCGCCGCCGGCAACACCTGTTCATTATCTCTCGATTTTGGAGGCCCCTTTTAACGCTGCTGGACCGCTTTTTCGGAAGTGCGGTGAAAAATCGAGTTCCGCTGACCAGACGGACTTTTTTAGCAACAAAACCGCAGGTCACGAGCGCCTAAAAAGGCAGTGTGCTCGGGAGGTTCGCGTTTTTCACCGCACTTCAGAAATACGAGCCCGCGGAAGGCTACAGCAAGATCATATGCGCAACATATGTCCAACAAAAACGGGTGGTAGCCGGTACGGCTGCCACCCGTTTGCCTCATATCTAGCCCAAAGCAGGCCAGTTACTTCTTAATGCCGCGTCCCAGGCGCTCGGCGACCGACGCCACGGCCTCCTCGCTGGCCGTTCCGCAGCTCACGCAGCCGTCATGGGCACGCATCTGGCCAGTGACCTCATCCATCGCGAGCGGCGCCACCTTCTCGAGCTTAAAGCCCTTGCCGGCACGCAGGTTCTCCTTCGCCACGCTGATCATAAGCTTAATGCGGTTGAGCTGGTTGACCTCGGATGCACCGGGGTCGTAGTCCACCGCAACGATGTTGCTCTCGGGATGCTGACGGCGCAGCTCCTTGATCACGGCCTTGCCCACCACGTGATTGGGCAGGCACGCGAAGGGCTGCGTGCAGATGATGTTGGGCGCGCCATGGTCGATTAGGTCGAGCATCTCGGCCGTGAGCAGCCAGCCCTCGCCCATGTTGTTGCACACCGAAAGCACCGTGCGGGCCTTGTCGGCCATGGTGCCGATGCGCTCGGGCGCCTCAAAGCGGCGGGACTTTTCGAGCATCTCTTCCACCGGCGTGCGCATCCAGTCCACCAGCTTAATGAGCGCCTGCATACCAGCGCGCGTAGTGGCAGAGCTTCCCAACTCGTCCTTCTGCAGCTCAGCGTTGCTCATGGAGTACAGGAAGAAGTCGAGCAGGCCCGGTACCACGGCCTCGCAGCCCTCACGCTCGATGACATCGACCACGTGGTTGTTGGCCGTAGGGTGGAACTTGACCAGGATCTCGCCGACCACGCCCACGCGCGGCTTGGTGCCCTCGCCCACGAGCGGCATGGTGTCGAACGCGTAGATGGCCTCGCGGCACAGCTTGGTGTAGTTGTGGCGGTTGAACTTGGGCGCCAACTTGCGGGCGCGCGCCATATACTCCTCGTAGAGCGCGTTGGCAGCACCGGGCGTGGCCTCGTACGGACGGCAGCGGTAGAGCATCTGCATCATCACGTCGCCAAAGAGCACCGCGTACACGGCCTGCTTAAGCAGCGCCGGCGTAATCTTAAAGCCGGGGTTGTCCTCGCCGAGCGCCACGGCCGAAAGCGAGATCACCGGAATCTCGGGGTGGCCGCTCTCGCGCAGGGCCTTACGGATGAGCGCGATGTAGTTGGTGGCACGGCAACCGCCGCCGGTCTGGCTGATGACCACGGCCGTCTTGGACAGGTCGTACCGACCGCTCTCGATGGCCTCCATGATCTGGCCCGTCACCAGAATCGACGGATAGCAGATGTCGTTGTTCACATAGCGCAGGCCAGCCTCGACGGCGTCGTGGTCGGTCGAGGGCAGCAGCTCCAGGTTGTAGCCGGCACCGCGGAACACCTCTTTGACCAGGTCAAAGTGAATCGGTGCCATCTGCGGGCACAGGATGGTATAGCCCTCGTCGCGCATCTGCTCGGTAAAGGGCACCTTGGGCCACGCGGTCGAAGCACTCTCGCGCTGAGCCTCAAACGTGTACTTGCGGCTCGCGAACGCTGGGGCATCCGTGGAGGGCGCCACCGGCGCGGCATCGCCCTGCTCGTAAGCCTCGCCCGCGGCCGTGGCCTCGGCCAAGCGCTCGGCCTCCTGGTCCTTGAGCGCGGCCATGAGTGAGCGGATGCGGATGCGCGCGGCACCCAGGTTGGACACCTCATCGATCTTGAGCACGGTGTAGATCTTGCCGCTGGCTTCCAGAATCTCCTGCACCTGATCGGTTGTCAGGGCGTCCAGACCACAGCCGAAGGAGTTGAGCTGAATCAGGTCCAAATCGTTGCGCATCGTCACAAAACGGGCGACGGCGTACAGGCGGCTGTGGTACATCCACTGGTCGACGACGCGAATCGGACGCTCAGGCTTTACCAGATGCGCGAGCGAATCCTCGGTAAAGACTGCAAAGCCAAAGCTCGAGATGAGCTCGGGCAGGGCATGGTTGATCTCGGGGTCGTTATGGTAGGGACGACCAGCGAGCACGATGCCGTGGCCACCGTGGTCCTCGACCCACTTAAGAGCCTCCTCGCCCATGGTCTGGATGTCCTCGTGGAAACGCGCGTCGGCCTCAAAGGCAGCGTTGACGGCGGCATCGACCTCGGAGCGCGTGATCTTGGGACCGCGCACGCGACCGCGACCGGCTTGCGCATCGGCCACGCGGTCGACGGCGAGCACCTGGTACAGGCGGCGCTTGAGCTCGGTCTTGTCGTGATAGGGCACAAACGGGTACAGGAACTCGATGTTCTGCTCGCGGATCTCGTCGATGTTGAGTGCCAACGCCGTGGGGTAGCTCATGACGATGGGGCAGTTGTAGCAGTTACCGGCGGTCGGGTCCTCTTTGCGCTCCCAGCGCACGCACGGCATCCAGATGAAGTCGACGTCACGGTCGATAAGGTTCATCACGTGGCCGTGGCTCATCTTGGCCGGATAGCACACGCTCTCGGACGGCATGGACTCGATGCCCGCCTGGTAGGTCTTTTTGCTCGACTGGTCGGACAGCTGCACGCTAAAGCCCAGGCGCGTAAAGAACGCATGCCAGAAGGGGTAGTTCTCGTACATGTTGAGTGCGCGCGGGATACCCACGGTGCCGCGCGGGGCCTCGTCGGGGCTCAGGACCTCGCGGTCAAAGAGCAGCTCGTTTTTCTTTTTGAAGAGGTTGGGGGCCTCAGTCTTCTGCTTTTTGTGGCCGGCGCCCTTCTCGCAGCGGTTGCCGGTGATAAAGCGCCTGCCGCCGCCAAAGTCGTTGACGGTAAGCTGACAGTTGTTGGAGCAACGGCCGCAGCGGACATGCTTTTGCGTCACGGTGAGGTGCGCGATGTCCTCTGCAGAAAGAATGGTCGAGGTGCCGTCGGCGCCGGCGCGATCGCGGGCGAGCAGGGCCGCACCGTAGGCGCCCATGCAGCCGGCGATGTCGGGACGCACGGCGTGAACGCCGGTAAGCTGCTCAAACGCGCGCAGCGTGGCATCGGACATAAAGGTGCCGCCCTGAACGATTACCTGGCTGCCGATCTCCTTGGGATCGCGCAGCTTAATGACCTTGAACAGGGCATTCTTGATGACGGAATAGGACAGGCCGGCCGCGATGTCGCCCACCGTGGCGCCTTCCTTTTGCGCCTGCTTGACGCGCGAGTTCATAAAGACCGTACAGCGGCTGCCCAGGTCGACGGGGGCCTTGGCATGGATGGCGGCATCGGCGAACGCGCGCACGTCCATGTTCATAGACACGGCGAAACTCTCGATAAAGCTACCGCAACCCGACGAGCAAGCCTCGTTGAGCATGATGTGCTCAATGACGCCGTCCTTGACGCGCAGGCACTTCATGTCCTGGCCACCAATGTCCAGAATGAACTCGACGCCGGGCAGGAACGCCTTGGCGCCGCGCAGGTGCGCGACAGTCTCGATCTCGCCGGAGTCGGCCTTGAGGGCCTCGATGAGCAGCGCCTCGCCGTAGCCCGTGGTGGTCACGTGGCCGATGGTGCAGCCGGCGGGGATGTGGTTGTAGAAATCGGCCATGATGACCTTGGCCGTGCCCAGGATGTCGCCGTTGTTGTTGCCGTACCAGGTGTGCAGCAGCTGACCGTCCTCGCCCACGAGCGCGGCCTTCATGGTGGTGGAGCCGGCGTCGATGCCGATGAACACGCGACCGGTGTAGCCGTCGAGCTTGCCCTTGGGAACGACTTCCTGGTCGTGGCGGGTCTTGAACTCGGCAAAGTCCTCGTCGGTGGCAAAGAGCGGGTCCAGACGCTCGACCTCGGCACCCTGCGTGTCACCCAGGGCATCGATGGCCTCGATGAGCTGCGGGAACGTGCTGAGCTTGTTGGACTCGTGCGCCATGGCGGCGCCGCTCGCCACAAACAGGTGAGCGTTTTGGGGCACGATACGGTGCTCCTCGTCCAGGTTGAGCGTGAGGTAGAAGCGGTGACGCAGCTCGGAGAGATACTGCAGCGGGCCGCCCAGGAAGGCGACGTTGCCGCGGATGGGACGGCCGCACGCCAGGCCCGAGATGGTCTGGGTCACGACGGCCTGGAAGATGGAGGCGGCCACGTCTTCGGGGCGGGCACCCTCGTTGAGCAGCGGCTGCACGTCGGTCTTGGCAAAAACGCCGCAACGACTGGCGATGGGATAGATGGTGGTGGCGTTAGCCGCGAGCTCGTTGAGGCCACTGGCATCGGTGTGCAGCAGGGTTGCCATCTGGTCAATGAACGCGCCCGTGCCGCCGGCGCAGGTGCCGTTCATGCGCTGCTCGATGCCGTTGTCGAAGTAGATGATCTTGGCGTCCTCGCCGCCCAGCTCGATGGCGACATCGGTGGCCGGGATGAGGGTCTCGACGGCACGCTTGCTGGCGATGACCTCCTGGACAAACTCCAAATCGAGCCACTGGGACAGCAGCAGGCCGCCTGAGCCGGTGATGGCACAGGTCATCTGGGCCATCGGCAGCACAGTCGCGGCACCCTCGAACAAGTCGCGGGCGCAAGCGCGGACGTCGGTGTGGTGGCGCTGGTACTTGGCGTAGACGATCTGGTTGTCGTCGTTGAGCACGGCGAGCTTAACGGTGGTGGAGCCCACGTCGATGCCCAGGTGCAGGTTGCCGTGGGCGGCCTCGGGGTTGAAGATCGCGCCTTCGGGGGCGTGGGCGGCAGCTACGGGCTCAGCGACGGTGGCGGGCTCGCTAGTGACGGACGCCTCCCCCGCCGCGTTCTTGGCATCGGCGACAGCCTCGACAACTTTCTCGGCAGCCGCGGTCACGGCCTTCTGCGCGGCGTCCACCACGGTGGGCGCGGCCTCGCATGCGGCAGCAGCCATGCGGTCCTTGATGCCATCGACGAGTTTGCTCATTGTCTCTCCTCTTAGTTGTTGGACTCGACGGTTGCGGCGGTGTCGGCCGCGTCCTCGAGCTGCAAGTTCAATAGCTTCATGCCGTATTCCGGCACGTTGATATCGATGGGTTGGCCATACAGGTCACCAGGGCGCACAAAAGCGAGCACCGTCATAATGCGCGCCATGGTCTCGGGCGATTCGGTGAGCCCACGCTCAAACCAGCGCTGAATCATGCCGACCTCGGCACTCACGACGTAGGTGACGTAGTAGTCAAAGAACGTGCCCAGCGCCAGGCCCAAAATGCCCGTCTGTGCACGCGGCACCACAGCCTCACGCGCGGTGTCTATGATCCTTTTAATGAAGGCCTGGTCGCCGCCCGGACCCAGCAGCGCACCGATTAAGTCCCGGTTGGCCGCAAGATAACGCAGCAGCTCAACCGAACCGGGCGCCGGCTCGAGCTCATCGATGTTGTGATAGAGATCGGGCAGCTGAGCTGCGGTGATGAGCTCAATGCGCTCACGGATCTCGGCCAGCAAGCCGTCCTCGATTTGATTGATAAAGTCGGGAATATCGCGGTAGTGCGAATAGAACGTGCGGCGCGTAAGGCCGGCACGCTCGGTGAGCGACGCGACGTTAATGCGCGAAAGATCGCCGCTTTCGGCAAGTTCGCTGGCAAGCGCCTGGCGAAGGGCACGCTGCGAGCGAAGGGACCGGCGATCGCATTTCTCGAGCTGGGACAAGCGTCCTCCTTGTTACTCAGCCTGTGCGCTATTGCACAGTGCGAGTATTATTGCACACCGTGTGCACCAACACGTAAAGGCAATATTTGGGATGTGACAAAGGAACTGTCCCTTTGTCACATCGAGCCGCTGCTTGGTCCCGTTAATGGGACTAACAATCGCTGCACCCGTTGCATCATGCCGGTAATGATCGATAAGGAGGCCGACATGAACAATCAGGCAAGCGATGGCATCACCGATGCCGGCAAAGACCTCGTCCTCAGCTGCATCAAAAGCCAAGAGCTGCGCGACCACATGCGCAAATACTTATACTGGCCGGCGCCAATCATCGCTGGCTCTCTTAAGACGCTTGACGAAAAGCGCACCATGCTCGAGCAACTTCGCGAAGAGGTCACATCGGAGCTGACCGAAGATATCGATTCGCATCTCGCCCAGCTCAACAGCGCGCTCGACATGCTCGACAACGTCGAGCGCGACCGCGGAATCCTCCTACTGTACGTCATGCTCTACAACGAGGAGGAGCGCGACGTCGATGCCCTTGACGGCCCCTTCCCCACCGCATCCTGGGAAGCCGCGCAAACGCTCATGGAGCGCTACATCGAAGAGTATCCTGACGACGATTGGTCCGAATCGTACTGGAAGATCGACCTATACACCTCAGAAGACCTGCACGAGCATCAAACGGCGCAGCCCTCCCTGTCGTTTGCGGCAGCCAAGGATGGCGAGCTCATATTCCTCCGCGATCTGCGCAATCACCGCACCCGCAAATCGCATGTCGAAAGCGCCTGGCGAAACGATAGCAGGCGGTTCTGCGCGAACAACGAGCCTATCTACACGCCATGGGCACCGGGCGACATCCTCAAAATCGACGGTCGCCCCTTCGATCACGGGCCTCGCTTTGCCATTGTGCTCGAAAACGACTACGAGCACACGCTCCGGGGACAGATCTGGTGCGCAGGGCCCAGCAAAGATCACGGCGTTAAGGAGGGTTCGCTTTCATCCGGCACTTTCAGCGACAGTCTCTTAGACCCTTTCATCCCCTCTGCCCTCTACACCGCCGAGCGCTACGCCGGCGAGCTACCGGACGACTGCGCTTTTATGCTCGAGCTTTCGCAGAAGCTGCACGAAGACCCCGACTACGGCAAGCAGTGGTCCGAAGGCTCGGTCGGACACGATTGCCTGCAGCCGCACCGCAAGCCCGCCAGCCAAAGTGAGCTGGATATTCGTCCGGACATCTTTGAGTTTTTGGACTCGCGCAGCATTAAGGAGCATCTTCAACGAATCAACTACGAGCTCACCACGCCCGTAGCGGCTTTCATTGTCAATTGCTCGCATAAAGCGACGCTGCAGCAAAAGCTCGAAGGCTGGCAAAAGATCATCGACAATATGCCCAATTGCACCATGAGTCGCAGAAATGACACGGTCAACATCCCGGACTTCCATGCCTTTCTGCGCAATGTCATTAAGCAGGAGCACAGAAAGCTCGCGCACTTTAAATTGACGGACGGTCTGAGCCTGTATTTCTTTGATGACTACTCATGGGACCGGCGCGGGCAGGGCGGCTGTCTTTACGGCCCGTACAGCAGTTATCAAAAGTGCTTCGATGCAATCTGGAAAGAGCTCGACGGTGACGACCCCAAAGCCATCAGAATCACTCGTCGTCCCATCGACCCAGACGAAGACCACTATGCCGACGACATGGTCTTACTCAATGCGAACGGCGAAGTAATGTCTTGCGATTACCGCAACAAAAGCGAGTGGGACGAGGCGGGCACCGCCAGCGATTTCGAGGACATGTGGTTTGATATCCCAACGCCCTTCCATGCCGGAGACATCGTCTGCAACCTCCAACGCCCCGACGAGCCGATGGTGCTGTTTGACCTGCAAACGTGGGGGTCCACACGAGTCGACAAAGAGCTGGCCTCCTCCGTCTACAAAGAGCGCCTCGTGCAAAAGGCCGACAAGCTATTGCGTTGGCACCGATATGACGGCGACACCAGCGACATGTACGCCTACGGCTGCCAAGTCTCATCCGCCTTGCATTTCCCCTTCTACATTGGGGAGCCTGAGGGCTTTCTTTTGGACATCGACTATTACCGCAAGCCGCTCAAGTCAGAGGAGCGAATCCTTTACGGCGTCAGTGCGTATGCCAAAGGCGACCTGGCGGTTGACTCACTCGCCGCGATGGCCAGCGCATGCGAGCTACAGGCGCTGGCGGAGAAAAAGGCGCGTGGCTTCGAGGACGCAGATAGCTGGCTCAAGGACCGCTACCCGGAGCTGTTCGATGCGACGGCCGATCCCTTCTTAGAGGGAGGTTGCGCCGGTTGCGCTTAGTTTTTGAAACGCCACTACCGATTGTCCAAAATGCTGTTCGTGGGTAGAATAGTGTCGACGGCAGCCCAAGTTCTGCTAAGCTGGGCAGCGCCGTTGCTTGTTTTAGGGGGTCAACGCCTTAGCGGCGGCGACCCCTTTTTCGTTGCATCGAACGTTGCTTGAGTGCCTCGGAAAGTCCGATGAGCGCCGTGAGAAGCGAGACCAAAGCGGTCAGGAGCCTCACGAAATTAATCAAATCGGCCATGGGCATCACCTCCCATCAAATGGAGAGCGCTGCCCGGCACATGGAACTGCCGCCAACGATACCGATTCTATCAAACCGCAGTTAGATATGCGAATGTTTGTTCGTGTTCAGCTTAGAAAAGCGGCCGTGCTATTCATCACAAGGGCAAGCATCATATTTTGAATGGCAATCCTTTCAACACGCAGCCACCCATGCACCAGTGGCGTTTCCAAAAATATGTTTGACGCGAGATTCATATCAGACCCGTTAATGGGACCACAAAGCACAACCTCTGATGGATGCTAACGGCAACGACCGAATTGGAGGTTGCTATGGACATCTTGGATTTCGTCGACTCCCGGGACATTCGGGAGCACCTGTGCAGTATCGACTTCCAGCCCAGCGCCATCGAGGCCGCCTATCTGGTTTGGTTTTCGAAGACCGCCACGCTCGATCAGAAATGCGAAGCTTGGCAGGAGATCGCCCGAACCATGCCCAATTGTTCGCTGGAAGCAACCCATGCCGGTCTTGGAAGGCCGGCCATCCCCGATTTCCATGCTTTTTTGAGCTGGACAATCGATTACAACAAGCGATGCGTCGATGCGTTTGCGAGTGGGACGGGCTACGTTTATCAGTATGAAGAGGAGATTGTGCCCGACGGGCAACTTTGTGGGGCCTTCGGCGCGCCATTCAGCTGTTATGAGAAATGTGCCGAGGCGTTGCGCGGTGATGATGAACTTGCGAGCCGTCCAGAGGCACGCGTACGCATCACCCGGTGCCCACTCGATGCCGACAAAGAACATCGCCAGGAAGATTGGCTCATGGTGAACGGCAAAGGCGAGGTTCTTTCCGTTTATTGCCCTTCGGCCGGCCCCGTTGAGAACGATTGGGAGATCGCATTCGAGTTCATCTGGGTCGATATCCCCACGCCGTTCCACACCGGCGATATCGTCTGGACGCCGCAAGGCAGTGCCCGTGAGCCGTTCATGTTGTTCGATCTGCCCACGTGGGACCGGACAAAGCTTGAGGCAGAGCTTCGGCAGGCAGACCGTTCTGACGAATGGCTTGATCATGCGCAGCAACGCCTCGAGCACTATCGCCATGCAGGGGATATCAGCAACATGCGTGCCACTGGTTGCTCGATTACCTACAACGAGACATTTCCCCTCTACATCGGCGAGCCAGACCCGCTTTACCTGAATCTTGAGTACTATCGCAAACCGCTCGAAGACGAGCAGCGAATTTTAATCGCCGCCCAGGCCTACCTGCGCGGCGACCTGTATGTCGACTCACTCATCGCGTTTATCGACACCATAAGGATAGAGTCCAAGGCAAAGCGCAACCTGGAAGAGCTACGTCTGGATCAGGCACCGCTCAAGGAAAAGTATCCGCAGCTATTTGAGTAGAGGCCGTCATGTCCGAATCTACGAGAAGTCGCACCAATAACTCGGAGGCCATCGTGCACGAAGAAATAATCAACCTGATCGAATCTCCGGAGTTGCGAGAGCATTTGCTGCATAATCCACAGCTGCTGAGTGGCGATCATTACTCGCAAATCATCGGTGGCGCGTCGATAGAAATCAACCGCAAACGGGAGATGCTCAGCAAGCTGGTTGCTGCCGAGCGCAGTTCGTCAGACGAAACCTTTTCTTGGTACGGACCAGAGATTTGTATCGACTACATCGATGACTGCTTGAACGCGCTAAAGGCCGTCGACGGAAACAGGAAGGTGCTGCTTATTAGCGAAATTAGCTTTATCGGCAACGAAGTGGGATCCGCCATCACGCATGGCCCCTTCCCTGTGGCATCCTGGCCAGCCGCCCTTGCGGCAATGAAGGCATACGCAGACAAGTGGAGCAAAATGACAGATTTATCGTCCTCATACTGGATGGTCGAGCTGTTCAACCTTGCCAACGACCCGAGCTGTTCATATCCATACGACGGCTTTCTACAGCCAGACTTCACTTACTACGCAAACGCCTCCGGTGAAATCCAGTACATCTGCAGGGAAGAAGAGGGCGAATGTGGCGAGGTGCTCGACTGCATTGTGGGTGGAATCTTTGGGCCATGGTTCAAGGGGGCGTACGTTGACTTGCCCACGCCGTACAAAAAGGGCGATATTCTTGAAATCGACTGCAGGCCATGGGCGCCAGGCCCTTGTTATTGCCTGATAGCAAACTCGAAATTGGACTGTCTATACCTCGATGCCGATGGGCAGATTGGCTGCGGCTCTATCCCCTACGGCAGTTGCTTTGCCGGATGGGCGCATACGAACCTGATGCTGTCGCCCATGTTCAGGGCGAGAAAAGCAACGCAACCCTTGCCGGAAGCATGCACAACCTTACAAGCGATCGGGTTGGACCGGATAGATGACTTGCTAGAAGCGTGCACTGACAACAAAGAGGAAGAGCCTATTTGGCTGGATATATATCGGCATCGCACTCGATAACGGAAGCTGGATGCATATCGGTACTCGAGGGGACGATCAACAGATGCGGCGGATTCAATCGAGATGAACGTCGACGCGGCGGCAACGCAGGCTTTTCCGAATAGCGATCTTAACGATGACATTTGACCATCCCACCGCTCATCCGCCTAGATTGTCCGCACACCTTTGTTGCTCAACTATTTCACAAAGCCCACGTTCTAGTATTTGTTGTTAAAGCGGCCGCTAAAGACGGGAGCAAAATGGACACCGAAACGAAGTTCACATGGGTCGATACCTACACGGCAATCGCTCGAAAATTGCTGACTATGCGAAACGACGAAGAAACCCTTCTCGAAATCTGCAAGAACAATGCAAATACTGGAGACACAAACAGAATGGATCCATTCACGTTCATGTCTCTGTTCAACAGATCGATAAGCTACGATAGCCGCACCAAGGTAATCGAAAGCATTTTTGCCCGCCTCGATATTCACGGCGCAATTCCCACTGACTATGCCGGTGTACCCACCTCAAATAACAGGCGCTGGCGTTACATGGACGGAATAGACTCAAGCATTGAGGAGAAATGGGATTTCTTCGAAGAGGCAATGGCATACTCACCAGAAGACGAAGATCACGTCCAGTTCATCAATTTGTTCGATCGAGTATTGGCCCAAAAGAATATCGGCTTTGCAAACCTCTCCATGGCATTGTTCTGGTGCAGGCCCGACACGTTCATGCCTTTTGATCAACTAAGCAGAAATTATCTCGAAAGTGCTTACGGCATATTAGTAACGTCATCCAAACAAAATGGGACCGGTTATTTAGAGCTCCTTAACAAGGTGGGCCATCTGGGTAGGCCCCTTTACGAGATTTCGGCTGAAGCGTTTGACCATAAAGCCCCGAAGCGAGACGCTACATCTAATCCTGCCGAAGATTCAGAATTGCCTACGGGCTCCAACGCCTCGCCAAGCAAAGACGGCAGCGCATACACTGACGACGACTTTTTAAATGACGTCTATCTTGACGCAAATGATCTCTCACAGCTCAAACGACTCCTTAAGGCAAAGCGAAATCTTATCCTCGACGGTGCTCCAGGAACAGGGAAGACGTTTTGCGCAAAAAGACTCGCTTGGAGCTTCATGGGCAAGCGAGACAACTCCAAGATAGAAACCGTTCAATTCCACCAAGGGACAACCTATGAGGACTTCGTCATTGGATACCGTCCAAATGATGCAGGCGGATTCGATATCAAAGCGGGCGTCTTCACCTCATTCTGTCAAAAAGCGGCAAGCGATCCCGACAGTGACTACTTCTTCCTAATCGACGAGATCAATCGAGCGAATATCTCAAAGGTGTTTGGAGAACTCTTGAGCCTTATAGAAGCCGGACATCGCGGCAATCCCACCAGTCTCGCTATCGATGGAAGGCCCTTTTTCGTACCAGACAATGTCTTCATTATCGGCACCATGAACACCGCTGATCGTAGCATTGCCCTTATCGACTATGCACTTCGCAGAAGGTTCGCTTTCTTTCGCATGACCCCAGCTCTCAATAACACCTCTTTCCTCAAAGATGCATCGAAATGTGCCGACAAAAGAATGCCCTCTCTCGTCAATGCGGTACGCTCGGTAAACATCGACATTGCCTCCGACCCCGCGCTCGGTGAAGGGTACGAGATTGGACATAGTTACCTCTGTCGCTCCGGCAAAGGGTGTGTTGACGACATCGTTAAATACGAACTCAACCCACTCATCCGTGAATATTGGTTCGATGATCGAGCCAAAGCGGATGCGGCAATAAGCGTCCTCGAAGGTGCCGTCAATGCCCAGAGCTGAAGAAAAGGTCATCGTTCGAAACATCTACTACATGATGGCCTATGCCTTCAAAGCCCTCGGTCTCGATGAATATGCGTCTATCGAGACCGAGGAGTTTGAGCACGTCGAAGACCTACTTGCGGCCATCCTCTCAATCGGCATCTCATCACGACTCAAACGTGGTCTGGAGCACGGTTATGCCGAGGTTTCCGAGGACTTTCTTGGTATTCGCGGGAAAATCGATATGGCTGGGACATCACAGCTGCGCTCCGCTGGGCGCCGAAGCATTAGGTGTACCAGCGACGAATGGACAGTCAATACTCAGATGAACAGGGTGCTTAAATGCGCAGTGGGCACCCTCGTTCGCTCTGGCGCAGTCGGCACCGAACGGAAAAACCTACTTAGAAGTTATTATCGGCAGCTCGATTCTATCGACAATATTCGACCTTCCTCTATCGACTGGGGAAGGCTCTCCTTTCACGGAGGAAACCGCGGTTATCGCCTTCTTATGGGAGTCTGTCATGCCGTAATTGAGAATAGCCTGCCGACACTTTATTCAGGTGATACCGCTTTTGGCAAATGACGGGACAATCAGAAACTCTCCGCTCTCTTTGAACATTTTGTACTGGAGTATTATCGCGCCGAGCATCCCGATCTTAGGGCATCTGCCCATCGAGTGGCATCAGGATCGGACAACGCTCCAAAGATATTGCCGGCATTACTGACAGACGTCACTCTTGAAGGCCCCGGTCGAACCCTCATCATTGACTGCAAATGTTACGGGACTATTCTTCACCAGCACATGGAATCCGAAATTCTATCCCCAGCCCATCGCAATCAAATCTATTCCTACGTTGCCCATGAATCATGGTCGCGAAAAACAGGGGCGGTCGAGGGCATGCTTCTTTACGCTCTCACTGATAACGCGAGGTCAATGTGCGAAAGCTGGGATGAAACCGGCTATCGCTTCCACTGTCGGACACTCGATCTTGACACAGAGTTTTTAGGTATTCGCAAGCAACTCGATGACATCGCAGCTTTAGTCGAAGAATAGATGGCTGCTCGCTCATCATACCAAGCGGGGCGAGCAGCCTTATTGTTGCGCGCCGTTAAAGTAAGCCCCTCATGACATGCCAGCGAGCATGTGAAATAAATATCTCTTGAAAACGGCCCGTGGTGCAGATGCGTCACGGGCCGGACTATTGTTTTCGGCTATGGACCTAGCCGAAAACTCACATGTAGATGGGATTTTCACCATCGGAACTCATGCGGCCCAGGGCATCTGCATTGCAGTGGGTCTCGGCGAATGCTGCTTCGTCCTCCCGGCCCTCTACTGCAAAGCAACCTGCTAAGATCGCCGCCGTCGGGCTGAGCATGTTTCGCAGGTCGCGCAGGATTACATTTACCGGACGGTTGTCGTCGAGCATTTCGAGTCCATCGATTACGACCACGACGTCCTTTAGCACTGCCCTGTTCCACGTCTGGTCGCCGAGCAACCAGCTTGTTAAAAGGTCCATGGTCATGTTGTCTTCGGCAAAGATGCCCAAGTTGCGCTGCTTGAGGCGCATCGTTGCGCGGATTGCCTCAACCTGTTGCTCCTCAAGATCCGCCGGCAGCTTGACGCCCATCTCGGCACGAATAAGCCGGGCAATCGCATCCTCTTCACGCTCCCGAATCGGCACGTAAAGCACGGCGCACTGCCCACTCAGGCATAAAACCGCACGCGCCAGCACGTTCGAAACGTCTTCATGCGCGCCGCCAATCACGCTAAGCTTGCCTAGTCCAATACCACCGCCCAGGATGTCATCAACAGGCGTACCAGTCTTCAATACCTGCAAGACCTCGAACACCGATGTTTCCATGACATAATCGAGCCCGGAAGTCAGTCGATCATGGAAACGGCTTATGTCAAAGCCGTCATCGCCCCGTTCTTCACGAATCCAACCACGCTGGCTCGCATCTGTCGGCGGCATCACGCCCGGGAAGCTCATCAGCTCGCCCATACTCACAGTACGGCCAATTCGGGCGTCCCTGGAGTCCATCTTTAGCGCCATCGCAACCCTCCTAACGCCTACCGCGCTTACCAGTAGCCTTAAAATTCCAAATCGGCTTGAGTCGGTGAATAACATCAACCGTCGGGTCCATGAGTCTCAGTACATCATCCGCAGGCTTATACGCTTCGGGCGACTCATCGAGCGTCGTCTCGCATGCGCTCGGACAGTAGATGCCGGCATCGCGCATCTCGTTAACGAACAACCTGGTATCGAGCGTTTGGAACGCTTTGGTGCGGCTCATCGCACGACCCGTCCCATGCGGCGCCGAGCAGTTCCAGTCCTCGTTTCCCTTGCCGCGCGCAATAACGGCACCGTCGCGCATGTTGAACGGAATCAGCACCATCTCGCCCGCGTGAGCGCTAATAGCGCCCTTGCGAATCATGCCACTTTCAGAAATGTAGTTGTGCATGGTGGTAAAGCCGTCTCCGTCGAGTCGAATTCCCGTACGCTCAACAATCTGCGCGACAATCGCCTTGCGGTTCTGATTCGAGAAGCGCTGGCAGTTATGCATATCGACGAGATACTCGGCAGATAGATCTCCCACGAGATACTTAAGCTCGTCGGGGATATCTGCCGTGCACGTCTTCTGCGCCAGCGCCTGATGGTGCTCCGCCGTCTGCTTGCCCATGTTGCGCGAGCCGGTGTGCACGACCAGATATTGGCACCCATTCTCGTCCTCGTCGAGTTCAATGAAGTGGTTACCGCCGCCCAGCGTGCCCATGGAGCGCTCAACCTTGCGTTTATCCTGAAGCCAATCGCGCGACTCCATGCCAAAGTCCGCGAGTACGCAGGCAGGATCGCGATGAAGGCTAAAGCCCGTGGGCACTGCGCGCTTCACGTCGCGATTGAACTGAATGAGGTCATCGCGCGCAATAGTCTCTGCAAGCGGTACGCAGTACATACCGCATCCGATGTCGACCCCCACCAGGTTGGGAATCACCTTGTCGCCCAAGTTTGCCGTAAAGCCAATCACGCAGCCCTTGCCCTTATGGGCATCGGGCATGATGCGGATCTTGGCGCCTTCAAACGCCGGGCAGCTGGAAATCTCCTCGATCTGCTCCTTGGTTGAACCCTCAAGATTCTCGGCAAAGACTTTGATGTCTGCCATCGCATTTCTCCTGTTCTGATCCTTGTAAACCGGAACCGGCCCCAAGCCAATAGAGCGCATGTCACACCAGCCAGCCAAACCGCCGATTTCCGTTTAACCACCTTTCGCCCTATTCGAGCTCTTATTGCTGCGAATACTACGGTCGCGCGAGCTACAATGAGTCCCAATAACGGGTCTTGTTTTGCATCTTCGGCTGTTACCCTGCCGGCGAAAGGAGACAACGTGGCGAACAGACCAAATCAAAAGCTCAGGCTTCTGTTCCTGCTTAAAACCTTGATGGAAAAGACCGACAGCGCGCACGGGCTCACAACGCAGCAGATCATCGAGGAGCTCGCCTATCACGATCTCGAGGCCGAACGAAAGGCTATCTATCGCGATCTGCAAACGCTTCGCGACTTTGGGCTCGATGTTGACCAGCGTGGCGGCAAGGAATGGGCGCTGGTCTCACGCCCACTCGACCTGCAAGAGCTCATCATGCTTGTTGACGCCGTGCAGAGTTCGCCATTTTTGACCGATGAGTTGACCGACCACCTCATCGGCAAGCTGCAGAGCCTCGCCAGCCTGGGCGAACGCGAGCTGATGCACAAGCGCGTCGACGTGCCTTCGCGCGTAAAGATGCAAAACTCCGATGCTCTGCACAATATCGACTTGATTCAGCAGGCTATGCGCGAAAAACGCAAGATTCGGTTTCGTTACTTCCACTACGACGCCGCTAAGCAAAAGGCCCTTAATCATGACGGAAAGACCTACGAGCTCACACCCGTGCGCCTTATCTACTCCGACGAACTCTATTACATGATTGGGTTTAGAGATAAATGGGCCAACGCCGGCTCGGGCCATCAGCCGTTCACGCCTTATCGCGTCGATCGTATGCTCGACGTTGCGGTGTCCGAAGAGTCCGCGACCAAAGATCCGCGCATTGCCGGCTATGTGCTCGAAGATCACGTCTCTCCATCATTCGGCGTATTTGCAGCCAATAAGACCACCGTGGTGCTGGAACTCGATGACCGTGCGATGAATCCGCTCATCGACAAGTTCGGATTGGACGCCGTTGTGTTTGAGAACCAGGATGGGCGCCTGTTAGCAACTGTCAAAGCCCCGCTGTCGCCGCAGTTTTTTGGCTGGCTGCTGCAACTCAGCACCTTCATTAAGATCGTTCAGCCCCAGAGCGTCATCGATACGTATCTCAAATATCTCGACGACACTCGGGCACTTTACCAGGAAGACAGGTAATAATTCATGGATACGACCCCCAAATTCGATGAATCGTTTAAACGCCTGAACCCCGAACAGCGCGAGGCCGTCGAATGCCTAGATGGTCCGCTGCTCGTCATTGCCGGTCCCGGCACCGGCAAGACGCAGCTACTGAGCCTGCGCGCGGCGAACATCCTGGCCAACCGCGATGCCGCCCCGCGCAACATCCTCTGCCTCACCTATACCGAGGCGGGCGCGGAAGCCATGCGCAAACGCCTGATTGAGCTCATTGGGCGCGACGCCTACGGCATCGAAGTCAGCACGTTCCACGGATTTGCAAGCAGCATCAGGTCGCGCTATCCCGAGTACTTCATGCGTCCTTCGACCGACACGCTTGTTACCAGCCTGCACCAGCAAGAGATTTTTGATCGGTTGCTCAAATCGCTGCCCTTTGGATCGCCCTTGGGCGGAGGGTCGCCCGATATGCCCGCGCAAAACATCGGCAAGATGATTGGCTTTGTCTCCAAGATCAAACGCAGTGGCCTGGACTACGACACGCTGGGCGCCATCGCACAGCAGAATATCGACGCCGCTGCCTGGCTCACCGAGCATTCCGAGCTGCTTACGCTCGCCTGCGAAAGGGCAAGCGCTGCGTTGGCAGAACGCTTTGAGGAGGAGGTCGAGCGTGCCTGCGGCATGGCGCCCACATCGCTCACCCACCCGATCGAGTGCCCCGCCGGCACGTACGTGCCGTACATTCTTGAGTTGCGCGACACCGTTCGCCGCACCGAACTTATTGACGAGAAGGGAAAGTCGTCGGGATACACCAAGGTGCGCGATGCCTTCTTTGGAGGCAGCAACTCTCAGGGACGCACCTTTAAGATTGCGGAGCAGAGCGAGCGACTTAAGACCGCTTGCGACGTCGCGCGTAGCTACCAGAGCGAGCTTGACCAGCACCATCTCTACGATTACGACGATATGATCGGCGACTTTGTTAACGCCGTCGAACACAACGATGCGCTACGTCAAGTGCTCCAGGACACCTATACCTATATCCAGGTTGACGAGTTTCAGGACACCAACGGTGCCCAGATGCGCATCATCGAGCTGCTCTGCGACGGCGTTGATGCGCCCAATATCATGGCAGTCGGCGATGACGATCAGGCAATCATGCGTTTTCAAGGCGCCACGATCGAATGTGCTAACCAGTTTGCGGCCGAGTTTTCGCCCCGGAGCATCGTGCTCAAGACCAACTATCGCTCCACGCCCGCCATCGTTGAGCTTGGTCAAGCTATCGCACGCCAAATTGAATATCGCCTCGACGCCAGCTCGAATAAGTCAATCGAAGCCTCCAAGCCTCAGGGTGATCAGGTCGACTTTAGTGAGAACGTCTTCGGCGGCAAAGCCGAGGAATACGCCGCTGTCGCTGCGAGCATTAAGCAGCGGCTTGATGATCACTATCTCGATAAATGCGAAGATCCCAATGAAGGAATTGCAGTCATCTCTGCCAAGCACGCCGCCTTGCGCTCGCTGATTCCCTTCCTCGTTAAGGAGAAGGTACCTTTTTCGTATCGCGAGCGGCAGAATCTCTTTGCTTCCGAGCGTATGCAGACGATGCTGGCACTGTTGCGCTGCGTTACCGCGCTTGCTCGCGGGCAGAAGGAGCTCGCCTGTAGCTATCTTCCGCAGATTGTCTGTGCCGCCGAGCTGGGCGGCGACCATCCATCGTCCGTGACGTTTGCGCTCAGCGCCAAGCGCGAACATCGCGGCGACTGGATGGCCGCCATGTGCGAGAGTAATAGCGCCCGCGTCAAAGAGCTGTACGACGACCTTATGCAGTGGGCGGCCGAGGCCGGCGCCTCCCCGGTCAGAGCGTTGCTCTTTAAGATTGCCAAACGCAGCCTTGACTATTATCAGGATCATAAGAAACAGGATCCGCTGGGCGCCGCCGAATTCAATGCCGGCATCCGCGCCCTACTCACCTTTGCCGAGGGTGAAATGGGCGACGCGCGCCGCATGGGACGCACGCTTCGCCTGCCCGATATTGTCGACAAACTCGACGCCGCGCAAAAGTTTGGCGCGGGCATCGACGCATCCATCGATCTTGGCACACCGGGAGCCGTTCGCCTTACCAGCGCTCACAGTTCGAAAGGTCTGCAGTTCGATTGCGTCTACCTGCTCGACGCCGACGACTCCACCTGGCACAAAGGTGCTGGCGGCATGAGCCTGTACCCGTCCAACCTGCTTATTCGCGACGAAAAGGATGACGACGATGCGCGCCGTCTGCTGTTTGTAGCCATCACACGCGCTAAGCGACACCTCGAGCTGTACCGCGCCGGCGGATCGGCGCTGCAGGAGCTCACGGGGCTTATCGACTCTTGCGAGGTTTCTGCTGAAGCGGACCAGCTCAGTGCCGCCATCGAAACCGAATGGCGCGACAACTACGTGTTTGATACGCCCGAGCTCCGTGCGCTTTTGGAGCCTCACACCGACGTAAAACACCTCTCTGCCACGGCACTCAACAACTTTGTGACCTACGAGCCTGGGTGTGCAAATAGCCAGCACTTCCCCGAAAAGCAGATTGTGCGCCTGCCCACTGCGCCCACGATTCAAACCGAATTCGGCACTATCGTTCACGCGATGTTCGAAGAAATCGTTAATCGGATGGCAACCGATGGCGCGGCGGCAATTGAGACAATTGAGGCCGAGTATCGCCAGCAGATTTCGTGGCTCGATTTTGCCCCCGAGGACGTCCGTCGCTATTCGGACCGCTTCGAACGCATTTGTCATGCATTCGTCCCTTGGCTTGTCGAGCACGTACGTGGCTACCGTTGCATCACGGAAGCGAACATGCAGTGTCTAACTGCCAGTGGAACTCCACTCTTTGGTTTTCTTGACCTGCTCCTCGTTGACGATGCAGCTAAGACGGTGCAGATCGTCGACTACAAGACTGGCTTTGGCAAAGAAATCCCTGCAGGCTACCATCGTCAGCTCAAGTTTTACAAACTGCTGGTCGAAGCGTCACCCGAGTTTTATGGCTACACCGTCACCTCCATGGGCGACTACTATGTAGAACCCGACAAGACGACGGGCGAGCTCCGCCCGCCGTTCGCGACAACCGCCAACGCCGTTGACATTGCCGAACTCGAGCAGCTCATCGATGCCACATGGGCTCGCATTGAGCACGGTGCTTGGGATACCAGCGCTTTTGAGCAGAGCGATGCCTATGAGCTTGCCATCGAGGAGCAGAAGGGCTGCCGCAAAAAAGCCGATAAAACCGAGGTCATGCAGCGCGCCTACGAGCACTGGCTAGTCGAGAACCCCGGAATGTGACAAAGTGGCAGTCCCTTTGCCACATTATTCGATGACGGTGCGGGAGTTTTGCTTGCGCATGGTGGCGAGCATGTGTTTGGGGACGGCGTGGGCCATGCAGCTGCCGATAGTCGCGCTCGCGGCGGCCTTGGCCGCATCACTGCCATTCTTGGTGGCATAGCTGTGACGGAAGCGCTTGAGCATGGCGATGTCGTTGCCGCCGTCTCCGTAAACCGCGACCTCGTCCTCGGCAATACCGTAGTAGCCCGCCAGCCAGGCCACACTCTCGCCCTTGTTGCACGCCACGTCCGTGATCTCGAACATCACCGGATCGAACGGCGCGTTGACCACGCGGTCCGATCGCTCGGCCAAATATGCTTTAAGGTCGCGCTCCAGCTCGGGCGAGGTCACGCGGCAGTTGATCTTGCACACATCGTGGCGCAGGATGTCACCGATCGACTGGTCGAAATACTGCTCCTCGTGATACCCGCCGCGTGCACGCATACCGCGCATCACGACGCGCTTGATAGGGCTGTCCTTTTTAAAGCCCGCCTGGTGCATCTCGAACGATCCGCTCGAAAACATGCCATCGGGTGTGGAGCAGTCAAAACAGATATCCGGAAACTCCTTGAGCAGCTCCTCGGTAATCTGCGGGTCGATGGTCCAGGTCTTGAGTACCTCGCCATGGCTGTCGCGCACGATGGAGCCGTTAGAGCAGCAGGCATCGAGCGCCAGCCCCGTAAAACCATGCTCGCCGATTGGTAACGTCGAGCGTCCGGTCGCGGGAACCACATGCAGACCAGCCTCGGTCAGCTCACGAATGGCACGGCGGATGGTCCCGTCTGCCTCGTGCAGGGCGTTCAGCAGCGTTCCGTCTAAGTCACTCGCAAACATCTTGATCATGGGCATGCCCCTCCTTCGTCTGCACGATATTGTAGACGAAGGAGAGGCACGCCCAAACAATGCCGTCACGACGCGACGTGCCACTGCCTTCACAAATTCACGGTGCCCCAGCGCGTTAAGACAATCGCCACAAGCGACTTTTCAGCCGATAAAACAGCGCCGTCGTCAACGTCAGCACCGCCAACATGCCTGCGAATACAATCGCCGGTGTCCATCGATCATATGCGAGTCCGTAAACCAATTGGCCAATAGGCGTTGCACAGGAAAGCATCATATAAACGAGTGCCAGCACTTTTCCGCAGAGTTCCTTTGGCGCTGACCGCTGAACAAATGAAACGATTTCGACCGATGCAATGCTTGCCCACGCCATGACCCATGCCGAGCCGGCCGCAAGCGCGGCAAACGCTAATTCATCAGGACCGCTCAGTAGCGTGACAATAATCGGTACGACTCCAAAACAAATCATCGCAACATATCGACATATGCCCTTGAAGGAAAAACGATGCGGCCAAATACCGACCAAACCACTGCCGACAAGACCACCTAAGCCCATAGCCACCTCAATAATCCCAACAAAGGATGATTGCATTCCGAGATGCTTTGCAACAATAACGGGAGCACCAATCGTTAACCCAACTAACGCAAGGTTCAAAATAGCCGCAAGCAAAAACACAACGAGCAATGATGCGTTTTGAAACAGGTACCGAATCGACTCCCGAAAATCGCTTCGGCATGTCGAGCAAGTCGTACTGTCCCCTGTCATTCCAGATGAGGCATTTTGCTTGAGTGCGCCCCCGAACAGTAGGGCTGACATCGCAAACGTCAACGCCGCGGTTTCGCATAGAGCGTCGATACCAAAGCACCCATAGACTGCCGTCCCGACTACAGGCCCCAAGATATTGCTCGTCATGGTTATCTGCGAGACCAACGCAGTGGCACGCTCAACCTTTTCTGGGCCCGTCATGCGCACCGTCTCAATTTGAAGCATCGGCTTCAGCAGCGATTGGATGCCATATTGGACGCAAAGCATTGCTGTCACGACAACCGCAAGAGGCAGCGACCGCTTCATGGGGATAAACAACAGCGATGCAGCCATCAGAACAATGCCGAGCACCACAAGAACCCCGCGATGTCTCCCCCGATCCGCCAATATTCCGCCAGCCGGAGTCGCAAGCACGCCCGGCACGAACGCTATCGCCGCGACGGCACCATATAACGTTGATGAGCCGCTGCAATCGAACAAGTAAAGCGGATACGCAAAGCACAGCGCCGACAGCATCGAATACGTGCACAGCTGCGCAACAAGAAGGCCAAAAAGTCTGATAGATCGTACTGTTTTTTGCGTCAACGAGACGCTACTCCTCCGCATTCCAGCCATAAGCCCACCCCTATACATACCGTTAGTATGTATTTAATGACTTGAAAAGGGCAGCCGTGGCTACCCTTACAAATCAATTACATACCGTCAGTATCTATATTACCACCCAGCACGGTTCCATACGTCCCAAATCTGAGCCGTTGTCTGAAGCACTTCATTACCCAAATCGAGCCCCACCGCGGCCGCCATCTGCGCCAAACATTGCGCGCGAGCGAGCATTCGATCTTTGGTCTCGAGCGGACGGAACAGCGGCAGCAGCCAAAGATTCGCCAACAACGATACGGCCTCAGCCGCTTCGCGCGGGCATTTGCACGCAATGGAGCCGTCGGCGATGCCCTCCTCGATCACTGGCAAGAGACAGCCATCGGCCGACTCGTCGAACGAGCCCTGGTACTGCATCGCCAGTAGACGCGAGCTTTTTACCGGATCTGCCGCAGGATGCATGCGTGCCCATAGCTCAATTTGCGGAACGACAGACTCGGGCGCGTACAGTCGCTTGAGCTTTTGGGCTCCGGTCATATTGCCGATACCAAGCGTTGAGCGACGTTGCTCAACAATCGGAGCCATTGCCCGATCAAATGCGGCGTTGAAAATCTCCTCTTTGCTCTTAAAGTGATGATAGACAGCGCCCTTGGTCATGCCATCGAGGCGGTCGACGATATCTTGAATGCTCGTCCCCTCATAACCCTGTACGCAGAATAGCTCCAGCGCCGCGTCGAGAATCTTCGCGACAGTCTCCTCGGGATATTTATTACGACCCATAATCCGTCCATCCGCAACGCAAGTCTTGTGCCTCATTGCAGCATTTTAACGTTGCGGATGGTAGGCGGTCGATTCTATACCGCGGCGGGACCGTGCTCGCCGGTACGGATGCGGATGACTTCCTCGACCGGCTCGACCCAAATCTTGCCGTCACCGACGGCACCGGTGCGGGCGGCGTTGCAGATGATGTCGACAATGCCGTCAACATGCTCATCGGCACAAATGAGCGTGAACTGTACCTTAGGGATCGTGTTGACAAGCAACTCATTGCCGCGCACGTATTCCTTCCAGCCATGCTGTGCGCCGCAGCCCTGCACCTGGTTGATAGTCATACCGCGAACATCGGCAGCAAACAGCGCATCTTTAAGAACCTCAAGCTTCTCGGCGCGAACAATCGCCGTAATCTTCTTCATAGTGAATTCCTCTCTTTAATAAAAGAAATTGATTGTTCTTCACATGGCACGGGTTTTCCAGGTGCCCGAGATTGCCCCGAAAGAGGAGCGCCGCGTACTTCGGTACGCAAGCGACGGTTTGAGGGGCAAGGTCGGGTGCCTGGGAAGCCGTGCCGCTAGTCAAGTCCCGAGAAGGAGGGATACGCGCTCTCGCCGTGCTGACTCGCATCCAAGCCCAGCGCCTCGTCGGCCTCGTCCACGCGCAGGCTGCCGTGGAGCAGCGCCTTGACCACTGCGGCGATCACCAAATCGAGCACCAGCACAATAGCAACCGTCACCACAATGCCCAAAATCTGCGAGATGAGCAGCGACACGTCGCCCGTGTAGAACAGACCACCCTTACCGGTCCACGAGAGCTCCGGCACACAGAACAGGCCCGTGAGCACGCCGCCCAAGATGCCGCCGATACCGTGGCAACCGAACGCGTCGAGCGCATCGTCGTAGCCGAACTTGGTCTTAAGATGGCTGATGGCCAAGTAGCAGACGGGCGACACGATCAGGCCCATAACCAGCGCTGCCCACGGCTCGACAAAGCCCGCGCCGGGCGTGACCACCACAAGGCCCGCAACCAGACCGGTGCTGGCGCCCACCAGCGTGGGGCGACCGGTGTGCACGCGCTCGACGGCAAGCCACGAGACCATGCCCGCCGCGCTGGCCGTCACGGTGTTGAGGATGGCAAGCGCGGCCACGGCGTCGGCCTTAAACTCGCTGCCGCCGTTAAAGCCAAACCAGCCAAACCAAAGCAGCCCGGCGCCCAACGCCACAAACGGCACGTTATGCGGACGGTAGCTCACCATGCCAAAACCGCGACGACGGCCAAGCATTAAGCAGAGGATCAGGCCGGTAAGACCGGACGAAATGTGCACCACGTCGCCGCCGGCAAAGTCGAGTGCACCGATGATGTCGCCGATAAAGGAGCCCTCGCCGCCCCACACCATGTGGGCAAGCGGCGCATAGACCACAAGCAGCCAAATGCCCAGGAAGGCCGTCATGGCACCAAACTTAACGCGGCCGGCCAGGCTGCCCGTGACGATAGCAGCAGTGATCATGGCAAACGCCATCTGAAAGGCAATGTTGATGATCTCCGGGTAGACGACACCGTCCGCGGCATTGCCCTCGGCCGCCTGCAGCACCCGGTTGAGCACCGGCAGGCACAGCAGCTGGTCAAGGCCTCCAATAAACGGGCTGGAACCGTCGCCACCGTAGGCCAGCGACCAGCCGGCGACAATCCACAGAACACCAACCAGACCAATGGCGCCAAAGCACATGAGCATGGTGTTGATGACATTTTTGCGCCTGGACAGGCCGCCATAGAAAAACGCCAGACCCGGTGTCATTAAAAACACGAGCATGGTGCAGATGAGCATAAACGTTGTCGATCCCGTATCGTACATTCGCTCCCCCTTGATCGCATGAACGTTGTTGGCGCCCATAATGCGGCCGAGGGGCAACTGATGTAGACCAGATACGGCGTTGTTAAACGCTGCGTTGTCGAATGGAAACGGTGCCGCAATCTTGGAAACGGCGCGGCAACGGGCGCGAAACGAACGGGAAATACGCGAGCAAGGAAGCCGCGAGCGCGCCCGTCCCGGCTAGCGCCGGAACAGCTCGCGAGCTCGGTCGCGGAGGTCGGTAGCTCGGATGACGCCCTCGTAGCGGTTGATACGCAAGCGCGGGAAGGCATTGAAGAAGCGCAGGTCGCGTCGGCTGAGCGACACGCTTGGCACCGGACGGCTCATGCGCTTACCGGCAAGGCGACGACTGAGCGACGGGCGCGGCATGCTCGGCGCGGCATCGGCCACGCGGCGGGCGGCAAGCGCCAGGCCGCGAGCACCATCCGCGATAAACATCGGCATCGAAGCCTTCTCGCGCAGGGCATCGAGCGCGGCGTCACCCAGCTCGGCCAGCCACGCGTTAACGGCACGGCTACGGATGTGCGTCTGTGCCACCGAGTCAATCGTAGAATCGGGAATACGTTCGAGCATTGAGTCCGAGGCATCGGCAAGCGACTCATTGATGCGGTCGGCAAGGTCGGCCCGGACGCGCTCCAGCTGATCAGACAGACGCCGCCAGCTCGCCAACGAGCACACCGCGTCGACCATCATCGCGACCGCGACGATAAAGGCGGACAGCCGCACAATCAGCACCGGCAGATGGCCAAGCAGCCCCAGCAATGCCGGCTCCACTAAACGGCAAATGCACAGCGCACCCAAGCCAAACGCGCAGGCCCAGTACAGGCAGATGCGTCCATGCAGGTTAAACGGCAGGTGCGAGTAATCCCAAAAGCGCGCGCCTGTTGTTTTTTCCAACAGCACGCCCACGCTGTACTCAATCACACTGCATACGAGCGCTGCAGCGACAAACTGGCTCGAGGCATCCGGAATCCCGCGCAACAGCAGCCAGCAGGCAATGCCGCCCGCGCCATAGATTGGGCAGCACGGCCCCAGCAAAAAGCCGCTGTTGGCAAATCGTCCGTGATTAAGCATGGCACATACTGTCGACTCCCATGCCCAACCGCAAAACCCGTAAAAGGCAAACGAGAGCACCAGTGCCGAGAGTGGGCAGGCGGCAAGCGTCGCGCCGCCAAACGCCATATCAATCGCGGTTTCCACCGTCTACCCTCTCCTCTTTTCGCTCGATTCGCCACTCACGTCATCGTCCGCCTCGTCCTTGCGCCGCAGACGACCGGCGACCGTCTCGCGCAGAGCGCACCATTTATCTGCCAGGCATACAATCCAAGCCTCACGACACGTCGGCGGCACTGGCACCAGCGGAAACATATGCCGCACGATGATATTCCGCTCGCGCGGCGTCAGCTCAAAATCTTCCTCGGCACGTGCCAGGGCAAAAAACGGATGCCGAAATCCGTGCAGGCGATGGCTCGGATCGGGATCGTGCCAGTCATAGAGAAAGTAGTCGTGCAGCAAGGCTCCGCGCAGCAACGAGGCACGGTCGACCGAGACACCGACGCGGCCCAGGCGCTCGGCAAAGGACAGACTTGCCCGCGCCACCGAGGTCACATGCGTATACACCGTCACATCGCCATGCTGGATAAACTCGCGCGTCAGGTCCAGACGGCCCGCCTGTGCCAGTTGACGGGCAGCATGGTCTACTTCGCACGCGATTTTCTCGGCACGAACGACACCGGACATGCTGCCTCCTTCCAGCGACTCACGGCGACAAGCCACGGCCTGTGCACAATCGATAAAAACATCATGGAACACATCAGTATGGCATCGGACAAAACGTTTTGCCCCACCAGTTGGCGAATTACCGCGCCGCCGTCACATATCAAACGCCAAAATGTGCGAGACTGTCTTGTGCAATTGTGCCGGCCGAGGGAGCGCCGGCGCTCGATTCGCATGGAGTAACCCACAACGATGCTGCTTACGCAAACGACAACGCCCGAGGACGTCAAGGCTCTTAATCGTGCCGAGCTCCCGCAGCTCTGCGACGAGATTCGCCACGCCATCCTCGAAAGCTCCGCCGCTGTCGGCGGACACGTTGCCCCCAACTTGGGCGTCGTTGAGCTCACGGTCGCGCTCCATCGCGTGTTTAACTCCCCCACCGACAAAATTGTCTTTGACGTGTCGCACCAGACCTACGCCCACAAGGCGCTGACCGGGCGCGCGTACACCTATATCAATCCGGAACGTTATGGTGAGGCTTCTGGCTTTGCCAATCCCAACGAGTCCGAGCACGACCTGTTCGCCATGGGCCATACCTCCACGTCGGTGAGCCTGGGCTGCGGCCTTGCCCACGCGCGTGACCTGGCGGGCGACACGTATAACGTCATCACCATCATTGGCGACGGCTCGCTTTCGGGCGGTCTGGCGTTTGAAGGCTTTAACAATGCCGCCGATCTCGACAGCAACTTGATCATTATCGTCAACGATAACGACCAGTCCATTGCCGAAAACCACGGTGGTCTGTATCGCAATCTGGCCGAGCTGCGCGCCAGCAACGGCACCTGCGAGCGCAACGTTTTCCGCGCGCTGGGGCTCGACTATCGCTACCTGGACGCCGGTAACGATGTCCAAGCGCTGGTCGATACGCTGCAGGAGCTGCGCGATATCGATCATCCCATCGTGCTGCACGTCTCCACCGCCAAGGGCAAGGGCTTTGAGCCGGCCCAGAGCGACCCCGAGCACTGGCATCATGTGGGGCCCTTCGATATGGCAACCGGTCGCAAACTTTGCCCGGGCCACCCGAGCGAGCCCGCGCCGCGCACCTATGCCGATATTACGAGCGAGGCACTCAACGCCGCTATCGCGAACGACCCGCAGGTTGTCGCCATCACGGCTGCCACGCCCTATATCATGGGCTTTACGCCCGAGCTTCGCGCCGTGGCAGGCAAGCAGTTTGTCGACGTGGGCATTGCCGAAGAGCACGCCGTCACCTTTGCCACCGCGCTCGCCAGCGCCGGCGCCAAGCCGGTCTTTGGCGCATACGGCACGTTTTTGCAGCGCGCCTACGATGAACTGTGGCACGACCTGTGCCTCAACGACGCCCCCGCAACCATCCTGGTGTTTGGCGCTTCGGTCTTTGGCACAACGTCCGAGACGCACCTCTCGTTCTTTGATATTTCCATGCTGGGCGGACTTCCCAACATGCGCTACCTGGCACCGGCCTGCATGGAAGAATACCTGTCCATGCTGAGCTGGTCGCTCGACCACCGCGAGCATCCCGTGGCAATCCGCGTACCGGGCATCGGCCTGGTAAGCCGTCCCGATCTGGCGCCCGCCGAGGGCGCCGATTATGGCATCGTGCGCTACGACGTCGCGCGTCAGGGCCGCGATGTAGCCGTGCTTGCGCTTGGCGACTTCTTTGAACTGGGCGAGCGCGTGGCAAACCGCTTGGCTGCCGAGTACGGCATCGAGGCCACGCTCGTCAACCCGCGCTTTGCAACCGAGCTTGACCGCAAGTTTCTCGACAGCCTTGCCGCCGAGCATCGCGTTGTCGTCACCCTCGAGGACGGCATCTTGGACGGTGGGTGGGGCGAGCGTGTCGCGTGCTACTTGGCCTGCACGCCTGTGCGCACGCGCACCTTTGGCATCGCCAAGGGCTTCCCCGACCGCTACGACCCCAACGAGCTGCTCGCGCAGAACGGCATGACGGTCGAGAACATGGCCGCCGAAGCCGTAAGGCTACTCAATCAGCACTAGAGAAAACCACCACAAAGGGGACAGTGAACTGCGCCCCGAAACTTGGACTGAATAAATAGCGACTACGCCGCAAGGGCC